>NZ_QKKX01000001.1 GCF_003434305.1 Micromonospora sp. MW-13
GTCTCGACCGCGGCGTCCTCCACCTGCTCGACAATGACCGAACCCTGCTACGCAGCCTGCCCAACCCGCTGACCCCACAAGAGCAGGCCCGCATCCGCGACGGCCGACCCGCCGGACCACCACCGTCACCGCCATCAGCACCACTACGGGTCGAACGACGCATCAGTAGCCGAGGCGTCCTCGTCATCGCCGGTCAGAAGATCCACGTCGGCATCGGCCACGCTGGTCGAACCGTCACCGTCGAAGACGCCGACACCACCTTCCGCGTCCACGACGGCGACCAACTCCTCACGGAGGTGCCTCGCACGACCACCAAGCCCATCGCCCGGTTCAAGGTCCGCAAGCCCGAACCTCCACGACAGCGTCGGATAGCCTGCACCGACCGCGACGACCACGGAGCCCGACCATGAAGCTGCCGCCCGGAGCCACCGGCTTCAACCCGCCACCCGGCGACCAAGCGGACCTCAGGGCCTTCACCGCCATCTGCCACCAGGCCGCCCGCACCGTCGACGCGACCGTCACCGGCGTCACTCCTGCCGACGTCACACCGAACTTCCACACGATCGACATCACCCACCCTGAGCACCACATCACGGTGCTGCGGCATACCGCCCTGCCGTTCATCGCCTTCGCCCATCCCCGCGACGACCTCACCATCACCTTCGTCGACCATCCTGACCTCGCCGCCGCCATCATCAGCCTGACCGACACCCAGGTCCTCACCGTCGACCAGCTACGAACCCCGCTGTCACAGGTCGACCTGAGCGCCCTCGCCCCCGGCGAGCACGACCAGATCAGCTACTGGAAGCCGACCACCGTCGGCGAGCTGCTGTTCAACTTTTGGGATTGAAGAGCAGTAGCCTGAAACCAGGAACACCCAAGATCGTCTAGCCGGATGTGTAACGGATCATCTGAACGCAATCCGTCACGCATCAAGTGGAGCTCGACATGGCCGGCAGCCGGCCCGTCGGGCTTCATTTGATGCCGGACACAGCGGCTCCCAGATAATCGGTGACACAGCAGGCCAGCAACGACCGAGCCTGGGGCACACTCATTCGCATGGACGAGATTGTGCTATCGGTGCCTGGTTACGACAGCGCGCGTGGCGTTGTGGCGCCCGTGGAGGGTGGCACGGTGTCCATCGAGATCGTGGATGGCTCAGTCGAGATTTTCGGCGACCGACCCGGCCTGCGAGATCTCGCACGGTGGTGCCTGGCCCTTTCGGACGAAAGTGCGCCGTCTGGGAGTCACATCCACCTCGACCCCGGGACCTTCCCGCTGAGTCTTGACTCGGTTCCGCTGATGCTGGCCCGCGATCTGCGAGAGGGCTAGGTCCATGTGGCGTAACCCATCATGTAATGCCAACCTGGAACGTGCCGGCAGCCGGTGTCCGGTCTCGGAACCTGCGTGACACATCGGTATCAGGACCTGGGTGACACTCCGGATTCCGGCATGACCGGATACCGCCGTCGAGCGCTCTGTCAGATGGCAAACTGGCGCTAATGGATAGGAAGCAGGTGGCTGGCTGGCTCGCGGCGTACGAGCATGCGTGGCGGACGCCGGGGACGGAGGTGCTCGCCACGATCTTCACCGCACAGGCGAGCTATCTGCAGGGGCCCTTCCAGAAACGGGTCATCGGTCTGCCGGCCATCGCCCGGATGTGGGAAGACGAGCGGTTCGGCCCTGACGAGGTGTTCCAGATGGCCAGTGAGGTCGTCGCGGTCGAGGGCGACACTGCGGTGGCGCGGGTGGAGGTCCGGTACGGCGACCCAGTTGACCAGGAGTACCGCGACTTGTGGATCATGCGTTTCGCCGAGGATGGGCGCTGCAGCTCGTTCGAGGAGTGGCCTTTCTGGCCGCCGCAGCCGACCGCCGCCCGTCCCGCGGGAAGCTGACACGGGCACACCAGGACAACCGAAAAGCTGTCAGCGGTAGCTCCATACACCTGATCTTCAGGTGGGAGCGACTCCAGGCGGACGGTCATGTGTCGAGGTCGAGCCGCGAGGGTCGCGCACGTGCGCGGGGGAACCGCGCAACTTCAACCGTTCCTGGGACGCCCGCTGCGCCCGGGCCGGGGTCCGGAAGATCACCGTGCACGACGCCCGGCGTACCTACGCGACCCTGCTTGTCGACCTGGACGTTCACCCGCGCGTCATCATGCAGGTGCTCCGGCACGCCGAGGTCTCGGTGACTATGGAGATCTACTCCCAGGCGTCCTCGGACGCCACCCGCGACGCGCTGAAGCGCCTGGGGGAAAGCCTGCGATAGGCCGCTGCTGTGCTCAACTGCTGTACGGAAACACTAGAGGGCACATCCATCGATCGGATGTGCCCTCTGACCTCTGTCGGGGTGGCCGGATTCGAACCGACGACCTCTTCGTCCCGAACGAATGATCATGGGTCGATGAGGTGCCGTGTCACTGACGTTGACCAGGGAAAATGGTCCGCCCCCGTTCGCATATGTCCGCCAGCATCCGCACCTGTTGTCACTCAGTACGTCACTCAGACCTGCGGGGGTATGACGATCACTCACTCAGTCGGGGTGTCCGCAAGTGGCCAACACTGCGGCCCCAGCTCGTTGACCAGGCCCTCAATCACCGAGCGGGACAGGTCCATCAGCCGACGATTCGTCATGATCACAGCCTCCACCATGACGCGAACAATGATCATCGACACTTACGGACTCGCAACCGTGCACGGGTCGTTAGCTGCAGCGATTCATGTAAGCTCTCAGCAACTCATCGACTACGGTGAGTCACAAGGGGGGGTTGCGTGACGATCAAACATGCATTAAGGGCAGCGGCTACCGCTACAGCAGCAGCGATGGCGGCGATGACACTGCCCGGCGTCGCCCACGCCGACATCTACGTGGGATCCGGTACCCTGTACGTCGGCCCGGTGATCTCCGCAACTGTGAAGTCCAACGGCTACGCCACGTGGAACAAGAACACCCGCGTCGTCACGATCAAGGCCACCGGTTACAACATGACCAGTGGCAACTGCGAGACCACCTGGTTCGACTGGGAGGTCAGCAACGGCCACTTCGACGCCCGCGCTGTCCGGCAGTGTGACCTGTCCAGCTCACTGCACCAGGGCACGTCCACCGAAAGCGTGCCCGGCGGGTTTAGCTTTGTCGCCATGCAGAAGTTCGCCGCGTGCTACGGCGCCAACAACACGACCAGCGGGTGCGCTGACTCGTCCCAGGCGCAGATCCCGCTGGGCTCGGTCAACCCGAGCCTCAACACCAGCAACTGGATCACGCGGTACTGGCTTATGAAAGCTAACGGCACCACCGAGTACCACGACGGTGGCAACTCACGTCTGGCCGATTCCTGATGGCGTTGAACAAGGTGGCACAGAGGAGAACTGCAATGCGACGTATCGCTGACCTGCCAGCGTGGACCCCGGTAGGCGTGGGCCTGCTCGCGGCCATGGCCGCGCTGGCGGGCGGGTGCGCGGCCAGGACCACCGACGCCGGCACGACCGGGCCGCAGTTGGGTGGCGTACAGCAGTCACTCGACCGGCTCGCCCGGCAGATCGACGGTGACCTCGACGATCGCCGCGCAGGCCAGCTCCTGACGTACGTGGCCTATCAGCGGCCCATCCGTGACTGCATGGCTGACGCGAAACTCGACTACACGCCACCACGGTTCGTCAACCCGTACGAGCACTGGCAGGCGGTGCGTCCGCTGAGCATGTATGACGAGATCGTGCCGGTGGACACCGCCCACGTCACCGCCAACGGCCTGTACGTCGCCGCCGACCTGACCCGAACGCCGACACCCGACAGCGACAACCCCGGCCACGACCGTTTGAACAAGGCGGGCAAGGCCGCGTACGCCGCACAAGTCACCAAGTGCCAGCCGTCAGCGAAGGAGTACCAGAACGCGGGCACTCCGGCGCTGTCCGCCAAGCTGTTCGCAGACCTCGACACCCTGGTCGGATCCGTCGTGAGCACCTCCGAGGTCAAGGCGCAGTCCGCAGGCTACGCCACGTGCATGGCCAAACGCGGCATCAACGCGGCGAACAGAGAGGAACTGGCCGGCGTGGTCCGCAACAGCTACGCCCCGCTCCTCGACACCGATTCCGGCCGGCTGGCCGTCGCCACGACCAGCCCGCAGTTCGTTACGGCGAAGGCCGGCGAGCAGGCGGCCGCTCAAGCAGACGCAGACTGCCGACGCCCCGCGTACGAGCTGACTCTCACGCTGCTGGAGCCGAAGCTGGCTGCGTTCGAGGCCGACCACGCCACCGAGCTGACGCAGATGGCTGCCGACTGGGCTGGTGTACGGGCCCGGGCAACTCAAGCGGAGAAGACCATCGACTGGTAGCCCGTTTCGTGCCGAAAGGCCGGCCGTTCCCGTTCGGGGAACGGCCGGCCGTCGAAGGTGCTGCTACAGGCTCTATTTGCTCAGGGCCGCTGCCGCCGCCCATGCTGAGCCACCCCCAGGCGCTCTATGCCGCGTAGACGACCGTTGCATCATCGCTTCGCTTGTTGCGTGGCCAACGCGCGCCCTGCGGGTCGGCGCCCTCCAACGTCCGTACCTGGCGGATCAGTTCTGCGGGTCCGTGTGTGCTGAGGTTGTCGAGCACCGCCGGCCAGTCGAGAGCGCCGAAGAGATCCACGATCCGTGCCGCACCATCGGTGAGCACGGCCAGGCGCTGCACCTTGTCGAGCGGGACGCTGCCCACGATGGCGTGGTCAGCAGCGGTTGGGATGGCGGTGGCGACCCAGAACCCACCGGGCTGGTTGCGCGCGGCCAGCTCGGCATGCTTCATCCGCAGCAACGCCGCCTGCTTCTCCGGGGACCCGATCAGGTGTCGGTCTACCTCGTCCCGTTCGGGGCGCGCGGTGCTGTCGACCCGGGTATCGGTGACGACAACTGGTTTCCCGGCCTGCTGGTCGATGACCACGCTGATGTCACCGAGCACGAGGTACTCCCATGCGCTGCCGTTGACTCGGAGAATCGAAACCGCTGCCGATGGCGTACCCGGGTGGTTGAGGTCGCATTCCTTGTGCATCTCGGCAACCTGCTCGATGGCAGTCTTCAGGGCTTCCTTGAGAGGCGTTTCCAGGTCAGCAGCCAGCGTGCCAGTGACCGACCCCAGCTTTGCGGCGTACCAGGAAACGCCGTGCCGGCATCCGGTGTCCGTCCGGGCCGTAGCGCCGTCGAGGACGACAATCAGGCGGGGTGAAGCGCTGAACCAGTCTTCATTGGCCTTATTGGTATCACCAGGATCGGAGGCACTTAACACCCGCATTAGCCCACACCCTCATTCCGAAACACCGGGGTCATCGCTTCAGTGGAGAGAATTTCATGCGTCTTCGGGTCGTACTTGCATGCGATAAGCACCGAGAAGCGACGCGTCTTCACTTCCCGGTACAGAGTGTCAAGGTTGTCTTCCAAATACCGGCCAGCACCCTTCGTGCCCAGCGCATGAATGCCGGCCAGATACAGGAACGATCCCCGACCGTCCGGACGAGGAAGCCTGCCGACGTAGGCGTAGTCGAAAGGTTCGCCTTTATTGGCAGGTGAACGGTATTCCTCCCCGGTCACATGGTTGACCAAATACCAGCCGCCGTCATCGTTGCGGAATCCAAGGTTCGGGTCCGACTCCAACACCTGACCAACGAAGGGCAGAATTCGGGGGCTACCGCAGACAATCAGATTGGTGCGGTTTAGCTTGATCATCCCTGGCGGGGGAACTACCTCGTACTCCGCTTTGAGGCTCAGGGAACGCGCCAGTCCGGATAGCCGTTCGTAGGTAGCCGACAAGGCGGAATCGTTGAGTACCCGCACGCTGCGCGAGCTGTACGCCTGCCTGAACCGGGCCGTCAATCGGGCGATGGCGCGTGACAAGGTGAAACGGAACGTCGTGGCGCTCTGCTCGCTTCCCAATGGACAGCAGGGTCGGCCGTCGAAATCGCTCACGCTCGACCAGGCCAGGGCAATTCTCGGCGCTGCCGAAGACACCCGGCTCTACGCGTACGTCGTCTTGTCGCTGCTGACCGGTGCACGGACCGAGGAACTACGCGCGCTCACCTGGGAGCATGTCGACCTGGACGGCCGACCCGACCCCGACCCGCCTGTCCCGCCATCGATCGCGGTATGGCACTCCGTCCGGGCCGGTGGCGATACGAAGACCAGGAAGTCCCGTCGTACCCTCGCCCTACCTCTCCGGTGCGTGACCGCGCTCCGGCAACACCGGGCGCTGCAAGATCGGGACCGGAAGAAGGCCGGGAAGGACTGGCAGCCGGGGGACCTCGTTTTCACGAGTTCGGTCGGTGGCGCCCTGGACGCCGCCAACGTCCGGCGAGCGTTCCGGCGGGTCGCCACCAAGGCCGGACTCAACGCCGCCGACTGGACGCCCCGGGAGCTACGGCACAGCTTCGTGTCGGTCCTGTCCAGCAGCGGCGTGAGCCTGGAAGACATTGCCGACCTGTGCGGACACTCGGGAACCACGGTCACCGAGAAGGTCTACCGCCACCAACTCAGGCCGGTACTTCTCAGCGGCGCGATCGCGATGGACCGAATCTTCGCACTCACCTCGGACCGGTAGTCACTCAGTTAGTCACTCAGGACGCACTAGAGGGCACATCCATCGATCGGATGTGCCCTCTGACCTCTGTCGGGGTGGCCGGATTCGAACCGACGACCTCTTCGTCCCGAACGAAGCGCGCTACCAAGCTGCGCCACACCCCGAGGCGTGCCGACAAATAGTAGCCCACCCGGTCCGATGGTCAAACTCGGTACCCCCGCCCCCTCGTCCCGCCGGGGCCGGCCCGGGGCGGTCCTCCGCCGATGTCGCGAAAGACTCAGCTCCACAGGGCCGATGACCTGCCCCGCCGCCCCACACAAGCCAGTAGGACCCGGCCGCCGACCCGCCCCGCGCCGACCCCGCGCCAACCAGGGTCGGCCCCGCCCGGCAGGCGGTGGCGCAGACGGGGCAGCTCCAAAGGCGGCACACATCACACCCGCCCTGCGCCCCGGCCCGAGGCGGGGAAGGGGGCGGGGACGGGGGCGGGGGCAGGTCAGCGCGGGATCAGGGTGAGGATGCTCGCCTCCGGGCGGCAGGCGAACCGGACCGGTGCGGTCGGGTGGGTGCCCAAACCGGCGGAGACGTGCAGCCAGGAGTCGGAGCCGGGCCAGCGGTGCAGGCCCTTCGCCATCGACCGGGGCAGCCCGCAGTTGGTCACCAGCGCCCCGTAGCCGGGCACGCAGACCTGGCCGCCGTGGGTGTGGCCGGCGAGCAGCAGGCCGAAGCCGTCCTCGGCCATCCGGTCGAGCACGGCCGGCTCGGGGGAGTGGGCCAGGGCGATCGACAGGTCCGCCGAGGCGGAGACCGGGCCGGCGACGGCGGGGTAGTCGTCGCGCGCGACGTGCGGGTCGTCGACCCCGACCAGCTCGATCAGCCGGCCGCCCGCCTTGAGCGTCGTCCGGGCGTTGTTCAGGTCCGCCCAGCCGGCCCCGGTGAGGACGTCGCGCAGCTCCTCGTACGGCAGCTCTGCGCCCTCGGTGTACTCCCGGTCGGGCAGGAGGTAGCTGAACGGATTCTTCAGCACCGGCCCGGTGTAGTCGTTCGAGCCGAAGACGAACGCGCCGGGCAGGTCCAGCAGCGGGTGCAGGGCACGCAGCACGCCGGGGACCGCGCCCGGGTCGGCCATGTTGTCCCCGGTGACCACGACCAGGTCCGGATCCAGCGCCGCGAGCGACGCCACCCACTCCTGCTTGCGCCGCTGGTCCGGCATCATGTGCAGGTCCGACAGGTGTAGCACGCGCAGCGGCTCGGTGTCGGCGGGCAGCACCGGCACGTCGAACCGGCGCAGGGTGAACATGTTGCGCTCGACGAGGGACGCGTACGCCAGGGTGGCCGCTCCGGCGGCGGCGGTCCCGAGGGCGAGCCGGAATAGTGTGCGCTTTCGCATGCCAATCAGGGTAGTTTCACCGTTCATGAGCACGCTGAAGGACCGCCTGACCGCCGACATGCGCGCCGCCCTCAAGGGCCGCGACGAGCTGACCACCTCCACCCTGCGGATGGCGCTGGCCGCCGTCGGCACCGCGGAGGTCGCCGGCAAGGCCAAGCGCGAGCTCACCGACGACGAGGTGCTCGCGGTGCTGACCAAGGAGGCGAAGAAGCGGCGCGAGGCCGCCACCGCCTTCGCCGACGCCGGTCGCGCCGAGCAGGCCGCGAAGGAGACCGCCGAGGGCGAGGTGCTGGACCGCTACCTGCCCAGTCAGCTCGCCGACGACGAGCTGGCCGAGCTGGTCGCGGGGGCGCTCGCCGCCGGCGGGTTCAGCGGGAAGGCGCAGATGGGCCCGGCCATGAAGGCGGCCCAGACCGCGGTGGCGGGCCGGGCGGAGGGCGGCCGGGTGGCCGCGGAGGTGCGCCGACAGCTCGGCGTCTGAGCCTCCCGGGCCAGCCGGGGGTACGCCGACCGGCCTGAGCGCCCCCGCACACGCGAAACGGGCGGGCACCCCGGAGTGGGTGTGCCCGCCCGTCGCGTCGTCACGCCGAGCCGGGTCCGGTCGGTCAGCCGGGGCGCCCCGGGCGGCCGTTGCCGGTGCCGTTGCCGGGCGGCCCGCCGGGGCCGCCGTTGGCCGGCGGGTTGCCGCTGCCGCCGCTGACCTCGATCGTCACCACGCCGCCCCTGATGGTGCGGCCGTTGGGGCTGGTGCCGGCGGCCTTGCCGGCCGCGCAGCTCGACGGCACCCGGCTGGAGGAGACCACCACGTCGAAGCCCGCGCCCTTGAGCCGGTCCTTCGCGGTCTCGATGTCCACGCACTTCACGTCGGGGATCGAGCGCTGGTCACCCTCCATGATCTTGCCGCTGGGCGGGGTGAACTCGATGCCCTTCTTGCCCTTCATGGCGTCGCGCAGCGTCTCGTACACCGGGGGGTTGATGCCGGTCGAGACGTCGTGGCCCATCCTCTGGTTGGTCTGTGGCCAGTCCGGGTCGGCCTGTATGCCGGCGACCGCGTACTGCTTGGTCATCGCGACCAGGGAGGAGGTCTTCTCCGAGTCGGTGGTGCCGGACTTGCCGGCCACCGGCTTGCCGACGATGCCGCGCACGTTCGGGGCGGTCGCGCCGGCGCACTTGGAGGTCGACGAGCGGTCGCCGACCGGGCAGCGGGCCGCGTCCACGGCCGCCCGGGCGACCTCGGTGCTGATCCGCTGCTCGCAGCGCGGGTTGGCGATGTCCAGCTTCTTGCCGTCCGGGCCCTTGATCTCCTGCACCGGGATCGGCTCGCAGTAATTGCCGTCGGCGGCCAGGGTCGCGTACGCGTTGGCCAGGTCCAGCGGCGTGGTGGCCGAGACGCCCAGGGTGAACGCGCCCCACTGGTGCGCCGCCTCCTTGTTGGTGGCGAACCTGGCGTCCTCGGCCGAGCGGAACTGGATGCCCAGCTTCTGCGCCGCCTTGATCACGTTCTCCGAGCCGACCTGCTGCTGGAGCGGGACGAAGAAGGTGTTCACCGACCGGCCGAACGCGCTCCACATGTTGTGCACGCCGGCCATCGACTCCACGGAGTTCGTGGGGCAGTAGAAGTGCGTGCCCGGGCAGGCCGCGTTGCTGCTGCTGCTGATGATGTACTCCGACTTGAACTGCTTCGGCGAGTTGATCGTGTAGCTGAGCGGGATGCCCTTCTCCAGCGCGGCGACGATCGTGAAGATCTTGAACGTCGAGCCGGCCTGGTACCCCTTGATGTCGCCGCCGCCGGTGAGCAGCGGGTTCACCGTGTTGGGGTAGTTGCCCCGGATCTTCTTCTTGGCCTTCCTCGGGTCACTGTTGATCTTGTTCTGCGGCTTGTTCGGGTCGTCGATCTTGAAGTTCCGGTTCACCGAGAGCGCCCGGACCCGCCCGGTCCCCGGCTCGACCACCGCGACCATCCGGGCCGCCTTGCTGTTGACCCCGAGGCCCTTGCGGACCGCCTTGTCGGCGCCGTTCTGCGCCTGCGCGTCGAGGCTGGTGACGATGGTGTAGCCGCCGCTCTTGAGCCGCCGCTCCCGGTCGTACGAGGTCGAGCCGAACGTCTCCTGCTGCATCCACCAGCGGTAGAAGTAGTCGCAGAAGAAGCCCCACTCCTTCTTGTTGGTGGCGACGCAGCCGTTCGGGGTCTTCTTGTCCTTGACCACCATCTTGGTGGCCTTGGCCGCCTCGGCCTCCTCCTTGGTGATGGCGCCGATGTCGACCATGTTCCCGATGACGTAGTCGCGCCGGGCGAGGGCCAGCGGGTACCCGGCCTTGGTGGTCGGGTCGTTGGTGGTCGGAGCCTTCACCATGCCGGCCAGCATGGCCGCCTCGTCGATCCTGAGCTTGCTCGGCGGCTTGCCGAAGTAGACCTGGCTGGCGGCGTAGATGCCGTACGCGCCGTTGCCGAAGGAGGCGAGGTTCAGGTAGCGGGTGAGGATCTCGTCCTTGGAGAACTCCTTTTCGACCGAGAGGGCCATCCGCATCTCGCGCAGCTTGCGGGCGCTGGTGTCCTCGGTCGCGGCGACCACGTCGGCCGGGTGGGTGGCCGAGTACGCGACGGCCAGCCGGACGTACTGCATGGTCAGCGTCGAGGCGCCCTGCTGCGAGTTGGCGCCGGACTGGTTGTTGACGAACGCGCGGGCGATGCCGTTGAGGTCCACGCCGTTGTGCTTGTAGAAGTCGTGGTCCTCGGCGGCGATGATCGCCTTCTGCATGTACGGCGAGATGTCGGCGAGCTTCGCGTCGCGCCGGTTCTCGTCGTACATGGTCGCCAGCGGTGTCTTGGCGTCGGAGGCGAGCAGGTAGCTGATCTGCGGCGCTCGGGGCGCCGTCAGCTCGTTGGGCAGGGCTCCGAAGGTCTCCGCGCCGGCCTTGGCGGCCAGCCCGGACATCGCCACCGCGGGGAAGGCCGCCGCCGCGACCACCACGCCGGCCAGTAGGCCACAGATGAGTAGCGATGCGGCGTTGGTCAGCACATTGTGGTCACGTTTCCGCATCCAGGTCACCTCGACAGGGTACGCGAGTAGGGAATGAGGGGCGCTGGGGCGTCTTTCTCCCATTTCCTGCGCGCGCCGACCTCGTTGTGCTAAACGCACGAACCCTGGTGCGAGGTTGCGTGGATCCGGCGACGAGTCTTCACCGATCGGAGGAGCGGCGCGGCGTTTTCACCTACTCCGGCCGGGTAGACGGGGGCCGAAGGCCCGGGAAGCCGGGAGTGTCCGTAATGATGGATTTTGCCGACAACGTTGCGTAATCAGTCGACTACAGAGCATGATGGTGGCGGTGACCGAGCCACACGTCGTCCGTGCCGCCCTGGGGAGGCCGGGCGGACGACAGGGGGGATTCGACGGCTGGTCGCGCGACGTCGGTAGGTACTGCAAGGGGGGACGTGTACACATGGGCATGATCACTGACTGGCCGTCACTGGCGGCGTGTCAGAACGGGGACCCGGACGCGCTGTTCGTACAGGGCGCTGAACAGAACGTGGCGAAGCGGATCTGCCGGAGCTGCCCAGTTCGGTACGAGTGCCTGGCCGACGCGCTCGACAACCGGATCGAGTTCGGGGTGTGGGGTGGCATGACCGAGCGGGAACGCCGGGCTCTGCTGCGCCGGCACCCCCAGGTCGCGAGCTGGCGGAAGATGTTCGAGGCGGCCATGAAGAAGAACGCCAAGGAGAAGTCCGGCAAGGACAAGGTCCTGGTCACGGCTGGCTGACGCCGGTCACGGCCGGCTGATCGCCGCGCCGATCGTCCGCAGCCCGTCGACGTCGTGCACGTCGGCGGGCTGCGCCGTCACCGACACCGCCGGCACCTGCGGGAACGCCTCGGTGAACCGGGCCGCCACCTGCTGCTCGCGGTGCGCCTGCTGGGCCAGCGCGGCGTGGGCCCGCAACACGTCGACCGTGCCATCGTGCCCGCCGGCCTCGGCCAGCCGGTCGGCGGCGGCCAGGCTGGTCGCCGCGTCCAGGGAATCGACCGCTGGCCGGTGCACCCGGTTGAGCACCAGGCCGGCCAGCGGCATCCGCTCCTCGCCCAGCCGCCCGGCGAAGTACGCCGCCTCCCGGACCGCGTCCGGCTCCGGGGCCGCGACCAGCAGGAACGCCGTCTCCCGCGCCTGCAGGATCCGGTACGTCTGCTCGGCCCGCTGCCGGAAGCCGCCGAACATCGAGTCCAGCGCGGCCACGAAGCCGGACAGGTCGGTGAGCAGTTGGGCGCCGAGCACCTTCTGCACCACCTTCGAGAACATCCCGAAACTCGCGGTGACGAGGCTGAACATGCTCCGGCCCCCGCTGCGCGCCGGTGCCAGCAGCAGCCGCAGCATCCGGCCGTCGAGGAAGCGGGACAGCCGGGCCGGCGCGTCCAGGAAGTCCAACGCCGAGCGGGACGGCGGGGTGTCCACCACGATCAGGTCCCACTCGCCCCGGGCGTGCAGCTGGCCGAGCTTCTCCATCGCCATGTACTCCTGGGTGCCGGCGAAGGTGGAGCTCATGGCCTGGTAGAAGGGATTGGCGAAGATCTCCGCCGCCTTCGCCGGGTCGGTGTGCTGGAGCACCACGTCGTCGAAGGTCCGCTTCATGTCGAGCATCATGGCGTGCAGCTCGCCCCCGCTGGCCTCGACGTCGATGCCCTTGACCTGGCGGGGGGTGTTGTCCAGTTCGGTCAGGCCGAGCGACTGGGCCAGCCGGCGGGCCGGGTCGATGGTGAGCACCACCGTACGCCGGCCGTGCTGCTCGGCGGCCCGCAGCGCGAGCGCGGCGGCGGTGGTCGTCTTGCCCACCCCGCCCGCCCCGCAGCACACCACGATCCGCACGCCCGGGTCGGCGAGGATCTGGTCGACGTCCAGCTGCGGCGCCGCGTCTTCGGAAGGCACCAATCGAGCGTATCGGGCTTCGGGGAATCTCCGCGCCGTGCCGGCTCCAGTGTGAGTCAATCCGCCCGGATGAGCGCCCGGGCCAGCGTCTCCAGGCCCGCCCGGTCCACCCCGTCGGGCAGCAGCGGCAGCTCGGTCAGGGGGAGCCCCAGCTCGACCAGGTCGGCCCGGAGCGAGTCCTCCAGCTCCCGGCGGATCAGCTGGTCGCGCGCCTCGCCGGCGAGCCCGGCGACGGTGTCCCGGTCGGCCGGCAGCCCGGCGGCGACCAGTCCACGCCTCAGCTCCGCCGCGCTCACCGCCCGGCCGGCGGGCAGCGGCGGCCGGGCCGCGTTGACGACCACCCGGCCCACCGGGAAGCCGAGCTGGGTCAGCTCGGCGATCGCGTCGACGGTCTCCTGGACCGGCATCTCCTCCAGCAGCGTCACCACGTGCACCGCGGTCATCGGGGAGCGCAGCAGCGCGGCGACCCCCTCGCTCTGGCTCTTGATCGGGCCCACCTTGGCCAGCCGGGCCGTCTCCGCCGTCACGTTGAGGAACCGGCCGATCCGCCCGGTCGGCGGCGCGTCCAGCACCACCGCGTCGTACGCCCGGCGCTGCCCGACGGTGCGGGTGGTGGCCTCCTTGACCTTGCCGGTCAGCAGCACGTCCCGCAGCCCGGGGGCGATGGTGGTGGCGAAGTCGATGGCGCCGAACCTGCGCAGCGCCCGGCCGGCGGCGCCGAGCTTGTAGAACATGTCGAGGTACTCCAGCAGGGCCTCCTCGGCGTCCACCGCCAGGGCCCGCACCTCGCCGCCGCCGGGGGCGTCGGTCAGGTGCCGCTCGGAGTACGGCAGCGGGTCGGTGTCGAAGAGCTGGGCGATGCCCTGCCGCCCCTCGACCTCCACCAGCAGGGTGCGCCGGCCGCCGGTGGCCAGCGCCAGGGCCAGCGCCGCCGCCACGCTGGTCTTGCCGGTGCCGCCCTTGCCGGTCACCACGTGGAGGCGGGCCGGCCACTCGGTACCGGCCGGGTCGGCCGGCCGCTCAGCTGCTCGCACCCGTCGAGCCTATCCACCCGGCCGCGGACGCGACGGCGGCCGGCCCGGGTGGTCCCTGGTCGGCCGCCGTCGGGCGGTCAGGCGATCTCGCAGACCCACCAGCCGGTCTTCCGCACGACCGTGAAGCGGAGGTCCTGGTCGGCGACCTTCTCGTCGGACGTGGTCATGGTCACCTTGGCGCTGACCGTGGCCCGGTCGCCGGTCTGGTTGTCCACCTTCGGGCTGGGCCAGGAGAACCGGGGGCTCTTGTACTGCTCGGCGTACCCGCGCACCTCCGTCACCTTCGCGGCGATCTTCTTGTCGTCCCGCGACGCGGCGCAGACGTGGCCGGCGGCCTTCTTCGCGTCCTGTTCCTGGTAGACCGCGGTGAGGAAGGCGGCGACCGCCTCGGCCGGCTCCTTCGCACCCTCGCCGCTCTCGACGTTGCGCAGGGTGAGGAACGCGGCTGCCCCACCGCCGCCGCACAGCAGCAGCGCCAGGGCGGCCACGATCGAGGCGATCAGCACGCCGCGCCGCTTCTTCGGGGCGACCGGGGCGGGGTACGGCGGGTAGCCCGGCGGAGGCGGGAACGCGCCCGCCACGGGGTTCACCGGGCCGCCGGGCGCGGCGGGCTGGGCCGGGCCGCCGAACGGGCCCGGACCGGCCGGCGGCCCGAACGGGCCGGGTGCCGGCGCGCCGGGCGGGCCGGGGGTGGCACCGAACGGGCCGGGTGCCGGCGCGCCGGGCGGAGCGGGGGTGGCACCGAACGGGCCGGGTGTCGGCGCGCCGGGCGGGGCGGCGTTGGTGGGCGGGCCGGGGTCGACGCCGGGCGGGGTCGGTGCGGCTGGGCCGCCGGCTGGGGCCGGGGAGGCCGGGCCGCCGGCCGGGTCGGGGATACGGTCGCCGGAGGGCGGACCGCTGGGCGTACCGGTGGCGCCGCCGTCGGGCGGTTGGGTCATGTCGATCCCCCGGGGTGCGGCCCGTCGTCGTCGCGCGGACGCGAGGGCTGGTCGAACGAAGGTGGACGGTCCATGCGCGTCCGTCCGACGGAAGGGTAGCGGTGAACGGCCCTCCGGGTGGGTCCCCGGGCCGGACGCCGCGATGCGGCGATCATGGAGCGTCGATCGCCGCCATCCGGTACCGGACCCGCAATCTGTCGCATATGTGACTTGAGGTGATCGGGCATGCGCGCCCCGTTGTCCCTGTCGGGAATCGGTCCTACGTTCGTGCCGGCGCGGGGGACGGATCGGCGGATGGTCCGGGCCACATGGTGACGACTTGATCAGGTGCGAGGCCCGGAGGCAGTGCATGCGCGACACCGACAACATCTCCCGAGCCCAGTTCCCGCCCAGCGGAAGTGCCCGGCGGGTCGGGCCCGGCCCTGCGGGCGAGGAGGGGCCGGTCACCGGCCTGCCGTTCAACGAGCGGTCCTACCGGCGGCTCACCGACCCGGGGGAGATGCTGCGGACCCTGAGCCGCCCGGCCGAACGCTCCCGGGACGAGGAGGAGACCGGGTACGTCATCCACCTGCCGATCCGGGTGGCCGACCTGGCGGCGGCGGCGGCGCTGGCCGGCAAGGTGGCGATCTCGCTGGGCTTCCTGCCCGAGCTGGACGCCGGCGAGACCACCGTCTCCACCGCCGACGACCAGAACAACCGGCACCGGGTCTTCTGCGACCTCCTGCTGCCCGACCGGTCCCGCTGCCCCCAGCGGTACGACCACGAGGGGCCCTGTGGTGAGCCGCCGACCGCCCCGGAGCAGCGTCCCGCGCCGCCCGACGGCGCCGGATCGTAGGCTGTGGGCGGAAACGTCACCGCCTCCTAGGGAGCCCTGCGCCGATGCAGAAGTGGGAATACGCGACCGTGCCGCTGCTGGTCCACGCGACCAAGCAGATCCTCGACAACTGGGGTGAGGACGGTTGGGAACTCGTGTCCGTGGTCCCGGGCCCCAACCCGGAGCAGCTCGTCGCGTACCTCAAGCGACCGAAGGCGTGAGCGACGTGAGCAACGGACCGCACGCGAAGCTCGCCGAGCTCGGGCTGGAGCTGCCCGAGGTGGTGCCCCCGGTGGCCAGCTACGTGCCGGCCGTCCAGTCCGGGCAGCACGTCTACGTCTCGGGGCAGCTTCCCATGGCACAGGGCAAGCTGCTGGCCACCGGGAAGGTTGGCGCCGGCGTCTCCGCCGAACAGGCCAAGGACCTGGCGCAGCGGTGCGCCCTGAACGCCCTCGCGGCCGTCGACGCGCTGGTCGGCCTGGAGAACGTCGTCAAGATCGTCAAGGTGGCCGGCTTCGTCGCGAGCGCCCCGGGCTTCACCGGCCAGCCGGGCGTGGTCAACGGCGCGTCGGACCTGTTCGGCGCGGTCTTCGGTGAGGCCGGCCGGCACGCCCGCTCCGCCGTGGGCGTCGCCGAGCTTCCCCTCGACGCCCCCGTCGAGGTCGAACTGATCGTCGAGGTCGCCTGATCCTCCGCCGCTCCCCACGATCATGCACTCGGGGCCCGGGTCAAAGCCGTGAACGGGCACAAATCCCGGGCCGTAGGTGCAAGATCGCGGGGAGGGGCGGGCGGGGTCGTACGATCGCTGGCATGACCGGGCACATCACGGCGGCCGTGGGGGCGCTGGCAGGCGAGCTGCCGGGGTGGGTGACGCTGCTGCGCGCGCCGAACCCGGGGCCGATGACCCTCGACGGCACCAACACCTGGGTGCTGCGGTCCGGCCCCGGCGAGCCGGCGGTGGTGGTCGATCCCGGCCCGGCCGACGACGGGCACCTGGCCGCGATCGCGGCGCACGGCCCCGTCGCCACCGTGCTGATCACCCACGGGCACCCGGACCACACCGAGGGCTCGCCCCGGCTGCGCGAGCTGCTCGACGGCGCGCCCGTGCGGGCCGTCGACCCGGCGCACAGCCACGGCGGGCCGCCGCTCGACCCGGGCGGCGACCTCGACCAGGCCGGCCTGGTCATCCGGCCGCTGCCCGCACCGGGCCACACCGCCGACTCGGTCTGCTTCCTCGTGGAGCACGACGGCGAGCGGGTGGTGCTCACCGGCGACACGATCCTGGGCCGGGGCACCACCGTCGTCGCCCACCCGGACGGGCACCTCGGGGACTACCTGGCCAGCCTGGAGCTGCTCTCGACGTACCGGGGGGTGCCGGCGCTGCCGGGGCACGGCCCGGCGCTGGCCGACTGCGCGGTCGCCGCCGAGTTCTACCTCGCCCACCGCCGCGCCCGGCTCGACCAGGTACGGCGGGCGGTCGCCGAGGGCGTCACCACCGCGCCCGAGGTGGTGGCGCGGGTGTACGCCGACGTGGACCGCTCGCTGTGGTGGGCGGCCGAGTGGTCGGTCCGCGCCCAGCTGGAGTACCTGGGGGTCACCCCGGACGGGGCGGAGCGGCCGTGACCTGCCCGGTGTGCGGGACGGTCGCCGTGCCAGGTGCCCGGTTCTGCCACAACTGCGGCGCCGCCCTGCCGGCCGCCGCCACGCTGCCCGCCGCCGAGCGGCGGGTGGTCACCGTGCTCTTCGGCGACCTGTCCGACTTCACCTCCTGGTCGGAGGACCTCGACCCGGAGCGGGTCGGCGCGGTCACCGACCGGGTGCTCGCCGCCCTGGCCGGGGCGGTCAAGACCTTCGGCGGGCACGTCGACAAGCTGACCGGCGACGGGATCATGGCGGTCTTCGGCGCCCCGGTCGCCCACGAGGACGACGCCGAGCGGGCGGTCCGTGCCGCGCTGTCCATGCAGCGGGCGGTGCGCCGGGTGCTCGACGACGAACAGGGCGGCGGCGCGCCGCTCGGCCTGCGGGTCGGCCTGAACACCGGCGACGTGATCGCCGGCATCCAGGCGGCGATCGAGTACACCGTCATCGGCGACACCGTGAACACCGCCGCCCGGCTCGCCGACGCCGCCGCCGTGGGCGCGGTCTACGCCGGTGCCCGCACGTCCGCCGCGACCCGGCACGTGGCGTCCTGGCGGGCGCTGCGTCCGCTGCGGCTCAAGGGCAAGCGCGAGCCGGTCGAGGCGTACGAGCTGCTCGGCCTGCTGGACGCCCCGGGCACCCGGTCGGGCCTCGGTGACGAGGCGCCGTTCGTCGGCCGGGAGACCGAGATCGGCCGGGTCGCCGGCCGGCTCGCCGAGGTGATCGACCGGGGTGAGCCCCGGGTGCTGCTGATGACCGCCGAGGCCGGGATCGGCAAGTCCCGGTTCGCCGCCGAGGTGGAGCGCCTCGCCGCCGGCTACGACGTCGGCGCCGGGCGGTACGCCGCGCACACCGGGGCCCGGGTGCTCTCGGTGCGCTGCGCCGCGTTCGGCGAGCGCCGCCGGCTCGCGCCCCTGGCCGACCTGGTCCGGGCCGCCGTCGGCCTGCCCAACGACGCGGCGACCGCGCTGACCCGGCCGGCCGTCGAGGAGCGGCTGCGCCGGCTCAGCCAGCGCCTCGGCCGGCTCGGCGACGACGTCGCGCCGGTCGCCGCTGACCAGCTACTGGCCCTGCTCGGGTACGCCGACCTGCCCGCCGGGAGCCCGGCCGACCAGGGCGAGTGGGGCGCCGCCCAGCCGCCCGCCGACGCCGACGCGGTGCCCAACGCGGTGGCCGACCTGCTCAGCGCCATGGCCGCCGAGGCCCCGCTGGCGGTGATCGTCGACGACCTGCACGACGCCACCGCCGAGACCATCCGGGCGCTCGGGGCCACCCTGTCCCGGCTCACCGGCCCGGTGCTGGTGGTGCTGCTCGGCCGCCCCGAGCTGGTGCGTACCGCGGGGGCGCTGACCAGGGTGGCGGACGCCGAGGTGCACGCGCTGCCCCCGTTGCGCGGCGCCGACGCGGCCCGGCTGCTCACCAGCTACCTCAGCGGCGGGAAGCTGCCGCAGCCCGACGCCGACCGGCTGCTGGCCACCGCCCAGGGCAACCCGTTCTACCTCGCCGAGCTGGTCACCCTGCTGATGGAGCGGGGCGCGCTGACCGCCGTGGCCGACCGGTCCGCCCCGGCCAACGCCGGCTGGCGGCTGGCGCCCGGCTCGCTCGGCAGCCGGCTGCTCTCCCGGGACCTGGCCGCCGTGCTCGCGGCCCGGATCGACGCGCTGCCGTCGGACGCCCGGTCGGTGCTGCGGGACGCCGCCGTGGTCGGCGACACCGTCCCGGCCGGTGCCCTGGAGGCGCTGCGCGAGCAGCGCGCCGGGCGGGACGGCCGGCCGGCCGCCGTGGTGGCCGTCGAGCTGGACCGGGCCGTCGAGGAACTGCTGCAACGCCGGATGCTGCACCGGACCCGGACCGGGTTCGCCTTCGCCACCCCGCTGATGCGGGAGGCCGCCTACTCCGGGGTGAGCAAGGCTGAGCTGGCCGAGCGGCACGCCGCGTTGGCCCGCTGGGCCGCGCCCGGCGGGCCCGGCGAGCCGGCCGCCCCGGGCGGGTTCACCGACACCGCCCGGGACGCGTTCGTCGCCGAGCACGTCGAGCGGGCCGCCGCGCTCGCCGACGCGGTCAAGCTGCGTCCGGACGCGCCGGCGCGGACCGTCGCCCCGCTGGGGGTGACCGCGCTGGGCCGGGCCGCCCGCCGCTCGTTGCAGGCCGGGGAGCCGTCCGCCGCCGTCGAGTACGCCGAGCGCGCCGCCGAGCTGGCCCGGGGCGGGCTGCCGGCGGCCGACCGGGTGGCGCACGCCCGGGCGCTGCTCCAGATCGGTCGGGCGGCCGACGCGCTCGCCTACGCCGAGAAGATCGCCGCCAACGCCGGGGACGAGGCCGGCACCCGGACCAGCGCGCTGCTGCTCGCCGGGCAGGCCCACCAGACCCTCGGCGACCAGGCCCGGGCGGTGGCCTGCTGGCAGGAGGCGTTGCAGGTGGCCACCGCCGGGGAGCTGCCGACGCTGCGCGCCTCGGCGATGCGCCGGCTCGGCATGGCCGACTTCGTGGCCGGCCGGCTGGGCCAGGCGAGCAGCCGGCTCGCGGCGTCGTACCAGGTCAGCCTGACCGCGCAGGACCGGCGGGGGCAGGCGTGGTCGTTGCAGAACCTGGCCTGGGTGACCACCACCCGGGGCGACTTCGCCGGCACCGACGCGGTGCTCGGCCGGGCCGCCCGGCTCTTCGCCGAGCTGAAGGACCCGTACGGGCGGGCCTGGCTGCGCGGCACCACGGCGTTCGCCCGGCTGCTCGCCGGCCGGCTGCGGGAGGCGTGCCGGCTGGCGCGGGTCTTCCTCCCGTTCGGCGAGCGGGTCGGCGAGGCGTGGGCCGTCGGCACGCTGCGCGCGGTCGAGGCGTTCGCCGGCGCGGAGCTGGGTGAGATCGCCGAGGCCGACCGGGCGGCCCGCCAGGCGTACCGGGACTTCGCCGAGGTCTCCGACGACTGGGGGCGGGGCTTCGCCCTGGTGGCGCGCGGGGTGGTCGCCCGGGGGCTGGGCGAGCCGGCGCACGCCGCCGACCTGCTCACCGACGCGATGTCGTACGCCGAGCGGACCTCGCACCCGCTGCTCACCGGGATGGCCGGGACGCTGCGCGGCTTCGTGGCGCTGGACATGGGCGACTGCGACACCGCCGAGCGCTCGGCGCGGGCGGTGCTGACCGCCGTCGAGCCGCACAACCCGCAGGCGCCCGCCCAGGTGGGCCCCCGGGTGCTGCTGGCCACCGCCCGGCTGGCCGCCGGCGACTCCGCCACCGCCGTGGGGCTGCTCGCCCCGGTGGCCACCGCCGCCACGAACGCGCCGTCGCTGCTGTTCTCCCGCCGCCAGACCATGGCCCGGTACGCCTCCGCGCTGCTCGCCCACGGCCAGCACGAGCAGGCCCTGGACTGGGCCCAGCGGGCGATCGCCGCCCCGGCCGAGGACGTGCGCAGCCAGGTGGTCGCGGCGAGCGTGCTGGCCGAGGCGCTGGCCGCCGCTGGCCGGCCCGCCGAGGCGCTGGCCAGCGCCGAGGAGGCCGTCCGCCTGGCGTACGCGACGGAGCAGCGCAGCGAGCGGCTGGCGGCGGACGCGCTGCGGGTCCGCCTGCGGGGGTGAGCGGGGCGCGGCCGGGTGCGTGCGGCGTGCCGTCCCGACAGGCGGTCGGCGCGCGAGTCGGTTAGTCTGCCGGTTCCGCCGATGCGACGGCGGGCGGCACCGGTTACGGTGTCAGTTCCGAGTGGCGGTCCACTGTGGCGACCGTGCCGGGCCCCGGGAGGGACGTGATGAGGCTGCCACGCTCCAGCGCCGGCTGGACGATCGCGGTCTTCGGCGTCCTGGCGCTGCTGATGGGCGCGCTCGGGCTGCTCTGGCCGGAGGCCCAGCTACGGATGCTCGGCTTCGAGGTGTCGCAGGACCGGGCCCCCGGCGACTACACGGGCACCTTCCTGACCGCTTCCTCCATGGCGTCGTTCAACATGGGGGTCTACTACCTGCTGGCCACCGCCACCGAGTGGCGGGCCTTCTACCGGTTCACCGTCTTCTTCCGGCTGGTCACCTTCACCGTGTTCACCATCGTGGTGCTGGCCGGCGTCGCGCCGGGCCGGTTCTTTACGGTGGCGCTCTGGGAGGGCCTGGGCGCGGTAGCCACCGCCGTGGCCCTGCGCTGGGACGCCCGCCGGGCGGTGTCGACCCCGACGGGCGCGGAGCGTGACGGTCCGGGCGCGGTGCGCGGCGCGGTCCCGGCTGCTGACGCGGACCGCTGAGCCACCGGGCCGATTGGGTAGTTTCGAAGCCGTGACCGACACCCCGCCCGGCGCCATGCGACTGCCCATCGTGCCCGGTCTGACCGATCTGGAGGTCTTTGCCCGGGGTGGCTACGCCACCGTGTACCGGGCCACTCAGATCTCCGTGGGGCGCGAGGTCGCGGTCAAGGTGGAGAACCGCACCCTGGACAACGAGCGGGACCAGGCCCGATTCCTGCGCGAGGCGCGGGCGGCGGGAAAGATGTCCTCGCACCCGCACGTGGTGGACCTGTTCGACGTCGGGGTCACCGTCGACCGGCACCCATATCTGATCATGGAGCTGTGCGACGGGTCGTACGCCGAGCGGATGCGCAGCTCCCCGCTGGGCCCGGCGGAGACCCGCGACCTCGGCGTGAAGATCGCCGACGCGCTGGCCCACTCGCACGCCAACGGGGTGCTGCACCGCGACGTCAAGCCGGCGAACATCCTGCACTCCCACTTCAACCCGGCGGTGCTGGCCGACTTCGGGCTCGCCGTACTGGCCGAGGTGCGCGACGCGTCGGTGACCCTGGAGGTGCTCACCCCCGCGTACGCGCCGCCGGAGATGTTCAACCACAGCCCGCCGTCGCCCGCGGTCGACGTGTACGCCCTCTGCGCCACCCTCTACGCCGTGATGCACGGTCGCCCGCCCCGCTGGCAGTCCGAGCGCAACCCCAGCCTGGTCACCGTGCTGGAGATGTTCCACCAGCCGATCCCCGGGCTGCCCGGGGTGCCGGAGGACCTGCTCGACGTGCTCCGGGCGGGCATGGTGAACGACCCGGGCGCCCGGCCGTCCGCCGTCGAGCTGCGCGGCCTGCTCGCCGCCCTGCCGCTGGACCCGGTCAGCGCGCCGGTCAGCGGCGCGCCCGTGTCCGGCGGCCCGTCCTCGGGCGGCCCGACCATCGGCAGCACCACCGGCAGCCCGTCCACCTCCGGCGGCCTGTACGGCACCGGCCAGTCGGGCCGGCCCGCCCCGCGTCCCCCGGTCGAGGACGACCACCCCACCATGCCGACGACGTCCGGCCGCCGGTGGCGGCGCTGGTTCCTCGGCGGGGCCGGGGTGCTCGCGCTGGCCGCGTCGGCCAGCGCCGGCGCCTGGGTGGCAGGCGGCGCGCCGGCCGACCCGACACCCACGCCGGTCGCCAGCGCGATCGCCACGTCGGCGACCGGACCGTGGGGCACGCTGCCGGGCTGCGTGTCGGGTTCGCCGGGAGCCGTCGAGCTGCCGACGGGCGCGCGGTGCGTCGCCGAGCTGGAGTGCTTCGGTCCGGTGCGGGTGCGCGGCGACCGGGCGGAGGCCGCCCGGCTGCCCTGCGACGGCCGGCACACCTGGGAGACCTACGCCGCCGGCGAGCTGCCCCCCGCCCTGGCCGGCGCGGGGCACGACCAGGTCAGCGCCGACCCCGCCGTGCGGCGGGTCTGCAACCCGGTGACGTTCCGGTTGACCAGCGGCATCGCGTACACCAGCGGCTGGCACCTGGAGGTGCTGCCGCCGGACGGGACGGGCACCGACCGGACGTACCGCTGCCTGGCCGGGCGCGGCGCCGACGGGCTCGACGAGCCGACCCTCAGCGGTCGCTGACCCCGCCCGCGTTCCGCCGGCGTTCCTGGACCGCCCGCAGCGCGTCCCGGCTGTCCAGGGCTTCCAGCGTGTCGGCGTCGACGCCGCTCAGGCCGGTGACCCCCGGCGTCGGCCACTCCGCCGGCCCGTCACCCGTGCGCTCCCGGGCCTCCGTGCGGCGCTGCCGCAGCTCGGTCAGCGACACCCCGGCGACCATCACCAGCAGGACGCAGAGCAGGGCGAGCACCACCGCCAGGATGCTGCGCGGACGCCACCAGGCCAGCGTCACCAGCAGGGCGAGCGCCGCCAGCGACGCGGCGACCGCCCCGGCGCGCGCGTCGGGCCGAGGGAATCGGGTCACCCGTCAAGGATGGCGGAGCCGGCGTGCGTGTCAACCGCACCCGGCCCCCACCCGGCCCGGCCAGATCGGCTTCAATGGCGGGTACGGATCGTGCGGCACGCAGGGAGCATCGGTGGAGCGGACAGCCCGGATCGTGGTCGCGCTGCTGGCGGCGGGCGGGCTGGCGGCCTGCGGATCGGCGGAGCCGCCACGGCCGGTGCCGGCCGCGACGCCGACGGGCGGGCCTGCGGGCGCGACCCCGGCCGGCGCGTCCGACGGGTCGGCGGGCCCGCCCCCGGCGAGCCCGACCGCCCAGGTCACCTTCGACCAGGCGGTGGTCCGGTTCCTGAAGGGGAAGTCCGGCCGCACCCCGCGCTTCGTCGGCCTGTGCGCCGACGCGAAGCCGGACCCGGGCGCGCTCTGCGCCGCCCGACGGGCCACTGTGGACGAGGGTGAGGTGTACGGCATCGGCGCGCCGTACAGCGAGGTCGACGCGTTCCTGCTGATGCGGCGGGACGCGGGCGGCTGGCGGGTGGTCGACTCGTACGTGCCGGGTGTCGCCGGTGGCGAGGCCGCCGAACCGCCGGCCCCGGCCTGGTTCCGGGCCGTCGGCTGACCCGCCGGCCAGTCGACGGGGACAGGGAAGCGTCGATCACGAGGAATTCGTTACGTCAGTCGGAGAATTGACCCTTTCCTGGGCCTTTCGCGGGCGGCGATCCTCGACGCGGGTCCCTAGAGTGACGCAGGTCGAGGTTTCCTCGGCACGTCCCGTCCCCCACCGGAAGGCAACCGCATGCCACGGAGAACCCGGTCCCTGGCCGCAGCAGGAATCGCCGGCGTCGTCCTCGCCGGCACGGCGCTCGCGCCCGCCTCGGCGGCGCCGACGACCACCGGCTGGGGCCGTCCGGCCACGTCGGACCGGACCGACCCGGTCGAGGCCCGGCGGGTCGACCGCGTGCCCACCCCGAAGCTCGACTGGTACGCCTGCTACGGCTACGCCGAGTGCGCCACCGTCGACCTTCCGCGCGACTACGACGCCCCGTCCGGCGCCACCACGGAGGTGGCGGTGCTGCGGGTCAAGGCCCGCGACCAGCAGCGCCGGATCGGCAGCCTCTTCGTCAACCCGGGCGGCCCGGGCGGCTCGGGCACCGACCTCGCGCTCGCCGCGCCGTACTTCCTCGGCGACGACCTGCTGGACCGGTTCGACATCGTCGGCGTCGACCCGCGCGGCGTCGCGGCCAGCCAGAACGTCAGGTGCTTCCCGTCGGTCAAGGAGCAGACCAAGGCGTACGCCGGGCTGAACGTGGCCTTCCCGTGGACGAAGGCCGAGGAGCAGGCGTACGTGGCGGCCTCGAAGGCGGTCGGCAAGGGGTGCTCGACCACCGGCAGGCCGCTGACCGGGGCGATGTCCACCGCCGAGGTCGCCCGGGACATGGAGGTGCTGCGGCGGGCCGTCGGCGACCCGAAGCTGAGCTACCTCGGCTTCAGCTACGGCACCGCGCTCGGCCAGTACTACGCCAACATGTTCCCCGACCGGGTCCGCGCGCTGGTCGTCGACGGCGTGCTCAACCCGAACGCCTGGGTGGGCCAGGGCAAGGCACGCAACCAGCTCCAGGAGACCCGGCTGCGCAGCGCCGACGGCGCGTACGCGGCGCTGCACGAGATCCTGGTGCGCTGCGACAAGGCCGGGCCGGCGGCCTGCCCGCTCGCGGCCGGCGACCCGGTCGCCTCGTTCGAGCTGGTGGCGAAGCGGCTGCGCAAGAAGCCCGTGGTGATCGACGACCCGGACACCGGGGAGACGTACACCGTGAGCTACGCCGACTTCGTCGGTGCCGCGCTGAACGCGCTCTACGCCCCGTACGGCTACGACGACATCGTCGGGATGACCGCCGACCTGCTGGTCCTCACCGACCCCGCCGCCGGCACGGCCGCCCGCCGCGCCGAGGCCCGGACGGCGATCGCCCGGCGCGCCGCCACCGCCCGCCAGCAGGTGCGCCGTGGGTACGACTTCCCGTACAACAACGGCCTGGAGACCTTCCTCGGGGTGGATTGCACCGACGCATACCACCCGAAGGACGCCGGCGCCTGGCCCGCCCTGGCCGCCAAGGAGGACAAGCGGGCACCGTACTTCGGCCGGCTCTGGGCCTGGGGCACCGCGCCGTGCGCCCGCGACACCTGGACCGTGCGCGACACCGACGCCTACACCGGCCCGTTCACCAGGCGGACCAGCGCCCCGGTGCTGGTGGTCGGCAACTACTGGGACCCGGCGACCAACTACCAGGGCGCGGTCGGCTCGGCGGCCCTGCTGCCGAACAGCCGCCTGCTCAGCAGCGACAGTTGGGGGCACACCGCGTACGGCACCTCGGCGTGCGCGACCGGCGCGGTCGACGCCTACCTGATCAGGGGGACGCTGCCGGCCAAGGGCAAGGTCTGCGTCGGTGACGTCCAGCCCTTCGTGGAGCAGCCCGCGGAGGCGGCGGCCGAGCGGGCCCCGGCGTCCAAGAGCGCCCTGGCCCGCCAGGGGGCACCGGCCAGGGGCGAGCCGAAGCGGCTGCCGCCCGTGGTGGCCCCGCTGCCCGGGATCGGCTCGTTGACCGTCCGCTGAGGACACCCGGGGGTACGGTGACGATCGGGCGCCGCCGTACCCCCGGGTCCGACCGCGCGGATGACCACACGAATGGACGTGAGCGGCTACCCTCGGTGTCTCCGTAGGTGCGCCGGTCAGCGAGGTCGCCGATGAAAATGTTCCTCACCCGGTCCCGGGTCCGCTCGGTCGCCACCACCGTGGCGGTCGCGCTGACCCTTACCCTCGCGGCTGCCGCCGGCTGCGACAGCCGGCAGGAGTCGCCGCTCCCTTCCGTGAACGAGAAGCTCCGTGAGACGCACATCTACGGCCAGCCGACGCTGAAGATCGGCGTCTCCACGACCGGCCCGCTGATGGGCGAGCTGCACGGCGGCACCTACACCGGGTTCGACGTCGAGATCGCCCGGTACATCGCCGCCCAGCTCGGATACGAGGGCGACAAGCGCATCGAGTGGGTGCCGGTGGCCACGGAGGACCGGATTCCCGCAATCCAGGGCGGGGCGGTCGACCTGGTGGTCTCCACCTTCTCGATGACCGACGAGCGCGAGAAGCTGGTCAGCTTCGCCGGGCCGTACCTGGTGACCACCCAGGAGGCGATGGTCCCGACCCGGCTCAAGGACAGCATCCGCACCATCGAGGACCTGCGCGACCCCCGCTACAAGGTGTGCACCAGCGGCGGCTCCACCACGGAGGCCGAGCTGGGGAAGCACCAGATCAGGGTGTTCGTGGTCAAGGAGGTCGGCGACTGCGTCGACGGCATCCTGGAGGGACGCTACGACGCGGTCAGCTCGGACGAGACCATCCTCGCCGGCTTCCTCTCCAAGCACCCGAAGGACTTCACGATCATCGACATGCCCTTCGGCACCAGCGAGCAGATCGGTGTCGGGGTGCCGATCAGCGACCCGGCGCTGCGGGACCTCGTCGCGTTCTTCCTCGACAAGAGCTACCAGCAGGGGCGGAAGGGGCTGAGCAGCCCCTGGCTCACCGCGTATCACCAGACCCTCGGGCCGTGGCTGCGAGCGCCCAAGGTCCAGCCCCCGCCGCTGAACGTGCCGAAGTTGGTGGACTTCGACGACAAGGCGCCCCGGAAGTGACCGCGCCGACCGTCGCCGGCGGCAGCGACGTGGGCGCCGACCCGTCGACGCCCCGGCCCGCCCGGGGGCGGGACCCGGACGAGCGTCGGGCCAGGGCCAGCCAGTCGTTCTGGACGGTCGTGGTGGCCGTGCCCGCCATCTTCTCGGTGCTCCGACTCGGCGTGGAGGCCGGCGGGGAGCTACAGACCACCCTGCTGCTGGTCGCCAACGTAGGGCCGGTCAACCTGCTCGCCGGGTTCCTCACCACGGCGGCCCGGCTGCTCTCCACCGGCCTGGTCGCGGTGTTCGCCCTCGGCGCGGTGCTCGGGGTCAGCGTGGACCGGCTGCCCGGGTACCGCCGCCCGCTCTTCGCCCGTTGGGCGGACATCACCCCGGCGTGGTTCGTGCTGGCCAGCTTCCTGATCGCCCTGGTCACCTGGCCGCTGCTCTATCTGCCGCTGCTGCTGCCCGCTCTCGCCGCCGCGTTCCAGCTCCGCCCGGATCGGCTGCACGACGTGGCGGCGGCCCGGGTGCTGATCGTCGCCGCCCTGTTCGGCGGGTACCTGTTCTTCCTGGCGCCGACCCTGCTGGACGCCTGGCAACAGCGGGAACTGCTGGTCCTGGCCCTGTTCGTCGTCCCGCCGGTGCTCGCGCTCACCATCGCCGGGCCGCTGCCCGGGGCGGTGATCCGGCCGCTGGCCTCGGTCACCGAGGCCGCCGTGCTGGCCATGCTGGTCTGGGCGTCGCTGCCGGTGATCAGCACGCCCGTCCTGCCGCTGACCGTGACCACGGTGGAGGCCACGCCGGGCACGACCGAGGACGTGCGCGGCCACGTGGTCGTCGTCGACGACGTGAACATGGTGCTGCTCCAGGAGCGCGGCGGCGTCCGGTACGTGCCGATCGACCAGGTGAAGGCGCAGGTGCTCTGCCCGAGCGAGGAGGAGCTGCCCCGGCACCGGCTGCGGGTGCACGACTTCCACGTGGAGGACTCGCTGCTGGAAGGGCTGGGGCGACGGGTCCGCCCGGCGAACCGGATCGACGCCGCCTGCCGCTCGACGGGCTGACGTTCGGCGCCATCGGCGCGGGGACGGTCAGTGGTCCGGCGACGGCGTCCGGCAGCCCGCCTTCCCCGAGCACCGGCAGGGACATAGCCGGCCGTCCGAACGGTATGGTGGGTCGATCTCCTCAGTGGAGTGGCGTCGTTCTGGCCGGCGACTACGGTGGGCTCTGGTCCAGCGTCGGATGGTGAGGAGACGATCGCGTGCCAGAGCTGCCCGAGCTGCCCTTCGGCCTGCAGTACGCCGCGGTCGGGCTCTTCCTGCTCACCGTGGTCGCCGGCGTGGCGCAGCAGTTCTTCTCGGACTGGGCCCAGCGGGCGTTGGCCCGGGCGTGGCGGCGGATCTCGGGTCGGCGCCGTGGTGTCCGGGAGGACGACTGGCGTCGCTATCGGGCCTGGGCCCTCCGCACGTACAGCAGCGTGGAGCTGGGCTTCCTGCAGAACGTGTCGGTCGACCTGGGCGAGGTCTACGTGCCGCTGCAGTACGAGCAGGACGGCCGGCGGATCGACGTCCAGCGAGACCTGCGCACCGGACTCCGTACCGTCGTCCTCGGCGCGGCCGGTGCGGGAAAGTCGATGCTGCTGCGCCACTCGATGCTCCGCTGGGCCGCAGGACCGGAGGAGTCCGACCGGGTCCCGGTGCTGGTCGAGCTGACGCGGTACAACCGACAGGACCGGTCCATCCAGCAGCTCGTCGTGGACGCGCTCAACCGCCCGGACGACGAGCATCCCGGCCGGGGCCGCCAGCGTCGCAAGCCCACCCCGCCGCTGGTGGCCGATGCGGAACAGGTCACCCCGCTCGCCCTCGCCCACGGTCAGCTCTGCGTCTTCCTCGACGGGCTCGACGAGGTGGTCACCGACCGGCGGGCCGACGTCGTCCAGGACATCAAGGAGTTCGCCGAGCGCTACCCGACCTGCCAGATCGTCGTCACCTGCCGAGACGCCGTGTACGACGGCGACCTGCGGCCGACGTTCGACCGGGAGATCCGGGTGGCAGGGTTCGACGACGCGGGCATCCGGCACTTCCTTCGACTGTGGTTCACCCGGCATCGCCGGCTCTCCGGCGACGAGGAGCCGACCGACCCCCGGCAAGCGGTGGAGCAGTTGCTGGCGGACCTGCGCGGCAGCCCCACCGTCATGCGGCTCGCCCGCAGCCCGCTGATGCTGACCATGATCGCCACCCTGTACGAGGCCGATCCCGGCGCGGGACCGATGATGCCCAACTCCCGGGCCGAGTTCTACGAGCAGGCGGTCGACCACCTGCTCCGGCGCGACCGCGACCTCGGCCGCCACGGCAGCCTCGCCCGCTACAAGGCCGGCCACAAGCTGATGGCGCTGCGCGCCGTCGCGCTCGCCGCCCAGGGGGCGACCTCCGGGCAGGCCGATCAGCGGGTGATCTCCGAGGAGGAGATCTACGCGGCGCTCAGCCGCGTCCTGCCCCGGTTCCGGCTGGACGGCGACAATCTGCCGCACCTGATCGACGAGATCATCGAGCGCAGCGGACTGCTGCTGCGCACCGACGACAACAATCTGCTCTACGAGTTCGCCCACCTCACCCTTCAGGAGTACCTGGCGGCGGTGGAGCTGGCCGACGACCCCGAGCGGCTGTTCACCCTCTATTCGGAGAACCCGAAGCGCTGGCGGGAGACCGTCAAGCTGTGGTGCGCCGGCGCCAACCGGGACGCCTCCGGCCTGGTGCGGCGGATTCTCGGCGGGAACGAGCGGGATCAGCTCCTCGCCCTGGAGTGCGTGGCCGAGGCCCGGCAGATCGATGAGCGTCTGGCCGGCGACATCGTGGACCGGTTCCTGCTGCACCTAGGCGAGTCCGGCACGGACAAACATCTCGTGCTGGCCGCCCTGGGCGCGGTGGCGGGCAACGCCGGGCCCCTCGGTCAACGCCTGATCGACCAACTCCGGGTGGCCGCGGCGGCTGGCGGGCCGATCGGCGAGGACGCGGCGGTTGCCCTGGCCGAGTCCCGCCGCCGGGAGGCGATCGAGGCACTCAGCGAACTCGCGGAGGACTCACCCACGGCCCGGGCGGCCCTTCGGTCCACCGGCGAACTCGCCATCCCGGTCCTGTTGGACCGGGCGCAGGCCGGCTCGCTGGTCGCCGTGGACGACCTCGCAGCGATCGGGACTCCGGCCGCCGCCGTGGCGGTCGCAGAGCAACTGTGGGGCGCCGGGCCGGTCGCCGTACGGGCCGCGTGGCGGTTGGCAGCGCTGATCGGTGCCCCGGACGTCGAGAACGAACTGTGCCACTTCAACCCCGGCCCGTTCGCGCGCGACGGGGATCCGGAATGGTACGACTGGCTGTGGGTGCCCTTCACCGCCAGCGCCACGGATCCGATGGCCCGGACGATGGGACGGGTGGGCTGGCTGATCGACCGGTCGACGGGGGAGGACGTGCCCCCGGACCTGGAGGGAGTGGACGTCCGGCTGGCACTGGGCATCGGCGCCAAGCCGAGCCCGTTCAAGACCGGAAAGGTGCCTGCGGAGGTGAGCGAGGCTCTGGTCGCCGCCGCCCGCCGGCTCGGGCACCGACGGCGCGTCGCCGCTGCGGACCTCACCACCGTCGACGTGGAGCAACTGCTCGATCTGATCCACAGATCGGAACCGGAGCTGGCTCGTCGGCTCGCCCTGACGGTGCTCGACCTGCGCGCGAGCGACTCGCGCAACGCGCTGCTGAGGCAGCTTCCGGGGCCCGTGCTGGTCGGCCTCGCCGCCCGACTCTGGCTCTCGACGAGCCTCGATGCCGAAACCCGCGACTGGCGGACGTTGCACGAGCGGCCCGAGGCTCCGACCGTGCTCGCGGTGTGCCGCAGCATCGCCGTCACCATCGGAGTGCTGCTCGGCGTCGCACTCGTCGGCATCGGGGTGGTCCGCTCGGTGGCCACGCTGACCGGATCGTGGGTGTGGGGACCGCGCTGGCTCGCCGTGGTGGTCGTGCTGTCCCTGGCACTCTCCCTGGTCGGTTTCGTCGCCATGTTCGTGTCCGGCAAGGCTGGCGAACCTCCCTTGCCGGCCATTTTCGCCGTCCTCCTCGGTGCGGCCGTGCTGCTCGCGGCGAGCGCGTTCATCGGCGTCCCGACCCTCGCCGGGTGGATCGGAGTCTTCTCCACCGCGTTCTCGCTCTCGGCGGTGGCCATCGCGATCGTGGTCCTGACCATCTGGACCAGCCGGCGGAAGCGGGCTCTGCGTAACCCCTACCGGGCGTTGCTCCAGCGGCACAACACCGATGCGGAGGGCCTGCTCGACTCCCCGGCCGGCTGAACCGGTCGGCTGACGGAGGCGTCTGATGCCGTGCTCGGTGCCCCAGTCCGTCCAACCGTACCGTTACCGAGGGGAGTCTCATGCTTTTGCGTCGTATCGCCGGGCTACTCGTCACGGGCGGCCTCGCCGCCGCCGCGATCCTGGCCCCGACCACACCGGCGGTCGCGGCCGTGACCTCCGGCGCGGTCTTCAACAATCCCACGGTGGCCAGTCAGCAGTACGCCATCGTCGAACACGTCCAGCGGCTGATTCAGGGTGCCGCTTCCGGGTCCACGATCCGGGTGGCGATGTACCACTTCTCGCTGACCCGGGTGTCGAACGACCTGACGGCCGCGTACGACCGGGGGGTGAACGTGCGGGTCGTGGTCGACAGCCAGTCTCGCGCCTATCCGGCGGTGACCGACCTGATCAGCAAGCTTGGCACGAACAGGGCCGGTGCCTCCTGGGTGACCGTCTGCACCACCGACCGGGCCTGCATCGGCAACCTCAACTCGCCGATCATGCACAACAAGTTCTTCCTGTTCTCCGACACCCTCGGGTCAACCAACGTCCTGGTGCAGAGCTCGGCCAACCTGACCAACGACAACGCCGAGCGCTACTGGAACAACGCGGTGACGCTCGTCGGCAACACCGCCGTCTACACCTCCTACGTCGCCTATCACAGCGATCTTGCCGCACAGGTGAAGAACAACGACTACTACCGGACCACGTCCAGCGGCAACGCCAAGTCGTACTTCTTCCCCCGCGCCGGCACCACCCAGGACACCGACACGATCTACAACATGCTCAACGAGAACGTCTCCTGTGAGGGCAACACCTCGACGGGCACCGAGACCGGACGGACGATCATCCGGATCGGGATGTGGCACTTCAGCCGCAACCCGATCGCGAACAAGCTGCGGGCCCTGGCCGACCAGAAGTGCTGGGTGGAGGTCGTCTACACCGACACCGATGCCGACGTGCTGAACATCCTGTCCGGGCACAGCCGGATCAAGCTGTACCGGATCAGCGGCGACTACATCGTGCACTCGAAGTACCTGCTCATCGAGGGAACGTACGACGGGCAGAAGGACACCAAGTGGGTGGTGACCGGTAGCCACAACTACTCCAACGCCGCGCTCCGCGAGAACGACGAGGCGCTGCTGCGGGTCCAGTCGGCGACCATCCACGACCAGTACCGGTCGAACTTCTGGGCGCTGCGGGACGCCGCCGTGCCGATCAGCTGAAACCCGCCGTTGCTCCTCCGACCAGACCGCAGTGGCGGGCGATGTCCAGGGCGTCGGTCAGCTCGCCGCAGCGAGCCAGCGCCATGGCGGCCCGACCCGCCACCCGCCGCGCATTCTGAGCGTCTGGTACCGCATCGAGCATGGCAGCGAGCAGGCCGGAGTCGCCGACCTGCTCAGCGAAACGCGCCACGGGGACGACCACGCGGCGATGGCCGCCGGCGGGCAGCGCCGCCATCGCGTCCGGCACGACCGTGCGGGCCCCCGCGTCAAGGGTCGGTAGCAGCACCTCGACGGCACCCCAGCTGCCTTCCTGCAACACGCCACCTATCAGGCGGGTGAACAGCTCCCGGTCCCGCGCCAACAACCCGGTGCGGACGGCCAGCCGCGCCAGCACCAGGCTCAGTCGCGTTTCGGGCGGGCCGCTGGCAGCCTGCACACACACAGAGTCGAGCGCGGTGACGTCCCCAGCTTCGACCAGTGCGGCACCGAGCCCGACGTCGGCCATCAGCACCCATCGCCGTACGCCTCGCAGGCGCGCCCGTAGCCGCGGCACGCGCACATCGACGAGCTCGGCTCGCAGATGTTCGTCGGCCAGGGCGTGCGCGAGCGGTACGACCTCCGCGACTACGGCGGCAAGCTCCTGCGGAATGACCCGCGGGTCGGCCAGCACGTCCAGCACAGCGCGGAGCCGCTCCGGGGTTGCCGCCTCGCGCCGGCAGCCAAGCCAGCGCAACAACTCACGAGCGAGCGGGCCCGGCCCGTAACCCGACACGCGGCAGTCCCGCATCCGACTCAGGACGACAAGCGCATCGTCGACCCGGTCCAGCGCCAGGAACAGCTGCGCGAACCGGTGCTGGTACATCATCTGAGCGTCGCGTTCGCGGCTCCCCTTCGGGCACTTCCGGAACGCCGCTACGAGCGCCTTCGCGCGCGCGGCCGGGAGTCCGGGAGCCGCCAGTGCCAGCAGCGCACGCTGCTGTTCATTCGGGCCGAGCCGTTTCGCCAGCGTAAGCGCGTCGTCGAACCGGCCCGCCGTGAGGAACGCGCCGACGAGCCGCTCACCGTCGACATCCTCGACGGTTACGCAGCGCCGCTCAGCTTCGGCCAGGCCGAGGGGCCCCAACAGGGCGGCTGCCGCAGCAAGGCGGGGCCGGTCGGCCTCGTGCAGCAGCGCCGACCAACGGTCGAGGTACGCGGGTTCACCGACGTGCGCCTCAGCCAGCACCGCGAATACCGCCGAGATCCGCGCAACCCGATAGCGGGCCAACCCACGATCCTCGTTCGGCCGAACCACCAGCACGGCCCGAAGCAGCGCCGCCTCCGCGTCAGGGTCGCCGGCCACGAGTCGCGCCAGCGTCCCGGCGACCGCATGGTCGGGATCGTTGCGCCCGCTGACGAACGGACGGTACGGGTGCTCGCCGTCGAGCGCGGCGGTCGCAACCCGCACAGCCTGCTCACCGGTAAGGATTCGGGGCGCCGCCGCAGCAAACTCCTTCGGCAGCCAGCCATCCAGGCATGCCATCAGCTCGTCGGCCGCACCGGCGTGGTCACCGCCATCGAACCGGGCCACGGCCCACTCGACCCGATCAGCCAGATCCGCCCTCCACTCGGGCGGCACCGCGCCGGAGCGTGCGAGCGCGACGCGGGCGTGGTTCGCGAGGTCGGTAGAGGCAATCAGGTCAGCTGGCACGCGCCGACACTACTCATGATCTTCTTCCCATCCGGACACCGACCTATGCGCGAGTGACGGATCTGGGGGACCTCCGGGGGCCCGGCGGGAGGGGCGCAGTCTGCACGATCAACCCAGCCGGCTGTACGAAGATCAAGCGTTGTACTACGGCGTCGCCCTTGGCGTTGAGCTGGTAGCCGTCGAGCCAGATCCAGCCGTCGTAGGTGATCCAGTCCTTCCGCACCCGGATCAGCCGGAAGAAGACCGGCTGGACGAACTGGGGGCTCGCTGCCCGGGTCACGTGGAAGACCGTCCCGGCCCGGAAGTCGATCACCTCAGCCAGCCGAGGAAACGGCGGTGGAGCGTCCCCGCCGGGGCCCAGCTCATGTCCTGGCTGGCGGACACGTAGTACGAGCCCATGTAGAGCGCCAGGGCGATCGGCGAGGCCACGTACTCCTGGAGCAGTTCGTGGCGGCGGGTGGCGCAGGGCCAGGGGGCGGCGCAGCCGGCGCAGAGCCAGACGGGCAGGACGGGGCCGTGCTCGATCACCGGTCCTCACCCGGCCAGTGGCCCCGGTTGACCGGGATCTTGTGTTTGTGCCGGCAGGGCAGCTCGTTGCCGCACTTGCAGACGTGCCGCCACCTGATCCATGACCAGATCGGCTTGTGCCGGCGAGCGAGGGTCATCGCGACGGCGGTCAGGTACTGGCCGTAGTCGACGCGTCTGTGCATCCAAGCCTCCCGCGTGAGGGGACGTGGCGGCCGGGCCACGCACGGTCATCCGACCGCCACATCTAGCAACACCGTCCCATGCCTGCATGTAATCCGCAATGTGCGAGCTTCGGAATTCGGTTGGCGTGTTGCGAACGGAATTCTCGTCGGTAGCTGTCAAGATGGCGGTATGCCCCCACGTCAGAGCCCCACTGTCAGACGCCGACGGCTGGCGATGACCCTGCGACAGCTCCGAGACCGGGCCGGCATCACGTCGGCGGAGGCGGCCCGGCGGGTCGACCACGATGCGAGCTGGCTCAGCCGCATCGAGACGGCCGAGGTCCGGCCACACCCCAATGACGTGCGGGCGCTGCTGAACCTGTACGGCGTGGACGGCGACCAAGCCGAAGCCGTGATCGCGGTGGCCCGGCAAGCGCGGCAGCGTGGCTGGTGGCAGTGGTACAACGACGTGCTGCCCGACTGGTTCGCGACCTACGTCGGGTTGGAATCAGAAGTGTCCGCCATGCGGATCTACGAGTGCCAGATGGTGCACGGGCTGCTGCAAACCGAGGACTACGCCCGCGCTGTCTTCCGGGGCGCTCCCGTGGCGATGCGCGACGAGGAGGTGGAACGACAGGTTGCGCTGCGGATGGAGCGTCAAGCCATCCTCGGCGGCGATGACCAGCCGGTGCTACGGGTCGTCCTCGATGAGGGAGCGGTTCGCCGCGTGGTCGGGGGACCGAAGGTGCTGCACGCGCAGATCATGAAACTGATCGATCACTCCACCCGTACCCGGCTGCGGATCCAACTCCTGCCGTTCGAAGCGGGCACCGGGTTCGACGGCAGCTTTACGATCCTCGACTTCCCGCACTTGCCCGCGCCGTACCCCGACGCAGCCGAGGACCGCCTGGTCTACATGGACACGCTCACGGGGGCGCTCTACCTGGAGCGACCGGCGGAGGTCGCGGCCTACGCCACGGCGTTCGAACAGCTCTGTGCTCTGGCTCTCTCGCCTGCGGACACGCGGGATACGCTTCGTGCGATCGCTCAGGAGTTGGCCGCGTAGGAAGAGGTTGGCATGGACGTGTCCCGCGCAGAGTGGAAGAAGAGCACTCGCTCTGGGTCGTCCGGTAGCTGCGTCGAGGTAGCTGACAACCTGGCCAAGATCATGGTCCGCGACAGCAAGGACCAGCAAGGCCCCGTGTTGTCCTTCACGACAGTCCAGTGGGCTGGCTTTATTCGGCATTTGAAGGCTGTGAGGTTCGACGCCTAAATGTCTGCTGGTGGCGCTGGTGTGCGGGAACGGATAGATCTGTGCTCAATAGTCTTTGTCAGGGCCTGCTCTCTCTGGCCCAGCGGGCCTCTTACCCCCACGCGACCGCTTGAGGTCGGCGAGCGCGGTCGTCCGCCCCGTCCGGCCTAGCGGCCAGGAATACCTGCACCACAAGGTGATCCACCATGGAACCGGCTGCGGAGTTACGAGGGGCCTTAATCGCGCTTGCTGGCGGGTGGAGGATTCGAACCTTCGAAGCTTTCGCGACGAATTTATAGGCCATTTCAAGGATCTCAGTACGACTTGTCCTGCCCCAGCACGTGCTGAGCCACGAAGTTGAGGATCATCTCCCTACTGACCGGGGCGATCCGTCCAGCCCGCACCGCCCCCAACAGCGTCGCCACCCCGTACTCCGTCGTCATCCCCGCCCCGCCCAACGCCTGCACGGCGGTGTCCACGGCGAGCGCGGCGGCCTCCCCGGCCGCGTACTTGGCCATGTTGCCGGCGACGCCGGCCTCCAGGTCCCGGCCGGCGTCGTAGAGGGTGGCCGCCTTGTAGATCATCAGGCGGGCCAGCTCCACCTGCACCGCCGCGTGCGCGAGCGGGTGGGACACCCCCTGGTGGGTGCCGATGCTCCGGCCACCCCAGACCTTGCGGGTGGCGGTGTACTCGCTGGCCCGCTCGATGGCGTACCGGCCGGTGCCGACGCCCATCGCGGCGACCGTGATCCGCTCGGGGTTCAGCCCGGCGAACAGGGCGGGCAGGCCGGCGTCCAACGACTCGCCGACCAGCGCGTCGGCGGGCAGCCGCACGTCGTCGAGGTAGAGCAGGAACTGGTTCTCCGGGGAGACGATCTCCATGTCCAGCTTGGACCGGGTCAGCCCCGGCGCGTCGGTCGGCACCACGAACAGCGCCGGCTTGAGCTTGCCGGTGGAGGCGTCCTCGGTCCGGGCCACGACCAGCACGTACTGCGCCTCGTCCACGCCCGAGATGTAGCACTTGCGGCCCGACAGCAGCCAGTCGTCGCCGTCGCGGCGGGCCACCGTGCCGAGCCGGTGGAAGTTCGACCCGGCCTCCGGCTCGGTGATCGCGAAGGCCACCTTGAGCGAGCCGTCGGCGAAGCCGGGCAGGAAACGCTTGCGCTGGTCCTCGGTGCCGTGCTTGTTGATCACGGTGGCGGCGATGGCGGGGGAGACCACGAGCAGCAGCAGGGGACAGCCGGCGGCGGCCAGTTCCTCGCAGACGATGGCCAGTTCGGTGATGCCGCCGCCCCCGCCGCCGTACTCGGTGGGGATGTTGACGCCGAGGTAGCCGAGCCGGCCGGCCTCGTCCCACAGCTCGGTGGTGTGCTCGCCGGCCTTCGCCTTCTCGACGAAGTAGCCGTGGCCGTACCTGCGGCCCAGCGCCCGGACGGCGTCGCGGAGCTGGTCCTGCTCTTCGGTGAGGTCGAAGTTCATCGGGGGTCCTCCTCGGGGCTGACCACGGCCAGCACGGTGCCGGTGTCCACCTGGCCGCCGGCCGGCACCGGCAGCTCGGCGACCACGCCGTCGGTCGGGGCGAGCACGGGATGTTCCAGCTTCATCGCCTCCAGGGTCAGCAGCAGGTCACCGGCGGCGACCCGCTGACCGACCTCGACGTGCACCCGGGCCACCGCGCCGGGCAGCGGCGCGAGCAGCGACCCGGCGGCCAGCTCCGCGCCGGGCAGCGGGAAGCGGGGCAGCTCGGCCAGGCTCGCCGCCCCGTCCGGGCCGTCCACGAAGACCGCCGACCCCACCCGGTGTACGCGGAACGCCCGTCGCACCCCGTCGACGTCGAGTACCACCCGGTCCGGGGCCGCCCCGACCAGCGCCACGGTTCGCCGCGTCGCCGGGTCGGTGGCCCAGTCGGCGAGCGCGCCGGTGCGGTCCAGCCGGTACCGCACGTCGATCTCGCCGCCCGGCCCGGCGTAGCGGGCGACCTGCGGGAAGGCTGGCACGTTGCGCCAGCCCGAGGGGAGGCCGGCGAGCACCGTGGCCGCCGACCGGCGGGCCGCCGCCGAGGCGAGCGCGGCGGCGAGGGCGGCCAGCGGCACCCCGTCGGGCGGCAACAGCGGGGCGAACACCTCGTCGTGCCGGTCCAGGAAGCCGGTGTCCACCTCGGCGGCGGCGAACTCGGGACTGCGTAGCACCCGGACCAGCAGGTCCCGGCTGGTGGTCACCCCGTGCAGTTCGGCCCGGGCCAGCGCGCCGGCCAGCAGCCGGGCCGCCTCCGCGCGGGTCGGGGCCCAGGCGACCAGCTTGGCCAGCATCGAGTCGTAGTGCACGCCGACCGTCGAACCGTCCACCACACCCGAGTCGAGGCGCAGCCCGCGGGTCGGGGCGAACATGCCCGCCACGCCGGGGACCGCGAACCGGTGCAGGGTGCCGGTGGCCGGCCGGAAGCCCTCCGCCGGGTCCTCGGCGCACAGCCGCACCTCGATCGCGTGGCCGGTGACGGGCGGGGTGGCCGCCAGCGGCAGCGGCTCGCCCTCGGCGACCAGCAGTTGCAGCCGGACCAGGTCCAGCCCGGTGACCGCCTCGGTGACCGGGTGCTCCACCTGGAGGCGGGTGTTCATCTCCAGGAAGTAGAACTCCCCGTCGGGCGCGAGCAGGAACTCGACCGTCCCCGCGCCGACGTAGCCGACCGCCCGGGCGGCGGCGACCGCCGCGGCGTGCAGCCGTTCGCGCACCCCGTCGGGCAGGACCGCCGGGGCCTCCTCGACGATCTTCTGGTGCCGGCGCTGGATCGAGCAGTCCCGCTCCCCGAACGCCAGCACCGTGCCGTGGACATCGCCGAAGACCTGCACCTCGACGTGCCGGCCCCGCTCGACGTACCGCTCGACGAAGACCGTACCGTCGCCGAACGCGCCGGCCGCCTCCCGCCGGGCGGAGGCCACGGCCTCGGCCAGGCCGGCGGCGTCGGAGACGATCCGCATGCCCCGGCCGCCGCCCCCGGCGGACGCCTTCACCAGCACCGGGAAGTCGGTGATCTCGTCGGCGTCGGTCCAGGTGGGCAGCATCGGCACGCCCGCGTCGGCCAGCAGCGCCTTGGCCGCCATCTTGTCGCCCATCGCGGCGATCGCCTTGGCCGGCGGACCGACCCAGGTCAGCCCCGCGTCGGTCACCGCCGCCGCGAACTCGGCGTTCTCGGCGAGGAAGCCGTAGCCCGGGTGCACGGCGTCCGCGCCGGACTTCCGGGCCGCGTCGAGGATCGCCTCGATCCGCAGGTACGTCTCGGCGGGCGTGCTCCCCGGCAGGCGTACGGCCTGGTCGGCCTCGGCGACGAACGGCGCGTCCGCGTCGGCGTCGGAGTGCACGGCCACCGTCTCGACGCCCAGCATCCGGCAGGTGGCGAGGACCCGCCGGGCGATTTCGCCCCGGTTGGCCACCAGCAGTCGGGTGATCATGAGTGGCAGCCCCTACATCCGGAAGACGCCGAAACCGTCGGCGCCCCTCACCGGTCCGTTGTGGATCGCCGACAGGCACAGCCCCAGGACGGTACGGGTGTCCCGGGGGTCGATCACCCCGTCGTCGTAGAGCCGGCCGGACAGGAAGAGCGCCCCGGACTGGGACTCGATCTGCTGCTCGACCATCATCCGCATGGCGGCGTCGGAGTCCTCGTCGTACTCGTTCCCCCGGGCGGCGGCGGCCTGCCGGGCCACGATCGACAGCACCCCGGCCAACTGCGCCGGCCCCATCACGGCCGACTTGGCGTTCGGCCAGGTGAACAGGAACCGTGGCTCGTACGCCCGCCCGCACATGCCGTAGTTGCCGGCCCCGTACGACGCGCCCAGGTTGACGGTCAGGTGGGGGACCTTCGAGTTCGACACCGCGTTGATCATCAGGGCGCCGTGCTTGATGATGCCGCGCTGCTCGTAGGCGGTGCCGACCATGTAGCCGGTGGTGTTCTGGAGGAAGACCAGCGGGGTGTCGGACGCGTTGGCGAGCTGGATGAACTGGGCGGCCTTCTGCGCCTCCTCGCTGAACAGCACCCCCCGGGCGTTGGCCAGCACGCCGACCGGGTACCCGTGCAGCTCGCCCCACCCGGTCACCAGGGCCGTCCCGTACGCCGGCTTGAACTCGTCGAAGTCGCTGCCGTCGAGCACCCGGGCCAGCACCTCGCGCGGGTCGAACGGCACCTTCAGGTCGGCGCTGGTGATACCGAGCAGTTCCTCCGGGTCGTACTTCGGGGGCTGCGGGACCGGGTTGCGCGGCGGCGGGCCCTGTTTGCGCCAGTTGAGCCGGCGGACGCACTGCCGGGCCAGCCGGATGCCGTCCCGCTCGTCGGACGCGAGGAAGTCCGCGAGCCCCGACGTCGCCGCGTGCATGGCCGCGCCGCCGAGGGACTCGTCGTCGGTTATCTCGCCGGTGGCCATCTTCACCAGCGGCGGCCCGGCCAGGTAGACCTGCGACCGGTCCCGGATCATGATCACGTGGTCGGACATTCCCGGCACGTACGCGCCGCCGGCCGTGGCGTTGCCGAAGACCACGCTGACCGTGGGGATCCGGTTGGCCGAGAGCCGGGTCAGGTCGCGGAACACCCGGCCGCCCGGGATGAAGATCTCCGCCTGGGTGGGCAGGTCCGCACCGGCCGACTCGACCAGGTTCACCATGGGGAGCCGGTTGGCGAGGGCGATCTCGCCGGCCCGCCGGGTCTTCGCCAGCGACCACGGGTTCACCGCGCCGCCGCGTACCGTCGGGTCGTTTGCGACGATCAGGCACTCCACGCCCTCCACCGCCCCGATCCCGGTGACCACGCTGGCCCCGACCGGGAAGTCCGTCCCGTACGCGGCGACCGGCGACAGCTCCAGGAACGGGCTGTCCGGGTCGAGCAGCAGCTCGATCCGCTCCCGGGGGAGCAGCTTGCCCCGCCCGTGGTGCCGGGTCACGTACTTCTCGCCGCCGCCCGCGCGGGCCCGGTCGAGGGCCGCGTCCAGCTCGGCGAGGCGTTCCAGCAGCGCCTCCCGGTTGGCGCGGTGGGCCGGCGAGGACGGGTCGATCGCGCTGTCCAGTGTGGTCACATCCCCATGCCCTTCGCGACGATCTCGTTCATGATCTCGGTGGTGCCGCCGCCGATGCCGAGGATGCGGGCGTCCCGGTAGTGCCGCTCCACCTCGGCGTCACGCAGGTAGCCGTACCCGCCGTGCAGTTGCAGGGCGGCGTCGACGACGAAGTCGCAGGCGGCCACCGCGACGTTCTTCGCCATCGCCACCTCGGTCACCACCGGCTCGCCAGCGGCGACCCGGGCCGCCACCTCGTGCACGTACGCGCGGGCCGCCTCGGCGCGGGTGTGCATCTCGGCCAGCCGGTGCCGGACGAGCTGGCGGCCGGCCAGCGGCCGGCCGAACGTGGACCGGTCCCGGCACCAGCGCACGGCCAGGTCGACGCAGCGTTGCGCCGTCGCGTACGCCTGCGTGGCCAGCGACAGCCGCTCGGCGGCGAAGTGCTGCATGAGGGTGAGGAATCCGGTGTCCTCGTCGCCGATCCGGTTGCTGGCCGGCACCCGCACGTCGGCGAAGGACAGCTCGGCGGTGTCCGAGCAGTGCCAGCCGAGCTTCTCCAGCCGCCGGCCGACGGTGAACCCGGGCGTCCCCTTGTCGATCACCAGCAGGGAGAGGGAGCCGCTGCCCGGGAAGTCGGTACAGACCGCCGTGGTCACGAAGTCCGCGCGCACCCCGCTGGTGATGTACGTCTTCGACCCGTTCACCACGTAGTGGTCGCCGTCGCGGCGGGCGTGGGTACGGATCGAGGCCACGTCCGAGCCGCCGTCGGGCTCGGTGATCGCCAGCGCGCCGATCATGGTCCCGGCCAGGGTCGGCCGCACGTACCGGTCGACCAGGTCCCCGTCCCCGGAGGCGACGATGTGCGGCAGCGCGATGCCGTGCGTGAACAGCGCCGCGATCAGGCCCGAGGAGCCGCCGGAGCGGATGATCTCCTCGGTGACGATGACCGAGTCGAGCAGGTCGCCGCCGCTGCCGCCCACCCGCTCGGGGAAACCGATGCCGAGCAGGCCCAGCTTCGCGGCCGTGGCGTGCAGCTCCCGGGGCACCTCGCCGGCCCGCTCCCAGCCGTCCAGGTGCGGCAGCACCTCCTTCGTGACGAACGCCCGGGTCAGCTCGCGGAGCTGTCGCCGCTCGGGGGTGTCCACGATGGTCACGGGACCACCTCCCTGGCCGGCCCGGTGGCGAGCCCCGTCGGCAGGTCGACGACGCGGGAGCGGAGCAGTTCGCCGAGCGCCTTCGCCTGCGGGTCGAACCGGGTGGACGCGGCCACCCCCTGCCCCAGCAGTCCCCGGAGCACGAAGTTCACCGCGCGCAGGTTCGGCAGCTCGTACCGCTCCACGGTCAGCGGGGCGGTCTCCGGCAGCAGCCCGGCCAGCCGCTCGACGGTCAGCCAGCCGCGCAGCCAGGCCCAGGTCGCGTCGGTGCGGGCCCAGACGCCGAGGTTCGCGTCGCCGCCCTTGTCGCCGGACCGCGCCCCCACCAGCTCGCCCAGTGCCCCCCGCCGGGTGGGCTGCGGCGGCGAGCCCCCGGTCGACGGATGCCGCTGTACCGGGGGCCTCTGCACAGCCGTCACGGCCGGCGCGGCGATCCGGACCCGCTCGCCGGAGGGGAGGACGGCGACGTGCGCGACCGCGTCCTGCGGGACCGCGTCGGCGGTGAAGACCCCGTACGGGGTGGCGTCGCCGGGCAGCGTGGTCAGCGTGCAGCCCGGGTAGGAGGCCAGCGCCAGCTCCACCGCGGCGGCCGAGAACGCCCGCCCGGCCCGCCCCTTGTCGCCGTCGCGCAGGTGTACGTGCAGCAGCGCGCTCGCCGCCTCGGTGTCACCCGCGTCCGGGTGGTCGGTACGGGCCAGGACGCACTCCAGCCCGTCCGTGCCGACGGCCGCCTCGATCTGACCCCGGACCAGGGCGGCCTTGGCCGGGATGTCCAGCCCGCACAGGACGAACGTCATCGAGTTGCGGAACCCGCCGAGGTTGTTCACCCCGACCTTGAGGGTGTCGGGCGGTGGGCTGCCCCGGACCCCGGTGACCCGCACCCGGTCCGGCCCGTCCACGCCCAGCGCGATTGTGTCCAGCCAGGTCACCACGTCCGGGCCCAGGTAGGCCGGGCCGCCCACCTCGTACAGGAGCTGGGCCGTGACCGTCTCCACGGTGACCGCGCCGCCGGTGCCGGGATGCTTGGTGATCACCGACGAGCCGTCCGGGTGGATCTCCGCGATCGGGAAGCCGGGGCGGTGGCCGCCGTCGGGCAGCTCCGTGAAGAAACTGAAGTTGCCGCCGGTGACCTGCGCACCGCACTCGATGAGGTGCCCGGCCACGGTCGCCCCGGCCAGCGCGTCGAGGTCGCCCCGCCCCCAGCCGAACCGGGCGATCGCCGGCCCCACCGCCAGGGACGCGTCGGTGACCCGGCCGGTGACCACCACGTCCGCCCCGGCGTCGAGGCAGGCGGCGATCCCGAACGCGCCCAGGTACGCGTTCGCGGTGAGCGCGTCCGGGCGGGCGAGGGCGTCGCCCTCGACGTACCCGACCCGGGCGGTGAGGCCGAGCCGGCCGGCGAGCGTGCCGATCGCGGCGGCCAACCCGGCGGGGTTCAACCCGCCGGCGTTGGTCACGATCCGCACCCCGCGCTCCAGCGCGGTGCCGAGGCAGCCCTCCAACTGGCGCAGGAACGTCTTCGCGTAGCCCAGGCCGGGGTCGCGCAGCCGGTCCCGGCCGAGGATCAGCATGGTCAGCTCGGCCAGGTAGTCGCCGGTCAGCACATCCAAATCGCCGCCGTCGAGCATCTCCCGCCAGGCGGTGGACCGGTCGCCGTAGAAGCCGGACGCGTTGCCGACCCGCAGCGGCGCGGTCATGCCGTCGTCCCGGCGGCCGGGGCCCGCCCCTCCAGCGGTTCGCGGCCGGCACCCGGCGGGCCGGCGAACGCCTGTGCCACGTCGAGCCACTCGTCGGCGACCGGCCCGGCGGCGACCAGGGCCAGATCGGCGCGGTGCCGGCGCTGGGTGACCAGCAGGCAGAAGTCGCGCGCCGGGCCGGTCACCCGGTCGGGGGCGTCCGCCGGGCCGTGCGCCCAGGTGCCGCCGCCCGGCGCGGCGAGTTCCAGCCGCACCGGCGCCGTCGGCACTGCCCGGCCGTGGGCCGTGAAGCCGTGCCCGAGGGTACGGAAGCCGAGGTGCGCGACGTGCCGAAGCCGGGCGGTCGGGGCGCGGGTGACGCCGAGCGCGTCGGCCACGTCCTCGCCGTGCGCCCAGGTCTCCATGATCCGGGCGGTGGCCATCGAGGTGGCCGACATCCGGGTGCCGTACCAGGGCAGCTTCTCCCCGGCCGGGACGGCGGCGAGCGCGTCGGCCAGCGCGGTGCGGCCCGCCCGCCAGCGGGCCAACAGCTTGGCCGCCGGGGCGAGGAACTGTTCGGCGCCGTCGTCCACCAGCCGGCCCAGGTCGGGGGCCGAGGTCACCGAGGCGAAGAACGCCCCGGGGTCGGTGGCGGCGAGCAGGGCGACGTGGTCGGTCCAGGCCAGGTGGGCGATCTGGTGGGCGATCGTCCAGCCGGGTGCCGGGGTGGCCCGCGCCCAGTCGCCCCACGGGAGGGGGGCGACCAGGGCGTCCAGCTCGCCGGACTCGTCGGCCAGGTCGGTGAGCAGGTCGGTGAGCAGGTCCGTGCGGTCGACCATGGGACCTCCAGGGCGGGTGAGGCCGGGTGGGCCTCTGCGGCTGGTCAGGGGGTGAGCAGGGCGGCGAGCTGGCGCTTCCAGGTGCTGAGCAGGGCGGCCCGGCGGGCCGAGTCGTCGTTGAGCAGGTTGGCCACCCCGAGCCCGCGCAGCAGGTCGAGGGTGGCCTGTACGGCCTCCCGGACGCCGGGTCGGCGCTCGTCGACCCCGAGCAGCGCGACGGTCAGCCGGTGCATCTCCCGCCCCACCTGGGCCTCCAGCGGCACCAGGGCGCGCCGCAACTCGGCGTCGGTGCGGGCGGCGACCCACAGTTCGAGGGCGGCGACGAAGAATGGCCCGGTGAACGCGGCACCGAGCAAGTCGATCACCCGATCGAGCCGCTGCGGCCCGGCGGGCAGCGCCTCGGTCTCCGTGCGCAGCTCCTCGGCGCGGCGCTCGGCGAGGTGCGCGATCGCAGCGGTGACCAGGGCGGCCTTGGTGGGGTAGTGGTGCAGCTGGGCGCCCCGGGAGACGCCGGCCCGGGCCGCCACCACGGTGGTGGTCGTACCGGACCAACCGTGCTCGACCAGGCACTCGACGGTCGCCTCCAGCAGCCGGGCCTGGGTGGCACGGCTGCGCTCCTGCTGAGGGACGCGGGTCGATGCGGACACGGGGACAGCGTGCCGCCGCCAAAACAAACAGTCAAGCCTGACTTTTTCGGCCCCGGCCCAAACGGTTCACCGGTGCCGGTGCCGGTGCCGGTGTCGGTGTCGGTGGTGCCGGCGGTGGTGGCGGCGGGGCTGGCTTGTCCTGGTTGGGCACAAAGGGCCGGGGCGAAGGGTCGGGGTTCACGGTTCACGGGTTCAAGGGTTCAAGGAGTCGAGTCGGCATGTTGTGAAAGACCAGGTGACGGGCCGGCATGTCGCGGGCCAGGTGGCATCGCCGACGTGCTTTGGAGCTGATGTCGTGGACGGATCGCCGTCCCGTGCTTTGGAGCTGATGTCGTGGACGGATCGCCGTCCCGTGCTTTGGAGCTGATGTCGTGGACGGGTCGCCATCCGGTTCTGATGACGCAGACGACTCAGCTCCATAGGCGGCGGGTAGGCAGGCAGGGGCTGCCGCGAGACCGCGGCCCGCCCGTGGAGCAACCCTGCTTTCCTCGGGTCGGTCGGCCCGGCAGCGTGGATCCCGGGCGGCCAAAGCAGCAGCCTCAGGTCGGGTCGACGGTCGACCGGTCGACCGTCTCGGGACCGGCCAGCCCTGTCGGGTCAGCCCTGTCGGGTCAGCCCTGTCGGGTCAGCCCTGCCGGGTCAGGGGGCCGAACACCGCCAGCGCGTCGGCGTCGCTGTGCCGGGATCGCAGGTACTCGTCGGCCCAGGCCGCGGCGTCCGGGAAGCCCGACTCCGTCGCCACCCGGGCGCAGGCGGCATCGACGTCGAACGCCGTACGTCGTAGCTGCGCCCCCGGCCCGAGCAGTGCCCAGTCCGCCCCGGGCCCGCCGTAGGGCATGCCGATGCTGCCCGCGTTGACCACCAGCCGGCGGTCGACCAGTCGGGTGAACGGCATGTGGGTGTGCCCGCAGACCACCGTGCCGACCGCGGCCGGGACGCCGGAGAGGACCTCCGCCCACCGGGCCATCCGGGAGTCGACGAGGACGATCTCCTCGTCGTCGCGGGGCGTGGCGTGGCAGAAGAGCACCTCGCCCAGCCCGGCTACCGGCAGGGTGACCGTCAGCGGAAGCCCGGCCAGCCATTCGACCTGGTCGTCGCGGAGCTGTTCCGCGGCCCAGTTCGACACGTCGATGTCCGACGGCTTCCCGGCCCGCGCCTCGACCAACTCCCGGTCGGCGTTGCCGCCCACCCAGCGGACCCGGTCGCCGAGGCTGGCCAGCAGGTCCAGCACCTCGACGGGCTGCGGGCCGGCGGCGACATCCCCGGTGAGCACGATCAGGTCGGCGGCGGCGACGTCCGGCTCGGCCAGCACCGCCTCCAGCGGGGGCAGTGCGCCGTGGACGTCGGACAGGACGGCGACACGTTCCAGCATGGTCCCACCGTCCCGCCCGCCAGCCGGGCCGTCCAGCGATTCTGCCCGGGGCAGACGGGACGGCCGGGCGGTCAGACGCGGGCGCGGCGGGCCAGGCGCTCCGGGTCCAGGATGATGATGCTCTTGCCGTCCAGCCGCAGCCAGCCGCGCGAGGCGAAGTCGGCGAGCGCCTTGTTCACGGTCTCCCGGGAGGCGCCGACGAGCTGGGCGATCTCCTCCTGGGTCAGGTCGTGGGTCACCCGCAGCACGCCGCCGTCGCGGGTGCCGAACCGGCCGGCCATCTGGAGCAGGTTCTTCGCGACCCGCCCCGGCACGTCGGTGAAGATCAGGTCGGCCAGCGAGTCGTTCGTCCGGCGCAGCCGGCGGGCCAGCACCCGGAGCAGCTGCTCGGCGATCTCGGGCCGGTTGTTCAGCCACGGCCGCAGGGCCTGCTTGCGCAGCCGTACCAGTCGGGTGTCGGTCACCGCGGTGGCCGTGGCCGTCCGGGGGCCCGGGTCGAAGAGCGACAGCTCGCCGACCATGTCCGACGGGCCCATCACGGCGATCAGGTTCTGCCGGCCGTCGGCCGCCCGGCGACCGACCTTGATCTTGCCGGACAGGAGGATGTAGAGACTGTCGCCGGGCTCGCCCTCGTTGAACACGACCTCGCCCTTGCGGACCTCGATCGTCTCCATCTCCTTCGCGAGCGCCTCGGCAGCCTCCGGGTCGACCCCCTGAAAGATCCCGCTGCGGGCCAGTACCTCGTCCATCGCGCACCTCCGCCTGCGCGTGCCGTCCGTCGGCCGGGTCCGCCGTCCGCTGATCCCTCGCGCGAGGCCAGTCTAGGCGCACGTGAGCAGTAATCAGAGGTGCACCCCTGGAATCTTGATCGTTGGGCGTAACCCCGCCCAACCTGATCAACCACTATGATCGCCGGTTCGGTGGGCCCCGGCCCGCCCGCGACGCGCCCGGGACGTAGGGTCTGCGGCGTGCTGACCGAGCCGACCCTGACCAGCCGCCACGAGGACGGGTGGGACGTACCGTTGCTCGTCTGGCGCGCCGACCGGCCGCTGCTCGCGGTCAGCTCCGCGCCGCTGGGCGGCGGGATCGGTGTCCGGAACTGGGTGGTCAACGCGACCGTGCCGATGTCGTACCACCGGGACGACCCGGCCGAGCACCTGGCCGGGCTGGCCGGCCAGCTCGGCCTGGACGGGCCCGGCGTCGGGCTGCTGACCGGGGTCGACGTCGCCGAGGTGGTCGCCCGGACCGACACCGGCGTGCGGGTCTGGGCCACGGTCGGGCTGGGCACCCCGCTCCAGGCCGCCGAGCCCGCCCCGGCCGGATCCACCGTGCCCGAGCCCGCCCCAGCCGAGTCCGGGGCGCGGGTCGGCACCGTCAACATCGTGATCCAGGTACCCGCCCGGCTCGGCGACGCCGCGCTGGTCAACGCGGTGGCCACCGCGACCGAGGCGAAGGTGCAGGCGATCCGGGAGCTGGGGCTGGTGGCCACCGGCACCCCCACGGACGCGGTCACCGTGCTCTGCCCGGTCGACGGGGCGCCGGCCGCGTACGGGGGTCCGCGCTCCACCTGGGGAGCGCCGCTGGCCCGGGCCGTGCACGCCGCCGTGCTCGCCGGCGGGGCCGGCTCCGTGGTGCCGTGGTCGCAACGACGTACGGCCTGAAGTCCGACCGATCGGCCATCGTCAGCGCGTTGCCCGGCCGGTAGGGTCGCGGGCGATGTATGCTGCCGCTCCTTCCGGAATCCGCCCGCGCCGCGCCGCGCTCGCCCTCGGCGTGCTGCTCACCGCGCTGCTCGCCGCCGGCTGCGCGCAACCCGGCGACGATCCTGTCTGGCAGCCGGGTGCCGCGGGCGGCAGCACCAGCGCGCCCGGCGCTCCGACGCCGACCCGGACCCCGGCCGCCACGCCGGAGGGCGAGGCGAAGAGCGTCTCGCTCTCCGCCACCGGCGACATCATCATGGGCAACGCGCCGAACCGGCTTCCGCCGGGCGGCGGGAAGGGGTTCTTCGACTCGGTCAAGGACGCCCTCGCCGCCGACCTGGTGATGGGCAACCTGGAGGAGCCGCTGACGGTGGACACCGGGACCGGCAAGTGCGGGGCCAACTCGACCCGGTGCTTCCAGTTCCGCGCCCCGCCGGAGTACGCGGCCCACCTGCGTGACGCCGGGTTCGAGCTGCTCAACCAGGCCAACAACCACGGGTACGACTACGGCCCCAAGGGCTACCAGAACACCCAGCGGGCGTTGGAGAAGTACGACCTGGCGCACACCGGCGCGCCCGACCAGATCACCGTGGTCGAGGTCGAGGGCGTCAAGGTCGCCGTGGCCGGCTTCTCGTCGTACGTCTGGTCCAACAGTCTGGTCGACATCGACGCCGCCAGCGCGGTGGTCAAGAAGGCCGCCACCATGGCCGACCTGGTCGTGGTGCAGGTGCACATGGGCGGCGAGGGCGCCGACAAGACCCGGGTCCGACCGGGCACCGAGATGTTCCTCGGCGAGAACCGGGGCGATCCGGTGAAGTTCTCGCACGCCATGATCGACGCCGGGGCGGACCTGATCGTCGGCCACGGCCCGCACGTGCTGCGCGGCATGGAGTTCTACCAGGGCCGGCTGATCGCCTACAGCCTCGGCAACTTCGCGGGCGGCGGCAACTCGCTGAGCAACAACGGCCGGCTGGGCTGGGGCGGTGTGCTCAAGGTGTCGCTCAAGCCGGACGGGAGCTTCGCCGGTGGGTCGTTCACCTCGACGTACATGAACTCGATCGGCAAGCCGACCATGGACCCGGACGACCGGGGCCTCGGCCTGGTCCGGCAGCTCACCCGGACGGACTTCCCGAAGACCGGTGCCCGGTTCGACGACCAGGGCCGGATCACCGAGGGGTGACCGGGCCGCGCCCGCTTCAGCGGTGACGCGCCGCCCGCGTGCGCGCGTCGGGCCGGCACCGGGCCGACGTAGGCTTTCCGTCGTGACCACCAGTTCCCCCGCAGCCACCGAGACCGACCTCGGTCGCACGCGCCGTGCCCGGAAGATCGGTCGGGTGCTGTCCGAGACCCACCCCGACGCGCACTGCGAGCTGGACCACACCAACCCGCTGGAGCTGGCCGTCGCCACGATCCTGTCCGCGCAGTGCACGGACAAGAAGGTCAACGAGGTCACCCCGAAGCTGTTCGGTCGGTACCCGACGGCAGCCGACTACGCCGGCGCCGACCGGGCGGAGCTGGAGGAGCTGATCCGGCCCACCGGCTTCTACCGGAACAAGACCGACTCGCTGATCAAGCTGGGCCGGGGCCTCGTCGAGCGGTACGACGGCCGGGTGCCGGGGAAGCTCGTCGACCTGGTCACGCTGCCCGGGATCGGCCGCAAGACCGCCAACGTCATCCTCGGCAACGCCTTCGCCGTTCCCGGCATCACCGTCGACACCCATTTCCAGCGGCTGGTGCACCGCTGGCGGCTGACCGACGAGACCGACCCCGTCAAGATCGAGCACGCGGTCGGCGCGATGTACCCGAAGCGCGACTGGACGATGCTGTCGCACCGGATCATCTTCCACGGCCGGCGGGTCTGCCACGCCCGTAAGCCGGCCTGCGGCGCCTGCACCCTGGTGAAGCTCTGCCCGTCGTACGGGACCGGGCCGACCGGGCCGGCCGCCGCCGCGAAGCTGCTCAAGGGCCCCCGGGCGCGGGACCTGGCCGCCGCCGCAGGCGTCGACCCCGAGCTGGTGCCGCAGCAGGCGGTGGCTGCGGAGGTGCCGTGAAGCGCCGCCTTGCCGCCCTGCTCCTGCCGGTGGCGCTGCTCGCCGCCGGCTGCACGGCTCCCGCCGGGGAGCCGGCGCCGCCCGAGCCCCGGAGGAACACCCGGCCCTCGCCGTTCGCCGCCTGTGCGGCCCTGACCACGCCGCCGGCCCAGGCCGGCCCGACGCCAACCGGGTCAGGGGCCGGGCCGACCGGGGCCGGGCCGACCAGGACCGGGGCGCCTGGCGGGTCGGCGCTGCCCGAGTTGACGCTGCCCTGCTTCACCGGCGGCGACCCGGTCGCGCTGCGGGACATCCGGGGACCGGCCGTGATCAACCTGTGGGCGTCCTGGTGCCCGCCCTGCCGCAAGGAACTGCCCGCCTTCCAGCGGCTCAGCGAGCGCGCGGCCGGCCGGCTCCAGGTGGTCGGGGTGAACGCCCGGGACGACCGGGACGCCGCCCAGTCGATCGGCGAGGACTTCGGCATCCGCTTCCCGGTCCTGTTCGACCAGGGCGACAGCCTGAGCCGGGGGCTCAACCGCAACGCCATCCCGCTGACCGTGTTCGTCGACGCCGACGGCCGGGTCCGGCACGTCGACGTCTCCGGGGCGCTGGACGACGCCCGGCTGGCCGAGTTGGTCCGCCGGCACCTCGGGCTGGAGGTGTCCGGGTGACCCGGCAGCCCCCGCCCTGGATCGACCCGCTGCTGGCCCGGCTCGGCACCGCGCGGGTCGAGGACTTCACCCGGATCGCCACCCCGAGCAGCGGCGGGCGGGAGAGCGCCGTGCTGGTGCTGCTGGCCGAGGAGCCGGGGGCCGGCCCGGACGTGCTGGTCCTCCAGCGCGCCGCGACCCTGCGCAACCACGCCGGGCAGCCGGCCTTTCCCGGCGGGGCGGCCGACCCGACCGACGCCGACTCCGCCGCCACCGCCCTGCGCGAGGCGAACGAGGAGGTAGACCTCGACCCGGCCAGCGTCACCGTGCTGGCCGAGCTGCCGAAGCTGTGGATCCCGGTCAGCGACTTCGTGGTGACCCCGGTGCTCGGCTGGTGGCACCGGCCGCACCCGGTGCACCCCCGGGAACCGGCCGAGGTCGCGCACGTCGCCCGGCTGCCGGTCGCCGAACTCGTCGATCCGGCCAACCGCATCCGGGTACGCCACCCGAGCGGCTGGATCGGCCCGGCCTTCTCGGTGCGCGGCATGCTGGTCTGGGGCTTCACCGCCGGGGTGCTCGCCACCCTGCTGGAGATGGGCGGCTGGGCCCGCCCCTGGCCGCGCGACCGGGTCGTCGACCTGCCGCCCACCGGGGCCGCCCCGGCGCCGTCGGCCGGCACCGACGAGGCCGACGAGATGACCGGCCCGCGCACCTGACCATCGCGTTCGCGAGCGGCGGGCCGCCGGCGAGCCGGGTGCCCGTACCCTTGGGGCGTGTCCGCCGTGGATCTCGTCCTGCTCCTGCTCATGCTCGTGTTCGCGATCAGCGGATACCGTCAGGGCTTCGTCATCGGGGTGCTGTCGTTCTCCGGCTTCTTCGTGGGCGCGCTCGTCGGTCTCCAGGTCGGCCCGCTGCTGGCCCGGCAGTTCGTGGACAGCGGCGCCCGGGTGCTGATCTCCCTCGTCGCGGTCTTCGGGCTGGCCGTGGTGGGTCAGGCGCTGGCCGGCTGGCTCGGCTCACACCTGCGCCAGACGATCACCAGCGACGTCGGCAGGCGGGCCGACGACATCGGCGGGGCGGTCGTCTCACTCGTCGCCGTCATGCTGGTGGCCTGGCTGGTGGCCGTGCCGCTGGGCTCGTCGTCGCTGCCCTGGCTCGCCTCCTCGGTGCGCAACAGCGCGCTGCTCACCGTGGTCGACCGGGTGCTGCCGGACAAGGCGCAGGAGCTGTCCAACGCGCTGCGGGACACGGTGGACACGAACGGCTTCCCGGACGTCTTCGGCGACCTCGCGCCCACCCGGGCCCGGCAGGTCGATCCGCCCGACCCGGCGCTCGCCGGCTCCGAGGTGGTCGCCAACGGCCGGCGCTCGGTGGTCAAGGTGCTGGGCTCCGCGCCGAGCTGCGCCCGCCGCATCGAGGGCTCCGGCTTCGTGTACGCCGACGACCGGGTGATGACCAACGCGCACGTGGTGGCCGGCACCCGCTCGGTCGCCGTGGAGCTGGGCGGCGACCGGTACGACGGTGAGGTCGTCGTCTACGACCCCGACCGGGACCTGGCGGTGCTGCGGGTGCCGGGCCTGCCCGGCCCGTCCCTGCGCTTCGCCGCTGGCAACGCGGGCAGCGGGGCGGACGCGATCGTGCTGGGCTTCCCGCTGGACGGGCCGTACAACGCCCAGTCGGCCCGGGTGCGCGACGTCGACCGGATCACCGGTCCGGACATCTACTCCTCGGGCGACGTCACCCGGGAGATCTACACGATCCGGGCGCTGGTCCGCAGCGGCAACTCGGGCGGTCCGCTGCTCTCCTCGAACGGCCTGGTGCTCGGGGTGATCTTCGCGGCGGCGGCGGACGACCCGAACACCGGCTTCGCGGTGACCGCGGCCGAGGCCCGCCCGGTGGCGCTGGCCGGCGCCGAGCGCACCCGCCCGGTCGGCACCGGCGAGTGCACCTGACACGGCCCGTGGCTCCGGCCGCTACGCCGGCCCGCCCTCCGGCCCCGGCCGGCCCGCCTCGTCGGCCAGCTCGGGCTCGACGCCCTCGGTCGCGGGGTGCGACGGGCGGCGGCCCGTGCGGGCCCGCCAGGTGCGGAAGGCGGCCGTCGTGGCGGCCACCGTCGCAGCGCCCAGCAGCCAGCCGCCGATCACGTCGCTGGTCCAGTGCACGCCCAGCGCCACCCGGCTCACCCCGGTCAGGCCGGCGACCACGACGGCGGCGGCCCACAGCGCCCACCGGGCGGCGGGACGCTTCCGGGCGTACGGGAGGAAGATCAGCAGCAGCACCCCGGCGGCCAGGGTGGCGTTCAGCGCGTGCCCGGAGGGGAACGAGTAGCCGGCGGCCCGGGCCACCGGGTCGAGCAGGTCCGGCCGGTCCCGGCCGACCAGCAGCTTGAGCAGCGCGCCCAGTAGCCCGCCCACGGCCATCGTGGTGACCGCCCACCAGGCCAGCCGCAGGGCGCGCCGGTAGTACAGCCAGACCACCACGGCGAGCACGGCGACCCGCAGCGGCCCGGGGCCGAAGACGTTGGTCCAGCCGGTCATGAACCACACCCAGCCGGGATGGCCGAGGGCGTACCCGTGCAGGGCGTCCGTCACCGCGGCGTCCAGCCGGTGCAGCGGCGCCCAGGCGCCCAGCACCAGCAGGGCGAGCAGGGCGAACGGCACCAGGACCAGGAAGGCCGCAGTGGCGGCGAGGGTGAGCCGCAGCCCCAGCGACCGGTCCTGGTCGAGGCGGCGGGCCCGCCACGACGGGGACGCCGACGCGGGGGTGTGCTGACCGGGCGTGCTCATGCCGGATCCCTACCCAGCCGGGCACCGGAGCAGGCCGGCCGGCGCCGACGGAACCCGACGGTGGCGACCGGTCAGCGGACCGACCGGCGGAGGCGGCGGGCCACCAGCACGGCCCCGGTGGCCAGGGCGGCGAAGGCGGCGACGCTCGTCCAGAGCTGTCCCGGGTCGGAGCCGTCCGAGCCGCCGGCCGGCCGGGCCGTCCAGCGGGTCTGCTGGCGGGGCGCGGTGAAGCCGAGCGGGTCCGCGCCGGCGCCGGCGACCGGCTCCTCGGCGGTGCCGGGCGCCGGGCCGAAGCCCACCACACCGGGGGAGGTCTGGTCGTCGAGCGGGTTGCGCTGCACCGGCGGCACGGCGGCGGTGAGCGCGGCGACCGGGTCGACCACGCCGTACCCGAAGCGGTCGTCGCGGCCGGCGGGCCCGATGTCCCGTGCGGTGCTGATCAGACGGTTCACCACCTCGCCGGCGGACATCTGCGGCCAGTGGGCCCGGACCAGGGCGGCGGTGGCGGCGACGAGCGGGGCCGCGAAGCTGGTGCCCTGCACCCGCCAGTATCCGCCCGGCCGGGCCCCGACCAGGCCGGCGGCCGGCGCGGTGAGGACCGTGGCGTCGCCGGTGATCGAACCGGACCAGAGGTTGTCGCTGGCGCGTTCCAGGCCGGCGACGGCGATCACGCCCGGCTCCCGGGCCGGGTACCAGACCTTGGTGTCGGCGGACACGGCCAGGTTGCCGGTGCAGGCGACCACCACCACGTCCCGGACGAACGCGTAGTCCAGCGCCGCCGCCAGGGCGGGGCTGTCGCCGCTGCCGCCGAGGGACAGGTTGATCACCCGGGCGCCGTTGTCCACGGCCCACCGGACTCCCTTCGCGACGATCATCGCGTCGTCGTACCGGTTCTCGTCGTCGAGGACCCGCACCGGGAGGATCTTCGCGTCGGGGGCCAGCCCGACCGCGCCGCGCCTGTCGTCGTCGCGCCCGGCGATCAGGCCGGCCACCGTCGTGCCGTGCCCGACCGGGTCCGGGCCCTCGTCGGTGTCGCCGTCGTCGACCAGGTCGATGCCGGGCAGCACCTGACCGGTCAGGTCCGGGTGCGAACCGTCCACCCCGGAGTCGATCACCGCCACGGTCACGCCGCGCCCGGTCGAGGTGCGCCAGGCGGTCGACGCCCGCAGCTCGTCGAGCTGCCACTGCTCGTCGCGGACCTGGTCGGCCCGGGCCGGGGTGTCCACCGGCGACGCCCGCCAGGGCGCCGACCCGGCCGGCGGCGCGGCGAGCGCGGCGGGGCGGGCCGGCGCGGCGAGCGCCGGGGGCGGAACCGGACCGATGAGCGACACCGCGAGCGCCGTCGCGCCGAGCAGCGCGTGGCGGGTGAGCCGTCGCGCCGTCGTCGGACGGCCCTGCCGATCCCCAGTCACATTCCCAGCCATTCATCGCGGCGAACACATGCAGCTCGGAGATTACCGGTTCTTTCCTCCGTCACGCGCCGATCCGGCAACAGGTCACCGGGAGCGCCGCAGACGCGGGGGCGGTGCGGGCGTTCACTGCGGAGGGAGATGGGCGAGCTGGACCAGGCGTACGCCCTCCCGCCGGGTCACCAGCCGGGCCCGTCCGGGCGGGAGCGGGCCGGGCCGGACCTGGCCGACCAGCGGCCCCTCGTCCGGGCTGCCGGCCATCACCAGGCCCGGGGTGGACAGCTCGCGCAGCCGCTGGAGGAACTGGTCGTAGCCGCGGGTGGCGCCGCCGGCCCGGCGGGCCAGCACCAGGTGCAGGCCGATGTCCCGGGCCTGCGGCAGGTACTCCTCCAGCGCCCGCAGCGGGTTGACCGGCCCGCTGGCCACCAGGTCGTAGTCGTCGACCAGCACGAACAGCTCCGGCCCCGACCACCACGACCGCTCGCGTAGCTGGGCCGGGGTGATGTCCGGGCCGGGCAGCCGGCGCTGCATGTACCCGGCGGCCGACTCGATCAGCTCGGCGGTGCGGGCGGCGGCGGTGCCGTAGCCGATCCGGTGCTCCGTCTCGACGGCGCCGAGCAGGCTGCGCCGGTAGTCCACCAGGATCACCCGGGCCTGGGCGGGGGTGAACCGGCCCACGACGGTGGCGGCCAGCGCCCGCAGGAACGACGACTTGCCGCACTCGGCGTCCCCGAAGACCAGCAGGTGCGGCTCGGTGGCGAAGTCGAGCACCACCGGGCGCAGGTCCGCCTCGGCGATCCCGACCGGCACCGCCAGCCCGGTCGTGGCGGCCAGGTCCAGCTCCGCGTACGGCAGCACCGGCGGGAGCAGCCGGACCCGGGGCGCGACCGGCCCGGTCCAGGCCCCGGCGACCGCCTTCACCAGCGTGGCGGTCTCCCCGTCCGGCCCGGCCAGCCGGGGCAGCGCGGTGAGGAAGTGCAGGCCCTCGCCGGTCATGCCCCGGCCGGGCGCCTTGTCCGGCACCCCCGCCGCCGACGCCCGCCGGACCAGCAGCGAGTCCGACGGGTCGCCCAGGCGCAGCTCCAGGCGGGAGCCGAACAGGTCCCGGACGGCGGGGCGGAAGTCCGTCCAGCGCAGCGCGCTGGCCACCACGTGCAGCCCGTACGACAGCCCCCGGGTGGCCAGCTCGGTGACCAGGGGCTCCAGGTCGTCGTACTCGGTGCGCAGGGTGCCCCAGCCGTCCACCACGAGGAACACGTCGCCGAACGGGTCGGCGGCCGGCTGGCCGGCGGCGGCGAGGGCGGCCCGCCGCTGCCGGTACGCCGCCATCGACTCCACCCCCAGCTCGGCGAAGCGGCGCTCCCGGTCGGCCAGCAGGGTGGCCATCTCCCCGACGGTGCGCCGCACGGCGGTCGGGTCGGTCCGGCCGGACACCCCGCCGACGTGCGGCAGGTCGCGCAGCGCGGCCAGGCCCCCGCCGCCGAAGTCCAGGCAGTACACCTGCGCCTCGACCGGCGTGTGGGTCAGCGCCAGCGCGCAGACCAGGGTGCGGAGCAGGCCCGACTTGCCGCTCTGCGGACCGCCGACCACGCCGACGTGTCCGGCCGATCCGCCGAGGGTCAGCCAGAGCAGGTCCCGGCGCTGCTCGAACGGCTTGTCGACGACGGCCACCGGCACCTGGAGCGCGCCGTGCAGCTCCGGGTTGGCGGAGCCCAGCCCGCGCGCCGGGTCGGCGCCGACCGGCCCGAGCAGCTCGTCGAGGGTGGGTGCGACGTCCAGCGGCGGCAGCCACACCTGGTGCGCCGGCGGTCCCTGCCCGGCCAGCCGCCCCACCAGCACGTCGAGCAGGCTCGCGGCGCCGGGGTCCGCCTCGGCGGCGGCCGTCGGGGCGGGGACGGCCGGCTCCGGCACCGGCACCGCGTGGGTGGAGAAGGCGAGCAGGCGGGGCACGCCGGCCGCGCCGGGTCCCGCCGTGCCGTCGGGGCGGCGCAGCGCGCCGGAGACGTACGCGGCCTTGAAGCGCACCAAGGGCTCGGTGCCGAAGCGCAGGTAGCCGTGCCCCGGTGAGCGGGGCAGCTCGTGCGCGTCGGGCACCCCGAGGACCGTGCGCGACTCCAGCGCCGAGAAGGTGCGCAACCCGATCCGGTACGACAGGTGGGTGTCCAGGCCGCGCAGCCGCCCCTCCTCCAGCCGCTGGCTGGCCAGCAGCAGGTGCACCCCCAGCGACCGGCCCAGGCGGCCGATCTGCACGAACAGGTCGATGAAGTCCGGCTTGGCCGAGAGCAGCTCGGAGAACTCGTCGCAGATCAGCAGCAGCGACGGCAGCGGGGCCAGCGGGTTGCCGGCCGCCCGGGCCCGCTCGTAGTCGCGCAGGCTGGCGAAGTTCCCGGCCCGGCGCAGCAGCTCCTGGCGGCGGACCAGCTCCCCGTTGATCGCGTCGACCATCCGGTCGACCAGCGGCAGCGCGTCGGCCAGGTTGGTGATCACCGCGGCGGTGTGCGGCAGCCGGTCGAACGAGGCGAAGGTGGCTCCGCCCTTGAAGTCGACCAGCACGAAGTTGAGCTGCTCGGAGCTGTGCGTGGCGGCCAGCCCGAGGACCAGGGTGCGCAGCAGCTCGGACTTGCCGGAGCCGGTGGCCCCGATCAGCAGCCCGTGCGGGCCCATCCCGTCCTGGGCGGACTCCTTGAGGTCCAGCTCGATCGCCCCACCGTCGGTGCCCACCCCGATCGGCACCCGCAGCCGGTCCCGGGCCGACCTGGGCGTCCAGCCCTGCTCGGCGGTGAAGCCCTCCGGGTCGCCGATGCCGAGCAGCTCGGGCAGGCCCAGCTCGGCGTTGACCGGGGCGTCCGGCCCGCGTACGGCGGTGGCCAGCCGCAGCGGGGCCAGCCGGCGGGCGACCGCCTCCGCGTCGGCGGGCGCCAGCCCGTCGGCGGCGCCCACCTCGGCGTGCCCCTCGGCGGAGTGCGAGTGCAGCCGGCCGCCGCGCAGGTCGAGCAGGAGGGCGTACCGGTCGAGCAGGCGCGGCGGCGGGGTGTCCAGGTCGACGACGGTGACCGCGTCGATGCCGCCGTCGCCGACCAGGTCGGTGGCGCCGGTCAGGTCGCCGCCGTCGAGCACCACCACGACGTGCGGTCCGTCGGTCGCCGGGCCGGCCGGGCTGAACCGGGACCGGCTGGCCAGCACGTCGTCGAGGAGCCGCTCCAGCTCGGGGGCGGAGCTGGTGACCAGGCGGACCGGCCCGACGGCGTCGACGCGGGTGGGGTGGTGGGCGTGCGGCAGCCACTTGACCCACTCCCAGAGCGCCCGCCGCTCCGGCCCGGCGCAGACCGCGACCAGCAGCTCGTCCGGGGCGTGGAAGACCGCGAGCTGGGTGAGCAGGGCCCGGGCCAGCGCCTGGGCGTCGGGCGACCCGGTGCCGGGCCGGACCGCCCCGTCGGTGCCCTGGCGGGCCGGCTCGCCCCGGACGTGGACCCGGGCGAAGCTGCGCAGCGACAGCGCCACCGGCAGGTCCGGCACCACCGAGTACGCGTCCAGGAAGCGACGCAGCGCGCCGGCGGTCATCGGCTCCAGCTCCTCCAGCGGCCGGGTGACCGGAGGGACCAGCGGGGTGGCCAGGGTCTGCGGGCCGAGGCCCACCCGGACCACGGCGAAGTCCGGGTCGGCCGGCCGGCGCTCCCACACCCGGTGGCTGTCGACGGTCGACCAGAGCCGGGCCGGGTCGGGGTGCCGATAGTGCAGGCCGGCCCGCTGCTGCCCGGCGGTCTGCCGGACCCGGCGGCGCAGCGTGGTGAGGTGCCGCAGGTACTCCCGCCGGGCGGCCATCAGCTCCGACTTCTTCGGGGTGCCGGCGGCGCTGCCCCACGAGGTCACCAGCATCGCCACCGAGGAGAGCCCGAACATCCCGCCGACCACGTAGGAGTACGCCCCACCGCCCCGGCCGAACATCATCGCCATCGCGACCGTCCCGCCCAGCATCGGCAGCACCATCAGCGCCTGCTGCCAGCGGCTGCCGGTGCCGGCGGGGATCTCCGGTGGCGCCTCGACGGGCAGCTCGCCGAGCGGGATCTCCGGCGCCGGTCGCCGGGGCGGTCGCTTGATGACGACAGTGGACACTCGGCCTCCCCCACAGCGCTCGGTAACCCGAGCCTGGCTCATGGTAGGTAAAGTCCTTCCGTCCGCGCAGCCACCGTCCCCCTTCGATATGGAGATGCGCCGATGACATCCGGGCTGGCCCGTGTCACGATCAGCGCCCCCCGGCGCCGGGTCGACGTCGCCCTGCCGGAACAGGTCCCCCTCGGCGAGCTACTGCCCGAGGTGCTCCGGCACGCCGGCGACGGGCTGGCCGACGACGGGGAGCGGCACGGCGGCTGGGTGCTGCGCCGCACCGACGGCGCGGTGCTGCTCACGGCCCAGGCGCTGCTACCCCAGGGGGTCCGCGACGGCGAGGTGCTGCACCTGGTGCCGGCCCGCGCCGAGTGGCCCGAGCTGGAGTACGACGACGTGGTCGAAGCGATCGTCGACGGGGCCCGCCGCCGGGGTGCCGCCTGGTCGCCGGCCGCCACCCGGGCCGCAGCCCTGGCCGGGGCGGCCGTCCCGCTCGCCGTCGGGCTGCTCGCCGTGCTCGCCGCCGGGCCCGGGCACCGGACCGGCTGGCCCGTCACGGTCGCGGTGGCGCTGCTGCTCACCCTCGCCGGCACGGTCGCCTCCCGGGCGTACGGCGACGGCGTCACCGGCGCCACGCTGGGCGGCTACGCCCTGCCGTACGCCGCCGCGGCCGGCGCCCTCGCGGTCAGCTCGGGCGACCCGGTCGGCCCGGTCCCGCCGCTGCGTTGGCTGGGCGCCCCCGAACTGCTGGCCGGCGCGGTGGCGCTGCTGCTGGTGGCGGTGCTCGGCCTGCTCGGGGTGGCCAGCCGGGTCCGCGTCTTCGTGGCCGGCGCGACCGTCGGGGCGGCCGGCGCGCTCGCCGCGCTCGGCGGGCTGGCGCTGCCGGCCGAGGGCGCCGCGGCGGTGCTGGTCTGCGTCCTGGTCTTCGCGTTGGGCGGGCTGCCGCTGCTGGCCATCCGGCTGGGCAAGCTGCCGCTTCCGCCGATCACCCTGCCCGGCGACGGTGGCCCCGGCGCCGAGGCCGCCCGGGACCTGCCCGACCGGGCCCGGGTGCACGCCGCCGTGGCCCGGACCGAGGAGATCCTCACCGGGATGCTGCTCGGGCACGCCGTGCTGGCGGCCGGGGCGGCGGCGGTGCTCGCCGCGACGGGCGGGGTCGCCGGCCGGCTGCTGGCGGCGGTCGCCTCCGCCGTGCTGCTGCTGCGCTCCCGGCTCTTCGTGGCGCTGCGCCACCGGGTGCCCCCGGTGGCCGCCGGGCTGGCCGGGGCCACCCTGCTCGGCGGGGTGCTCGCCGTGGGCGCCGGTCCGGCCGGGGGGCTGTCACTGGCCGTCGGCGGGCTGGTCGTGGCCCTGGTCGCCGTGGCCGCCGGCACCACGTACGCCCGGCGGCCCGTGTCGCCGTACGTCGGTCGGCTGGCCGACCTGACCGACACCGCGCTGGTGGTATCCGTGGTGCCGGTGGCCTGCGCCGTGCTCGACCTGTACGAACGGGCCCGGGGGCTGCTCGGCTGAGCGGCCACCGGGCCCGTCGACGTCGGGTGGGTCAGTGCGCGGGCTCGCCGCGCTCCTCGGCCTCCCGGGCGCGCCGGTACGACGCGTGGATCTCGGCCTCGGCCTCGACCCGGCCGACCCAGGTCGCGCCCTCGACCGACTTGCCGGGCTCCAGGTCCTTGTACACCTCGAAGAAGTGCTGGATCTCCAGCCGGTCGAACTCGCCCAGGTGGTGGATGTCGCGCAGGTGCTCCTGGCGCGGGTCCTCGTAGGGCACGCAGAGGACCTTGTCGTCCCCGCCCTTCTCGTCGGTCATCCGGAACATGCCGATGGTGCGGCAGCGGATCAGGCAGCCGGGAAAGGTCGGCTCGGGGACCAGCACGAGCGCGTCCAGCGGGTCGCCGTCCTCGCCCAGGGTGCCCTCGATGAACCCGTAGTCCGCCGGATACTGCGTGGACGTGAAGAGGGTACGGTCCAGCCTGATCCGGCCGGTCGCGTGGTCCACCTCGTACTTGTTGCGGTGACCCTTGGGGATCTCAACCGTGACGTCGAAATCCATCTCCCACGCTCCTCGTCTGCCCACGCTGGCTAACGGAAACCAGTGGCGCCGCTCTCCGGGCAGAGTGAATACCCACCCGCCCGCTCCGGCCGCCGCATAGTCTTCGGACCGAAGTAGTGTCACCCAAGCTGTTTTCCACGCGGGGAGGAGGGGGTCGTGGGGAGGGAAGATTCACACTACCGCCCGGAGGGGGTCGACGGGCGGAAGGGCGGACATCCGCGCTCCGGGGGCGCGACCGGCCGGGTCCCGGTGCCCGAGGCGCACGTCCCCCGTACCCCCGCGCCGCCCCCCGCCGACGAGGTGGACCCCGACGCCACGGCCCGGCTCACCGGGACCGGGGAGCGGCCCCCGCCGCCCGTGTGGCGACCCCCGGCCCGGCCGTCCGCGGCCGACCGGTTCCCGGACCCGGATCCGGCCTCCCCGGCCGCCGGCCCGGACGCCCCGGCGCCGGCCGCCACGCCGGAACCGGCCGGTGAGCCGCCGGCCGGGCCGCCCCCGGGGTACGACCGGTCGCCGGCCCGCCGCCGACGCCTTCCAGTGGCCGTGCTGGCCGTGGTGCTGCTGCTCGCCCTGGTCGGGGCCGGGCTGGCGGTGGTCCGGCCCGGTCCGGTCGCCGGCTGGCTCGGTGCGGACCGGCCCAACCCGCGGACGACCGCCGAGGCCGCCGAGCCGGAGCCGGTCCCGGTGCTCGCCGGCCCGGACGCCAACGCCCCCGAGCCCACCCCGGACGGGGTACGCGCCGCCCTCGAACCGCTGCTGCGGGCCCCCGAACTGGGCAGCCGGGTCAACGTGTCGGTGGCCGACGTGACGACGGGCCGGTCGCTCTATGCGCGGGGCGGCGACGACGGCACCGTCCCCGCCTCGGTGACCAAGCTGGCCACCGCCGTCACCGTGCTGGAGGCCCGCGGGCCCGACCACCGCATCCCCACCCGGGCGGTGGCCGGCGCGAACCCGGGCGAGGTGGTCCTCGTCGGCGGCGGCGACCCGACCCTCGCGGTCGACGGCGACGGGTTCTATCCCGACGCGGCCCGCCTCGACGACCTGGCCAGGCAGGTCAAGCAGGCGCTCGGCGGCACCGCGCCGACCCGGGTCACCGTCGACTCCTCGCTGTTCCCGGGCCCGGTGTACGGCCCCGGCTGGGACCCGGACATCCCCACCGGTGGGTTCGGCGCGGCGATCAGCGCGCTGATGACCGACGGCGCGCGCCGGGACCCGCGGACCGCGAAGAAGAACTTCGACGCCAGCCACGGCTGGGCGGAGCGGGCCGCACAGCCGGACCTGGCGGCCGGCCGCGCCTTCGCCGGGCTGCTCGGGCTCACCGGGGCCGCCGCCGAGGTGAAGCGGGGTACCGCCCCGGCCGCCGGCGCGGCCCCGTCCGCCGCGGCTCCCGCGCCCGGCGCCGAACTGGGCAAGGTCGAGTCGCTACCGATGATCCGACTGGTCGACCTGATGATCACCGACAGCGACAACGTGATCGCCGAGGCGATGGCCCGGCAGGTCGCGCTGGCCCGCGACCAGCCGGCGTCCTTCGTAGGCGGGGCGGCGGCGATGGACATCGTGATCGGCGAGTTGGGCCTGTCGGCCGACGAGATCACCCTCTCCGACGGCAGCGGGCTGTCCCGGAGCAACCGGATCAGCCCGTCGCTGCTGACCGACCTCATCGCGCTCGCCGGCAACGGCACCCACCCGGAGTTGGCCGCCATCTTCGGCGGCCTGCCGGTCGCCGCCTGGTCGGGCACCCTCGGCGGGCGGTACCAGGTGCCGGCCACGGCGGCCGGGGCCGGCGTGGTCCGGGCCAAGACCGGCACGCTGACCCGGGTGCACGCCATCGCCGGGCTGGTCACCACCGCCGACGGCCGGCTGCTCACGTTCGCCGTGCTCACCGACCAGGTGCCGCCCGACTCGCTCGACGACACCCGGCGGGCCCTCGACCGGATCACCTCCGCGCTGGCCCGCTGCGGCTGCCGCTGAGCCGGCCGGGACCCCTTTTGCGGGGTCATGTCCTGTCCTCGGCGAAAGGTGGGGGTGTTCCGGCGCGGGTACGGTGGGTGCATGGCGCAGTTCGTGGACTGGGATCTGGCCGCCGCGACCGCGGGGGCGTTGAGCAAGTCGGGGCCCCGGGTGTCGTACGCCGAGGCCACCGAGGTGGTCTCCGACCTGCGGCGGCTGACCGACGAGGCGGCCGGGCACGTGGCCGACTACACCGGGCTCCGTTCGCAGGTGGCGCACCCGCCGGTACGGGTGGTGGACCGGCGGGACTGGGCGGCGACCAACATCGCCGGTCTCCGCGAGGTGATCACCCCGCTGGTCGGCCGGCTCGCCGGCGACAAGCAACCCGGCCCGCTCACCGAGGCGATCGGCTCCCGGGTCACCGGGGTCCAGGCCGGCACCGTGCTGGCGTACCTGTCGGGCCGGGTCCTGGGCCAGTACGAGGTCTTCTCCGCCGAGCCCGGCCAGTTGCTGCTGGTCGCGCCGAACATCGTCGAGGTGGAGCGGAAGCTGGAGGCCGACCCGCGTGACTTCCGGCTCTGGGTGTGCCTGCACGAGGTGACCCACCGCACCCAGTTCACGTCGGTGCCCTGGATGCGGGCCTACTTCCTCGGCGAGGTGCAGGCCTTCGTGGACGCCTCGCAGGGCGGCGAGCACCTCGTCGAGCGGCTGCGCCGGGGGGTGGCCACCCTATCCGACGCGGTCAGGGACCCGGAGAGCCGGGCCAGCGTGCTGGACATCGTGCAGACTCCCGCCCAGCGGGCCGTGCTCGACCGGCTCACCGCGCTGATGACCCTGCTGGAGGGGCACGCCGAGTTCGTGATGGACGGCGTCGGCCCGCAGGTCATCCCCAGCGTCGAGCGGATCCGGGCCGGGTTCAACCGGCGCCGGGAGACGGGCAACCCGCTGGAGAAGGCGATCCGCCGGCTGCTGGGCGTCGACGTCAAGATGCGCCAGTACGCCGAGGGCCGCAAGTTCGTCCACGGCGTCGTCGAGCGGGTCGGCATGGAGGGCTTCAACAAGATCTTCGGCTCCCCGTTGACCCTGCCCCGGCTGGAGGAACTGGGCGACCCGGACGCCTGGGTCGCCCGGGTGCACGGGCCGACCGGCGCCACCCCGACCGTCGGCTGACCGTACGCCGATGGCCGCGCTCGCCCCGCCGGTCGCCGCGATCCGGCTCGCCGTCCGCCGCGCGCTGACCGGGCTGGCCGGGGACGGGCCGGTGCTGGTCGCCTGCTCGGGCGGGGCCGACTCGCTCGCCCTGGCCGCCGCCACGGCGTTCGTCGCGCCCCGGCTCGGCCGGCGGGCCGGGCTCGTCACCGTCGACCACGCCCTCCAGGCCGGCTCCGACCGGCGGGCCGCCGCCGTGGCGGCCTGGGCCGGCGGGGCCGGGCTCGCGCCGGCCGAGGCGGTACGCGTCGACGTCGCCGGCCGCCCCGGCGGGCCGGAGGCCGCCGCCCGCCAGGCGCGCTACGAGGCGCTGGCCGAGGCGGCCCGGCGGCACGGGGCGGCGGCGCTGCTCACCGGGCACACCCGCGACGACCAGGCGGAGACGGTACTGCTCGCGCTGGCCCGGGGCGCCGGCCCCCGTGGGCTGGCCGGGATGCCGCCCCGGCGGGACCTGTCCGGGGTGCCGCTGCTGCGCCCCCTGCTCGACGTGACCCGGGAGCAGACCCGCAAGGCGTGCGCCGCGCTCGGGCTGACCCCGTGGGAGGACCCGCACAACACCGATCCCTCGTACGCCCGGGCCCGGGTCCGGGCCGACGTGCTGCCCGCGCTGGTCCGGGCGCTCGGCCCCGCCGTGCTGGACAACCTCGCCCGGACGGCCCGCCTGGTGGCCGCCGACACCGCCGCCCTCGACGAGCTGGCCGCCGCCGCCCTGACCGGCGCGGCGGGGGTGCGGGACCCCGCCGGCGGGCTGGCGGTGCCGGCGCTGGCGGGGCTCGCCCCGGCGGTCCGGACCCGGGTGCTGCACGCCTGGGCGCGGGAGCTGGGCGCGGCGCCCGCCGCGCTGTCCCATCGGCACGTCGCCGCGCTGGACGCGCTGGTCACCGACTGGCGGGGACAGGGCGCGACCCACCTGCCCGGCGGCATCCGGGTGGTCCGCCGCGCCGGCCGGCTCACCGCCGCCCCGACCGGCTGACCGGCTCGCCTGGCGGGCTCGCCGGGCTCTCCCGTCGGGGGCCGGGCACCGTCGGCATCGGCCCGTCGCCGGCGCGCATGATCGACTCCAGGTCAGTGACAAGACGGTCTCGGCAACGGCGGGACGGGCCAGGTCACCGACATCGAGTGGATCGTGCTGGTGCTGGTGCTGGCCGACGGCGTGATCCGGCACCTCTTGGCCACCGCGTCCTCCGGGCCGCCGGCGACGGGGATCAGCCGGTCGTGGCGCGGTCGCGGAAGGTGGCCCGGTAGGCGTGCGGGGTGGTGCCCAGCCGGCGGGTGAAGTGGTGGCGCAGGGCCGCCGCGTCGCCGAAGCCGGCCCGGCCAGCCACGCCCTCCACGCTCAGGCCGGTCTCCTCCAGCAGCCGCCGGGCCAGCAACACCCGCTGGTTGGTCAGCCAGTCGTGCGGCGTGGTGCCGGTCTCGGCGCGGAACCGGCGGGCGAAGGTGCGCGGCGTCATCCCGGCCCGGGCGGCCAGGCCGTCGATGGTGACGGGGCGGTCCAGGTGACCCATCAGCCACGCCAGCACCGGTTCCAGGGTGGGTGCCTCGGGGGCCTTCGGGATGGGGGCCTCGATGTACTGGGACTGGCCGCCGTCGCGGTGCGGCGGGACGACCATCCGACGGGCCAGCCGGGTGGCGATGGCCGAGCCGTGCTCCTGGCGTACCAGGTGGAGGCAGGCGTCGATGCCGGCGGCCGTACCGGCACTGGTCAGCAGGTTGCCGTCGGCCACGTAGAGCGAGTTGCACCGGACCCGGGCCCGGGGGTTGCGGCGCTGCAACTCGTCGACGTACCGCCAGTGGGTGGTGCACTCCCGGTCGTCGAGCAGCCCGGCCGCACCGAGCAGGAACGCCCCGGAGCAGACGCTCAGCACGTACGCGCCGCGGGCGTCGGCCCGGCGCAGTGCCGCCAGCACCGCCGGCGGCACGTCCGCGCCACCGCTGTGCGCGGGCACCGCGACCAGATCGGCCTCCTCGACGGGGGCGAGGTCGGCGTGCGGGATCAGGTGGAAGCCGGAGGCGGTACGCACCGGCGCGCCGTCCGCCGAACTGACGGTGAACCGGTAGCCGGGGAAACCGTCGGCGGTCCGGTCGGTGCCGAACACCTCGGCGAGCACCCCCAGCTCGAACGCGGCAACCTGGTCCAGGGCGACGACGGCGACGGAGCGGAGCATGTGACGAGGGTAACCGCACGGGTGGCAGGAAATCGAGGCTCAGTGGCATTCCTGCCACTGTCCGGCCCGGGGAGGACCGCGCAGACTGGTTCCAGTCCGGTGCGCACCGGCGGCGAGAACATCCGAAACCCCGCGAAAGCGAGCGCCGCCATGGGATTCCTGCTGCTTCTGCTCTTCCTGCTCCTCCTCGTCGCCGCCTCGGTCTCCGGCCTCGCCGCCGACACCCGGGACTCGGCCGACTGGAAGCCCACCGACGAGGGCCGCCGGTGGCGATCCAGTATCTACTGACCCGGTTCGCGCCGGATGTGGAGAAAATCCCGGGCGGGACCGCGCCGAAAGGGGCGGCCCCGCCGACGGAGGGCATCCGGCGTACGGCAGGCTAGGAGTCATGGCTGACGGCTCCTGGTACGACGCCGACATCGACCACGTGATCATTTCCGAGGCGCAGATCCGCGAGAAGACGGCGGAGCTGGCCAAGCAGGTCTCGGCTGACTACGCCGGCGTCGATGGGCTCCTACTCGTCTGCGTGCTCAAGGGCGCGGTCATGTTCATGGCCGACTTCGCCCGCGCGCTGGGCCGGCAGGGTCCGCCCGCCGAACTGGACTTCATGGCCATCTCGTCGTACGGCCAGGGCACCACCTCCTCCGGCGTGGTGCGCATCCTCAAGGACCTGGACCGCGACATCGCCGGACGGCACGTCGTGGTCGTCGAGGACATCGTCGACTCCGGGCTGACCCTCTCCTGGCTGCTGCGCTACCTGGAGTCGCGCTCGGCGGCCAGCGTCGAGGTCGTCGCCCTGTTCCGCAAGCCGGACGCGGTCAAGGTCCCGGTGCCGGTGAAGTACGTCGGGTTCGACATCCCGACCGAGTTCGTCGTCGGCTATGGCCTGGACTTCGGCGAGCGGTACCGCGAGCTGCCCTACGTCGGCGTGCTCAAGCCCGAGGTCTACGCCCGGGCGTGAGCCCGGGCGAGGCCCGCTCGCATCGGCACCTGTCAAGCGGACGTTCAGCGCGCTCTCAGCTGATCGGTCTACGGTAGGGGTCGGTGGTGTGGAGGCTCCTCCACGCCCGGCCCTTCGACCCGCGTGACCGGGCGGTCGGATGACCGGGTGCGGAACTCCCGCCACGCCGGCTGAAACCCGGTTCGCCTTACGCGTAACTGCTGGGCTCGCAAGCTCACATGTCGCGCGCACGGTGTACCGTCGAGTGACCGTGGCGCGGCAGTTGCGCGCCCCGGGGTCGAGGCCGGCCCGCACGGCGGCTCCGGCCGCCGCCTCGGCGGCGACAAGCCATCAGACGGTCAGGACGTCGATCAGGAGGATGCGGGCGCCTCGGCGCTCGACGACAGCATGGAACGTACGCGTTTCTTCCGCCGACCGGTGGTCTGGATCATCCTGGTCATCCTCGGCGCCGTTGTGCTCAGTCAGCTGTTCACCGCTGGTCCCAGCTACCACCGCGTGGACACTTCCGTTGCGCTCGACCAGCTGCACACCGCCAAGATCAAGAAGGCGGTATTCCAGGACAAGGAGCAGACGCTCCAACTCGACCTGGAGAACAAGACCAAGTTCGGTGACACCAGCACCGACCGGATCGAGGCCCAGTTCCCGTACGAGGTGGGCGGCCAGGTCTGGAACGAGGTCCTCGACGCCAAGGCGGCCAACCGGATCACCGGCCCGGCCGACACCAAGGTGTCGTCCGACAGCGTCTGGGTGAGCCTGCTGGTCAACCTGCTTCCCATCGCGCTGCTCGTGCTCCTGCTGCTGTTCTTCATGTCGCAGATGCAGGGCGGCGGCTCCCGGGTGCTCAACTTCGGCAAGTCCAAGGCGAAGATGATCACCAAGGACACCCCGAAGACGACCTTCGCGGACGTCGCGGGCGCCGAGGAGGCCGTCGAGGAACTGCACGAGATCAAGGACTTCCTGCAGAACCCGGCGAAGTACCAGGCCCTGGGTGCCAAGATCCCGAAGGGCGTGCTGCTCTTCGGCCCGCCCGGTACCGGTAAGACGCTGCTCGCCCGCGCCGTCGCCGGCGAGGCCGGGGTGCCGTTCTACTCGATCTCCGGCTCCGACTTCGTCGAGATGTTCGTCGGCGTCGGCGCCAGCCGGGTCCGCGACCTGTTCGAGCAGGCCAAGTCCAACGCCCCGGCGATCGTCTTCGTCGACGAGATCGACGCCGTCGGCCGGCACCGTGGCGCCGGCATGGGCGGCGGCCACGACGAGCGCGAGCAGACCCTCAACCAGCTCCTGGTCGAGATGGACGGCTTCGACACCAAGGGCGGGGTCATCCTGATCGCCGCCACCAACCGGCCGGACATCCTCGACCCGGCGCTGCTGCGCCCGGGCCGGTTCGACCGGCAGATCCCGGTGGACGCCCCCGACATGGAGGGCCGCAAGGCCATCCTGCGGGTGCACGCCAAGGGCAAGCCGTTCGCCCCCGACGTCGACCTCGACGCGGTGGCCCGGCGGACCCCCGGCTTCAGCGGCGCCGACCTGGCCAACGTGATCAACGAGTCCGCGTTGCTCACCGCCCGCAAGGACCAGCGGGCGATCAGCAACGACTCCCTGGAGGAGTCGATCGACCGGGTGATCGCCGGTCCGCAGCGCCGGACCCGGGTGATGGGCGACCAAGAGAAGAAGATCACCGCGTACCACGAGGCCGGGCACGCGCTGGTCGCCTGGGCGCTGCCGCACGCCGCGCCGGTGCACAAGGTGACGATCCTGTCCCGTGGCCGCTCACTGGGCCACACCCTGGTGCTGCCCACCGAGGACAAGTACACCCAGACCCGCGCCGAGATGGTCGACACCCTGGCGTACGCGCTGGGCGGCCGGGCCGCCGAGGAACTGGTGTTCCACGAGCCGACCACCGGCGCCGGCAACGACATCGAGAAGGCCACCGGGCTGGCCCGCGCGATGATCACCCAGTACGGCATGAGCTCCAAGCTCGGTGCGATCAAGTACGGCACCAGCGGGGATGAGCCGTTCCTCGGCCGCAACATGGGCCACGAGCGGGACTACTCCGACACGGTGGCCGCCGAGATCGACAGCGAGATGCGGGCGCTGATCGAGTTGGCCCACGACGAGGCATGGGAGATCCTGGTGGAGTACCGGGACGTCCTGGACAGCATCGTGCTCGAACTGATCGAGAAGGAGACCCTCTCCACGGCCGACATGGCCCGGATCGCTGGCCGGGTGGTGAAGCGTCCGCCGATGGCCCCGTACAACGGCTTCGGCAAGCGCCAGCCCTCCACCGAGCCCCCGGTGCTCACCCCGACCGAGAAGGACGCGCTCAAGGCGCAGGCCCAGGCCGACGGCGCGGCTGTCAGCGGCGGCACGCCCAGCTCGAACAACTCGGACGGTACGCACTGAGCACCGACCCGAAGATCGGTCCCGAGGTCCCCACCCAGGGAGCCTCGTCGACCGAGCCCGACACCGACGGGCTGGACTACCTCGCCGCGCGCCTGGTCAACGGCAAGTTGACCGGGCGCCCGGTCGAGGAGGCCGTCGACCTGGCCCGGATCGAGAAGGCGGTCCGCGAGATCCTGATCGCGGTAGGGGAGGACCCCGACCGCGACGGTCTGGTCAAGACCCCGGCCCGGGTCGCCCGCGCGTACGCCGAGCTCTTCGCCGGCCTGCGGGTCGACCCGGCGCAAGTGCTCAGCACCACCTTCGAGGCAAACCACGAGGAGTTGGTGCTCGTCCGGGACATCGACATGATGAGCCTGTGCGAGCATCACCTGCTCCCGTTCCGCGGCAGCGCCCACATCGGCTACATCCCCGGGCCGGACGGCCGGATCACCGGGCTGTCCAAGCTGGCCCGGCTGGTCGAGGTCTTCGCCCGCCGGCCCCAGGTGCAGGAGCGGCTCACCTCGCAGATCGCCGACCTGCTGATGAGCAGGCTGGCCCCGCGCGGCGTCGTGGTGGTGCTCGAATGCGAGCACATGTGCATGGCGATGCGCGGCATCCAGAAGTCCGGGGCGAAGACGATCACCTCGGCGGTGCGTGGCACGCTCCAGCACGACGCGAAGTCCCGGGCCGAGGCGATGGCGCTGATCATCCCCCGCTGACCGCGGGATTCCCAGGCGGACGACGCCGGGTCGGGCCGCACCCGACCCGGCGTCGCCGTCTCCGCCGAGGCTTCCGGGAGTGCCGATCCGTCGATCCGCCGGGGTGCCGGGGTGCCGGGGTGCCGGACGGATCAGCCGGCCAGCATCGCCAGCACGAGCCCCGCCGTGGTCGACACCGCCGGGACGAGGCAGACCAGGGCGCCCCACCGGGGGGTCCGGTCCAACCGGCCACCGGTCGCCGGATCCGGTGCCGCCCCGCCGAACAGCCGGCCGACAGCGAGCCAGCCGGCGACGAAGGCCGCCGCCGGCATCGGCACCCCGCAGACCAGCGCGACCAGGCTCGCCGGGCCGGTGCCGGCGGCCAGGAAGAGCACCACCTGGAGCAGCGGTACGACCAGCGCCAACGGCCCGTACACCAGCAGGTTGCGGACCCGCGGCGGCCAGGCCGCCGGGCGGAGCGGGCCGCGCGCGGCCAGCACGCCGTCCGCCGCGTCCGCCCAGCCCCGGGCCGCCCGCAGCGCCGTCAGCACCGCCGACGGCCCACCCGCCATGCCCCGGGCCGCCTCCGTCAGCTCGGGCGGCGACGGCATCAGCACCATCGGGGGTACGCCCAGTTCCCGTAGCCGGGATCGCTGCGGTGCGAGCCGCTCGCGTACCGTGGTCAGTTCCTCCCGGGCGGCCCGGACCGCGCGGGCCTGCTCCGTCGCGGCGGTCGCCGCGCCCCGGCGCACCCCGTCGAGCTGCCGGGCCGCGGCGACGTACTCCGTCCAGGCGGTCGTGGCGTCGGCGGGCCGGGGCGGCGCGGGATCGGCACCGGACCGCTGCCTGACCGGTGCGGCAATTGCCGCACCGGCGATGCTGGTCGGCTCCAGGCTCATGCGCCCTCCCCGGTCCCCGCCGCGACGTCGGCCCTGTTGCCGGCCCCGGCCCCGCTTCGGGCTTCGTCCGCGGTGTCGGTCCCGCTTCCGGCCTTGGCCGCGGTGTCGGTCCCGCCTCCGGCCTTGGCCGCGGCGTCGGCCCCGCTTCCGGCCTTGGCCACGGCGTTGGCCCCGTTTTCGGAGTCGGTCCTGTTCGCCCCAGGGCCGGTCCCGGTTCCGGGAGCGGCCTCCGCCGAGGGCTCGGCGAACGGCACCAGGAGGATGCCCCGCTCCTCCGGGCCGTCCCAGAGCACGGCCCGGTCCCTGCGGGGACGCCACTGCACCGGGCGGCCGAACACCGCCGCGAGCTGGGTCCCCGGCACACCCACCGCCACGACGGCAGCGAGCTTGTCGAGCTCGTCCTCGGCCTGGACGACCGCCGTGAACGGCGGCACCGTGCGCCACCAGCCGAGCAGATGTCGGCCGAGCGGCGGGCCCTCCCGCAGCAGGGTCCGCAGCCGGTCCGGCGGCAACTCCTCCGGGGCGGGTCCGTCGAGACCGAAGACCACCAGGTAGCCAGGCTCGTCGACGTCCAGCGCGGCGAGCAGGCCCGGCAGCCCGACCCGGTCCACCCGGTGCTGGCCGGCGAGGTCGGTGGCGAGCGCATCGGCCACCCGGGCCGGATCGGCGCCGAGCGTGGCCACGATGAACCGTCCCGTGCCGGGCTGGTGGTGCGCGGCGACGCTGCGGGCCGCGGTCGCGAGCAGCGCGGCGGCCTCCGCCCCCGGGCCCAAGACGGCGATGTTGCGGCCGGCGGCCGGGCCGATCGGTACCGCCACCGTCGAGCGGGACAGATCCACCGCACGGCCGAGCAGGGCGGCTGGGCCGCGGGCCCGGCCCGCGAAGGCGGCCCGGTAGCGGGGGTCGTTGCGCAGCAGCGGACGCGCCCAGCCGGCGAAGACGACCGGGGGCGCGGACCGCTCCGCCCGGCCCTCCCAGAGCCGGTGCCGCAGCTCCGCGATGCTCTCCGGAACCCCGTGCGGATCGGGGAACCGGACCATCCGCTCGTGCCCCCGGATCGCGCCCCGGGGCCCGCCGAGCCCGCCCGCCGTGTTCACCACCGCGCTGCCCACCGGCAGGCCGGCGGCCGCGTCGTTGCTCGGCTCCAGCACCGGGCCGCCGCCGGCCAGCGCCACCCGCACCGGGAACTGCCCGAGCATCGAGTCGCGGGTCGTCGGCCCACCGGCGATCCCGAGGTCGCCCTCCCCGGCCAGGACCAGGTGGACGCCGTACGCCCGGCCCGTTCGTGCCAGGGTGTCCAACCGGGCCGCCGCCTCGGCGGCCAGCCGGTCCCGGTCGGCGAGGAGCAGCGGGAGATTGTCGATCACGCACACCACCCGGGGCAGGGACTGGTGCTCCCGCAGGGCGGTGAACCGCTGCCCGCCGGCACGCTGCCCGGCCTCCTCCCGGCGTCGGGCCTCGGCGGCCAGCTCGCCGAGGAGATCCAGGACGTACTCCCGGTCGGCGGCCATCCCCGCCGTACGGACCTGGGGCACCCAGGACCGGTCCCGCTCGGTCTGGAGGAACTCCGCGAACGACTCACCGTCGCCGAGGTCCGCCAGGTGCAGGACCAGCTCGTCCGGGCTGTACCGGGCGGAGAGACCGAGCAGCACGTTGGTGAGGAAGGCGGCCCGGCCTGCGGCGGATCGACCGCTGACCAGCCAGTGGGGCGTCAGCTCGGTGAAGCCGACAGTGACCGGCCGGCCGCCGGCGTCCCCGACCGTGGTGGCGATCCCGTCCGCCGAGCTGGCCGCCCACAGTGGCTCGTCCGGGTCGGGCAGCAGGTCGGCCAGGCTGAGCCGGGAGCCGGCCTCCACCTCCTCGGCGAGCCGCCGGCAGACGTCATCGACCAGTTCCGGGGGCGGATCGTCGTCGACGAAGACGGGCGAGTTGAGCCCCCCGGGCGGCTCCGCGCCCGGCCCGGCGAACGAGGTGCTGGGCGGGTCGCCCAACAGCGCGTACGCGTTGCGCACGGACAGCGGGGTGGCCTGCGGCAGGGGGGCGCGGGTCGCGTACGGGCCGGCCGGGGGCCAGCCCGCCACCACGAGGTGCAGCCCGGCGGCAGGGCCCTGCTCGGCCAGCGCCTCGATTCGGCCGAGGTCCGTCGGCCCGGTCAGCTCGGGTAGCGCGGCGACGACCAGCAGCAGCGTACGGTCGTGGCGGCGCGGTCGGCCGGTGCCCGGAGCCACCCACTGTTCCGCCTCGGTGAGCACCGCCCGCAGCCCGGCGACGTCCACCGCCGGCGGAGGCAGTAGCCCGGCGTCCGCGAGCGCCGCGAACGGCGCGAACGTGCCCGGGGGCGCTGCGGCCGGTCCGGCGCCGCCGTCCGCGCCGGTACGGAGCGCGTCGCCGGTGCGGGTGTCGGCGGCACGGAGCGCGGCGCCGGCACGGGGCGCATCGGCGGTGGGGACCGCGTCGACCGCGCGGACCAGCAGGCAGCCGGCCGGCGTCGCGGCGAGCAGCCGCAGCAGGACCGCCCGGAGCAGCCCGGCCACCCGCGGGTCACGGGCGTCGGTGTCGATCGCCAGGTGTCCGGTGCCGAGCAGCGGCACCAGCGCGGGGAAGCGCGCGTCCTCCAGCGGGGCGGCGGCACCGACCCGGACGAACGCCGGTGGCGCCTCGCCCGAGGGCGTCTCCGCGGCGACCGTCTCCAGCGGTGCCCCCGCCCAGCCGGGCGCCAGCAGGGCCGCCGCGCTGCGGAGTCGGTCCGCCAGCTCGTACTGCCGGCGCTGGTCGGCCGGCGCGGGCCGGGTCTCGTCCAGGACGCCGGCCGCCGCGGCGGCCGTCGCCTCCGCCCTCCGGTACAGGGCAGCGGCGCGGTTGGTGCGTGTCCTCGGACCGACCACCGCGTCCACCCCTCTTCCCGAGGCTGGCAACCCCTCCCCGCGCAGTGACCGTATCCCAGGTCCGCGCCCTCCTCCGGGATGCGCCCCGGCGGTGCGTCCACGTGCCAGGTGATTACCGGCACGGCACTTCCCGGTGATGCGGGACGGTTCCTCGCCCGAGGGCTGACCGGTCCCTCATCCCGGGCGCGGCCACGCCCCCGTGCCCCGGCAATCGGGCGCAGCGGACCGGGTCGGTCGTGTCCCGGTCACGATCGGTGGCATCCGGGGCATTGGGTACGAGGCGTCCAGCCGATAGCCTCAAGGGGTGGAATCAGTGCAGCCCTCCGCCGGTTCCCAGGTCTCCCGCGTACCGGCGCAGCGGACCCCGCCGGAGCAACTGGCACCCCCGTCCGGGATGCCGGCGCCGGCCCGCCCGCCGCGTCGGTTGCGCACCTTCCTCACCGTGGTCGCCGGAGTGGTCGGCCTGCTCCTGCTCGGTGGCGTGGCGACCGCCTTCGTCCTGTACCAACGTGCCACCACCCCGGACCGCAGCGCACCCGACGTCGTGGTCGTCAATTATCTTCAGGCCCTGCTCGTCAAGCGTGACCAGAACCGAGCGACGCTCTTCACCTGCGGTGACCGAATGCCCGCGGTCGAGGCATTCCGGGACCAGATCCTCGCCAAGGAGGAGGAGCTAAGTGTCTCAATATCAGTAAATATTGAGAATCTCGTAGTTTCTAAAAGCGGCTCGTCGAACGCGATTGTAGACGCGGTGATCAGGAGAAGCGCCCAGGTAGATGGAGTGCAGCAGAGTCTCACCGACAACTGGCGCTTCGAATTGTCCGAGCGGGAAGGATGGCGCGTTTGCTCCGCACATCCCAGCTGACGGCTATTCGATCCAGAGCAGGTGGACTGGGACCTCCAGGGTTGTCGGGGCCTGCCCCCGCCAGGCCCAGCGGTACCATTCCAACTCGGGAGTGACCCGAACGCAGATGTCCCCGTCTGTGCCCGAGTAGGTCTCGGTCACCGCACGTAGGTCCCGTTGCTCGCCGGTGTCCGTGGCGTGCACGATCCGGCGTCCGGCGACGGCGCCAGCCTCGAACACAGGGGTCGGGGCACGGTGGGTCGGCGCGTCCAGGGACACCAGGTGGGCGTCGGATCCCTGAGACGCTCCGCCGCCCTGCCGGGTCCCGACGGTCTCCACCCAGACCCGCTCGACCGGCACGAGTGGGGCGAACACCTCGACCTGCTCGGACTCGGCGCGGTACCACTCCTGCTCCGAAATGACCGGTACGTATGTGCGGCTGTTCTGTACCACCCGCTCGTCGGCGCGCAGGTCGCCGCGCCAACCGAGGCCCGGTAGTCCGATCAGGACCCGCCGGCCGCGCAGGTCGACCCGGGTGGTCGCGGGCACGATCTCGATCGGACGGGGGGGCAGCGGAGCCCAGTCGGGCTGGTCGGCGAAGGGGTCGGGGAAAGGCCCGGTCATGTGTCCCGGGGCCTCACGCCTTGCCGTTCAACGGCGCGCCCCGGTCCCGCATGAACGGCACCGGGTTGACGGCACCACGGCTGGAACGGTCCCCGTCGAGGTGCACCTCGAAGTGCAGGTGTGGCCCGGAGGAGTTGCCGCTGGTGCCGACCTCTCCGATCACCTCGCCGGCCTTCACGAGTTGACCGGGCACGACCCGGGGCTTGACGATCATGTGGCAGTACCGGGTGATGTAGCCGCCGGCGTGCAGCACGTCGACGAACCAGCCGCATCCACCCTTGCCTGGCCAACCGTCCACGTCGCAGCTCCGGCGACCACCGTGGTCGGGGTCGCAGCGGGCTACCAGGACCCGACCCGTGGCGGCGACACGGATCAGGGTGTGCTTCGGCGCGGCGATGTCCACACCGTTGTGACTGGGGCGACTCGCGGTCCGGAACCCGGACCCGACTCCACCGGGGATCGGCGCGGTCCAGCCCGAGGCGGCGATCTGGCCCCGCGTGGCCGCGTTGCAGATGCTCTTCTCTGCCACCCGCACCGTGCGGGCCGCGCCTCCGGCGAGCGCGTCCACGATCTTGCTGGCCAGTTCCTCGTGCTTGGCGTAGGCGTCGGGGAAGGCGCTGACCTGTACCCGCTGGGCGGCCCGGGTGAGCGACATCTGCTCCCAGCCCGGGACCTTGACCAGCTTCTCGTAGAACTTCCGCGACGAGTAGGCCGGGTCCTGCAACTGCTGGGGGGAGCCCCAGCCCTGGCTGGGGCGTTGCTGGAAGAGGCCCACCGAATCGTGGTCGTTGCGGCTGCCGAGGTGCGGAAGGTTGCGCAGACCGGACTCCTGCATGGCGGTGGCGACCGCCACGACCCAACCGCGGGGCGAGACCTTCATGTCGGAGCCGACCTTGATGATGACCGCGGCGTTGCGGATCTGGCTGTCGCCGTACTGGGCGAACCGCGGCATCTTCCCGGACACGTTGACCTGGTGCGTCCGTCCGCACCCGGACCGGGTCTCGGGCGAGGAATCGTCCCCACTCCCGCTCAGCTCGGTAAGGAAGAACGCCGCCGAGCCGCCGGTGCAGCAGAGCAGCGTGAGGGCTGCGGTCAGCGCGGCGGCCAGAGCGCCGACGCGCAGCTGCAGGCGGCGCGGGGTTCCGCCTTCGATGTGATCGCTCATGTCCGCTCCCAGTCCACGGCGTCGACCAGCCACTGCCCGTCCGGGGCCACGAGTTCCAGCCGCAGCCGCCCCGTGTCGAGCGGCACCAGCACTTCGACGAAGCTCTCCGTCCGGGGCCGGAGGCTCGACTCCCCGGTCGTTCGTTCCGCCGGGACCCCCGCCGGGTCGGCCCCGGCGAGTTCCTCGGTCAGTTCCGGCGTGGAGAGCGGGCGCAGGGCGGCATGCCAATCGTCGGCGCCGCCGCCGCGACCGCCGAGCCAGGCGGCGGTGAACCTGTCCGCGATCTGCTCAGGCGTTGGTGTTCCGGGACGGGTCACCGGTGACGGGGGCGTGGTGCTCCCGACCACGCCGTCGTCACCGGCGGTCGGGTCGACGGTGGTGATGGGCTCACTCGGTCGGTTGCTCAGCCCCGTCGTCGGGCCGGCTGAACCGGAGAACAGCTGGGCGGCTCCGAGCACGCCGACCACGAGGACGCCGATGGCCAACGCGATGCCCAGCCGGGACCGCAGCGCCCTCGTGAACAGAAACTCGATCGCCCGTCGCACCACCCTCACCGCGCCTCGGTGCGGATCCGCGGCGCGGTGGGCCGCGGTGTCGCCGGCTCGGTGGCACCGGGACGGTAGATGACGAAGGACGGGTTCTCCTCGGGGACGTCCGGCTCGGTCCAGGTCGCCGGCTGGCTCCTCCGGGGCCGGGGCGCGGCGGGACGCGCGGTGCCCCGCTGCTCGGGCGAGGTGGCCTCGTCAGGGTGATCGCGGCCGTCCGGTCGCTGCGGCTCGGTGGCGCCGATGCCGATGCTGGTGCCAGTGGCGACCGTGGCCTGGCTCGGGTCCTCGTGCCGGGCCTCCGGCCGGAGGGTGCTTGGCTGCAGCCCCACGCCTCGGCGGCGCGCCAGGGCCGGCTCGGTAGTGCCACCCGGCTCCGCCACGTCCAGTCGAGCAGCGGTACGCATGTCCCGGAAGAACCGCCGGTGCCAGGAGCCGGCCGAGCTGACCGCCTCGCTGCTGTCCTTGCCGCCGAGCTGGGTGATCCGCCGGTACGGGCGCAGCAACAGCCAGCCGACCACCCCGCAGAGCCAGACCAGTACCACCTGAAGCCAGCCGGGCAGGGTGGCGGTGCTCATGATCAGGTCCACGGCGAAGAGGTAGATGGCGGCCCCGGTGCCGAAGATGGCGATGTTGAACACCGCGGCGACGACGGCGTTGGCCAGCCGCCGCAGCCCGGCGCTGGCCGGACGCATCAGGCCGACGGTGCCCAGGATCGGGGCTGCGATCACCGCCCATCGGAAGATGAGGAAGCCCAGCAGGACCAGCAGCGAGGCGGTGAGGTCGAACATCGCGAAGAGCAGCGCGGCGAGCACGGCGATGAAGCCGGAACCGACCCGGTCCATGTCCCGGATGCCCTGAAGATACTCGTACGCCTCCGGGTCTTCGGTCCTGATCTGCTCGGCGACCTTCATCCACTGTTGCTTCTTGGCCTCGATCATCGCGGATCTCGTGGCGGGGTTCGCGCGGATGGACTGGGCTTCCCCCCATGTCAGCGATCGTGCATCGTAAAGCGCTGGTCCGTACTTCTTGGCTGTCTCGCTGTCAGCAGACCCTAGGACGCCCCGGAGCCAATTGCGGTACAGCATCGTTTCAGTGGCGGTGTCACTGGCGCGAATGGCCGGGGACCGAAGGTCTTTACACCGCTCAGGTGAGTCGATGCAGCGCCCTGGTGCCGGATCCTTTGCCTGAGGACCAACGGCGTCATGCACCACGCCCAGAGTGGTGATCAGTGTCCCATCCGCCAAGTTGGCGGACTTGACTGGCCAGGCAGCTAATGCCGTGACCGTGACCATCACCAGTAAAGCCCAGCCCGCTGTCGTCATCGCGTTGCTCATATCCGACTGGCGGGATCTCCAGAGGAGGTAGAGGCCAACCACACAGAGTGTGATTATGCCGAATACACTGAACACCTTCTGGTAGACGGCTTTGGTGGCTTGGTCTACGAGCGGATCGGCCCATCCCCACATAGACCGAGGGTCCCAGGCCCTTTCTCGAAGGGCGTTTGATGCGCCGATGATCGCAGTAGCGATCATGAATTCGCCATTGGCGACGGTAGTGGTGAACTTGTAGTCCGGGTGAAGAACGGTGGAGACACAGCCGCCTGGTATGTCGTAGGTGGTGTAGTTGTAGCCACCGTATCCATAGAGGCTGTACTGGCCGATGACCCCACCTGATGACTCCTTGGAAGGAGCGCTGGCAAACCAGCCAGCCAGGCCGGAGTCTGGTGCACTGGGTGTCGGCGCTTCCAGACACTGCGCGCGATCGGCCGCGACATTGTTTAGCTTGCCGACGCAGGCGCGGAAGTTGGCCTGCCATTCCTGGGTGGTGCACAGATCCGCCCGGGCCTGGGCCGTCGGCGGGGCGGCGTACGCCGGGCCGCCACCCACCACCGGCCAGGCGACGGTGGCCCCGGCGAGTACGCCGAGCGCGAGCAGGAACGCCGCTATCCGGGCCCGCACCCTCGCCATGTCACGCCTCCAGGTCCGGCAGATTGGTCGGCAGCTGCCCGGCTGCCGCGGCGACCGCGGCGGGGGTGGTGTCCAGGTGGTCCAGCAGCCCGTCGACGTACGACACGTCCACCCGGACCTTCTGCACCCGCCCGTCGACGTCGCGCATGACGAACTCGCGGAAGCCGAGCCGGGCGGCCGAGGTGGCGTCCGCGGTTGACAGCGAGGCCAGTGTCGCCTCGTACCCGTCGTTAACCGGGACGCGGAGCAGCCGCAGCGCCTCGGAGGCGATCTCGGTGTCCTCGGCGATCCGGCCGACGAAGACGGTGGAGACCAGGTTCTGCACGTCGAGGCCGAGGATGTCCCGAGGGTTCTGCGAGGCGACCAGGGCGGAGAGGTTCCACTTGCGGGAGTCGCGGGCGAGTCGGACCAGGAAGGACCGGCCGGAGCGCCAACCCTCCATGAAGTGCGCCTCGTCCAGGCCGACCAGCTTCCGGGACGACATCGAACCGCCGTAGCAGCGGCGCACCGCCAGCCGGTGGGCGGTGTGCAGCATGGGCAGCGCGAGGGCCTCCTCGGCAGACCAGTACTCCCGTTCGATCTTGAGGTCGGGGAGCCGTAGCCCGGCCATGGTGATCACGGTGAGGGCCGCGTCGGCGCCGAGCAGCCCCTCCGGCGGGCGGCCGAAGAAGAGCATGGCCAGCGGCATCTCGGCCGTGTCCAGCAGCAGGTTGGCCAGTTCCTTGCCGGCGTCGTCGTCGAGCTGACCCAGGCAGGCGACCACGTCGTCCAGGGTGGACGTCTCCTCGGCCGGCACCTGGCGCACGGCGTGCCGGAACAGGGTGGCGGTGGACGCTTCCCGGGCCACCTGCGGCGGCACCAGCATCATGCAGATGTCCTGCACCAGCATGCGCCGCTCGGCGCGGGCGTTGGAGATCGCGATCTCGAACTCCCGGTCGCCGGTCGCGCCGGCGGTGAACTCGCTGCGCAGCGGCGTCGGGATGAGCGCGTACGGTGCCAGCGTCCCCTGCTCGGAACCGGTGAGGTTGAGCACCCGCGAGTACGGCCGCAGCTCCGGCATGTTGCACAGTCGGGCCAGCGGCCCGGACGGGTCGAGCAGGGTCACCTGCACCCCGCGCCGGGCGGCGAGGTAGCCCAGCGCACCGAGCAGGGTCGACTTGCCACCGCCCGGCTCGGCGACGAAGACCGCGAGCCCGGAGCGTTCCCGCACCTCCATCGGGAAGTGCAGGTCGAGGAAGACCGGCCGGCGGCAGGTGCCGGCGGTCCGCCCGATCAGGTCGCCCCGCCGGTCGCCCACCGTCGAGGCGGCCTGTGGCAGCGCGGCGGCCAGCAGGTTGACCGGCATCCGGCGGACGTAGCCGGTGTTGGCAATGGGCTCGCCGGGGATGAACTCCCGGGCCAGCCAGTCCTGGTTCTTCGGGTGTTGCAGGGAGACGCGCAGCTCCCGGGAGTAGAGCTGGATCAGCCGGCGGGCCCGCTCCAGGCACTCCTCCCGGGTCCGCCCGCCGACGGCGATCCGGTGCCAGCCGTGCGCCCGGGCCGAGTCGACCGGCAGTCCGGTGGTCATCTCGTCGCCGATCACCAGCGCCCGCTTGGCCAGCCGCTCCAGCTCGGGCGGGGCGTCGATGCCGTGCTCGGCGTAGTCGAGTTGCTGGGAGCGGATCATCCGCAGCCGGTGCTCGAGGTTGCGGAACGAGTCACCGGAGCCGAGGATGTCGACCCGGGTGGAGATCTCCATCGGCCAGGGCAGCCGCTCGTGGAAGTGCAGCCAGGGCTCGTGCCGCTCGGGGATCTCCAGCGGCTCCATCCGGCCGACCGCCAGCACGGCCACGTGCCGCTCCTCGCCGGTCATCCGGTTGACCAGCTTCACCGTCGACCCGTACGGCGTGCGGTACCGCTCGACCTGCTCGGTGAGGGCGAGCAGGTCTCCGCGCTCCCACCGGCCGTTGGTGATCGGGGAGAGGGTGCCGGGCGGGGCCATGCACAGCGCGACCGAGCGGTAGAGCAGCCACTCCAGTTCATGCGCGGTCACCCGCCGCCCGCGCATGCCGAACGCGCCCAGCACCTCGTCGAACTGTTCGACGGTGCGGCCGAGCTTGCGGCGCTCGCCCTCGGCGACGCCCCGGCCGAACGTGCGCAGCAGCCGCTCGGTGAGCGAGTCGCCGAGCGAGCGCCGGGCGAAGGTGACGCCGAGGTACGTCTGCCCCTCGGCGTGGTTGACCGAGAGCAGGTGCCGCTGGGCCGCCACCAGGTGGTCGCCCCAGCCGGCGGTGCCCGGCACGTCGGGCAGCGGGGCCGAGGTGTGCGTGTCGATGGTGCGGGCCCACTCGTCGGCCGGGAAGGGCCGGGTGGTGCGGCGCAGGTGCAGCCGGAAGCCGGCGAGTCCGGCGTACTGCTCGGAGATCGCGGCGAGCAGCGCCTCCCGCTCGGCGTCCGGCCGGAACGCCCACCGCACCTCGGGCAGCCAGTACCAGGCGGTGACGGTGTTGGGGGTGAAGGTCAGGTGGCCGGCGATCTCGGTGATGGCCAGCTCGACCGACGGGTCCCGGTCCCCGAACTTGATCTTCGGTGGCCGGACCGGCTTGGCCTGCTTGGCCGGTTTCGCGGCCTTCCCGGCCTTCTCGGGCCGGGCCGGCTTGCCGCGCCGGTCGACCGCGCGCTGGCGGGGCGGCACGGCCTCCCGGTCGGCCGGTGCCGGCTCGGGCCCGCGGCGGGTCGCCCGCTCCGGTTCCCGGTGCGGCTCGGCCCGGTGTGGTTCGGGGACCCGGTGCGGGGGCCGCTCGGGCTCCCGGGGGGCGGGCGGCGCGACGTCGCGCCAGCCGTACGTCTCGTCGTCGGGGTCGGCGACCCGGGCGGCCGGGGGCGGCGGCAGGTCGGGCTCTGCGGTGGGACGGACCGCCGGGAGTCGGTCCACCGGCTGCTGGGGGACCCGGGCCCGGTTCTGCGGGGCCGGGGTCGGGGCCGGTGCGGGGGCGCGCTCGACGGGCGAGGGAGACCGCTCGACGGGGGCCGGCTGCACCTCCGGGCGGGCGGGCGGCGGCACGGCGACCGGCTGTTGGTGGGGGATCGCGGGGAGGTCCCGGCCGGTCGGTCGGGCCGGCGCGGGCAGCGCGGGCCGGGCCGATCCCGAGAGTGCGCCGCCGAACAGGTCGAGGAACGGCGAGTCGATGTCGGCGTTGTCGGCGACCATCGGCGCGGGCGGCTCCGGCGCGACCGGGCGCCCCGGGGCGGGACGCGGCGCCTGGAAGACCCCGACCCGGCCGTGACCGGGCGTGGTGGCGAGCGCCGGGTCGAGGGCGACCTCGTCCAGCTCCTCGTCCAACGGGTAGTTGAACGAGCGCGCACGGTTACCGTGTGGAGCGGTGTGACGTCCTGCCGGGGAACCCGGCGTGGAAGGGTGGCTCATGCCACCGCCTCACCCGCGTGCTGCGACCGCCCGATCGGCGTACGCCCGGTCATGCCAGTTCCTCCCGGATCCTGATCCGGCTCGCCACCATGCGCGGGTCGCGCTGCTCGACGGCCGGTTCCCGGGTACGTCGCCAGTCGGTCAGCGCGGTGCGGATCACCATGCGCGCGGGCCGGTCGGGGTCGACGTACCGGAAGATGAACGAGGTGCTCACGATGGCGAGGGCGATCTCCCAGGCCGGGAAGAGTTCGACCCGCAACGTGAACAGCCAGTGGATGAACATGTAGAGGGGTACGAGCAGCATGAACAGGCCGTACTGGGCGTACGGCAGGTGGACGGGCAGGGTGTAGCCGGGCGGCCCGAGGTAGACCAGGCGGGCCCGGTAGATGTCGTCGTCGGTGCGCAGCCGCATCTGCCCGCGCCTATTCGAAGATCAGGTCGATCAGGTAGTCACCGACGAAGAAGAGTGTTGCCGCCCCGGCGATGAAGGCCAGCCCGACGATCGCGATGGCGGAACTGGTCAGCACCTTGGAGATCTCGCCGCGGCTGGCCCGGCCGATGAAGATGACGCCGAGCACGGCCAGCAGGATCGGAGCGATCTTGCTGGCGAAGAAGGTGACGATGTTGTTGGTGTCGATGCCCTTGGGCGCCGGCTCGGCGAGTGGAGTCGACGCCAGGGTGTGGAGCACGTGGCTGACGGCGGACGACGTCGTCTCCATGAGCTCGGTGGCGATCACTGGAACCTCCCCATGTCGCGGCCGGCGGAGCCGCGGCGGTGCAGTAGGCAAGCCTGGCGGGATGGTGCTCACTCGGCGCAGCGTCGGCGACCCTGCGTCCTTTGCCCACCACGGAGGGTGGTGAGCTTTGGGGGGATTTTTCCCGCTTTGGCCCTCCCTCCAGGCTTCGCCGTCTCGCTGCTGGGCAATTCCAAAGGGTACGGGCCGCCCCCCTTTGCGACAAGCCGCGAAGAGTCGACCCGGAACGACCCGGACGCCCGATCGTACACCTGTTCCAATCCGCTCGTCAGGGGCGGTGCCGGCGCGGTCGACCGGGCCGCCGGGGGCCGCCGGAGCGACCGGTACCGTGCAGTCGTGACCGATCTGGTGCGGGCGCAGGTCCCGGTGGTGATGGGCGTCCTCAACGTCACGCCCGACTCCTTCTCCGACGGCGGCCGATACGCCGATCTCGACGCCGCCGTCGCACACGGTGTGCGACTCGCGGCGGACGGTGCGCACCTGGTGGACGTCGGGGGCGAGTCGACCCGCCCCGGTGCCGACCGGGTGGACGCCGGGACCGAGGCGGCCCGGGTGGTGCCGGTGATCCGACAGCTCGCCGTCGCCGGCGTCCCGGTCAGCATCGACACCAGCCGGGCCCGGGTCGCCGAGGCGGCGCTCTCGGCGGGGGCCCTGGTGGTCAACGACGTCTCCGGCGGCCTGGCCGACCCCGACATGGCGCGGGTGGTCCGCGACGCCGGCTGTCCCTGGGTGCTGATGCACTGGCGGGGGCACTCCCGGGGGATGCGCGACCTGGCCCACTACACCGACGTGGTGACCGACGTCCGGACCGAGCTGGCCCAGCGGGTCGACGCGGCGCTGGCCGCCGGGGTGGCGGCCGACCGGATCGTCGTCGACCCGGGCCTCGGTTTCGCCAAGACCGCCGAGCACAACTGGCAGCTCACCGCCCGCCTGCCCGAGCTGCTGGCGCTCGGCTTCCCGCTGCTGTTCGGGGCCAGCCGCAAGTCGTACCTGGGCCGGCTGCTCGCCGACGCCGACGGCGTCCCCCGGCCGACCGCCGGGCGGGAGGCGGCCACCGCGGCCACCAGCCTGCTCGCGGTGGCGGCGGGCGCCTGGGGGGTACGCGTGCACGACGTGCTCGGCACCGTCGACGCGCTGGCCGTCTGGCGGGCGGCCGGTCGCCCCCGCCTCGTGGCCGACCGGGCCGGCGGGGAGCGGGCCGACGGAATCCAACCGGAGGGGGACCGGTGAGCGACCGGAGCACGGAGCACGACCGGATCACGCTGACCGGCCTGCGGGCGCACGGTCGGCACGGCGTCTACGACTTCGAGCGGGAGCGGGGGCAGGACTTCGTCGTCGACGCCGTCCTCGAACTGGACCTCGCGCCGGCCGCCCGCTCCGACGACGTGACCGACACGGTGCACTACGGCGAGTTGGCCGACCGGCTGGTGGCGGTGCTCACCGGGGAGCCGGTCAACCTGATCGAGACGCTCGCCGACCGGCTCCTCGCGATCTGCCTGACCGACCCCCGGGTGCTCCGGGCGACGGTGACCGTGCACAAGCCCGAGGCCCCGGTCCCGCACGCCTTCACCGACGTCGCGGTGACCATGACCCGGACCCGTCCCGGAGCACCGCCCCGCACGCCCGGCGGCGGTCCGGCGCCGACGCGGCAACCACCACGACCGCAACCGGGATCCCCGACCGTCGGGAACGGGGGTGCGGCGTGACCCGCGCCCTGCTCTCCCTCGGCAGCAACCTCGGCGACCGGCTGGCCCACCTGCGCTCGGCCGTGGACACCCTAGGCGAGGCGGTGCTGCTGGTCTCCGGCGTCTACGAGACCCCGCCGTGGGGCGACGCGGACCAGCCGGCGTACCTCAACGCGGTGGCGCTGGTCGAGGACCCGGCGGCAGCCCCGCAGGACTGGCTGGCGCGGGCCCGGGCCGCCGAGCGGCGGGCCGGCCGCGAGCGCGACCCGCAGCGCCGGTTCGGGCCGCGCACGCTGGACGTCGACGTGGTCGCGGTGTGGGACGACGCGGGCGAACCGGTGCTCAGCGACGACCCCGAGCTGACCCTGCCGCACCCCCGGGCCCACCTGCGGGCGTTCGTGCTGCGGCCGTGGATCGACATCCAGCCGTACGGGCGGCTGCCCGGGCACGGTTGGCTGACCGATCTGCTGAACGCCGAACCGGTGGCCGGTGACGCCCTGGAACTGAGCCCCCGGCCGGATCTGGCGTTAGAGTCGTCGACATGAGCCAGTGGAGCCGGCCGGCATGACCCAGGCGCAGTCCCCGCCCCCGCGCGGGACGGACCCCGACCGGTCCAGGATGGGGCCCACCCGCATCTCCACCCTGGTCGTCGCCGGCCTGGCCGCCGCGGCGGTGGCCTGGCTGCTGATCAGCAGCCTTTACTACAGCGGCATTCCCCGGCTGCCCTGGCTGCCGGTGGTCACGCTGGCCGGGCTGGCGGTGCTGGAGGCGTATGCGGCGGTCAACACCCGGGGCCGGCTCGAGCGCAAGTCGGGCCGCGAGCCGGTCAACCCGCTGCTGGTGGCCCGGTTCGTGGTGCTGGCCAAGGCGTCCGCCCTGGCCGGCGCGATCTTCACCGGCTTCTACGCCGGGCTGACCGGGTGGCTCTTCGTGGAGCGCACCCGGGCCGCCACCGAGGACCGCCCGGCCGCCGGGGCCGGGCTGCTCGCCTCGCTCGCGCTGGTGGCCGCCGCGCTCTGGCTGGAGCGGGCCTGCCGGGTGCCGGAGCGGCCGGAGGACGAGCGCGACGCCGACCACCGGGAGCACCGCCCGGGCCAGCGCTGAGCGCGGGGGTTACGCCCGGCGCGGCGCGCAGGTACCGTGCCTGGCGACCGGTGAGCAACGGCCGCCCCGGTCCGCCCGGGTCGGACCCTGCGGCCGTGACCTGGGGAGGGCACGCGTCATGGGGTACGACGATCCGGGCCGCGACGCCCCGGTGCAGCCCTCGTCGGGCGTGCCCGCAACGGTGTTGGAAAACGTCTTCGACGACCCGGCACACGGCGAGCCGGGGCGGGACCGGGTGGCCGTGCACGTCGCCTGGGAGTTGGTGCTGGCCGCCGGCCTGGCCGTGCTGACCTGGCTGCTGTGGCGGGACGACCCGGCCGCGCTGCGCGACGACGGCCTGCGGGTCCTGCTGGTCGATGTGGTGGCGGTGGGGCTGCTCGTCCTGGCCGCCGGCCTGAGCCTGCGGACGGCGGCGGTGAACCTGGCGGTCGGCCCGGTCGCGGTCGCCGCCGCGCTGCACTTCGCCGAGCAGGGCGACCAGGGGGTCGAGGTCGCGGTGGGCCAGGCCGCGGCGGTGGCCGCCGTCGGCGGGCTGCTCGTGGGGCTGGCCGTGGTCGTGCTGCACGTGCCGGGCTGGGCGGCGAGCCTGGCCGGCGCGGCCGGCGTGGTGGTCTACATCGAACGGCGGGCCGCGCCGGTCCTCGTGCAGGGCGGTTACGACCCCCGTGACAGCGCGTTCTACCTCTTCGCCGGCTTCGCCGCAGTGGCGGTGCTCGGCGGCCTGTTCGGGGCGATCCACCCGGTGCGCCGGCTGGTCGGGCGGTTCCGGGCGGTGGCCGACCCGGCCCGCCGCCGGGGCGGGGCGGCCGGTGCCGTCGTCGTGGTCGCGTTCGTGCTGTCCACCGTCCTCGCCATGCTGGCCGGCGTCCTGATCGCCAGCAACGGCACCGGGCCGGTCGTCCCGACCGAGGGACTGGGCTGGACGGTGCTCGCCGTGGGCACCGCGCTGCTCGCTGGCACCAGCGCGTACGGCCGGCGGGGCGGGATCTTCGGGACCCTGTTCGCGGTCAGCCTGATCACCGTCCTGCTCGCCTGGTCCGAGGCCCGGGGCTGGCAGGTCAGCCGGTGGGCGGTGGGCGCGGCCGCGCTCGGCGTCGGCCTGGTGGTCACCCGGCTCGTCGAGGCGTACGGGCGGCCCCGGTCGGCGGGTGCGGACGCGGAGACCCGTCCGAGCGGCGACGGCACCATCAGCTCCGGCTGGTCGGTGCCCCGGCCGGCGCCGGTCGAGGACTGGCCGCCCGCCCTGCCCACCCGGTCCGACGACACGCCCACCGACCCCTGGGACGCGTCCCGCTGGGACACCCGTCCCCGGCACTGGGACGGCGGCGACCGCTGACGCCCCGCCCGCCCGGCGCGGCGGGCGCCCGCCCGGTGACTGCCGACGCCCGGCCAGCGCCGCGTCCGCCGCGCCGCCGGTGATCTCGGCGGTTAGGCTCGGCGGCATGACCGAGACACCTTCCACCGGTACCGGCAGGCACACGTTCGAGGAGTTGGACGCGCTCTCCACCGAGGAGTTGCGGGAGCGGGCGTTCGCGCTGGCCCGGGAGCGTCGCGACGTCGCGTTCTTCTGGTCGGTGCTGCGCCACCTGCCCAACGCCGACGAGGCCGCCGCGCTGGACGGTGCGCCGAACTCGGTCGGCCCGACCATCGACGAGGCGTCCGCGCTGTGGCGGGAGCTGACCGGGCACGGCTACGAGGAGTCGGCGCCGCTGCTGCGGGCCAAGTTCATCGACTACCTGATGAAGCCCTAGCCGGGGCGACCGTGATGGTCCGTAGGTTTGCCCGTCGGGGCGCGCCGGGAACTGGTCGCGCCATGGCTTCCACCCAGCGTTCCGGCGCGGTCAGCAGGTACGGGACCGCGGCCGGCACAGGCACCCTCGCGGCACTGGTGCTCGTCGCGGTCTGCGGCAGCCCGTTGTACGTCGGGTGGGCGGAGGACAACACCGACCCCAACTCGGCCGGCGGGTGGTACCTGCGGCTGCTGGCCTGGCCGGCCTGGCGGTTCGGCTCCGACGAGCCGGGGCAGGGGGTGCTCGCCACCGACCTGCGGGCCATCCTGCTGGTGGTCCTGGCGGCGGCCCTGCTCTATCTGCTGCCCGCCTCGCAGGTGGCCCGGGTACAGGGCTCGGTGAGCCAGTTCTTCTCCGGTTGGGGCGCGTACGTGCTGGCCGCCGGCCTGGCCGCGCTGTTCGGCACGCTGCTCGGGCCGGACCCGTCGCTGCTCGCCGCGCTCCAGGCGGCCGGTACCGGCGCCACCTACGGCTTCCTCTCCGGCTGGATCATCGGCGCCGCCAGCCTGGGCGGCCGGGCCTGACCAGAGCGCGGGTCAACGCCCCGCGCCCAGTGCGCGGTGCCGGGTGAGCACCCCGGCCGGCCGGCCGTCGGCGGTCACCAGCACCCGGTCCGCCCCGGCGGTCAGCATCGCGGCCAGCGCGTCGTACGCCGACGAACCCAGCGCCACCTCGGGTAGCCCGGCCGGGTCGGCGGGGGGCGGGTCCAGCGCGTCCCGGGTGACCGGGGTGACGGCGAGCGCCCGGATGCCCCGGTCCGCGCCGACGAAATCCCGGACGAAGGGGGAGGCGGGCGCCCCGAGCAGGGCCGCCGGGGTGTCGTACTGCTCCAGCCGGCCGCCCTCGGAGAGCACCGCGATCCGGTCGCCGAGCCGGACCGCCTCGTCCAGGTCGTGGGTGACCAGCACGATGGTCTTGCGCACCTCGGCCTGGAGCCGGAGGAACTCCTCCTGCAACCGGGTCCGCACGATCGGGTCGACGGCCGAGAACGGCTCGTCCATCAGCAGCACCACCGGGTCGGCGGCCAGCGCCCGGGCCACCCCGACCCGCTGCCGCTGGCCGCCCGACAGCTCGTGCGGGTAGCGCCGGCCGAACCGCCCCGGGTCCAGCCCGACCAGCTCCAGCAGTTCCTCCGAGCGGCGGCGCACCCGGTCCCGGGCCCAGCCGAGCAGCCGGGGAACGGTGCCGACGTTCGCCAGGACCGTCTGGTGCGGGAACAGGCCGACGTTCTGGATCACGTACCCGATCCGGCGGCGCAGCTCGACCGGGTCGACCCGGGTCACGTCCTCGTCGCCGAGCAGGATCCGGCCGCCGGTCGGTTCGATCAGCCGGTTGACCATTCGCAGCACCGTCGACTTGCCGCAGCCGGACGGGCCGATGAGCACCACCAGCTCGCCGGTCCTGACCTCCAGGCTCAGCTCGCGAACCGCCTCCGTGCCGTCCGGGTAGCGCTTACGGATGCCCTCCAGGGCGATCGACGCGGCACTCTGGCCGGCGTCACCGGTGGTTCCCGGGGTAACGTCCACGCATGTCCTTCCGCCTGAGCTACCGGGCCGACCCGGGTAACCCGTGGTTCTCCTGGCAGTACGTGCGGGACAACTCTGACACGATCCTCGCCGCGCTGCGCGACCACGCCTCGCTGACCGCGCGGGCGGTGCTGATCGCCGCGCTGGTGGCCCTTCCGCTCGCCGTGGCGGCCCACTGGTTCCGCTCGCTCGCCGGGCCGATTCTCGCATTCACCGGCGTGCTCTACACGATCCCGTCCCTGGCGCTGTTCGCGTTCCTCGCGCCGTACCTGGGGATCGGGGCGATCACCGTGCTCAGCGTGGTGGTGCTCTACGCGTTGCTGGTCATCGTCCGCAACGCGGTCGCCGGGCTGAGCCAGGTGCCACCCGAGGTCCGCGAGGCCGCCGAGGGGATGGGCTACGGCCGGTGGGGGCGGCTGCTGCGGATCGAGCTGCCGCTGGCCCTGCCCGGCATCCTCACCGGGCTGCGGCTGGCCACCGTGTCGACCGTGGCGCTGGTGACCGTCGGGGTGGTGGTCGGCCGGGGCGGCCTCGGGCAGCTCATCTTCGCCGGCTTTCAGAACAACTTCTACAAGGCCGAGATCATGACCGGCACGCTGCTCTGCGTCCTGTTGGCCCTGGTGCTGGACCTGATCCTGGCAGGGGTCGGCCGGGCGATCACCCCGTGGCTGCGCGGCGGGGCCCGGTGAGCGCCCCCGGGACGGGCCCGGCGACCGGCTCCGGCGCGGGGCCGACGAGCGACCGCGGGAGGGGAACCCGGTGAGCAATCCGGTCGGCCAGGCGGTGCTCTGGCTCAACGACCCGCTGAACTGGACGAACCCGGGCGGTGTCCTGGACCGGCTCGGCGAGCACCTGAGCATTTCGGCGGCGGCCGTGCTGCTGGGCTGCCTGGTGGCCTGGCCCGTCGGGCTCTGGCTCGGGCACTCCGGCCGGGGCGGCGGACTGGTCCTGCTGGTCTCCAACGTCACCCTGGCGATCCCCACCCTGGCCCTGCTGACGATCCTGCCGCTGACCTTCCTCGGCTTCGGCCGGTCGTCGGTGGTGGTCGCGCTGGCCGTCTTCGCGGTGCCGCCGCTGCTGGCCAACGCGTACACCGGGGTGCGCCAGGCCGACCCGGAGGCGCGGGACGCGGCGCGGGGGATGGGACTGTCCGGCGGGCAGGTGCTGCGCCGGGTGGAACTGCCGCTGGCGGTGCCGTACCTGGCGGCCGGCTTCCGGACCGCGACGGTGCAGGTGGTGGCGACGGCCGCGCTGGCGTCGTTCGTCAACGGCGGCGGGCTCGGCCAGATCATCCGGGCCGGTTTCGGCCTGGACATCGCCGCCGGGGGCGGGCAGATCATCGCCGGCGGGCTGCTGGTGGCCGGGCTGGCGGTGCTGGTCGAACTGGCGTTGGCCCTGGTCGAGCGGGTGGTGACCCCGCGCCCGCTGCGCCCGGCCCGGCGCCGGGCCAACCGCCGCGCCGCGGACGCCGTCGCCGGCACCTGACGGGACCGCCGGAAGCCGGCCGTTCCTGTCGTACGCCTCGGGTGTGACGATCCGGTGACAAAGCTCGCCTCAGGTTGTCGGTGTCGGCCGGCAGCATGTTGGGTGAGAGATCGCGGGCGATCACAAGAGGGTTCGTCCGTCGGACACGCGGCCGGCCCGGAGGGGCCGCGCCGGGACACGGAAGGCGGGCTTGATGCGCGCACGTACACGCCTGGCCATCGGCGCAGTCGGCGCCCTGACCGCGGCCGGGTTCCTCACCGGCTGCGGGGACGCCGGGTCCTCCGGCACCGACGCTCCCCAACAGGGCGCGTCCGGGGCCGGTTGCGCCCCGGTGGCCGGTGACCAACTGGTCGTCCTGGCCGACGACAAGAAGCTCCAGAACACCGACAACATCCTGCCGGCCGTCAACGCCAAGGTGGCCACGCCACCGCTGATCGCGGCGCTGGACAAGGTCTCCGCGGCGCTGGACACCCCGAAGCTGATCGGGCTCAACAAGGCGGTCGACGTCGACCGCAAGACCCCGAAGAACGCCGCCGAGGAGTTCGCCACCGCCAACACCCTCACCCAGGGCGTGGAGAAGGGCCCGGGCGGCACGATCGTGGTCGGCGCCGGCAACTTCAGCGAGAGCCGGACCCTCGCCGAGCTGTACCGGATCACTCTCACCGCCGCCGGCTACCAGGTGAAGGTGCAGCAGATCGGCAACCGGGAGCTCTACGAGCCGGCCCTGGAGAAGGGCGAGATCCAGGTGGTCCCGGAGTACGCGGCGACCATGGCCGAGTTCCTGAACACCAGGGCCAACGGCAAGGACGCCCAGCCGGTCTCCTCGCCGGAGCTGGAGAAGACGGTGGCCGCCCTGAAGGCCAGCGGCGACAAGGCCGGCATCACCTTCGGCACGCCGTCCGCCGCGCAGGACCAGAACGCGTTCGCCGTCACCAAGGCCTTCGCCGACAAGTACGGGGTGAGCACCCTCTCGGAGCTGGCCGCCAAGTGCTCCGGCAGCGCCACGGTGCTGGCCGGCCCGCCGGAGTGCCCGCAGCGCCCGAAGTGCCAGGCCGGGCTGGTCGAGGTCTACGACTTCAAGGCCGGGGCGTTCAGCTCGCTGGACGCGGGCGGCCCGCAGACCAAGAACGCGCTGAAGACGGGAAGCGCCAGCGTCGGCCTGGTCTTCTCCTCCGACGGGGCCCTCGCGGCCAGCTGACCCGACCGGTCGCCGGCGGCCCACGCCGCCGGCGACCGGTGCTGATCAGGGCGTCGCCCCGTTCCCAGCCGCCGCAACTCTCGGTAGGCTGCACACCCATGCCCGCCCCGGTTGCCGTCGCCGTCAGGCGTGAATCCCGCCTGCTGCCCGTGCTCTTCTGGACCGGCGTGGCGTTGGCCCCGGTCGCGGCGCTGATCCTGCTCGTCGCCGACGGCAACGGACCGCTGCGGTTCGCGGCCGTGCTCGCCATCGCGGCCGTGGTGCTGATCGGCCTCTCGATCGCCCTGCGCGCGGAGGGCGGCAGCCGGGCCGAGATCGAGGACCTCCACGACGAGATCGAGGAGCTGCGCCGCGAACTGCGCGGCGAGGTCGTCGCCGCCGCGCAGCGCGGCAACCAGGCGCTCGACGCGTCCCAGCGGGTCCAGGACCAGGTCGCGGCGCTGCGCCGCCGGCTCGACGCCGCAGCGGCCGGCATCGCCGCCGACCCCGAGCCGGCCGCCGGGGAGCCGGTCGGCGCGGGCCGCGCCCGGGTCCCGCTCGCCGGGGCGTACGACGACGCGCACCGCCCCCGGAACACCGACGACGCACCCGCCGGGCGGGTCCGGGGGCCCGGGACGGCCCACGACGACGATCCGTCCGTCCGCCGGCCCCGGCCGGACCCGCGGCACGGGGCCGAGCGGCCCGCCCAGCCCGGCGGTCCCGGGCCGGCGCCCCGGCCGGTCGAGCCCGACGCCCGGTCGGCCGCCGCCGAGCCCGTCCCCCGCCAGGTCGGCATGGTCCGGCACACCGAGACCGTGCACGTCACCACCCGGCACACCGTCGTCGACGGTCCGGACCCGGGCATGGGCCCGTACGGCGACGGTCCCGCCGGCCGGTGGTCGCCCACGCCGCAGGAGCGGCCGTGGGCCGGCGCTGCCGGCCCCGAACCGGAGGGCCGCCGGGCCGGGTACGTCGACCCGTCCGCCCACGCCCGCCCCGAACCGCCCGACGACCGCTTCTGGCCGCCGCAGCCGGCCGGCCGGCACGCGCCCGGCCGCTCCGCCGCCCGTGCGGCGCCCGCCTGGCCCGGTCCCGAGGAGGAACCGGCCCGGTCCGCGCCCCGGGACGAGCCGGGCCGGGGCGTCCGGCACGACGAGGCCCCGCGCGACGAGGCCGCGTGGGGGACCGGCCGCCCCGCCGACGCCGGCCGTCCGGGTCCGCACGACGACGCCGGTCGGTCCGGTCACCGCGACGGGCCCGGCCGCGACGGGCCGGGCGGGTCCCGGCACGCCGACCGGGGGTCGTGGGACGCGCCGGCGCGGCCGGTTCCGTCCGCCGACGCCGGGCGAGCCCGGCCGCACCCGTCCGGGCCGGCACCTAGCGGACCGGACCAGTGGTCGGAGCTGCGGGCCGGGGACCGCTGGGCGGAGGTACGCGACGACGAGCGCGGCCGGGAGGTCCGGCTCGGTGAGCGCCGGGCCACGGCGCACGCGGACGCCGCCGGCACCGGGTACCGGGTCGAGGACCGCTGGGCGTCGGTCCGGCGGAGCGAGCCCCGCCCCGGGACGGACCAGGGCGAGCGGTGGTGGGACGAGGACCCGGGCGGGCCACGGCCGGAACCGGACCGGCCCAGCGGGCACCAGCGTGCCGACGGGCGATACGGCTACCCGCCCCGGGACGACCCGCCCCGGGACGGCGGCGCCCGCCCGGCGGACCGCTGGCCCTGACCACCGACCGACCGGCGCGGGACCGGCCCCGGCTACTTGTCGATGTCGCCCACCACGAAGAACATCGAGCCGAGGATGGCGATCAGGTCCGGCACCAGGCAGCCGGGCAGCAGCGTGGCCAGCGCCTGCACGTTCGCGTACGACGCGGTGCGCAGCTTGAGCCGCCAGGGCGTCTTCTCGCCCCTCGACACCAGGTAGTAGCCGTTGATGCCGAGCGGGTTCTCCGTCCACGCGTAGGTGTGCCCCTCCGGGGCCTTCACCACCTTCGGCAGCCGGGTGTTCACCGGCCCGGTGAGCCGGTCCACCCGGTCCAGGCACTGCTCGGCGAGGTCGAGTGAGGCGTACACCTGGTCGAGCAGCACCTCGAACCGGGCGTGGCAGTCCCCGGCGGTCTTGGTGACCACCGGCACGTCGAGCTGGTCGTACGCCAGGTACGGCTCGTCGCGGCGCAGGTCCAGGTCCAGCCCGGAGGCCCGGGCGACCGGCCCGGACGCGCCGAACCCGGCGGCGTCGGCGGCCGACAGCACGCCCACCCCGACCGTTCGGGCCAGGAAGATCTCGTTGCGCCGGATCAGGTTGTCCAGGTCCGGCATCCGGCGGCGCACCTCGCCGATCGCCGCCCGGGCCCGGCCGGTCCAGCCGGCGGGGACCTCCTCCTTCAGCCCGCCGACCCGGTTGAACATGTAGTGGATCCGGCCGCCGGAGACCTCCTCCATCACCGCCTGGATGGTCTCCCGTTCCCGGAACGCGTAGAAGACCGGGGTGATCGCGCCGATCTCCAGTGGGTACGAGCCGAGGAACATCAGGTGGTTGAGCACCCGGTTCAGCTCGGCCAGCGCCATCCGCAGCCAGGTGGCCCGCTCGGGCACCTCCATGCCCATCAGCCGCTCGACGGCCAGCACCACGCCCAGCTCGTTGGAGAACGCCGACAGCCAGTCGTGCCGGTTGGCCAGCACGATGATCTGCCGGTAGTCGCGCACCTCGAACAGCTTCTCGGCGCCCCGGTGCATGTATCCGACGATCGGTTCGGCGGCGACCACCCGTTCCCCGTCGAGGACCAGCTTCAGCCGCAGCACCCCGTGCGTGGACGGGTGCTGCGGGCCGATGTTGAGCACCATGTCGGTGCCGAGCTGTTCCCCGCCGGCCCCGGTGCCGACGGTCAGCTCGCGCAGGTCACCGGTGTCCGTGGTCATGCCCGTCATCGTGCCATGAGTGGATCGACGGTGACGCCGACCGGCTGGAGCAGCCACCGGTGCCCGCCGAGCCCGGCCGGGTCGGTCAGCTCGGTAACCGCCGAGGCGGCGGCGAGCGCCCGCACGTACCCGGCCGGGTCGCTGGCGGCCAGGCTCAGCGGCGGTCGCCCGCCGTCGGCCCCGAGCGCCCGCAGCGCCTCTCGCTGACTCACCAGCGTGTACGCCCCGCCGCCCGCCGCCGCCCCGGCCGCGCCGGCCGAGTCCATCGCCACGTGCGCCGTGACGTCGCAGGACCCGTCGGGCACGGGCGGCACCTGCCGGCCGCCCCGGTACCCGGTCAGCGTCCCGCCCACCGGCCGGGATCCGCGCAGGTGCCCGTAGTCCACGGCCAGCGCCAGCCCTCGGTCGACGCGGCGCACGGCCCCGGCCCACGCCTCATCGCGGGACCGGCCGATCTCCACCCGCCCCTCGATCCTGTCGATCAAGAGGTTTGCGTCCGAGAAGGGCCCGGGTTCGGACGTGAACCCCTTGATCGACGAATTCGGGGGCGGGGTGGGCCACCAGTGCGTTACCCAGGCCGCGTCCTCGGGAGTCAGGGGGGCACCGGGTGTTTCCCCGCCCGTGGTGGGGTCCACCAGGAGGTAGCGCCAGCCGGTGTCGGTGGGCACGGCCAGGTCCAGCGGAACGTTGTCGAGCCACTCGGTGGCCACCAGCAGGCCGGTGATCCGGTCCGGGATCTCGTCCACCCAGTCGATCTCCGCCGGAAGGCCGTCGGGGCGGGGCGCCCGCTCGACGGCGGTGAGGCGTACCCGACGGGCCAGCGGGACCGGTGGTCGCCGGGCGGGCGCCGGGCGGGCGGCGGCCGGGGCGGGCTCCCCGGAGCCCACCACCGCGCACCCGGCGGCCTCGTCACCGGCCTCCGACGCCTCGGACCCGGCGAGCCCCGCCAGGGCGAGCAGCAACTCGCCATGTCCGGCGCCCACGTCCACCACGTCGAACGGGGTGGGGAACCCGAGGTGGCGGTCGAGCCGCGAGACGAGCCGGAAGACCGCCGACGCGAACGCCGGGGACGCGTGCACGCTGGTCCGGAAGTGGCCCGCCGGGCCGGGCCCGGAGACGAAGAACCCCCCGGGCCCGTACAGCGCCCGGTTCATCGCGTCCCGCCAGCGGACCGGCATCAGTTCGTTCCGCGTTCAGGATCCGTCACCGTGCCGACCCTACGGTCCGCGGCTGTGGGCCGAATCGCGATCCCCGCGGCGGCGGTCGTAGCACTGCTGCTCGCCGCCGTCGGCCGGCACCGTGGCGGCCCGGTCGCCCCATTGGTGAAGGTTTTCACACCTCCTTGTTTCGACTCCGTGACCGCGGCGCATACTTGCGATCGACCGGTACCCCCTTTCGAGGACTGGATCGTTGCCATGAGCGCACCGCTGCGCCCGCGTCCGGCCGCCCTCTCCCGGGCCGCCGTACCAGCGGGCGGCGCCCCTGCCGGCGCCCCGCCCGTCTTCCCCCGCGTGCTCACCGTCGGCGTCATCGGCGCCGGCCGGGTCGGTGCCGTGCTGGGCGCCGCGCTCGTCGCCGCCGGCCACCGGGTGGTCGCCGCCTCCGGCGTCTCCGGGGCGGCCAAGGCCCGGATCGCCCTGCTGTTGCCCGACGCCCGTAACCGCTCCGCCACCTCCGTGGCCCGGGCCGCCACCGACCTGCTGCTGATCGCCGTCCCCGACGACGCGCTCGCCGGGGTGGTGGCCGGGCTGGCCGAGACCGGCGCGCTGCGCCCCGGCCAGGTGGTCGCGCACACCTCCGGCGCGCACGGCCTGGGCGTGCTCGCCCCGGCCGCCGCCGTCGGGGCCCGCCCGCTGGCCCTGCACCCGGCGATGACCTTCACCGGTACGCCCGACGACCTCGGCCGGCTCGCCGGCATCTCGTACGGGGTGACCGCCCCGGCCGAGCTGCGTCCGCTCGCCGCCCGGCTGGCCGCCGACCTCGGCGGGGTGCCGGAGTGGGTGGCCGAGGCCGACCGGCCGCTGTACCACGCGGCGCTGGCGCACGGCGCGAACCATCTGGTCACCCTCGTCAACGAGGCGGCCGACCGGCTGCGCGACGCCGGGGTGGGCCAGCCGGAGAAGGTGCTCGCCCCGCTGCTGCGGGCGGCGCTGGAGAACGCCCTGCGGCTCGGCGACGACGCGCTGACCGGCCCGGTGTCCCGGGGCGACGCCGGCACCGTACGCCGGCACCTGGAGCGGCTGGCCGCGACCGCGCCCGAGTCGGTGGCCCCGTACCTGATCCTGGCCCGACGGACGGCGGACCGGGCCATCGCGGCGGGCCGGCTGCGGCCGGCGGACGCCGAGTCGCTGCTCGACGTGCTCAGTGGGACCCATCGGGAGGTGGCAGCACAGTGACGGAGCTGGTGCAGAACCGCGAGGAGCTGGCGAAGGCGCGCGCCGCGCTGACCGGCACGGTCGGCGTGGTGATGACCATGGGCGCGCTGCACGCCGGGCACGAGACGCTGCTGCGGGCCGCCCGGGAACGGGCCGACCACGTACTGGTGACGATCTTCGTGAATCCGCTCCAGTTCGGCCCGAACGAGGACTTCGACCGGTACCCGCGCACCCTGGCGGCGGACCTGGAGATCTGCCGGCGGGCCGGGGCGGATCTGGTCTTCGCGCCGGACCGGGAGGAGATGTACCCGGACGGCGAACCCAGGGTCCGGGTGAACCCGGGCCTGCTCGGCGAGGACCTGGAGGGGCTGAGCCGGCCGGGCTTCTTCCACGGGGTGCTCACCGTGGTGCTCAAGCTGTTCCAGCTCACCCGGCCCGACCTGGCGTTCTTCGGCGAGAAGGACTACCAGCAGCTCACCCTGGTCCGGCGGATGGCCCGGGACTTCGACGTGCCGGTCGAGGTGGTCGGCGTGCCGACCGTCCGGGAGCCGGACGGGCTGGCCCTGTCGAGCCGCAACCGCTACCTGTCGGCGCAGGAGCGGGAGGCGGCGCTGAGCCTGTCGGCCGCGCTGCGGGCCGGCGTGGCCGCCGCCGACCGGGGACTGGACGCCGGCGCGGTGCTGGCCGAGGCCCACCGGACGTTCGGTGCCGGCGTGCCCGGGGCCCGGCTCGACTACCTGGTGCTGACCGACCCGGATCTGGAACCCGGCCCGGTCGCCGGGCCGGCCCGGCTGCTGGTCGCGGCCTGGGTCGGCGCCACCCGGCTGATCGACAACGCGGCGATCCGGCTCGCTTCCCGCTCCTGCTGACCTCTTTGCGCGCGAAAGGCACCCCGATGTTCCGCACCATGCTCAAGTCGAAGATCCACCGGGCTACGGTGACCCAGGCCGACCTGCACTACGTGGGCTCGGTGACGGTGGACCAGGACCTGCTCGACGCGGCCGACCTGCTCCCGGGCGAGCAGGTGGCGATCGTGGACGTCACCAACGGGGCCCGACTGGAGACGTACGTGATCCCCGGTGAGCGGGGCAGCGGCGTGCTCGGCATCAACGGCGCCGCCGCGCACCTGGTGCACCCGGGCGACCTGGTCATCCTGATCTCGTACGGCCAGCTGGACGACGCCGAGGCGCGGGCGTACCGGCCCCGGGTGGTGCACGTCGACGCCGACAACCGCGTGGTCGAGCTGGGCGGCGACCCGGCCGTGGCGGCGCCGGGCACGGCCGGCGACCCGGTACCGAGCCCGCTCGCCGTCGTCGGCTGACCGACCGACCGGTCGGGCCGACCGTCGGCGAACATCGGCTCGTGCGCGGTCTGTCACCGATGGTCATCTGTGGTTACTCTTGGGTCGCCGTCGTGAGCTGGTGGCTGGGGAGGCCCGATGCGCCGTGCGATGACGACCCTGTGTGCGGCCCTGGCCGCGGCGGTCGTGCTGGTCGGGTGTGGCGCCTCCACGGGGCTCGACGGCGACCTCACCGACGACTGGGCGGCCCTCGCCCCGGCCGGGCCGTTCACCCCGGCCGTGGGCGTGTGCCAGGTCGCCGACTTCACCGAGACGGTCACCCTGTCGGCGTACGCGCCGGTGGACTGCGCCGCCGCGCACCGGGTGGAGACCGTGCACGTGGGCGCGTTCCCGGCGGAGCGGGCTGCCCCGCCGGCCGGTGGGTCGACGGAGCTGCGCGGCGCGTTCGCCGACTGTGACGCGAAGGCCACCGGGTACGTGGGCGACGACTGGCGGGCCGGCCGGCTCCGGCTGGCCGTGGCGCTGCCGTCGAAGCCCGGCTGGGCGTCGGGCGCCCGCTGGTACCGCTGCGACCTGACCGAGGTGAGCACCGCCGAGGCGGGGGCCGTGCCGGTCACCCGCACCGGCAGCCTGCGCGACGCGCTGAAGGTGGCGTCGCCGCTGCGGCTGGGCTGCCAGCGCACCGCGTCCGCCGGGACGCGGGGGGCGCAGGTGCTGACACCGGTCGGGTGCGCCACCCGGCACGACGCCGAGTTCGTCGGAGTGTGGAAGGCACCGGACCGGCCGTACCCGACCCGGGACGCCGACTGGGCTCCCTTCTACGTCGGCTGCCGCTCGGCGCTCGCCCGCTACGTCGGCGTGCCGGACGACGGTGACCTGAGTTACCGCAGCGGCGTGATGGTCCGCCCGCCCGGCGCGGGCCGGTGGCGGGTCGGCGACCGGGGGGTCCGCTGCTACCTGTGGCTCAGCGACCGCTCGGTGACCGCCTCGCTCAAGGGGGCCGGCCCGGCGGGGCTCCCGGTGCGGACGAGGTAACGGCGCCGGACGCCGTAGCCGAAACCACTCGTCGTGCCCCCGCCGCCCGGGGCGAGGAACCTTCGGGTTGACTGTGCTCATGGACGTACCGACCGTCGACCTGCCCGAGCTGCCGTCGCTGCTGGCCGCGCCGTCGCCCGGCTGGGTGGAGACCACCGACGTGGTCGTGGTCGGTTCCGGGGTGGCGGGGCTGACCGCCGCGCTGCACCTGCGCGAGGCCGGCCTGCACGTCACCGTGGTCACCAAGGTCAACATCGACGACGGCTCGACCCGCTGGGCGCAGGGCGGCATCGCCGCCGTCCTCGACCCGGCGGACACCCCGGCGGCGCACGCCACGGACACCGAGCTGGCCGGCGTCGGGCTGTGCGACCCGGCGGCCGTGCGGGTGCTGGTGGAGGAGGGGCCGACCCGGCTGCGGGAGTTGATGCGCATCGGCGCGGAGTTCGACCGCCATCCGGACGGCTCGCTCATGCTCACCCGCGAGGGCGGGCACCGGGCGGACCGGATCGTGCACGCCGGCGGGGACGCCACCGGCGCGGAGGTGCAGCGGGCCCTGCACGCGGCGGTCCGCCGCGACCCGTGGATCCGGCTGTTCGAGCACGCCCTGGTGCTGGACCTGCTGCGCGCCCCGGGTGACGGGCCCGGCGGCCTCGGCCCGGCCTGCGGGATCACCCTGCACGTGCTCGGCGAGGGCAGCGAGGACGGCGTCGGGGCGATCCTGGCCCGGGCCGTGGTGCTGGCCACCGGCGGGATGGGACAGATCTTCTCGGCCACCACCAACCCGGCCGTCTCCACCGGCGACGGGGTGGCCCTCGCCCTGCGGGCCGGCGCGGCGGTCACCGACGTGGAGTTCGTCCAGTTCCACCCGACCGCGCTGATCACCCCGGCCGGGGCCGGGGTGCCCGGGGCCGGCCGGGCGCAGCAGCCGCTGGTCTCCGAGGCGCTGCGCGGCGAGGGCGCGCACCTGGTCGACGGCGACGGCAAGCGGTTCATGGTCGGCCAGCACGAGCTTGCCGAGTTGGCCCCCCGGGACGTGGTGGCCAAGGGCATCCACCGGGTGCTGCTGGCCAGCGGCGCCGACCACGTGTACCTCGACGCCCGGCACCTCGGCGGGGACTTCCTTGCCGGGCGCTTCCCCACCATCGTCGCGTCCTGCCTGGCCATCGGGGTGGACCCGGCCACCGACCTGATCCCGGTCGCCCCGGCCGCCCACTACGCGTCCGGCGGCGTCCGCACCGACCTGCGCGGCCGTACCTCCATCCCCGGCCTGTACGCCTGCGGCGAGGTGGCCTGCACCGGCGTGCACGGCGCGAACCGGCTGGCCAGCAACTCGCTGCTGGAGGGGCTGGTCTTCTCCCGCCGGATCGCCGAGGACATCGCCGCCGGCCTGCCCGACCAGGCCCAGCCGGCGGCCACCGGCGCGTGGGTCGGCGGGGGCGGCTGGGTGCTGCCCGCCGACGGGACGCCGGCCCTGCAACGGGCGATGACCCGGGGCGCCGGGGTGCTCCGCTCGGCGCGGACGCTCGCGGGCACGGCCGGGGCCCTCGGCGAGCTTGGCACCGGCCGGGGCGTGCCGCGCACCGCCGACTGGGAGGCGACGAACCTGATCACCGTGGCGTCGGCCCTGGTCGCCGCCGCGTACGCCCGCCAGGAGACCCGGGGCTGCCACTGGCGGGAGGACTTCCCGACGGCTGACGAACGGTGGCTGGGCCACCTGGTCGGCGCGATCGGGTCGCAGGGCCGGTTGACGTCCCAGTGGCAGGGGCCGGCATGAGCGCGAGGAGTGAGCTGTTCTTGCGAGCCCCGCAGTCGCGAACCGAGGAGATTCAGTGAGCGCGAGGAGTGAGCCGTTCTTGCGAGCCCCGCAGTCGCGAACCGAGGAGATTCAGTGAGGGAGACGACGGAGCAGGCGCTGCGGGCCGGCGGGCTCGATCCGGCCGAGGTGCGGCGGGTGATCGTCGCCGCGTTCACCGAGGATCTCGGCCCGGACTTCCTGGACGTCACCAGCGTCGCCACCATCCCGGCCACCCAGACAGACACCGCCGACCTGGTCGCCCGCGCCGACGGGGTGGTGGCCGGGCTGGCCGTCGCGGCGGCCGTGTTCGAGGTGGTCGGCGAGGTGACCGGGTCCGACGGGGGCGCCCGTGCCGTCGAGGTGTCGCAGGTGGCCCACGACGGCCAGCGGGTGGCCCGCGGTGACGTGCTGGCCACCGTGACCGGGCCCACCCGGCTGCTGCTCACCGCCGAGCGGACGGCGCTCAATCTGCTCTGTCGGCTGTCCGGGGTGGCCACCCACACCCGGGCCTGGGCGGACGCGCTGACCGGCAGCAAGGCGATGGTGCTGGACACCCGCAAGACCACGCCGGGCCTGCGGGCGCTGGAGAAGTACGCGGTGCGGGCCGGCGGCGGCACGAACAAGCGGATGGGCCTGTACGACGTCGCAATGATCAAGGACAACCACAAGTTCGCGGCCGGCGGTGTCGCGGCGGCCTACCGCCGGGTCCGGGCGGAGTTCCCGGACGTGCCGGTGCAGGTGGAGGTGGACACCCTCGCCGAGGCGCTGGAGGCGGTCGAGGCCGGCGCGGACTTCCTGCTGCTGGACAACATGACCCCGGAGACGCTGACCGAGGTGGTGGCCGCGGTGGGGGACCGGGCCGAGCTGGAGGCCACCGGCGGGCTGACCCTCGACGTGGCGGCGCGGTACGCGGCGACCGGGGTGGACTACCTGTCGGTGGGCGCGCTGACCCACTCCTCGCCGATCCTGGACGTCGCGCTGGACCTGCGCACGGAGTGAGCCGGGGCAGGGCCCTGCCGCCGGCGTACCGCGCGCCCGGTGGGCGACGGTCCGGACCGCCCGGCGTCTAGGCTGCGTGCGTGCTGCTCTGCATCGACATCGGAAACACCAACACCGTGCTGGCGACCTTCGACGGCGACAAGCTGGTGCACTCCTGGCGGGTCAAGACCGACGCCCGCTCGACGGCGGACGAACTCGGGCTGATGTTCCGGGGGCTGCTGGCCGGTGACGCCGTGGAGATCACCGGGGTGGCCGCCTGCTCGACGGTGCCGGCCGCGCTGCGCTCGCTGCGCAACATGCTGGCCCGGTACTACGCCGACCTGCCGAGCGTGATCGTCGAGCCGGGGGTGCGCACCGGCGTGCAACTGGCGATCGACAACCCCAAGGAGGTCGGCTCGGACCGGGTGGTGAACACGCTCGCCGCGTACACCCTCTACGGCGGGCCGTCGATCGTGGTGGACTTCGGCACCACCACCAACTTCGACGTGATCAGCGGGCGGGGGGAGTTCCTCGGCGGCGCGTTCGCCCCGGGCATCGAGATCTCCTTCGACGCGCTCGCGGCCCGCGCCGCCCAACTGCGCAAGGTGGAGGCGACCAGGCCCCGGTCGGTGATCGGCAAGAACACCGTCGAGTGCCTCCAGTCCGGCCTCTACTTCGGCTTCGCCGGCCAGGTCGACCGGATCGTCGAGCGGATGGTCGAGGAACTGGGCGAGGTGAAGGCGGTGATCGCCACCGGCGGGCTGGCGTCGGTGGTGATCGGCGAGTGCCGGACCATCACCCATCACGAGCCGATGATCACTCTGATCGGGCTGCGGATGGTCTACGAGCGCAACGTCTGACCCGGGGACGGGTGGCGCGGGGTTTCCCGTTCACGCCGGGAGGGCGCGCCGGCGACAGCGGGCGGAACCGGTCGTACGCGCCGGCGCCGAACGACAGGGCGGCAGTGGGGTCGGTCATGGCGGGCAGGTTATCCCGTAACGACCGCTGGGGCGTTTGAGTACGCTCGGGCCTGACCCCGCCGAAATCTCCTCCTGAGGAAGCGTGCCGTGACCGAGCAGAACGCCGTGCCAGTCGACCCCGCCGACGACCTTCCCGAGCAGATGAAGGTCCGCCGGGAGAAGCGGGACCGGATGCTCGCCGAGGGCGTCGAGCCGTACCCGGTCGGATACCCCCGGACCAGCACGCTGGCGGAGATCCGCGAGAAGTACGCCGACCTGCCCACCGACACCGCCACCGGCGACCGGGCGTCGGTCACCGGCCGGGTGATCTTCGTCCGGAACACCGGCAAGCTGTGCTTCGCCACCCTGCGCGACGGCAACGGCACCGAGCTCCAGGCGATGCTCTCCCTGGACCGGGTGGGCGCGCAGCGGCTGGAGGACTGGAAGCGCCTGGTCGACCTGGGCGACCACGTCGGGGTGACCGGCGAGGTGATCACCAGCCGCCGGGGCGAACTGTCGGTGCTGGTCGAGCAGTGGGCGGTCACCGCCAAGGCGCTGCGCCCGCTGCCGGTGGCGCACAAGCCGCTCAGCGAGGAGGCCCGGGTCCGCCAGCGGTACGTCGACCTGGTCGTCCGGCCCCAGGCGCGGCAGATGGTGCGGACCCGGGCCGCCACCGTGCGCAGCCTGCGTGACTCGCTGCACCGGCAGGACTTCATCGAGGTGGAGACCCCGATGCTCCAGTTGCTGCACGGCGGGGCCGCCGCCCGGCCATTCGTGACCCACAGCAATGCGTTGAGTACCGATCTGTATCTCCGAATCGCGCCGGAACTGTTTCTCAAGCGGGCCGTCGTGGGCGGCGTCGACCGGGTCTTCGAGATCAACCGCAACTTCCGTAATGAGGGTGTCGACTCTTCGCACTCGCCGGAGTTCGCGATGCTCGAGGTGTACCAGGCGTACGGCGACTACGACACCATGGCCACGCTGACCCGCAATCTGGTGCAGCAGGCGGCGATCGCGGTCGCCGGGTCGACCGTGGTGACGCACGCGGATGGCCAGGAGTTCGATCTGGGCGGCCAGTGGCGCTCGGTGACGCTGTTCGGGGTGCTTTCCGAGGCGCTCGGCGAAGAGGTCACGGTCCGCACCGAGCGGGCCCGCCTGGTCGAGTACGCCGACAAGGTCGGCCTGGCCGTCGACCCGAAGTGGGGGCCGGGGAAGCTGGCCGAGGAACTCTTCGAGGAACTGGTCGTGCCGGGGCTGCGGGCGCCGACCTTCGTCCGGGACTATCCGGAGGAGACGAGCCCGTTGACCCGGGCACACCGCGGCGAGCCGGGACTGGCCGAGAAGTGGGACCTGTACGTCCTCGGGTTCGAGCTGGGCACGGCGTACTCGGAGCTGGTCGACCCGGTGGTGCAGCGGGAACGCCTGGTGGCCCAGGCGCAGCTCGCCGCCCGGGGCGACGACGAGGCGATGCGGCTGGACGAGGACTTTCTCCGGGCCATGGAGTACGGAATGCCGCCGGCCGGGGGTATGGGAATGGGAATCGACCGGCTGCTGATGGCGCTCACCGGCCTGGGAATTCGGGAAACCATCCTCTTCCCGTTGGTCCGGCCCGAGTAGGGGTTCCCGACCCCCTGCCGGGTTCGGATACCGCATCCTATTGACGCGACAAGCGTCGGGCGGGTTATTGTGCTGTCAGTTTGCAGGAACACCCTGCTCGAAAGGAATGTGGGACGTGGCCAAGCAGATCATTCACAAGCTGGTCGATGACCTGGACGGCGGGGACGCTGACGAGACCGTCAAGTTCGCGCTCGACGGCGTTCAGTACGAGATCGACCTCTCGAAGGCGAACGCCGAGAAATTGCGTGACGTTTTCGCGCCGTACGTCGCCGCGGGCACCAAGGTGGGCCGGGGCGGCGTGGTGGTCGGCGGACGGGCCGCTCGGGGTCGGGGCGGCGCCACCGCCGACCGGGAGCAGAACAAGGCGATCCGGCAGTGGGCCAAGGGGAAGGGCAAGGACATCTCCGACCGGGGGCGCATCCCCCAGGAGATCGTCGACGAGTTCCACGCCACGCGCTGACCGAGAACGTCGCGGGGCCACCGCCCGGGTGCCGGAGGGCGCGCCGAGGGATCTCATGGGCGGACCCGACACGGGGGACGCGGGCGACACCGACGCCGGACCGGAGCACGTCTCCGGCCCGGCGTCGCCGTTTCCGGGTTCCGGGATCGCGGGATGACGGGCGGGAAGAACCGGGCCGGTCCGGGCGTTGTCCACAGCCGGTGGAGAATCTGTCCACAGCCTGTGGACGACCGTTCGCCGGGGTGACCGGAGCGCCCGCAGGGCCCCCCAGGGCCTGCGGAGGCCGCGGAAGCCGGTCTGACCGGCGGTCCGAATTTCGCTCTGCGCGTACAGCCGGGGGTACCGGAACAGCGCCTGAGCGCGGACGGTTGTCAGAAATGACGCTTACCGGGCTCCCGCCGAGGACACACGACCTCAGCGGAGTCGGTCCGCGGCGATAGAGTAAGGAGGCACGGACGCCCATCCCGGACGTCCGCGCACCGGCCCCGCCGAGATCTGACCATCAAGGCGCACGGCACGTGAGGAGCACGAGGGCATGTTCGAGCGGTTCACCGACCGAGCGCGACGGGTTGTCGTCCTGGCCCAAGAAGAGGCCCGGATGCTCAACCACAACTACATCGGTACGGAACACATCCTGCTGGGCCTGATCCACGAGGGTGAGGGTGTCGCGGCAAAGGCCCTGGAGAGCCTCGGCATCTCCCTGGAGGGCGTCCGCCAGCAGGTCGAGGAGATCATCGGCCAGGGCCAGCAGGCGCCGAGCGGGCACATCCCGTTCACGCCGCGGGCGAAGAAGGTGCTGGAGCTGTCGCTGCGCGAGGCGCTGCAGCTCGGCCACAACTACATCGGCACCGAGCACATCCTGCTCGGCCTGATCCGCGAGGGTGAGGGCGTCGCCGCCCAGGTCCTCGTGAAGCTCGGCGCCGACCTGAACCGGGTCCGCCAGCAGGTCATCCAGCTGCTCTCCGGCTACCAGGGCAAGGAGCCGGCCGCCGCCGGGGCCGCCCCGGGCGAGGCCGCGCCGTCGACCAGCCTGGTGCTGGACCAGTTCGGCCGGAACCTGACCCAGGCCGCCCGCGAGGGCAAGCTCGACCCGGTCATCGGGCGCGAGAAGGAGATCGAGCGGGTCATGCAGGTGCTGTCCCGCCGCACCAAGAACAACCCGGTCCTGATCGGTGAGCCCGGCGTCGGCAAGACCGCCGTGGTGGAGGGCCTGTCCCAGAAGATCATCAAGGGCGAGGTGCCCGAGACGCTGAAGGACAAGCAGCTCTACACCCTCGACCTCGGTGCGCTGGTCGCCGGCTCCCGCTACCGCGGTGACTTCGAGGAGCGGCTGAAGAAGGTCCTCAAGGAGATCCGCACCCGCGGCGACATCATCCTGTTCATCGACGAGATCCACACCCTCGTCGGGGCGGGCGCGGCCGAGGGCGCGATCGACGCGGCGAGCATCCTGAAGCCGATGCTGGCCCGGGGCGAGCTGCAGACCATCGGCGCGACCACGCTGGACGAGTACCGCAAGCACCTGGAGAAGGACGCCGCCCTGGAGCGGCGCTTCCAGCCGATCCAGGTGGGTGAGCCGTCGCTGGCCCACACGATCGAGATCCTCAAGGGCCTGCGTGACCGCTACGAGGCGCACCACCGCGTGTCGATCACCGACGCCGCCCTGGTGGCCGCCGCGACCCTGGCCGACCGCTACATCTCCGACCGCTTCCTGCCGGACAAGGCGATCGACCTGATCGACGAGGCCGGTGCCCGGATGCGGATCCGCCGGATGACCGCGCCGCCAGACCTGCGGGACTTCGACGAGCGGATCGCCCAGGTCCGCCGCGACAAGGAGTCCGCGATCGACGCGCAGGACTTCGAGCGGGCCGCCCAGCTCCGCGACAAGGAGAAGCAGCTCCTCGGCCAGAAGGCGCAGCGGGAGAAGGAGTGGAAGGCCGGCGACCTGGACGTCGTCAGCGAGGTCGACGACGAGCAGATCGCCGAGGTTCTCGGCAACTGGACCGGCATCCCGGTCTACAAGCTGACCGAGGAGGAGACCTCCCGCCTGCTGCGCATGGAGGACGAGCTGCACAAGCGCGTCATCGGCCAGGAGGACGCGGTCAAGGCGGTCTCGAAGGCGATCCGGCGGACCCGGGCCGGCCTGAAGGACCCGAAGCGGCCGTCCGGCTCGTTCATCTTCGCCGGCCCCTCCGGCGTCGGTAAGACCGAGCTGTCCAAGGCGCTGGCCGAGTTCCTGTTCGGCAGCGAGGACGCCCTGATCCAGCTGGACATGTCCGAGTTCCACGACCGGTACACGGTGTCCCGGCTCGTCGGTGCCCCTCCCGGCTACGTCGGCTACGACGAGGGCGGGCAGCTCACCGAGAAGGTGCGCCGCCGGCCGTTCTCGGTGGTCCTGTTCGACGAGATCGAGAAGGCCCACCCGGACGTGTTCAACACCCTGCTCCAGATCCTGGAGGACGGGCGTCTGACGGACGGCCAGGGCCGGATCGTGGACTTCAAGAACACGGTCATCATCCTGACCACCAACCTGGGCACCCGTGACGTGGCCAAGGCGGTGACGCTGGGCTTCCAGGCGTCGGAGGACTCCGAGTCCACCTACGACCGGATGAAGCAGAAGGTCAACGACGAGCTCAAGCAGCACTTCCGGCCCGAGTTCCTGAACCGGATCGACGACACCATCGTCTTCCACCAGCTGCGTCAGCAGGAGATCCTGTCGATCGTCGACATCATGATCGCCCGCATCGAGACCCAGCTGCGCAACAAGGACATGGGCCTGGAGCTGACCGACAACGCCAAGAAGTACCTGGCGCTCAAGGGCTTCGACCCGGTGCTCGGGGCGCGTCCGCTGCGTCGGACGATCCAGCGCGACATCGAGGACAACCTGTCCGAGCGGATCCTGTTCAACGAGCTGACCCCGGGTCAGATCGTGGTGGTGGACTGCGAGGGCGACCCGAACGACATCGACAAGTCCAAGCTCGTCTTCCGGGGCGCGGACCGGCCGGACGCCGTGCCGGACGCCGTCCCGGCGGACCTCGGCGGCACCGCCGCCGCCGGCGCGGACGAGTAGTCGACGGCGGACGGGTAGACGACAGCGCAGAAGGGCGACGGCCCCGGTCGGCGAGAGCCACCGGGGCCGTCGCCCTTCGTCGTGCCCGGCCCACCCCGACGGGTCGCCCGGGGGCGGCGGAGGGCCGGGTGCCGTCCGCCGGCGGTGGGGTCAGCCGGCGGTGGGCAGCGCGGGGGCGGTGGGGCCGTCGCCGACCAGGCGGAACTCCGCCTCGCCGACCGGCTCCACCAGGCCGTCGGCGACCAGCCCGGCCAGCGCCCTGGCGCGCTGCACGCCGTCGGTCCAGACCTGGTCCAGCCGCTGGTGCGGCACGGGGCCGGTGGCCTCCCGCAGCACCGCCAGCAGCAGCCCGCGTACCTGCCGGTCGGTGCCCGCGTACCGCTGGGGCCGACGGGTCGGGCCGGCCGGGGCCGCCTGGCCGGACGCCCGCCAGGCGCAGACGGACTGCACCGGGCACGCCGGGCAGCGCGGCGAGCGGGCGGTGCAGAGCATCGCCCCCAGCTCCATGAACGCGGCGCTGGCCAGCGCGGCGGCGGCCGGCTCCGCCGGCAGCAGCTCCTCGGTGGCCACCAGGTCGGCGGGTCGGGTGGCCGGGCCGGCGTCCGGCTCCCCGGCGATCGCCCGGCAGACCACCCGGCGCACGTTGGTGTCCACCACCGGGTGCCGCTGGCCGTACGCGAAGGCGGCCACCGCACGGGCCGTGTAGGTGCCCACCCCGGGCAGCGCCAGCAGTTGGTCCAGCCGGTCCGGCACGGCGCCACCGTGCCGCTGGACGATCGCCGCCGCACACCCGTGCAGCCGCACCGCCCGGCGGGGGTAGCCGAGCCGCCCCCACATCCGGATCGCCTCGGCGGGCGTGTCGGCGGCCAGCGCGGCGGGCGTCGGCCAGCGGGCCAGCCACGCCTGGAAGGCCGGCAGCACCCGCACCACCGGAGTCTGCTGGAGCATGACCTCGCTGACCAGGATCGCCCATGCGCCCACGCCGGGCGCCCGCCACGGCAGGTCGCGGGCGTTCTGCTCGTACCACCGGCTGACCAGGGTGGCGAAGGTGGGTTCGGACATCGCGCCGCCGATCATGTCATGGGCGTCCTTCCCGCTGGTTGGGCGGGCCGGGCGGGGCGGCGCGGGGGGCGGACCCGGATCGGGCAGAATGCCCGGATGAACGAGCTCGCGATCACCGTCATCGGCCGGGACCGGCCCGGCATCGTGGCCGACGTCGCCGAGGTGCTCGCCCGGCTCGGCGCGAACCTCACCGACTCCACCATGACCCGGCTGCGGGGTCACTTCGCGATGACCCTGATCTGCGTCGGTCCGGCCGCCGCCGACGTCGAGGCCGAGCTGGCCCCGCTCGCCGCCGACGGCCAGCTCCTGGCCACCGTGCGGGAGGTCACCCCCGACGGCGTGACGCCGCCGGCCGGTGAGCCGTACGTGCTGGCGGTGCACGGCGCGGACCGGATGGGCATCGTCGCGGCGATGACCCGGGTGCTGACCGACGCGGGCGGCAACGTCACCGACCTGAGCACGCGGCTGACCGGCACCCTCTACGTGGTGGTGGCCGAGGTCGAGCTGCCGCCGGGAACCTCGGACGAGGTGGCCGGCCGGCTGGCCCGTACCGCCGCGGAACTCGGCGTCGGGGTCAGCCTCCGCCCGGCGGACTCGGACCTGCTGTGACCGCGGAGTACGTCGGCCTCGGCGGCTGGACGCCCGAAGCGCTGGCCGTGCCCGGCGAGGTGCGTCCGGTGGTCTCCGCCCCGGACCCGGTGCTCAGCCGGCCCGGCCCGGAGGTGGACCCGACGTCCGACGAGGTGATCCGCCTCGCCGCCGACCTGGTCGCCACGATGCGCGTCTCGCCCGGCTGCGTGGGCCTCGCCGCGCCCCAGGTCGGCGTGAGCGCCCAGGTGTTCGCGGTCGACATCACCGGGCACCCGAAGGCGGTGACCGTGCACGGGACCTTCGTGCTGTGCAACGCCCGGGTGGTGGAGGCGAGCCGGTGGAAGGCCGGCCGGGAGGGCTGCATGTCGGTGCCCGACCTGACGGGCGACGTCAAGCGGGCCAGCCGGCTGGTCGTCGAGGGGGTGCTTCCGGGCACCGGCGCGCCGGTGCGGCTGGTCACCGACGGGTTCGAGGCGCGGGCGTTGCAGCACGAGATCGATCACTGCGCCGGCCTGCTCTTCCTCGACCGGGTGGCCGGTGCGCACGCGATCTACCAGCGCAAGGTGTACCTGTGAGCCGGCGGAGCCCCGGCCGATGGCTCCGCCGCCCGGCGTCGCGGGCGGGCCGGGGCGGGCGGCCGTCGTGAGTGGAGGGTCGTGCCCGTGAGCGGAGGGTGGCCCGGCGCGTCGCGCCGGACGAGGGTGGGTCGCGCCGTTACGGTGGGGGCATCATGCGTCTGACGGTCGGCCCCCTGCCACCCGCCGTGTACTGGCGGCGTCGCGTTGTCGTGGTGGGAGCGGGGCTTCTCTTCCTGATTGTCCTGCTCTACTCCTGCAACAAGGCGGGCAACACCGGCACCACCCCGCAGTCGAAGTCGACCCCGACTCCGACTGCGGCCCAGGGTGCCGGCGACCCGTCCGCGGCCCCGGACCCGAGCGGCTCGGTGCTGTCCCCGCAGACCGGCGCCCCGCCCGGCGGCTCGGACGACGCCGGCTCGTCCGGCGCCCCGGCCAACCCCGGCTCCTCGGCCGGGCCGGTCGGGAACGACGTTCCGGCCGCCCCGGGCGCCGACGCCGGGACGTGCACCGACGCGGAGATCTCGGTGACGCCGGTGGCGGTGCCGTCGTCGGCGCAGCGGGGCACCGTGGTCAGCCTCCAGCTCAAGATCAAGAACAGGTCGAACCGCACCTGTAGCCGGGACGTCGGCGCAGACTTCCAGGAGTTGTACGTGAAGTCCGGCGCGGAGAAGGTCTGGTCCTCCGACACCTGCGGCAACGTCAAGGGCTCGGACGTGCAGTCGTTCACCCCGGGTTTCGAGCGGTCATACCAGGTGGACTGGAACGGCAGGGACACCAGCCGCTGCAAGGACGGGCTGGCCAACGGCCCCCTCCCGCCGGCCGGGAGCTACCAGCTCTTCGGGCGGCTGGACACCAAGCTGAGCGAGCCGGTGAAGTTCACCATCTCCGGCTGAGCCGGGCGGCCCGCCGTGCGGGGCCGGGTCGGCCGGCCCGGGCGGGGCCGGTCAGACGTAGCGCTCCAGGATGGAGGCCTCGGCGAGCCGGGACAGCCCCTCCCGGACGCCCCGGGCCCGGGCGTCACCGACGCCCTCGACCGCCTGAAGGTCCTCCACGGTGGCCCCGAGCAGCCGCTGGAGGCTGCCGAAGTGCAGCACCAGCCGGTCGACGATCGCCACCGGCAGCCGGGGGACCTTCGCCAGCAGCCGGAAGCCGCGCGGGCTGACCGCCGCGTCCAGCGCGTCGGAGGCGGCCGGGTAGCCGATCGCCTTCGCCACCGCGACCAGGTCGATCAGCTCGGTGGCGCCCAGCAGGTCCAGCTCGACCAGCGCCTCGTCCAGCGTGCGGGGCTTGCGCCCGGCGGGCAGGTAGTCCCGGATGACCAGGGTGCGGTCGGCGTCCACGCCGGCCATCAGCTCGTCGAGCTGGAGGGCGAGCAGCCGGCCGTCGGTGCCCAGCTCCACCACGTATCCGGCGATCTCGTCGGCGATCCGGCGGACCATCTCGAGCCGCTGCACCACCGCCACCGCGTCCCGGACGGTGACCAGGTCCTCGATCTCCAGGGCGGACAGGGTGCCGGATACCTCGTCGAGGCGCAGCTTGTAGCGCTCCAGCGTGGCCAGGGCCTGGTTGGCCCGGGACAGGATGGCCGCCGAGTCGTCCAGCACGTGCCGCTGGCCGTTGACGTAGAGGCTGATGATCCGCATCGACTGGCTGACCGAGATGACCGGGTAGCCGGTCTGCCGGGCCACCCGCTCGGCGGTGCGGTGCCGGGTGCCGGACTCCTCGGTCGGGATCGACGGGTCCGGCATCAGGTGCACGGCCGCCCGGACGATCCGGCTGCCGTCGCTGGACAGCACCACCGCGCCATCCATCTTGCACAGCTCGCGGACCCGGGTGGCGGAGAACTCGACATCCAGCGGGAAGCCGCCGGTGCACAGCCCCTCGACCACCTTGTCGTAGCCGAGCACGATCAGTGCGCCCGTCCGGCCGCGCAGGATCCGCTCCAGGCCGTCACGCAGCGCGGTGCCGGGCGCCATGAGCGCCAGGTTGGCCCGCAGCGGGTCGCCGCCCGCGCCGCCGACACTCCCGGTCACGCTGACGCTGATCGGACGGGCGGGCGAGCCCACGGCACCGGTGCGGGCGTGGGTTGTCGCGCCGGCGGTTCTGCTGGCATCGCGGTCGATCGGCACGCGCACAGTCTACGGACTGGCGTGCGGTGGGTGCTGTCGTGGTTACTGTGATGTGTCACGATGCCCCCCGTCGGCCACGCCGCGCGCCCTGCCGCGCTTGTCCGGTATCGCACAGGCGGTCCCGCCCGGCGGCCACCGTCGGTCACTCCGCGGATGCGCGGGCGGCACACTGGAGCGCCGAGCGCACGTCGGTGACCTCCATCACCCGCATGTTCTCCGGGCCCGCTCCGGCGCTTTCCGGACCGCACCCGGGCGGGACGAGCGCCACTCGGAACCCGAGCCGGGCCGCCTCGGCCAGCCGACGCGGCACCGCGCCGACCCGGCGCACCTCGCCGGTCAGCCCGACCTCGCCGATCGCCACCAGGTGCGGATTGATGGCCAGGTTGAGCCCGCCGGAGGCGACCGCCAGGGCGACCGCGAGGTCGGCCGCCGGCTCCACCACCCGGATGCCGCCGACCGTGGCCGCGAAGACCTCCCGGTCGTGCAGGGTCAGCCGCTCGGCACGGCGCTGGAGCACCGCCAGCACCATCGCCAGCCGGGCCCCGTCCAGCCCGGACACCGTGCGCCGGGGCGAGCCCGCGACCGTCGCGCCGATCAGCGCCTGAACCTCGGTGACCAGCGCCCGCCGCCCCTCCATCGCCACCGTGACGCAGGTGCCCGGCACCGGCTCCGAGTAGCGGGTCAGGAACAGCCCGGACGGGTCGGCGAGGCTGCTGATCCCGCCCTCGTGCATCTCGAAGCAGCCGACCTCGTCGGCGGCGCCGAACCGGTTCTTCACGCCGCGCACCATCCGCAGCGAGGAGTGCTTGTCGCCCTCGAAGTGCAGCACCACGTCGACCAGGTGCTCCAGCACCCGGGGGCCGGCCACCTGGCCGTCCTTCGTGACGTGACCGACCAGCACGGTGGCGACGCCGCGTTCCTTGGCCACCGCGACGAGGGCGGCGGTGACCGCCCGCACCTGGGTCACCCCGCCGGGCACCCCCTCCGTGCCGGGGGTGGAGATCGTCTGCACCGAGTCGAGCACCAGCAGCCCCGGCTTCACCGCGTCGAGGTGGCCGAGGACCGCGCCCAGGTCGCTCTCGGCGGCCAGCCAGAGCTGGTCGTGCAGGGCGCCCATCCGCTCCGCGCGCAGCCGCACCTGGCTGACCGACTCCTCGCCGCTGACCACCAGGGACGGGCTGCCGGCGGTGGCCGCCCACTGCTGGGCCACGTCGAGCAGCAACGTGGACTTGCCCACGCCCGGCTCGCCGGCGAGCAGCACCACCGCGCCGGGCACCAGGCCACCGCCGAGTACCCGGTCCAGCTCGCTGACCCCGGTCGGCCGGGCCTTGGCCGGGGCGGCGCTGATGGTGGCGATGGGGCGGGCGGGCTCGGCCGGCATCCGGGAGCTGACCACCCGGCCCGAGACGGTCGGACCGGTCACGGTGCATTCGACCACCGAGCCCCACTCGCCGCACTCCGGGCAACGCCCCACCCACTTCGGGGGCTGGTGCCCGCAGGCGTCGCACTCGTAGGCCGGACGGGGCTCACGGGCGCCCCGGCCCGCGCGCGAGGTCGCTCGGGAGGGCGTCGATCGGGAGGGCGTCGTCACACCGGAACGCTAGTCCCCCCGTACGACGAAACACCGCCGGCGTGGCGGGTGCCACGCCGGCGGTGTTGTCGACGGTCGAGTGGTGCGGGGGGTCAGCCGCCGTGGCCGGCACCGGCCTCGGTGCCGCCCGGCTCGCCGTGCGCGCCCTCGCGCTCGACGATCTGGGAGGGCTGCGGGAGCGGGGTCAGCGGGACGCCGATCGGGGCCGGGGTGCTGACGGTCCGGCCGTTGCCGAAGTCGAAGGTCAGGTTGACCTGCTGCCCGACGAGCAGGGCCTCGTTCAGGCCGACGAGTTGGAGGGACCGGCCGCCCTGCACGTTGAGCTGGACGTAGCTGAGGGCCGGGATCTCGATCCGGGCCGGCTCCCCGGCGGGGGCCGAGGGGCTGGCCGAGGCGGACGGGCTCTCCGAGGCGCCCTCGGACGGGGACGGCGTGCCGCCCTCCGACGGGCTGGCGGACCCGGACGGGCTGGCGGACCCGGACGGCGACGCGCTCTCCGACGGCGACGCGCTGCCCGACGCGGACGGGCTGGCCGACCCGGACGCGCCGCCGGAGATCACGATCTCCCGCGCGCTGTCCGTGGTGACGGTCACCGTCACGGGGTTCTGCGTGTCGTTGTAGATCACCGCGTTGACGGCGGCGTTCGCGCCGGACTGGTAGCTACCGCTGCCCGGGTACTCGACGTACAGGCCGCGGACCTTGTAGGCGTTGTCCGGAGTCTGGACGTTGACGCCCTGGACCGACGGGGCCTTCTTGGCGGTCTCGGCCACCTGGCCGGCGCCGCAACCGGTCGCCAGCAGGCCGGTCGCCGCCGCCACGCCGGACAGCAGCAGGGCCGCCCGCCGGGAACCCCTGATCGAGCGCGTCACGTCGGTCCTCCTCGTCACGATCCCCACCCGGCCGTCACCGGGCACGGTGGCCATACCCGCGCAGACCGGCTTCAGGGTAGTTGGGGCTGATCGGGACCCGCACGGCGACCCGGCACCACCACCTTCCCGGGGACCCCTCAGACCACCCGGCCGTTCGCCACCAGCAGCACCACGTCGATCAGCGCCACCAGCATCACCGCCCGGAACGCGGCCACCCCCCGGCGGGCGCCGCGGCCGGCGTACCAGGTCAGGGGCGGCACCAGGGCGGCGGTCGCGACGGCCGACAGCCCGGCCCACGACGGTGGCCCGGGCGGCCCGACGACCAGGGTGACGGTCGCCGCGAGCAGCAGCCCGGCGGCGGCCACCCGGCTGCCCGCCGCGCCGAGCCGGTGCGGCAGCCCGCGCACCCCGGTCCGGGCGTCGTCGGCCAGGTCGGGCAGCACGTTGGCGAAGTGCGCCCCGGCCCCCAGCAGGGCGGCGGCGGCCACCAGCCAGGCCGGCGGGGCGGGCGCGCCGGGCAGGGCCAGCACCACGAAGGCGGGCAGCGCGCCGAAGGAGACCGCGTACGGCAGCACCGAGACCGGGGTCGACTTCAGCGGCCAGTTGTAGGACAACGCGGAGACCAGGGCCACGGCCGCCCAGACCGTCGCCGTCCGGTTGGTCGCCGCCGCCAGCAGGACCGTGGCCAGGGCCGCAGCCAGCGCCGCCAGGCCGACCGCCCGCACGCTGACCGCGCCGGTCGCGACCGGCTTGTCGGTACGCCCCACCACGGCGTCCCGGTCGGCGTCCAGGTGGTCGTTGGACCAGCCGACCGCGAGCTGGCTGGCGAGCACCGTGAGCGCCACCGCGGCGATTCCGGACGGGCCGTGCCCCACGCCCCGGGCGAGCAGCCCGGCGACCACGGTCACCGCCACGGCGGGCTCGGGATGACTCGCCCTGACCAGCCCTAACACCGTCGTCGACATAAGGGAAGTCTGGTCGTTACCGTCCAGTCGTGCCACGCTCGGTGCCATGCGTGACGGTTCGTCCCCGGTGTCCGACCGCCCCCGCCTGCTGCCCGCGAACGATCCCCGGCAGTACGACGACCTGGCCGACGAGTGGTGGCGCCCCGACGGAGCGTTCGCCATGTTGCACTGGCTGGCCCGGGCCCGGGCGGCCCTGGTACCGCCGGCCGCCCGGCCCGACGCCCTGCTGGTCGACCTGGGCTGCGGCGCCGGCCTGCTCGCCCCGCACCTGGCCGGCAAGGGCTACCGGCACGTCGGGGTCGACCTCACCCGCTCGGCCCTGGCCCAGGCCGCCGCGCACGGGGTGCGGCCGGTCAACGGCGACGCCACCGCCGTGCCGCTGGCCGACGGCTGCGCCGACGTGGTGGCCGCCGGCGAACTGCTGGAGCACGTGCCCGACTGGCGGCGCGCGGTGGCCGAGGCGTGCCGGCTGCTCCGTCCGGGCGGGCTGCTGGTCCTGGACACCCTCAACGACACCGCGCTGAGCCGGTTGGTCGCGGTCCAGATCGGCGAGCGGCTGCCGGCGGTGCCCCGGGGCATCCACGATCCACGGTTGTTCGTGGACCACCGGGAGCTGATCGCCGAGTGCGCCCGGCACGGCGTCGACCTGCGGGTCCGGGGCGTCCGCCCGGGGCTGCGCGGGACCCTGGCCTGGCTGCTGCGCCGGATCCGGTCCGGTGGTCGTCCACAGCCGACGCCGTCCGGGCGGGCCCCGCGGATCAGGCCGACCTGGTCGACCGCGGTGCTGTACCAGGGGTGGGGGGTCCGGCGCGGGTAGCCGGGTCGGCCCGGGGTACCAGGGGCGCCGGGAGGGGCCGACGAGGATGCGGGCCGCCGGTGCCCCGCCCGTGGCGCGGGCGGTGCCCGGACCGCGCCGACGCGGCCCTCGTTGGTGAACGTGAGGAAGGCGGTCCCGTGGTCGTCGGACGGAGGCGACGCGGGGACGACATGGGGGTTCGCGGACGAGAGGTGGGGAACGTGGCCGTACCGGTGATCGCGGGCATGGGGACGGCGCAGCCGCCAGGTGCCACGCAGGACGAGCTCTGGCAGGGCTTCTTCTCGAAGCACTTCTCGGGCCGGACCCAGACGCTGGCAGAACGGATCTTCGCCAACTCCGGGGTGAACCGGCGGCAGGCGGCGGTCAACCCGTTGCTGGAGGACGTCTCGGACTGGTCGACCGAGCGCCGGCTGCGCCGCTACCAGGTCGAGGCGCTGCCGCTCGGCAAGGAGGCGGTCGGCCGGGCGCTCACCGCCGCCGGCCTGGACGCCCGCGACGTCGGCCTGTTCGTCGTCTGCTCGTGCACCGGGTACGCCACCCCCGGGCTGGACATCCTGCTCGCCCGGGACCTGGGTATGGCGCCGGACACCCAGCGCATGTTCGTGGGGCACATGGGCTGCTACGCCGCCCTGCCGGGGCTCGGCGCGGCCGGCGACTTCGTCACCGCCCGGCAGCGCCCCGCGCTGCTGCTCTGCGCGGAACTGACCAGCCTGCACATCCAGCCGGCCACGGCCCGGCTGGACACCCAGCAGATCGTCTCCCACGCGCTCTTCTCGGACGCCGCCGTCGCCGCCGTGGTCCTCCCCGGCGGCCGGGGGTACGCGCTGCGTGAGGTCACCTCGGTCACCGACACCTCGACGGCCGACCACATGACCTGGGAGGTCACCGACACCGGTTTCCGGATGGGGCTGTCGCCGCAGGTGCCGCAGGTGCTCTCGACCCACGTCCGGGGGCTGGTCGACGCCCTGCTGGCCCGGCACGGCGCCCAGCTCGCCGAGGTGGACGGCTGGGCGGTGCACCCGGGCGGCCCGCGCATCCTCGACGTGGTGGAACGCGAGCTGGCCCTGCCACCGCGGGCGCTGTCCGCGTCCCGGGCCACGCTGGAGGAACACGGCAACTGCTCCTCGCCGACGGTGCTGCTGATCCTCGACCGGCTGCTGCGGGCGGCGCAGCCGCCCGACCGGGTGCTGATCCTCGCCTTCGGGCCGGGCCTGACCCTCTACGCGGCCCTCCTCGACCGCGCCGCCTGACCGCCCCGCCCCGCGCCGAGCGCCGGCCGGCGTGGGGCGGCCGGCGGGACCGGTGCCGGGTGGCTAGGCTCGACCGCGTGGGCGGCGACGTGGTTGACCGGCTCCGGGGCGGAGGACTCGCCGCGCTGGCCGTCCTCGTCGTGGCCGCCGGTGTCGGATGGTGGCGGGCCGAGGCCCCGGCGGTCGGCCCGGTGGGCGGTCCCACCGCGACGTCCGGCGTCGACGGGCCGGCTCGCGGTCCCGGGGACGGCGCCGGGACCCCGCGCACCGGGTCCACGTCCGGCGATCTCGTCCGGGTGTCCCCGGGCGAGCCCCTGGTCTTCATGGTCGACCCGGCCACCGGCCGGGTGACCTCCGCCGGCCCTCGCCGGCGCGCCGTCGTCGTCACGGAGCCCGGACGGGTGACCGTGCGGTACGACGCGGGCACCGCCTACGACGAAAACCCCGACGGCGGGCTCGGCGGGTTGTCGACCGGGACCGTCTGGCAGGCCCGGCTGACGCTGCGCCCCGGCCAGCCCTCGCAGCGACGGGTCGTCGAAGCCACCACGCGACCGCACCTGGTCCAGTACCGGTGCGTCGGTCCGGGGCAGCTCCTGCTGGTGACCGTCCGCGCCGGCCACCGGGACAGCCGCCGGGCGACCTGCGACGGCTCGCTCGCCACGATGTGGCTGAACCGGGGGGACGGTCCGATCCGGATCGAGCTGGCCGCGGGCGCGCCGGGAGCCGTCCCGATCGTGGTCGACGCCCGGGTGGCGGCCCTGACGTTCTGACCACCCTGACCGGGTCAGGTGCCGAGGCGGGCCAGGTCGGCGCGGTAGTCGTCGGCGGAGCGCAGGTCCGGCACCACCCGGACCAGGGTGCCGGTGCGGCCGACCAGCAGCGCGGTCGCGGTGTCGGGGCGGGACGACAGGCGCAGGAACGCGCGCAGCCCGCCGCCCGGATCGGCGAGCGGGCGTACGACCGCGCCGGACGGCACCGGGGTGGGGCGCGGCGCGCGGGTGCCGTGGACGGTGACCACGGTGACCCCCGGCGGCGCGAGCGCGGCGGCCTCGGCCACCCGGTCGGGGCAGGGACAGCCGTCCACCAGGATGATCACCGCGGGGAGCAGCGCGCGCAGCGACACGGTCGACTCCTCGGCGTCGACCAGTTCCAGGGCCGGCAGCGCCCGGCCGGTCAGATCGGTCGCCGTCGGGTACGGCACGACGGTGGGGCGGTCGCCGGAACGGGGGGTGCGGGGCCAGGTGACGGCGAACAGCCCGGCGACCGTGGTGAGCAACGCCACCATCAGCACCAGCAGCGGCAGGCCGAGCGGTGGCCGTCCGGCCCGCCGGGCGGCCAGGCCGAGCAGCCGCCGCCACCGGCTCCGGCCGGCCTGCCGGCGTAGCTCGCGCCGGACCTGCGCGGCCTCCTCGGCCAGCGCGGACGCGTCGTCCGGCACCACCACCCGGCCCCACTCCGGGGGCAGGCCGGGCAGCCCGTCGGTGGGGCCGTGACCATCTGCGTCGGGCATGCCCATCGGACCCCCTCGAACCGGTTCGGTGTGCGGACGGCGGTTCGCCTCAAGGGTCCCGCACCGGCCCCTCCTCCCGCTACACCTGGGCGGGGCTGGTGCGGCCGGGCTACCATGGAAGGAGCGCATCGCCCGAGAAATCCACGCTTCGACCACCCCCCACCGGGGTGTCATAGATCAGTCACGGAGCGTGTTCGGACCATCGGTTTGGCCGCCTGTCAAGCTGAAGAAATACCTCTCACAGGGCCCCTGAGCTGCGCCAACGGTCAGGACAGCGGTGGGACATCGGTGCCTGAGCGTGTTACTCTAGACACAGCGAAAGGGGTTTCGAACCTATGGTTTTCAGTGTCGGCGAGACCGTTGTTTACCCCCACCACGGGGCCGCACTCATCGAGGCAATCGAGACTCGGGTCATCAAGGGCGAGCCCAGGGAGTACCTCGTCCTGCGGGTCGCGCAGGGTGACCTGACCGTCCGGGTGCCCGCTGAGAACGCCGAGATCGTGGGCGTGCGTGAGGTGGTCGGCGAAGAGGGCCTCGGCAAGGTCTTCGACGTTCTCCGGGCTCCGCACACCGAGGAGCCGACCAACTGGTCGCGGCGTTACAAGGCGAATCTGGAGAAGCTGGCCTCCGGCAACCCGCTGAAGGTGGCCGAGGTCGTCCGCGACCTGTGGCGTCGGGAGCGGGAGCGGGGCCTGTCCGCAGGCGAGAAGCGCATGCTCGCCAAGGCCCGCGACATCCTCGTCGGCGAGGTCGCGCTGGCCGAGAAGAGCACCAAGGACGAGGCGGAGACGTTGCTCGACAAGGTGCTGACCGAGGCCTAGTTCGCACAGCATCGTCGTACCCACCCCGTAGCAAAGAAACCCGAGGACCGCGACGTGACCGCGCAGCTCAATCCGCGCGGTGACGTCGCGGTCCTCGTGCCTGCGGCCGGTGCCGGCGTACGGCTCGGCCCGGGCGCCCCCAAGGCCCTGCGCCTGCTCGCCGGCGAGCCGTTGCTCGTGCACGCGGTCCGCCGGATCGCCGCCGCCGGCTCCGTGCACACCATCGTGGTGGCCGCCCCGGCCGGCGAGGTCGGGGCGGTCCGCCAACTCCTCGCCCCGGTCGCCCCGGTGCTGGTCGTCCCCGGCGGGGCGGAACGGCAGGCGTCGGTGGCCGCCGCGCTCGCGGCCGTCCCCGCCGGCCCGGAGATCGTCCTGGTGCACGACGCGGCCCGCGCCCTGACCCCGCCCGAGCTGGTCGAGTCGGTGGCCGAGGCGGTGCGCTCCGGACACGAGGCGGTGATCCCCGTCCTCCCGGTGGTCGACACGATCAAGGAGGTCGGCACCGGCGAGGTGGTCCTCGGCACCGTGGACCGGTCCGCCCTGCGGGCCGTGCAGACGCCGCAGGGGTTCCGCCGGTCGGTGCTGGCCGCTGCCCACGCGGCGGCCGGCGACCCGCTCACCGACGACGCCGGCCTCGTGGAGAAGCAGGGCGTCCCGGTGGTGTGCGTCCCCGGCTCCGAGTACGCCCTCAAGGTCACCCGCCCGTTCGACCTGGCGCTCGCCGAGCACCTGCTGGCCGCAGGCGCGTGACGCGTACCCTCGGCGCATGATCGTTCCTCGGGTGGCCATCGGCACCGACGTGCACGCCTTCGAGGCTGGCCGGCCCTGCTGGGTGGCCGGCCTGCACTGGCCCGACCAGGACGGCCTGGCCGGTCACTCCGACGCCGACGTGGCCGCGCACGCGGCGTGCAACGCGCTGCTCTCCGCCGCCGGGCTGGGCGACCTCGGGTCGAACTTCGGGGTGGCCGAACCGCAGTGGGCGGGCGCGTCGGGGGTGGCGCTGCTGACCGAGAGCGCCCGCCGGGTCCGGGCGGCCGGCTTCCAGATCGGCAACGTGTCGGTGCAGGTGATCGGCAACCGGCCGAAGATCGGGCCCCGTCGGGCCGAGGCCGAGGCGGTGCTGTCCGAGGCGGTCGGCGCCCCCGTCACCGTCTCCGCCGCCACCACCGACGGCCTGGGCTTCACCGGGCGCGGCGAGGGGCTCACCGGGATCGCGGTCGCCCTGGTCCACCAGGCTCCGGCCGCCTAGGCCCGCCGGATGTCCAGCGACGCCACCGCCGAGGGTTACCTCCAGCGCGCCCAACTCCTCGCCGACCTCGGCCGCTACGACGAGGCGGCCGGCGAGGTCGGCTTCGCGCTGGCCCTGGAACCGGCGAACGCCGTCGCGCTGACCACCCTCGGCCGGGTGCACCTCGCCGGCGGGCGGCCCGCCGAGGCGCGTGCCGCCGCCGACGCCGCCCTGGCCGTCGCCCCGGACGCGGTCGACCCGCTGGTGGTGCGCGGGCTGGCGCTGGCCGACCTGGGCGAGTACGCCGAGTCGGCGCGGACCGCCGAGCGGCTCCTCGCCGTGGGTCCCGCCGACGCGTACGCCCAGCGCAGCGCCGCCGCGCTCCTGTCCGGCGCGCGTAACGGGCAGCCGGCGCTCAACGCGGCCTGGCGCGGGGTGGAGCTGGCCCCGGAGGAGGCCCAGGCGCACCTGGTGCTCGGCCTGGTGGCCGCCCGGCTGCGGCTCTACGACCTGGCCGAGCGGGCGTACCGGGAGGCGCTGCGGCTCGACCCGGAACTGGACGGGGCCGCCGCCGAGCCCGGGGTGATCCGGCTGGAGCGGCGCCGGTACGCCGAGGCGCTGGCGGAGCTGGCCGAGAGCGTCCCGCTCGGCCCGGCGCCGCCCGACCCGCGCCGGGGGGCCGACTTTGACCCGCGCCGAGGCGCCGGCTTTGACCCGCGCCGGAGTGCCACCGACGAGCTGCGCCGCCTGGTGTTGTACGGCGCGGGATGGTCCCTGGTCGGCACCGTCCTGGTGGCGGTCGCGGCGGCATCGGGCGGGGCCGGCCCGTCCCGGTTCCTCGCGGTGCTGGTGGCGCTGAGCGGTGCGGTGCTGGGCTGGCTCCTCGCGGCGCGGGTGCCGGGGCTGACCCGTACCGTGCTGCCGGACCTGCTGCGCTCAGACCGGGCGCTGGCCCTGGCGGTGTACGCGGTGGCCGCCGCGCCGCTGTTGTTGCTGGTCTACGCGGCGGTGGGGACGCCGTGGCCGCTGGTGCTCGGGATCGTGGTGGCTGCGGTGGCGGAGTTGGCGGTGTTCTCCCGTACCGTCCGCTGAGCTCTTTGGTACCGGGTGGGGTACGCCTGGCCTGCTTCCGGGTGGGGGTTCGCCGGGGCCCGCCCGCTCCGGGCGGTCAGGCTTGATCCCTCCGCGGGCGGGCCCCGGCGAACCCCTGACGTGGTCGCCGTCCGCGCGGGTGGTAACCCTCGCAGATCTTGGACGCAACCAGCCCCTCTGGGAGCCATTTCGATTCCCAGATTCCTCGCCGGACTCTAGGGCGTGGGGAGGTCGGGGCGGTGTTGCTCGATCCACGCCTCCACGTCGGACTTCAACCACACCTTGCCCTGCATCAAATCGGCTACCGGGGCGTGCCTGTCGCCTCGGCTCGGCGGTCAGTCCGCAGGGCGGTTAGTGGCGGCGAGGGCGGCGAGGCGGTCGACCGACACGCAGGAGGTCAGGCAGCGTTCCTTGGCGTCGCTGGTGAGCTGGGCCGTCCACGTGGTGAACCCGCCGTCGCCGAGGTCGATGGCCTCGCCGTCGTGCGCTGCGGTGATCCGCAGGGCGGCGTCGACGTAGTAGCCCCGTCCGCGGGTGCGGTCGGGCTCCTCCACGAGCGGCACTCCGCCGGCCGCTAGGGCGGGCCGGACCGTGTCGGCGACGCGTTCCCGCACCACAGGGGAGTCGAGGACAGTGAACCGCAGCTGCGGTGCGGCGGACGGAACCAGGCGCGCGAGGACCCGCTGCCAGTAGCCGAGGTGCAGCGTCAGCAGCCGGGCCTCGGTGTGGCCCGAGCCGGTGTCGCGGGCGCTGGACACCAGGGCGAAGAGGCGGAAGTGTGCCTGCATCCCCGCGTCGAATCGCTGCGCCCGCAGTACCCGGTGGCTGGCGGCAAGGTGCACCTCGCCCGGCCCGCTCCCGCCCAGCCGCCGGTCGGCGGCCTCGACCGCCAGCGCGTTGGTGGGGTCGCTGACGACCTCGATCGGGCGCGTCGCCGTGACGATCCGGTTCTGGCTGCCCGGCGTGACCGCCGCACAAGTGCCCAGCGGTACGACGGGGGACAGCTCGACGCCCGCCACCTCCGTGGGCAGCAGGTCCCACAGCAGCGTCTGCACGGCGGCCGTCGCGCGCGGGTCGCAGTCGGCCGGGCGTACGAAACGGTCCTCCCGCCAGCGGCGCAGCACCTCGGCCGGCCGTACCCGCGCGGCCCGCGTCCGGGCCAGGGAGAGCAGGAGCGTGGTCAGGCCCGAGGCCGGCAGGGCGTCCAGCCTCTCGCGTACGTCGGCGGGCAGCGCCGCCCACACCCGCCGCTCGGCGTCCGACATTCCGTCACCGCTCATCCGGCCACGATGGCCGATGCCGGCCGGGCCGGTCCACCGACTTACGCCGGCCGTTGACCGGGGCACCCCGACCGCCGAGTGGACGAGACCGTGGTCGTCAGGCCCTAGCCGCGGCGGGACCAGGTCCAGGCGTAGCCCGGGTCCTCGCATTCCGACGCCGCGTTGCAGAGGTCGAGGGGGCGGAACGTGTCGACCATGACGGCCAGCTCGTCGAAGAAGTCGGCGCCGATCGACCGCTCGGCCGCGCCCGGCTGGGGGCCGTGGGTGAAGCCGGACGGGTGCAGCGAGATCGAGCCCTGCTCGATGCCGGAGCCGCGCCGGGCCTCGTAGTTGCCGCCGGTGTAGAAGAGCATCTCGTCGGAGTCGACGTTGTGGTGGTTGTACGGCACCGGGATGGCGGCCGGGTGGTAGTCCACCTTGCGTGGCACGAACGAGCAGATCACGAAGTTCGGGCCCTCGAACGTCTGGTGCACGGGCGGCGGCTGGTGGACCCGGCCGGTGATCGGCTCGAAGTCGTGGATGGAGAACGCCCACGGGTAGAGGTGGCCGTCCCAGCCGACCACGTCGAATGGGTGGCGGGCATAGACGTGCCGGGTCCAGGCGGTGCCGTCGCGTCCCGCCCGGGACCGGTGCCGGACCAGCACCTCCACGTCCTCGCCGTCCACCTGCAACGGCGCGTCCGGTCCCCGGACGTCCCGCTCGCAGTACGGCGAGTGCTCCAGGAACTGGCCCCGGACCGAGAGGTAGCGCTTGGGCGGGCCGATGTGCCCGGCGGCCTCGACGGCCAGCAGCCGGACGGGTCGGTCGCCGGTCGGCACGAGGCGGTGGATGGTCGAGGTGGGGATGACCACGTAGTCGCCGGCCACGGCGTCCAGCACGCCGAACGGCGACTCGACCCGTAGCGCGCCGGACTCCAGGTAGAGGCAGTGGTCGCCGGTGGCGTCGCGGAACAGCGGGGACGGCCGGTCGGCGAGCACGTACGCGATTCGGACGTCGTCGTTGGCGAGCAGGTACCGCCGGCCGAGCACCGGGTCGGCCCCGGTGCCGTCGAGCTTGTGGGTGCGCAGGTGGCGGGGCTTGAGCGGCAGGTTGGGCGCCCGGGTGACGGCGGGCGGGGCGTACTCCTCGGCGGCGACGATCGCGGTCGGGGCGTACCGGTGGTAGAGCAGGGACGAGTCGGAGGAGAAGCCCTCCTGGCCGACCAGCTCCTCTGCGTAGAGGGTGCCGTCGGGCTGGCGGAACTGGGTGTGCCGCTTCCGGGGCACCTCGCCGACGCTGCGGTAGTACGGCATGTCGCCTCCCGATTCGTCCCGTTCACCGGCCATTGGCGTCCGATAATCGGACACTGTTGTCCGTTCCTTGTAGCGTCCCGTATGTTCTTGTCTCGTGTCAACGCAGGTGCCCCGCCTCCTCGCCGGCCTCGTCGACGACGCCGCCGTCTTCCCGCCCGGCAACGCGTCGCTGCCCGACGCGGTCGCCGCCCACCGCCGGCACCGCGCCGCCTGGTACGCCGGCCTGGTCGGCCCGCTGCTCGTCCCGGCCTCGGCCGTCGTGGCCGGCGAGCTGGACCCGCTGGTCGACCCCGCCGAGGGCCTCGTGGTCGGGCTGATCGGCGACACCGGTGTGGAGGGACTGCCCGCCGCACTGTCGGCCCTGGCCCCGGCCGGCGTCACCGCCCGCCAGATCGAGGTGGCCGTCGCCAGGCGCGGCGAGGATCCGCAGCCCGGCCTGGCCGAGCTGCTGAAGCTGACCGGGCGGCGGGACGGCGTCGACGTCTACGCCGAGATCCCGCTGACCTTCGGGCTGATGGGGGCGCTGGACACGGTCGCCGCCGCCCGCGCCGACGGGCTGCCCGTCGCGGCCAAGTTCCGCACCGGTGGGCTGGCCGCCGAGCTGTTCCCGACCCCGGTCGAGCTGGCCGCCGTCATCTGCGCCTGCCGGGACCGGGAGCTGCCGTTCAAGCTGACCGCCGGGCTGCACCACGCCGTGCGGCACCGGGATCCGGAGACCGGCTTCACCCACCACGGCTTCGGCAACGTGCTCGCCGCGACGCTCGCCGCCGCCGGCGGCGTCGAGGTGGACGGGGTGGCCGCCCTGCTCGCCGCGACCGATCCGGTGCCGCTGGTCGAGCGGGCCCGTGCCGGGCGGGCCGGCGACCGGCCGCTGTGGGTGGGCTTCGGCTCGTGCAGCATCGAGGAACCACTGACCGATCTGATCCGGCTGGGGCTGGTGAACGGGGGGTACGAGGCATGACCTGGGTGACGGGGGCCGACGGCTCGGCGTACGGGGTGCGCAACCTGCCGTACGGGGTGTTCCGGTGGGGCGGGGACGACCCCCGGATCGGCGTACGCATCGGGGACTTCGTGCTCGACCTGGCCGGCGCCGAGGCGGCCGGGCTGGTGCTGGCCGCCGGGGCGCTGGGCCGGACCACCCTCAACGCGTTCCTGGCGCTGGGCCGTCCGCAGTGGACGGCCGTGCGGCAGCGGGTGACCGAGCTGCTCACCGACGAGGCCCACCGGTCGGCGGTGGAGCCGCTGCTCGTCCCGCTCGCCGAGGCCGAGCTGCTGTTGCCGTTCGAGGTCGCCGACTACGTCGACTTCTACTCCTCCGAGCAGCACGCCGGGAACGTCGGGCAGATCTTCCGCCCCGGCCAGCCGCCGCTGCTGCCCAACTGGAAGCACCTGCCGATCGGCTACCACGGCCGGGCCGGCACGGTGGTGGTCTCCGGCACGCCGATCGTCCGCCCCACCGGGCAGCGGGCCACCCCGCAGGGGCCGGTCTGCGGCCCGTCCGTGCGCCTCGACATCGAGGCCGAGGTCGGCTTCGTCGTCGGCGTGCCGAGCGCGCTCGGCGACCGGGTCGCCGCGGCCGACTTCGCCGACCACGTCTTCGGGGTGGTGCTGGTCAACGACTGGTCCGCCCGGGACATCCAGGCTTGGGAGTACCAGCCGCTCGGCCCGTTCCTCGGCAAGTCCTTCGCCACCTCCGTGTCGGCCTGGGTGACCCCGCTGGACGCGCTGGCCGACGCGTTCGTGCCCGCGCCCGCGCAGGACCCGCCGGTGGCGGAGTACCTGCGCGACGTGCCGCACCTCGGGCTGGACCTGCGGCTGGCCGTGGAGTGGAACGGCGAGAAGGTCAGCGAGCCGCCCTTCGCCACCATGTACTGGACCCCCGCCCAGCAGCTCGCCCACCTCACCGTCAACGGCGCCAGCCTGCGCACCGGCGACCTGTACGCCTCCGGCACCGTGTCCGGTCCCGAGCGGGGGCAGGTCGGCTCGTTCCTGGAGCTGACCTGGGGTGGCGCCGAGCCGGTCAAGGTCGGCGGCGAGACCCGGACCTTCCTGGAGGACGGCGACACCGTCACCCTCACCGCCACCGCACCCGGTCCGGACGGCACCACCGTCGCCCTCGGCGAGGTCACCGGGACCATCCGCCCGGCCCGCTGACCGGGACCGAACCCGCTGCGCCGCAGCACCGCAACGCCGCCCCCGGCGCACCACCGAACCCCGGTCGCACCCGCTGTGCGACCGGGGTTCGGTGTATCCGCGTTGAGCGTGCCGGGCTCGCCCGTCGCGGCGTGCCCCCGGCCGGCGGCGCAGTGTGGCGGCACCGGCCGTCGTGGACGTCCCAGCGGACAGGAGGTAACGAGCATGACCGATCTCGCGGGCGCCGTCTGGCGTACCAGCAGCCGCTCCAACGACCAGGGACTGTGCGTGGAGGTGGCGGACAACCTGGTCGACACCGTCGGCGTGGTCGCGGTACGCGACTCGAAGGACCCGGCCGGTCCAGCGCTGGCTGTGAGCCCGCCGGGCTGGGCCGCCTTCGTCGGCGCGATCCGGGTCGGGCGGATCCGGACCTGAGCACCGATTCCCCGGGGAGGGGCCCGGTACCGCCTCGCCCCGGGACGGCCACCAGCGGCGGAAATCCCGCCGCTGGGGCCCCGCCGCGCGTTCACCCCCCGTACCGTGGAGGACACGGGAGGTGTCATGTCGACGGTCACGGTCACCCAGTTCATCCAGGCACCCGCCGTCGACCTGTGGCGGCTCCTGGTCGACCTGCCGGTCCGCGCGGACTGGCTCCGCACGGTCGGCCGGGTCGAGCTGCTCACCCCGGGCCGGCTCGCCCCCGGCACGGCCTGGCGGGAGACCCGCACCCGGCCGGACGGCGGCGCGCAGGCGGAGGAGTTCGTCGTGCTGGAGGCCGTGCCGCCCCGCCGGCTGGTGCTCACCTCGCCCGGCATCGGCGTGAGCTACCGGACCACCTGGACGCTGCGTACCGTGCAGCGGCGCCGCCGGGCCTGCACCGCCGTCACCGTGCACCAGGAGGCGGTGTCCACCGCCCCGTACGGTCGCGTCCTCGCCCTGCTCTTCGGCGGCCTGGCCGCCCGCGCGGTCGAGGGCGCCTTCCGCCGGGACCTCGCCGACCTCGCCCGTGCCGTCGACCCGGAGGCTGCCGCCGAGGCGGCCTGACCGGGTCGACGGCGGCCCTCCTGGGTAGGGTGCCGGGCGGAGGTGCGGCATGGGGTTCGCGAGGGGGCGGCGGCGGGTCGCGATGGCGGTCGGGGCGCTGCTCGGCGCCGGGGCGGTCGCGGTGGTCGTGCACCGGGTGCTCGCGCCCGCCGAGGTCGACACGCCCGCCCGGGCCGGCTACCCGGCGGCGGTCACCCCGGCGATCGGGGTGGTGGGCCGGCTGCCGGTGGCCCCGCTGATCGTGGACGGCCGGCTCCGCGTCTACGCCGCCACCCGCCAGGTGTACGCCGACCAGCCGGCCGACAGCCGGTACCGGGTCACCCCGTACTGGTCGTACCGGCGCTGGCCGGCGGAGGTCAGCGGGGTGGTGGCGGACGGGACCACGGTGGTCAGCCGCTGGTCGGACGGGAAGCTGGTGGCGCTGGACGCGCGTACCGGACGGGTGGCCTGGCAGGCCGACGGTCCCGCCCCCGCCGAGGGCTGGACCGCCCGCCGCACCGGGGCCGGCGCGGTCTGGGAGCCGCCGGGACTCTTCCTCGCCCGGGGCGCCGACGGCCGGCCCGGGCTGGTGGTCTCCGGGCCGACCGGGGTGGGTGGCTTCGCGCTCGCCGACGGCCGGCGGCTCTGGTCCGTCGACGTGGACGGCGGGTGCCGCACCGACGTGGGCACCACCGCGGCCGGGCAGTTCGTCGCCGTCGACCGGTGCGCCGGGCCGGCAACGGTCGAGTTCCGCGACGTGGCCACCGGGACGCCGACCACCCGCTGGCAGCCGCCCGGGGCGACCGCCGAACTGGCCGTCACCCCGGTCGGCTGCGTGAGCCACCGCTCCCGGTGCCGGGGCCTGCGGACCACCGGCCCGGCCGACGGGGCGGGCCGCGGCTGGCTGGCCGGTGCCGGCCAGCCGGTCGCCGCCCCGGCCCTGGATCCGGCCGGGTCCGAGTTGGACGGCGAGCGGGCCGTCGGGGTGGCCGTCGGGGTGGTGACCGGCCGGTCCGCCCGGACCGGCGGGGAACTGTGGCGTCGGGACGACCTCGGGCCGGCCCGGATCGTCGCCGTCCAGCCCGGCCGGGTGCACCTGCTCACCGAGGCCAACGACCTGGTCACCCTGGACCCGAGCACCGGCGCGGAGCGCTCCCGCTTCCCGCTGAACGTGGGCCGGGACGGCATCGGCTGGGCCCCCGGGCTGGTGTACGCGGGGGGCGGCTACCTGGCGATGGAGCGGCTCCGTGAGCCGGTCGACCCCGACGCCGACGACCAGCGCTACTTCCTGATGTCCGAGCCGGTGGTGCTCGCGGCAAGCTGAGGCGGTCGGTGCCCAGGGCCGCCACGCGGCGGGGACCGCTCAGGCCAGCGCCGACTCGGCCGCCGCCAGGAAGGCGTCGTTCTCGGCCGGGGTGCCGATGGTGACCCGGACGCCGTCGCCGGGGAACGGCCGGACGATCACGCCGCGCGCCTCGCACGCCCGGCCGAACTCCATCGCCCCGTCGCCCAGCGGCAGCCAGACGAAGTTGGCCTGGCTCGACGGCACGTCCGGGACGAACTTGCGCAGCGCCGCGGTGACCCGGTCCCGCTCGGCCACCACCAGCGCGCAGCGCCGCCGGACCTCGTCGGTCTGGGCCAACGCGGCGAGCGCGCCGGCCTGGGCGGCCATGCTCGTGGAGAACGGGGTGACCACCTTGCGCACGGCGGCGGCCACCTCGGGCGCGGCGACGAGGAAGCCGATCCGCAGGCCGGCCAGCCCCCACGCCTTCGACAGGGTACGCAGCACCACCACGTTCGGCCGGTCGGAGTAGGTCAGGCCGTCCGGCACCTCGGGATCGGTGACGAACTCCCGGTACGCCTCGTCGATGACCACCAGCACGTCCTCGCCGACGGAGTCGAGGAACCGGTCCAGCTCCGGCTTGCGGACCGCCGTGCCGGTCGGGTTGTTCGGGTTGCAGACCAGCACCATCCGGGTCCGGTCGGTCACCGCTGCGGCCATCGCCGTCAGGTCGTGCCCGTGCCCGGCGTCGTTGGGCACCCGTACGCTGGTCGCGCCGCTGGTCGCCGCGATGATCGGGTACGCCTCGAACGAGCGCCACGGGTACAGCAGCTCGTCGCCGGGCAGGCAGGTGGCCCGGACCAGGTGCTCGGCCAGCGCCACCGACCCGCAGCCGGTGGCGATCCGGTCGGGGTCCACCCCGTACCGCTCGGCGAGTACCGCGCGGAGCGCGACCACCCCCATGTCCGGGTACCGGTGTGAGCCGGCGACCGCCTCGGCGACCGCCTCCACCACGCCGGGCAGCGGGCCGTACGGCACCTCGTTGCTGGCCAGCTTGATCGCCTCGGTCAGGCCCAGCTCGCGGGCCAGGTCGGCGGGGCTGCGCCCGGGCACGTAGTTGGGCAGCGCGTCGAGGTCGGCGCGGGTCAGCCGCAGTGGCGGGTGGTGTCGGCCGGTGTCGGTCATGGGGTGTCTCCCGGAGGGTTGGCGGGGTCGGGCGGGGTCTCGGTGTCACGGCTGGCACCGGGTACGCGGGGGAGCTGGACCACCACGGTCTGCGCGCGCTTGTCGTGCAGCGCCTGACGCAGCGGGTGGTCGAACAGCGGCGACACCGCGTCGACGAACTGGAGCAGCAGGCCGAAGCCGCAGCAGTACCAGAGCAGGGTGGGCAGGCCCAGGGTGCTCCACCGGCGCAGCGCCCGGCCGAAGCCGAGCGGCTGGTCGGCCTCCACCGGCACGGCCCGTACGCCCATCAGCCGCTTGCCGAGGGTCTGCCTGTTGCCGGCCATCGCCGGCACCTCGTACGCGAACCAGAGCGCGGTGGCGATCAGCAGGATGGCGACCTGGAGCCCGCCGGCATGCTCGCCCGGCTGGGGCAGCCCTTCGGTGGAGGAGTCGCCGGCCATGGCCCGGCGGAACACCTCCCGGAAGTACGGGGTGATCTCCTCGACGTACCGGTAGACGAACCAGCCGTTGACGACCGCGTTGAGCAGGAACACGGCACCGAAGTCGATCAGCCGGGCGGACAGCCGGGCGCCGAAGGAGGCCAGCGGCAGCCCGTGCGGGCGGGGCGCGGGCGGGCGTCCCGGCCAGGTCGGGTACGGCCAGCCGGGCGGCGGCCCCTGCGGGTGCCCGTACCCCGGGGGCGGCCCGTAGCCCGCACCCGGCTGTGGTCCGTGGCCCGGCTGTGGCCCGTGGCCCGGTTGCGGGCCGGCGGGCTGGCGCGGGCCGGCGGCCGGGACCGGGCCGGCCGGCGGCCCGGACGGCTGGCCGGGCGGCCCGGGCGGGGCGGCGGGGCTGACCGGGGGCGGGGGCTCGACCGGGGGCGGCCCCTCCGGCGGGGTGGCGTCGACCGGGATCGGCGCACCGATCCAGCCCTCACCGTCCCAGTACCTCCTGGTCTCGGGCTCGGCGGGGTCGACGTACCAGCCTGGTTGCACGCTCACGGAGCAACCTTAACGACGACCGTCCGGGCGAACTTGTCGTGGAGGCACTGCTGCCAGGGCTTGTCCCAGAGCTGCCAGAGCCCGTCGACGTAGCTGAGCCCGGGCACCAGCGAACAGCCGACGAACTGCACCAGGTACCGCCGGCCGGCCATGCCACGGTCCAGCGTCCGGGTCGGGTCGAGCGGGACGACCCGGATCCGCATCACCTTCTTGCCCAGCGTCTGCCCGGTCCGGCGCAGGTACTCGACGTGGTAGAGCCAGTAGAGCCCGAGCATCAGGACGAACAGCCCCAGCTCGGCCAGGAGCAGCGGCAGCATGATGTCGGTCAGGAACGTGCTCGGGTCGGGCTCGACGAACGTGCCGTCCGGGTTGGTCCGGGTGAACTCGCCGAACATCCTGAACCAGATGAACACCATGACCGGCAGGAACAGCGCCATGACGACCAGGCCGGAGACGGCGCTGTCGATCAGGAAGGCCAGCAGGCGGTCGCCGAAGCTGGCCAGCGGCTGCCCGCCGGGGCTGACCGGCACCGGCGCGAACCCGGGGCGCGGTGGGGCGTACCCGGGCGGTGGGGCCCAGCCGGGCGGTGGGGCGTATCCGGGCGGGCCGGCCCACCCGGGCGACGGCGGCGGGCCGGCGGAAGCGCCCGGCGGGGCGTAGCCGGTGGGGCCGGGCTGCGCCGGGACGGCGTACCCCTGCGGGACCGGGGCGGGGGGCGGCGCGACGCCACCGGCGGCGGGCGGCTGCCCGCCGGCCGGCGGCGTCGGGTACGTCGGAGGCTGGGTCACGCTCGACAGTGTCGCAGGTGGGCTACAGGTTGCCCCGCTTCTCCTGCTCCCGCTCGATGGCCTCGAACAGGGCCTTGAAATTGCCCTTGCCGAAGCCCAGCGAGCCGTGCCGCTCGATCAGCTCGAAGAAGACGGTCGGGCGGTCCTGCACCGGCTTGGTGAAGATCTGGAGCAGGTAGCCGTCCTCGTCCCGGTCGACCAGGATCTTGCGGGCCTTCAGCTCCTCGATCGGCACCCGCACCTGGCCGATCCGGCCGCGCAGCTCCGGGTCGTCGTAGTACGAGTCCGGGGTCTCCAGGAACTCGACGCCGGCCGCGCGCATCGCGTCCACGCTGGCCAGGATGTCGTTGGTGGCCACGGCGATGTGCTGGGCGCCGGGCCCCTGGTAGAACTCCAGGTACTCGTCGATCTGCGACTTCTTGCGGGCCACGGCCGGCTCGTTGAGCGGGAACTTCACCTTCCGGGTGCCGTTCGCGACGACCTTGCTCATCAGGGCCGAGTAGTCGGTGGCGATGTCGTCGCCGACGAACTCCGCCATGTTGGAGAAGCCCATCACCCGCTTGTAGAACTCCACCCACTCGTCCATCCGGCCCAGCTCCACGTTGCCGACGACGTGGTCGACGGCCTGGAAGAAGCGCTTCGGCTGGAGGCCGGCGTCGATCATCGGCTGCCGGTCCACGATCGGGCCCCGGGCCACGAAGCCGGGCAGGAACGGGCCGGTGTACCGGGACCGGTCGAGCAGGGTGTGCCGGGTGTCGCCGTACGCGGCGATGGCTGCCATCCGCACGGTGCCGTGCTCGTCGGCGACGTCGTGCGGCTCGATCAGGCCGGTCGCGCCCTGCGCGGTGGCGTGCGCGTACGCGGCGTCGACGTCGGGCACCTCCAGCGCGATGTCGCTGACGCCGTCGCTGTGCTTCGTGACGTGGTCCGCGCCGGCCGCGTCCGGGCGTACCGCGCCGGTCAGCACGAACCGGGCCGATCCGCTGGTCAGCACGTACTCGGAGTGGTCCCGGTAGCCCTGCTCCGGCCCCCGGTACGCCACGCACGTCATGCCGAACGCGGTCGAGTAGTAGTGCGCCGCCTGCTTGGCGTTGCCGACCAGGAAGTGCAGGTGGTCGAGCCCCTGGACCGGGAACGGGTCGCGGCTGATGTCGTGGTCGACGGCACCGATCAGCACGTCGACGTCGAGTTCCTCGGCCGACTGGGGTCGGTTGATCGCCTGGGTCATGCTGACCTCCCTTGCGTACCGGCCGGCCTCGTGGGCCGCCGTCGGTGGGTTATGTGGCGAGGATCGCCGGATCGCCTGCGGTTGGGCAACAGTTGGCCGAAATCCTGGTCAGGTTGCGCATTCGGTATGGTCTACACCCGTGACTGCTGCACAGGATGTCCAGCTCGACGAACTGGACGCGCGCCTCATCGAGCTGCTCGCCGAGGAGCCCCGGATCGGGGTGCTGGAGTGCTCCCGGCGGCTCGGGGTGGCCCGGGGCACCGCCCAGGCCCGGCTCGACAAGCTCGTCGACCGGGGCGTGATCGGCGGCTTCGGGCCGGACGTCTCCCCGGCCGCGATCGGCTTCGGGGTGACCAGCTTCGTCACCCTGGAGATCAGCCAGCGGTTCGGGCACGACCCGGTCACCGCGCACCTCGCGGCGATCCCCGAGGTGCTGGAGGCGCACACCATCACCGGCTCCAGCGACCTGCTCTGCCGGATCGTCGCCCGGTCCAACGCCGACCTCCAGCGGGTGATCGACCAGATCGTCTCGTACGAGGGCATCCGCCGGGCGTCGACGATCATCGCGCTCGCCCAGCAGCTCCCGTACCGGGTGCTCCCCCTCGTCCGCTCGGCGGTCAGGGAGGCGAGGGCGTCGTCCTGACGTCTCCCGGGCGCGGCCGGACCCCCATTAGCACGCCGGTCGCCGAGAAAAGCGCCGCGACACGGCGCGCGGGCGGCGGACCCGGCGGTGATCGTCGTTACCGTGTCCGGTGTGGCGAAGGTGGGCGGCCTCAGGTTGCGTGGCTGGCTGCTGCTCGCCCTCGTCACGGTGGTCGTCCTCGCCGCCGCCGGGGTGTGGAACCCGTGGCCCGGGGTGTGGGACTGGGTCGACCGCAGCGAGCCGATCTCCGAACCCGACGTGGTCTGGCAGCAGCGGATCGGCGGGACCCCGAAGAGCGTCACGATCGCCGGCGGCGCCGTCGTCGTCGAGCAGCGCACCCGGGTCGAGGCCCGCAGCCTCGCCACCGGCGTCCAGCTCTGGGAGCGCAAGGCCGACTGGTCCGCGGTGGCCGGCGGTGACCGCGACCCGGTCGTCGCCGTGGGCAAGCTCCTGGTCAAGGGGTACGAGCTGCTCGACCCGATCACCGGGGCGACCCGCCGCCGCGACGACGACGCGGTGGCCGTGTGGACGTACCGGAACCTGCTGCTCGACGCCCGGTGCACCGAGGCGACCGACTGCACGCTGAGTGCCTGGGACCCGCGCGGCACCGCGCCGCTGTGGACGGCGTTCCTGCCCGGCGTCAGCACCGGCCTCTTCGCCGACAACCCGGACCTGCTCGGCACCCGCCGGCTGAGCACCACCCGGGTCGACGACGGGGTGGCCGGCCCGGAGGCGGTGCCCCCGCTGCTCGGCTTCCCGGTCGACGGCCGGGTGCACGTCGTGGACACCGCCACCGGGCGGGTGCTCCAGGACGTCGAGCCCGGCCGGGACGAGCGGCTCGCGGTGGTCGGCGGCCGGATGCTGCGGATCCGGGCGGTCTCGCAGGACGGGGCGTGCGCGTTCACCCTGACCGCCCAGGACCCGGCCACCGGCCGGGAGGTGTGGCGGCGCACCGGGATCAACCTGCGCACCGCCGACAGCGCCGGCTGCGCCCAGCGGGAGGATCCGCAGGGCGCGCGGAACGTGCTGATCGGCGTGGCCCCGGACGGCCGGGAGGCCGTCATCGACGGGTACGACGGCCGGCTGCTCCAGGTCAACGGCGAGGGGGCGAAGCTGATCGCGGTCGACGACCGGTACGCCCTGGTCCGCACCGCCGACAAGCGGTCGATCGTCGCCCGGGAGCTGGGCGCGGACCGGAACCGGTGGACCCGGGCGGCCGGCGGCAGGAGCGGCGGAACGCTCACCCCGTACGCGGCGGTGCTCGCCGAGGAGAAGCCGAGCCGGCTGATCGCGCTGGACCCGCGTACCGGTAGGGAACTGGTCGTGCTGCGGACCTCGGCGAACGCCCTGGCCGTCGGCCCGGCCGGCATGGTCATCGGCGAGGGCCGGGAGATCGGGTACGTCCGCTTCGGCGCGGGCGGGGCGGCGCCCGCCCGGCCCCCCGGCGACGGTGGCGTCCCCGGCCCGGGCGACCCCGGTGGGGGTCCTGACGGGGGCGCCGACGGGGGGCCCGGCGCCGACAGCAGTTGCGGGCCGAAGCGGGAGCTCTGCCCCGGGCGGGACGACAAGGACGGCTGAGCGCGACGGGTGAGAGCGGCGTCCCAGGACCGACCCGTCGGGTGCCACCGATCCAGCGGACTGCCCTAGGCTTTCCGCTCATGAGCAGTGCCGCCGCGTTCTCCCACGCTCCCTTGCTGCCGACCGGGCCCGACCAGACCGAATACCGCCTGGTCACCGACGAGGGCGTCGACGTCGTCCACGGTCCGGGCGGGCGCCGGTTCCTCACCGTGGAGGGGGCCGCGCTGACCGCGCTGACCGCCGAGGCGATGCACGACATCGCCCACTTCCTGCGCCCCGCGCACCTGGCCCAGCTCCGGGCGATCATCGACGACCCGGCGGCCTCGCCGAACGACCGGTTCGTCGCGCTGGACCTGCTACGCAACGCGAACATCGCCGCCGGCGGGGTGCTGCCGATGTGCCAGGACACCGGCACGGCCATCGTGATGGGCAAGCGCGGCCGGCACGTGCTGACCGACGGCGGCGACGTGGAGGCGATCTCCCGGGGCGTCTACCAGGCGTACACGAAGTTGAACCTGCGCTACTCGCAGCTCGCCCCGCTGACCATGTGGGAGGAGCGCAACACGGGCAGCAACCTGCCGGCGCAGGTGGAGATCTACGCCGAGGACCCGGACGGCCACCCGGACGCGTACAAGTTCCTGTTCATGGCCAAGGGCGGCGGCTCGGCCAACAAGTCCTACCTCTACCAGGAGACCAAGGCGCTGTTGAATCCGACGCGGATGATGCAGTTCCTGGAGGAGAAGCTGCGGCTGATCGGCACCGCGGCCTGCCCGCCGTACCACCTGGCCGTCGTCATCGGCGGCACCAGCGCCGAGTACGCCCTGAAGACCGCCAAGTACGCCTCGGCGAAGTATCTCGACGCGCTGCCCACCTCCGGCTCGATGACCGCACACGGCTTCCGGGACCTGGAGCTGGAGGCCGAGGTGCTGGAGCTGACCCGTAACTTCGGCATCGGCGCACAGTTCGGCGGCCGGTACTTCTGCCACGACGTGCGGGTGGTCCGGCTGCCCCGGCACGGCGCGTCCTGCCCGGTGGCGATCGCCGTGTCCTGCTCCGCGGACCGGCAGGCCGTTGCCAAGATCACCCCGTCGGGCGTGTGGCTGGAGCGCCTCGAAACCGACCCGGCGCGCTATCTGCCCGACGTCACCGACGAGACGCTCGACGCGTCCGAGGTGGTCCGGGTGGACCTGAACCGGCCGATGGACGAGATCCGCGCCGAGCTGACCAAGTATCCGGTGAAGACCCGGCTGTCGCTGACCGGCCCGCTGGTCGTCGCCCGGGACATCGCGCACGCGAAGATCGCCGAGCGGCTGGACGCGGGCGAGGAGATGCCGCAGTACCTGCGCGACCACGCCGTCTACTACGCCGGCCCGGCCAAGACCCCGGAGGGGTACGCCTCCGGCTCGTTCGGCCCGACCACGGCCGGCCGGATGGACGCGTACGTGGAGAGGTTCCAGGCCGCCGGGGGCTCCCAGGTGATGCTGGCCAAGGGCAACCGGTCCGCCCAGGTCACCCGCTCCTGCCAGCAGCACGGCGGCTTCTACCTCGGCTCGATCGGCGGCCCGGCGGCCCGGCTCGCCCAGGACTGCATCCGCCACGTCGAGGTGCTCGAATACGCCGAGCTGGGCATGGAGGCGGTCTGGAAGATCGAGGTGGAGGACTTCCCGGCCTTCGTCGTCGTCGACGACAAGGGCAACGACTTCTTCGCCGAGGTCACCAAGCCGGTGCTCACCGTCGGCCGCCGCTGACGTCGACATCGGTGCGCCCATCCACCAGGATGGACGGGCGCACCGCCCCCGTCGGATGCCGTCGCCGACAACCGCGACCGATTGTGCGGTCCGGCGCTGCCGATCCACTCTCATCTCGCTATCGGCCTGCAAGTGGCGGCCCGTCATCATCGGGTTACGCTGCTGGATGTTCCACGGGCCAGCGGGGGGGCAACGGTCATGCGGTTCGGAATCCTGGGACCACTGCGGGTGGGCGGCGGCGAGGCCACCGTCACCGCGGCCCGGGACCGCACCGTGCTCGCCGTGCTCCTGCTGCGCTACGGCCGGGTGGTGTCGGCCGAGGAGCTGATCGACGCCGTGTGGGAGGAACGTCCCCCGGCCACCGCCCGGGCGCAGCTCCAGACCTGCGTGTCCCGGCTCCGGCGGCGCCTCACCGAGCTGGGCATGCCCGCCGACCTGATCCTCACCGACCCGGCCGGTTACGGCATCCGGGTCGCCCCGGTCGACCTGGACGCGGAACTGTTCGCCGAGCGGGTCGACGCCGCCCGGGCCGCCGTGGCGGCAGGTCGGCTTCCGGAGGCGCAGCGCCAGTTCCGGGCCGCGCTCGGCCTGTGGCGCGGGGCCGCCCTGAGCGGCGTCACCAGCCGTACCGTCCGACGCCGCGCCCAGGTCCTCGACGAACAGCGGATCGCCGCACTGGAGGAGTGCGTCGACGTCGAGCTGCGGCTCGGCCGCGCCGCCGACCTCGTCGACGAGCTGACCGAGGCGGTGGACCGCAACCCGCTGCGGGAGCGGCTGCGCGGCCAGGCGATGCTCGTCCTCTCCGCGGTCGGCCGGCAGGCCGACGCCCTGGCCGTCTACCGGGAGGGCCGGCGACTCTACGCCGAGGAGCTGGGCATCGAGCCCGGCGCGGCGTTGCAGGAGCTGCACCAGCGGGTCCTCGCCGGCGACCTGGCGCTGGCCGGTCCCGGGCGAGGGCCGACCGCCCCGGTGCGGGGCCTGCCCCGGGCGATCAGCGACTTCACCGGGCGGCAGCAGACGGTCGCCCGGCTGGTCAAGGACATCGAGGAGGACGACGCCCGGGTCCAGCTCATCGACGGGATGGCCGGCAGCGGCAAGACGACTCTCGCGGTGCACCTGGCGACCGCCCTCGGCGACCGCTATCCGGACGCGCACCTCTTCGTCGACCTGCACGGGCACAGCGAGCGGGAGCCGCTGTCGCCGGCCGCCGCGCTGGCTGGGCTGCTGCGCCAGCTCGGGGTGTCCGGCGAGCGTATCCCCAACGACGCCGACGAGCGGGCCGCGCTCTGGCGCAGCGAGCTCGCCGGCCGGCGGGCCGTGGTGGTGCTCGACAACGCGGCCAGCGCCGCCCAGGTGGCGCCGCTGCTGCCCAGCGGCCGGGGTTGCCTCACCCTGATCACCAGCCGGTGGCGGCTGACCGGTCTGGACGGTGGGAAGCCCTCCTCGCTGTCCGTGCTGGACCCGGACGAGGCGGTTGAGCTGCTCGCCCGGGTGGTGGGCGTCGACCGGGTGTCCGCCGAGCCGGTCGCCGCCGCCGAGGTGGTCCGGCGCTGCGGCCACCTCCCGCTGGCGATCCGGCTCGCGGGCGCCCGGCTCGCCCACCGGCCGAGCTGGCGGGTCGCCGACCTCGCCGGCCGGCTGGCCGCTGGCCGCGACGTCCTCACCGAGCTGGTCGCGGGCGAACGCTCCGTCGGCCAGGCCTTCGCCCTGTCGTACGCGCAGGTGAGCCCGGCGGCGCAGCGGATGTTCCGGCTGCTCGGGGTGATCCCGGGGGCGTTCTTCGACAACCGGGTGGCGGCGGCGGTCGCCGACCTGGCCCTGTCCGACGCGCAGGACCTGCTCGACGACCTGGTCGACGCCCACCTCGTCGAGGAGCCGGAGCCGGGTCGGTTTCGCTTCCACGACCTGGTCCGCGACTACGCCCGGCACCGGCTGGCCGAGCCGGGGGCGGTCGACGCGCGACAGGCGGCGCTGGAGCGGCTGCTCAACTTCCACCTGCACACCGGCGCGGAACTCGCCCGCCTGGTCAACCGGTCGGCCAGCAACGCCCCCTTCGCGCTGCCGCCGGTGGGACGTCCCGACCTGGTCCGCTCCTGCCTGACCGAGGGCCAGGACTGGCTGGACGAGAACCGGGCGATGCTGGTGGCGCTGGTGCGGCTGGCCGAGCAGGAGGGCCGCGACCGGTACTGCTGGCAGTTGGCCCGGGCCTGCTGGAGCTACTGGTTCGCCGAGGGGCACCTCGACGAGCTGATCGAGGCGCACGAGGCCGGGCTGCGCGCCGCCGAGCGGCTGGGCGACGACGTCGCCATCGCCACCATGCACAACTACCTCGCCTCCGGCCACCACCGCCTCGGCCGCTACCGGGAGGCGCTGGCGTCGATGCGGGTCGCCCTGCGGCTGCGGGAACGCCTGGGCGACCGGATCGGTCAGGCCGGCACCCACAAGAACATGGCCGCGGTCCACTCGGTCACCGGCGACCTCCCCACGGCGCTGGCGCATCTGGACAAGGCGCTGGCGTTGCTGCGGGCCGAGAGGCACGACGGCGGGATCGTCGCCACCTTCACCAACCAGGCGTCGATCCTGCTGATGGCCGGCCGGCCGGAGGGGTCCCTGGCGGTCTCCCGCCGGCAGCTCGCCCTGGCCCGGGCCGTCGGCACCCTCTACGACGTGGCGAACGCGATGGGCCACGTCGGCATGGCCCGGGCCCGCCTGGGGCACGGCGAGGTGGCCGTGCGTCGCCTGCACGTCGCGCTGCGGCTCAAGCGCCGGCTCGGCAACCGGTACGGCGTCGGCGAGCTGCTCAACGAGATGGGCGTGATCGAGCGCTCGGCGGGTCGTCCCGAGGCCGCGGCGGCCCGGCACCGGGAGGCGCTGGTCGCGATGACCGAGGTGGGCGACCGGGCCGGGCAGTGCGCGTCCCGAAACCTGCTGGCCCGGGCGCTGCTCGACCAGGGGGACCGGGCCAGCGCGCTGGACCTGCACCGCCGGGTGCTCGGCGACGCGCTGCGGCTCGACGTCCGCTACGAGCAGGGCCGGGCGCTGGACGGCATCGCCCGCTGCCTGCGGCCCGTCGACCCGGCCTCCGCCCGGTCCCACTGGCACCGGGCCCTGGAGCTGTTCCGGCAGGTCGGCTCGCCGGACCGGCACGAGGTCGAGCGGCTGCTCGCCGGGCTGGACTGAGCGATCATCTGCGGCCCGGCGGCGGTCGGGGCAGGATGGTGGGCGTGACGACTCCAGAGGCAGCGGGCTACCGGATCGAACGCGACTCGATGGGCGAGGTGGAGGTGCCCGCCGAGGCGCTGTGGCGAGCGCAGACCCAGCGCGCGGTGCAGAACTTCCCGATCTCCGGGCGGGGGATCGAGCCGGCCCAGATCAAGGCCCTGGCCCAGATCAAGGGCGCGGCTGCTCAGGTCAACGGCGAGCTGGGCGTCATCGACGCCGACGTGGCCGCCGCGATCGCCGCCGCCGCCGCGCACGTGGCCGACGGCGGGTACGACGACCAGTTCCCGATCGACGTGTTCCAGACCGGCTCGGGCACCTCGTCCAACATGAACACCAACGAGGTGATCGCCACCCTGGCCGGCCGGGAGCTGGGCCGGGACGTGCACCCGAACGACGACGTGAACGCGTCCCAGTCCAGCAACGACGTCTTCCCGTCCTCGATCCACCTGGCCGCCACCCAGTTCGTCGTGGAGGACCTGGTGCCGGCGCTGACCCACCTCGCCGAGGCGCTGGAGGCCAAGTCGGCCGAGTTCGAGACCGTGGTGAAGGCCGGCCGTACCCACCTGATGGACGCCACGCCGGTCACCCTGGGCCAGGAGTTCGGCGGGTACGCCGCCCAGGTCCGCTACGGCGTCGAACGGCTGGAGGGGGCGCTGCCCCGGCTGGCCGAGCTGCCGCTTGGCGGCACCGCCGTGGGCACCGGGATCAACACCCCGCTCGGCTTCGCCGCCGCGGTGATCGCCAAGCTGCGCGAGTCCACCGGCCTGCCGCTGACCGAGGCCCGTAACCACTTCGAGGCACAGGGTGCCCGGGACGCGCTGGTGGAGACCTCCGGGCAGCTCCGCACCATCGCGGTCGGCCTCTACAAGATCGCCAACGACATCCGGTGGATGGGCTCGGGCCCCCGGGCCGGGCTGCGCGAGCTGCGCATTCCGGACCTCCAGCCCGGCTCGTCGATCATGCCCGGCAAGGTGAACCCGGTGGTCGCCGAGGCCGTCCGGCAGGTCTGCGCCCAGGTGATCGGCAACGACGCGGCGGTCGGCTTCGCCGGCTCGCAGGGCGACTTCGAGCTGAACGTCATGCTGCCGGTGATGGCCCGAAACCTGCTGGAATCGATCCGGCTGATCGCCGCGTCGAGCCGCCTGCTCGCCGACCGCTGCGTAGCCGGCCTGATCGCGAACGCCGACGTCTGCCTGGCGTACGCCGAGGGCTCGCCCTCGATCGTCACCCCGCTCAACCGTCACCTCGGGTACGACGAGGCCGCCTCGATCGCCAAGGAGGCGCTGGCCAAGGAGATGGCCATCCGGGACGTGGTGATCGCCCGGGGCCACGTGGTCAACGGCAAGCTCACCGCCGACCAGCTCGACGAGGCCCTCGACCTGCTCCGGATGACCCACCCCTGACCGGGTCCCGGCAGCCGGCCGGGCGTGGGCGCAGGCCCGGTAGAGCCAGAGCGGCCGCAGCGCCATGTGCGGCGAGGTGTGGCTGGGGTGCGAACCGCTGGTCGCGCCGGGGGTCGGGGCATGAGTTGGTCTGCCTGTGGAGCTGAGCCGTCTGCGTCATCACCCCGGCAGTGGGACCACACCGGCGGCCTTTCGGCCGGACGAGTCGCCGCACCTCACGCCGGCCTGGACTTCCCGGCCGGGGCCGCGCGCCGGTTGATCGACTCCGTGTCAGTGACCTAGCGGAATCCGGGTGCTGTTGAGGCACCATGTCAGTGACATGGAGTGGATCACGGCGCGCGGCGATATCCGGTCGACGGCCGGGCCCGGCGGCGGCATCATCCGGGCCATGGTGGACATGGGCGCGGGTGGGCACGATCCAGCCGCCGCAGGGGCGCCCGGCGTCGAGCCCGGCGATGGCGTAGCCGGTGCTGGCAGGGCCGGTGGTGGCAGGGCCGCCGGTGGCGTGGCCGGCGATGGCGTAGCCAGTGCTGGCAGGGCTGGCGGTGGCCGGGCCGCTTGTGGCGTGGCCGGTGTGGTGGCAGGGCTGATGGCGGCGTGGCTGGCGACGGCAGGGTTGGTGGTGGTGACGTGACCGGTGGCGGTGGCGGTGGGATTGGGATCGGCGAGGTGCTGCTGGAGACCGCGCGGCTGCGGCTGCGGAGGTTCACGGAGGCCGACGCCGACGCCCTGGTGGAGCTGGACTCCGATCCGGCGGTCATGCGTTACCTGACCGGGGGCCGGCCCACGCTGGCCGAGGTGGTCCGGGCCGAGGTGCTGCCTCGGCTGCTGACCGGGTACGACCGTCACCCCGGGATGGGCCGGTGGGCCGCGACCGACCGGGCGACCGGGAGCTTCCTCGGCTGGTTCGCCCTCGACGCGGAGGCGGCTGACGCCTCCCGGGGCGGAACTGCGGGGCAGGCGGAGCTGGGGTACCGGCTGCGGCGGGCGGGGTGGGGGCGCGGGCTGGCCACCGAGGGGTCCCGGGCCCTGGTCCGGTACGGGTTCACCACTCTCGGCCTACGCCGGATCTGGGCGGAGACGATGGCGGTCAACGTCGCCTCGCGTCGGGTGATGGAGAAGGCGGGCCTGCGGTACGTGCGGACGTTCCACCTGGATTGGGACGACCCGATCGAGGGCACCGAGCACGGCGAGGTCGAGTACGAGCTGCTCCGCGACGAGTGGGACGCGGGTCAGGGGCGGGCGGCGGCCCTGCGGGCCCGGTAGGCGGTGACCGCGGCGCGGTTTCCGCAGCCCGCGTCGCAGTACCGCCGGGAACGGTTCTTCGACAGGTCGACCAGTACGTTGTCGCAGTCCGGGTGGTCGCACACGCGCAGCCGGGACAGTTCGCCGCTGCGTACCAGGTCGGCCAGGGCCATCGCGGCCTCGACCGCCATCCGGGTGGCCAGCGGCGCGTCCGTGGGCACGGCGTGCAGGTGGTACGGCTCGTCGTCGTGCCGGATGAGCTGCGGCAGTGCCCCGGCCTCACGCAGCAGCCCGTTGACGATGGCGACGATCCCGTCGGTGTCGGCGTGCCAGATCCGGCGCAGCCGGGGCCGCAGGTCCCGCACCGACCGTAGCTCCGCCTCGGTGTGCTCGTGCCGGCCGGTCCAGCCGTGCGCGCCGAAGAACGCGTCCAGGGCCGCCACGTCGGGCAGCGCCTCCCCGCAGCCACCAGCGGTGTTGACCAGGGCGGCGGCGGCGATCAGCCCGCACTCGGTGTCATGGGCGAAAAGCAACTTGACTCCTATCAGGTGACCCGTCTAGCGTCATCGGTCTAAGGCTACTTCACTCATGACGTACTGGGGAAATTCGATGCGTCCACGACCTGCCGCCGGCACCGGTCTCGGCCTGGTGCTGTTGTCGGCCGTCACGTTCGCCACCTCGGGCACCTTCGCCCGGTCGCTGATCGAGGCCGGGTGGTCCGCGGAGGCCGCCGTGGTCGCCCGGGTCGGCATCGCCGCCGCCGTCCTCGCGGTGCCCGGGGTGCTGGCCCTGCGCGGCCGGTGGGGCGTGCTTCGGCGCAACCTCGCCCCGGTCGGTGTCTTCGGGCTGCTCGGCGTCGCGCTCGCCCAGGCGTGTTTCTTCAACGCCGTCCGCTATCTCCCGGTCGGCGTGGCGCTGCTGCTGGAGTATCTGGGCATCATCCTCGTGGTCGGCTGGATGTGGCTGGTCCACGGGCAGCGTCCGCGCCGGCTGACCGTGGCCGGGGCGGTCGCGGCGCTGGCCGGCCTCGTCGGCGTCCTCGACCTGACCGGCGCCGGCCGCCTCGACCCGGTCGGCGTGCTCTGGGGACTCGGCGCGGCGGTCGGGCTGGCCGGGTACTTCGTGATCGCCGGCCGCCTCGACGACAGCCTGCCGTCCGTGACGATGGCCAGCGCCGGCATGGCCGTCGGCGCGGCGGTCCTGCTTCTGCTCGGCCTGGCCGGGGTGCTGCCGCTGCGGGCGACCTTCGGCGAGTTGACCTTCGCGGGGCAGCGCACCAGTTGGCTGGTCCCCATCGCCGGCCTGTCGCTGGTCGCCGCCGTGGTCGCGTACCTGTCCGGGATCGCCGGAACCCGGATCCTCGGGGCCCGGCTCTCCTCGTTCGTCGGGCTGACCGAGGTGATGTTCGCGGTGCTCATCGCCTGGCTGGTACTGGGCGAGTTGCCGACCGTCGTCCAGCTTTTCGGCGGCGCCCTGATCATCGCAGGGGTCGCCCTGGTCCGCCTCGACGAGCTACGCGAGTCGCGCGTCGACGACCGGCCGGCCGGCCCTCCCGTCGAACCCGCGCTCGCCGTCGACTGCTGACGGTCCCACGATCGCGCCGACGGGTGGGAGGCTGGCCGGATGCTGACCCATGTCGTGTTCGACGCCGACGAGACCCTGATCGACCTGCGCCCGGCGGTCACCGGCGGGCTGGTGGCCGTACTGGAGGAGATGCGGCGGCTGACCCCGGCGGCGGCCGGGGTCAGCCTCGCGGAGCTGGAGTCCGACTGGCACGCGGTGTTCGCCGCCATGAGTGCCGTCCCCGTCATGGAGATCCGGCGGACCGCGCTGGCCCGGTCGCTCGCCCGGGCCGGCCTCGACGCGCACCTGGACGACGTCGCGGCACTCTTCTTCGCCCGGCGTTTCGCGCTGACCCGTCCCTTTCCCGACGTGCTGCCGGCGCTCACCGCCCTGCGCGGCCGGTACACCCTGGGCTACGCCACCAACGGCAACAGCCGCGCCGAGCGCTGCGGACTCGCCGGTGAGTTCGCCTTCGAGCTGTACGCGCACGAGAACGGCCTGCCGAAGAAGCCCGCCCCCGAGTTCTTCGCCGCGGTGGTCGAGGCGGCCGGGGTGCCGGCGGAGCGGATCCTGTACGTCGGCGACTCGCCCAGCCACGACGTGCTCGCGGCCCGGCGCGCCGGGCTGCGGGCGGTCTGGCTCAACCGCCTCGGCCTGCCCCGCCCGCCCGGTGTGCCGGCCGACGCCGAGGTCTCCACCCTGGCCGACGTGCCGGACGCGATCGGCCGGCTCTCCGCCGAGCGGGAGATGAGTGAGGCGTAACCCGCCCGCCGAGTCCCCCGTCGCCGTCCCGATGACAGCAGGCGGACGAAAGTTCGATTGCCGTGTAATACGGACTCCCATCTAGCGGAACGCCCGTCGGCGATATGGGATGGCTGCCGCGTCCCTCAACGAGAGGAACTGATGTGGTGAGCAGCGCTTCACCGCCGCCTCGACGCCAACATGATCCTTTCCACGTACCCAAAGCACGTGCTCCAGGAGGAGGGGTCGGTCGACGAGAACGGCAACATCGTCGAGGGCTTCGAGGAGTCGGTGTTCAAGCAGTGCAAGGTCAACGGTGCCTGCGGCTACTACACCTACCTCCAGGGCACCTCGATGGCGTCGCCGCACGTCAGTGGCGTCGCCGCGCTGATCGTCAGCAAGTACGGCAAGAAGACCAGGGACGGCCTGGGTCTGGACCCGGTCAAGGTCGAGCGGCAGCTCTACCGCGCCGCCACGGAGCGCGCCTGCCCGGAGCCGCGCCTGCAGACGTACACCAACGAGGGCCGGGACGCCGAGTTCAACGCCTACTGCGCCGGTGACGCCAAGTTCAACGGCTTCTACGGCCACGGCATCATCGACGCGTACGCGGCGGTGACGACCCGGATGTGACGACCGGTGCCACCGGGAGGGGCCCGGACGACCACCGTTGCCCGGGCCCCTCGCCGTCCCGGGCCCTCCGCCGTCCCGGGCCCTCCGCCGTCCCGGGCCCTCGTCGTCCCGGGCCCTCGTCGTCCGCCGGGGACGACGGGTCGCCGGGCCGGGTCGACTGACCCACTTCTCGGGTCCGGCACATGGCAGTCGTCCAGGTGGGGGAAGGCGCGACGTGCCGCATGCCGAGCTGGTCACCGGCGTGCGCCGGGGCGGGCGGGGTCAGCGACGCCAGCCCCGGGACGCCAGGGTGGCATGGACCTCCCGGGCCAACGCGGGGAAGTCGTGCCGCAGCCGGCGGCCGGTCACGTGCAGCACGAGCCAACCCGCGCCGACGAGCTGGTTGAGCCGCTGGCGGTCGCGGTGCAACTGCTCGGCGTCGGCGTGCCAGGTGCCGTCGTACTCGACCGCGACGCGGAACTGCGGCCAGGCCAGATCCGGATGCAGGACGAGCCCCGACGCCAGTCGGACCGGGTGCTGTGCGACCGGGCGGGGCAGCCCGGCGAGCACCAGCCGGACCCGCAACTCGGACTCCGGCGGGGACTGTGCACCGGGATCGGCCAGGTCGAAGACCCATCTCGCCCGGCGGCCACCGGGGCGCTCCGCGTTGCGGGCGCCGATCCCGGCGAGGGCGGCCCGGGTGGTCAGGCCCTTGCGGAGCAGGCTGTCGACGATCCCGACGGCCCGGAAGGGCTCCAGCCAGACGGCGGTCTCCCAGGCTGCCATCGCCGGGTCGGTGCGGGGCAGGGCCCACGCCGCCTCCGCCACCATCAGCGACGAACCCTGATCGAGGGGGCGGCCGGGCCGCCGCTCGGCGATGCCCACCCCACCCCTGCCCGGCGGCGGTGCCGTGCCACCGGTGTCCCGGCTGATTACGGCCGGGCGCATGACGGCCGGGTTGGTGGCAGGCGGGACGCCGGTGGCCAGGACGGCCCCGGCGGCGACGGTGGGTTCAGGGGCCAGGACGGGCCCGGGGGCGATGGCGGGTTCAGGGGCGAGGACGGCCCCGGGGGCGAGGACGAGGGCGGCCGTGGTGGCGAGCATCGGCGCGGGGGTGGTGGGCGGGCTGGTGACGGGCAGGTCGGTCAGGTGCACCCGCAGCCCTCGCTGGCTGCGCAGCCCGGCCGTGCGGGGGCTGGCCACGTGCACGTCGGCGGAGAACTCGGCGGCGTGCTCGACACCGTGCAGCAGGGCCGCCGACGGCCCGGCGAACGCCGCACCCGGGGGCAGTTGCAGGGACACCGCGCGACAGGAGAGGGCGTGGTCGTGGTCGAGGCGTGAATCGGCGTAGATGTCGCGGCGCAGGTTGACCCAGGCCGAGCTGCGCAGCCGGTGCGCGGTGACGAGGCCCAGCCGGATCGCGTCGGAGGCGCGGAAGACCTGCCAGGCGAGGGCGGACGGGCGATCAGCGTGTCGGGGCATGTGCCCAGGCTGCCGGCTGCCGCCGGCCACCCGACACCCCTGTGGAAAACCGCTCCGCCCCGTCCTCCTGTCGCCTGTGGACAGTCCATCGGAGGGCCTTCACCTGTGGTAATGGGCTGACCCGCTCGACGAGCCACCAGCAGGCCGGGGTGGGTGCGACGCGATGTGCGGCAAGTCGGGGCATGTGGCGCACGAGAGGCCGCGTTGTGCCGTACCCGAAGTTGGTCAAGGCGTGCGTCGACCGAGCCCGCAGGCGGGTCAGGGGGCGAGGGCGGTGGCGATGGCGGTGGCCGCCGCGAGCACCTGCTCGCCGACCACCTCCGGGTCCAGCGGGGCCAGGGCCACCACCCCCACGCTCGCCTCCAGGCCCGGCACGCCGAGCACCGGGGCGGCCACCCCGTACGCGCCGGGTTGCAGCTCGCCGCTGGTGCCCACCGGGCCGGCGGAGCCCGACCGGCCGGCGAGGATGGCCCGGCCGGCCGCCCCCCGCTCCAGCGGGTGCCGCGTCCCCGTCCGGTACGCCACGTGCAACGACGTCCAGCTCGGCTCCACCACCGCCAGGGCGATGCCCTCGCCGCCCTCGACCACGGTGAGGTGGGCGGTCGCGCCGGCCTGTTCGGCGAGCCGGCGCAGGGCCGGCAGCGCGCCCTCGGCGAGCAGCGGCTGGGCCCGCCGGGCCAGGTGCAGCACCCCGGCGCCGAGGCGCAGCCGGCCGTCACCGTCCCGCCGCACCATGCCGTGTCCGCTCAGCGCGCCGACCAGCCGGTAGACGGCCGCCCGGCCGATGCCCAGCCGGTTCGCCGCCTCGGTGACGGTCAGCCCGCCAGGGGCGTCGGCGACCAGGTGCAGCAGCCGCAGCCCCCGGTCCAGCGTCTGGGCCGTCTCGCCCCCGCGCCCCCTGTCGCCGGGCCGGGCCGTCGTGCCGTCCTGCCGTGCCGCCTCATCCACGAGGGGCAGCGTACGACCCGGCACCGGACGACCCGGGAACGCGTGGGCGGCTACCCTGATACGGTGACGCTACGCCTGTATGACACCGCCACCCGATCGGTGCGGGACTTCGTCCCGCGGGAAGCCGGCAAGGTGGGGGTCTACCTGTGTGGTCTCACCCTCCAGGCACCCCCGCACATCGGCCACCTTCGCTCCGGCGTCAACTACGACGTGCTGCGCCGCTGGCTGCTGGCGAAGGGTTTCGAGGTCCGGTTCATCCGCAACCTGACCGACATCGACGACAAGATCCTGGTCAAGGCCGTCGAGCAGGGCCGGCCGTTCTGGTCGATCGCGTACGCCAACGAGCTGGCGCTGGCCGGGGCGTACCGGGCGCTGAACGTGCTGCCGCCGACGTACGAGCCGCGGGCCACCGGGCACGTCCCGGAGATGCACGAGCTGATCGCGAAGCTGATCGACACCGGGCACGCCTACCCGGCCACCGACGGCTCCGGCGACGTCTACTTCGACGTGGCCTCCTGGCCGGCGTACGGCGCGCTCTCCGGCCAGTCGCCGGACGCCATGCAGGCCGCCGACGACGCCCCGGAACGGGGCAAGCGCGACCCGCGCGACTTCGCCCTGTGGAAGGGCGCGAAGCCCGACGAGCCGGCCGACGCGTACTGGCCCTCGCCGTGGGGACGGGGGCGGCCCGGGTGGCACATCGAGTGCTCGGCGATGTGCTGGCGCTATCTGGGCGCCGAGTTCGACATCCACGGCGGCGGGCTCGACCTGACCTTCCCGCACCACGAGAACGAGGTCGCCCAGTCGCAGGCCGCCGGCCTGCCGTTCGCCCGCTACTGGGTGCACCACGGGTTGCTCGGCATCGGCGGGGCGAAGATGGGCAAGTCGACCGGCAACGCCCTCGACCTGGCGTACGTGGCGGCGCTCGGGGTACGCCCGATCGAGCTGCGCTACTACTACGCGGTCGCGCACTACCGGTCGCTGATCGACTACACCGAGGACGCGCTGCGCGAGTGGGCGACGGGCTTCCGGCGGATCGAGGGGTTCGTCCAGCGGGCCGCCGAGCGGGTCGGCGCCGGGACGCTCGGTGAACTGCCGGACGCCTTCGTCGCCGCGATGGACGACGACCTGAACACCTCGGCCGCGTTCGCGGTGCTCCAGGAGGTGATCCGGGACGGCAACACCGCGCTGGCCGCCGCCGACGATGTGACCGTCCGCACGGCGCTCGGCTCCGCGCGGGCCATGCTGGATATCCTCGGGATCGACCCCCTCGACGACGCGTGGACCGGCGGTGGTCGCGTGGACGACCTGCGCGGCGTGGTGGACTCGCTGGTCGCGTTGGCCCTGGACCAGCGGGCGCAGGCCCGCGGTCGGAAGGACTGGGCCGCCGCGGACGCCGTCCGCGACCAGCTCAAGCAGGCCGGTGTGCTGGTCGAGGACACCCCTCAGGGCCCCCGTTGGACTATTGGAGAGCAGGACTGATGGCCGGCAACTCGCAGCGCCGTGGCCGGCGACTGACGCCGAAGGCGGGTGCCCCGAAGGGCTCCGGAGGCAAGAACAAGGACGCCCTCGCGGGCCGGGGCAAGACCCTGCCCGCCGACGAGCGTCCCTGGCACAAGGCGTACTCGGGCACCGAGAAGCTGCCCCAGCGCACCGCCTGGAAGCAGGACAAGGAGCGCCGGGCGGCGGCCGAGGAGGGGCGGGTCCCCAAGATCGGCAAGCCGGGCTCCAAGGACACCACCTGGGGCCGGGGCGGCGGCCGGGGCGTGCCCACCGCCCGGGGCGGCGCCGGCGGCCGGGGCGGCGCCGGCGGCCGGGGCGGCGGGCCGACCGGCCGCACCGGTCCCCGGGTCGCGCCGGGGCGCAAGTCCAACCCGGCGAAGGACAGCCCGGAGCTGCTGGTCGGGCGGAACCCGGTGCTGGAGTCGCTGCGTACCCAGGTGCCGGCCACCGCGCTCTACATCGCCCAGGGCATCGAGACCGACGACCGGGTCAACGAGATCGTCCGCACCGCCGCCGACCGGGGCATCGCCATTCTGGAGATCAGCCGCGCCGAGCTGGACCGGATGACCGGCGGCGTGCTGCACCAGGGCGTCGGCCTCCAGGTGCCGCCGTTCGCGTACCAGCCCTTCGAGGACCTGGTCGCCGCGTCGCTGGAGCAGACCGCCCCGCTGCTGGTGGCGCTGGACGGCGTCACCGATCCGCGCAACCTCGGCGCGGTGATCCGGTCCGCCGCCGCGTTCGGCGCGCAGGGGGTCTTCGTACCGGAGCGGCGGGCGGCCGGGATCACCGCGACCGCCTGGCGGACCAGCGCCGGCGCGGCGGCGCGGGTGCCCGTCGCCCAGGTCACCAACCTGACCCGGTCGCTCAAGGCCTGCCGGGACGCCGGCTTCATGGTCGTCGGCCTGGACGCCGACGGCGAGACCGACCTGTACGACCTGGAGGCGGCCGTCGGGCCGCTGGTCGTGGTGGTCGGCTCGGAGGGCCGGGGGCTGTCCCGGCTGGTCGGCGAGACCTGCGACCTGACCGTGAGCATCCCGATGGTCTCCGAGGTGGAGTCGCTCAACGCCAGCGTCGCCGCCGCGGTTGCCCTCGCCGAGGTGGCCCGCCGCCGCCGCGCGGAGGCGTGAGCCCGGAACACGAGTGACGCGGCGGGCCGTCCCCATCCGGGGGCGGCCCGCAGCGCGTACTGCCGAGACGGTACGACCGGCCCCGGAGCATCCACCCGGCCGCGCCCGACACCCGGGTACGACGAAGGGGCGGCCCGCCGGCTGGCGGACCGCCCCTTCCCGCTGCTACGTCAGATCCGCTTGCCGGTGGCGGCGTTGAAGGCGTGGATACGGCCGGCCCGCGGCTTGACGAACACGGTGTCGCCCATGTTCGGCATGGTGCGCCGGTCGGTGCGGACCACGAAGCGCTCGTTGTGGCCCTCCAGTGCGGCGTGGCCGTAGACGTTCGCGTCCGAGCCGAGGTCCTCGACCAGCTCGACCACGACCGGCATGCCGCCCTCGTTCGGGCTCACCAGGTCGCAGTCCTCCGGACGGAAGCCCACGGTCACCTTGCCGTTGCTGCCCTCGGCGCGGGCCGCCTCGGCCTGCTCGCGGGTCAGCGGCAGGTTCAGCTCGGCGAACGCGGCGCACTGCTCGGTCAGCGGGACGGTCTTGATGTTCATCGCCGGGGAACCCATGAAACCGGCGACGAACACGTTGGCCGGGGTGTCGTAGAGCGCCCGCGGGGTGTCCACCTGCTGGAGGACGCCGTCGAGCATGACCGCCACCCGGTGGCCCATGGTCATGGCCTCGACCTGGTCGTGGGTGACGTAGACCGTGGTGATGCCGAGCTTCGCCTGCAACGACGCGATCTGGGTACGGGTCTGCACCCGGAGCTTGGCGTCGAGGTTCGACAGCGGCTCGTCCATGAGGAAGACCTGCGGCTCGCGGACGATCGCCCGGCCCATCGCGACCCGCTGGCGCTGACCGCCGGAGAGGGCCTTCGGCTTGCGGCTGAGGAACTCCTCAAGCTGGAGCAGCCCGGCCGCCTCCTTGACCCGCCGGTCGATCTCGTCCTTGGGGGTCTTGCGCAGCTTCAGGGCGAACGCCATGTTCTCGTACACCGACATGTGCGGGTAGAGGGCGTAGTTCTGGAAGACCATCGCGATGTCGCGGGCCTTCGGCGGGAGGTGGGTGACGTCGCGCTGGTCGATGTAGATCGCGCCGTCGTCGACGTCCTCCAGGCCGGCGAGCATGCGCAGGCTGGTGGACTTGCCGCAACCGGAGGGGCCGACCAGGACGAGGAACTCGCCGTCGCCGATCTCGAGGTCGAGCTGGTTCACTGCGGGACGCTCGGTGCCCGCGTAGATGCGGGACGCCTTCGCGTAGGTGACCGTGGCCATGCTGGAGCGCTTCCTTTCACCGGCAGGAACGTGCCGGACGATCCGAGTGAAGGAGCAACCGGCGCCGTGCGGCGTCGGCCTTCCGGACGACGCTTCCGGGCAGCGGGGGCCGCCGGAGGTGTCATCCGTGTCACTGCACGGTAAACGGGTTTTCGCAACCTGCCAAGACTGGAAGCATCGGATGGGACGGACGGCTTTCACATTCCGGTCAGTCGAGCACAGCCAGGCATCAATCTCCGCCCTATTTCGCCCGCCCGCCGTCGAATGATCACCGGCAGGGTCGGCAAATCGGCGTTTTCCGTGCTGGGAGGGCCTGCCGAGGGACAAGTCCCGAGGTCTGTCGCTTATGCTGGCCACGCACGACCTGCCCCTGTAGCTCAGCTGGCCAGAGCACTCGCCTTGTAAGCGAGATGTCGCCGGTTCGATCCCGGCCGGGGGCTCCACAGTTTCGCGGTGTCCCGGAGGGCGGGATTCCGGCCTCCGCGCCGGAAGTCCGCAGGCCTCCAGCCGCGCCGGACGGAGGTGGGATGAGCCGAGCGGTGGAGGAGTCCAACCGGGCCATGCTCCGGGCCCGGGACGCCATGGACCGGGCGTACGCGGAGCCGCTGGACATCCCCGCCCTGGCCCGGATCGCGCACGTCTCCGAAGCGCACTTCATCCGTACCTTCCGTGCCACCTTCGGCGAGACGCCGCACCGTTACCTGCAACGGCGCCGGGTCGAGCGGGCCATGTACCTGCTCACCCAGACCGACCTGGACGTCACCGAGATCTGTTACGCGGTCGGGTTCGGCAGCCTCGGCACGTTCAGCCGCACGTTCCGGCAGATCGTCGGCGAGCCGCCGACGGAGTACCGCCGGCGCAAGGGCCCGGCGGACGTGCCCGCGTGCTTCGCCAAGGCCTGGATGCGACCTAGCAGTTTTGGATAAGCAGCAGCTCAGCGGGTCGCATAGCGTCTTCGGCATGACGATGAACGCGATCAGCCGCTCCCAGATCTACGTGCTCGACCAGGACGAGGCCCTCGACTTCTACGTGGGCAAGCTCGGCATGGAGGTCAACACCGACCAGGACCTCGGCTTCATGCGCTGGCTGACGGTCAACCTGCCCGGCGACCCGGAGCGGGAGATCCTGCTGGAGACGCCCGGCTCGCCGGCCCTGGACCCGGCCACGGCCGAGCAGGTCCGCGAGCTGCTCACCAAGGGAGCGCTGGGCGGCTACCTCTTCATGACCACGGACGACGCGCACAAGACGTACAAGGAGCTGGTGGCGAAGGGGGTGGAGATCACCGACGAGCCGACCGACCGCCCGTACGGCATCGACTTCGGCATCCGGGACCCGTTCGGCAACAAGATCCGCATCGGCCAGATGTTCTCCCGCGCCTGAGCGCGCGCGGCGGTAGGTAGGGGCGGGTTGGCTGCCGCCCAGGGGCGAAGGCAGGCGCCGGCCCCTGGGCGGCAGCTTCGCGTTCAACCGGTGTCGCCGCTGCCGCCGAGGAGCTGATCGCCGACCGGCCGGGCCTCGTGGCGACCGGCGTCGGTGGCGGGGGCGGCCGGCGGCGGATCAGCTGATGGCGGTGAACACGATCTCGGCCAGTGCCGACGCGGCCTGCGGCGGTTCGCCCGCGACCGGGCAGTCGGTCCAGTCGACCGTGCGGGTGCCGACGGTGAGCCGGTACTCGTAGGTGTCGGAGCAGTGGCCTTCGGAGTCGGTGCTGCCGCCCTCGGTGAGCCGGGGTTCGGCGGTGAGCCGGCGCAGCCGGTCGAGGTTCGCCCCGGTGAGCCGGCCGGTGCGCCGGGCGCCGGCGCGGTCGACCGCCGTCCACCGTCCGTCCGGTTCGACCGTGACCGTGTCGTCGCGCCCGGCGATGCCGCCCGAGCGGTGCAGCACCACCCGGGTGCCGGGGGACGCCTCGGCCGGGGCGGTGGCGGCGGTCGGGTCCGCCCCGGTGTTCGGCCCGGTGGTGGCGGTCGCGGCGGACGACGGGGGGCCCGCCGGCGTGGGCGGGCCGGGGGCGCCGGCCGCGCAGCCGCCGACCGCCGCGAGGAGCGCGACGATCAAGGCGGCGCGCAGGTGGGTCGGTCTCATGTCGGTCGGACGTGTCCCGACTCCGCCCGGTTCCGTCACCTTGTGCTCCTCACCCGTTCGGCCAGTGTTTGATCTGAGAGCGCTTCCCCCCTTCCCTCCACTTCGATGTATCACTATATCTACATGCGTGACTACCCCCGTCACACATTCCTTGCCAGGAGGGCACGTGAAAAGAACCCTCGCCGCTGCCAGCGCAGCGCTGCTCACCGGCGGCCTGCTCACCGGCGCCGCCACCACGGCGCAAGCGGCAGCTCCCCCCGCCCCCGCCCCGGACCGCGCCGAGTCGGTCCTCTCCAGCAACCCCGGCACCGTCCAGGGTGCCAGCGGAGAGGCATACCAGGCCGTCCGGACGAAGGTGGACGCGAACGGCGCCTCGCACACCCGCTACACCCGGACGTACCAGGGCCTGCGCGTCTACGGTGGCGACTTCGTCATCCACGCCAAGGCGAACGGCGAGTACGCCGGGGCCTCGGTGGGCCTGGCGGCCCCGCTGACCCTCACCACCAGCCCCAAGGTCACCTCGGCCAAGGCCAAGGAGGCCGCCCGCAAGGAGTTCTCCGGCTCGCTCACCGCCGTGGGCGCCCCGGAGCTCTTCGTCGACGCCAGCTCCGGCACGGGCCGGCTCGCCTGGGAGACCGTCGCCTCCGGCTGGAAGGCCGACAAGCAGACCCCCTCGAAGCTGCACGTCATCACCGACGCCGTCACCGGCAAGGTGATCGGCTCGTACGACGAGATCGAGTCGGTCACCGGCAGCGGCACGGGCATCTACACCGGCGCGGTCAGCGTCGACACCACGCTCTCCGGCAGCACGTACCAGATGATCGACCCGGTGCGCGGCAACGGCCGTACCTGTGACATGAACAACGGCACGTCGACCTGCACCACGTTCACCGACGCCGACAACGTCTGGGGTACCGGCGCGAACACCAACCGGCAGTCCGCCGCCGTCGACGCCCACTTCGGCGCCGCGATGACGTTCGACTACTTCAAGAACGTGCACGGCCGTAACGGCATCTTCGGCAACGGCGCCGGCGTGCCGTCGCGGGTGCACTACGGCAACGCCTACGTCAACGCCTTCTGGGACGGCGCCCAGATGACCTACGGCGACGGCGCGGGCAACTCCCGCCCGCTGGTCTCCCTCGACGTGGCCGGCCACGAGATGAGCCACGGCGTCACCGAGGCGGTCGCCGGCCTGGTGTACTCCGGCGAGTCCGGTGGCCTCAACGAGTCCACCAGCGACATCTTCGGCAACATGGTCGAGTTCTACGCCAACGCGCCGAGCGACCCGGGTGACTACCAGGTCGGCGAGAAGATCAACATCAACGGCAACAACACCCCGCTGCGGTACATGTACAACCCGACGCTGGACGGCTCCTCCGACTCGTGCTGGTCGACCAGCACGAAGAACAAGGACGTGCACTACTCCTCCGGCGTGGGCAACCACTTCTTCTTCAACCTGGCCGAGGGCACCGGCGCCACCGCGTACGGCACCTCGCCGGTCTGCGGCACCGCCCCGGCGGTCACCGGCATCGGCCGGGCCAAGGCGGAGAAGATCTGGTTCCGGGCGCTCGACGTGTACTTCACCTCCAACACGTCGTACGTCAACACCACCACCCCGTCGAACACCGCCCGCGCGTACAGCCTCAAGGCGGCGACCGACCTGTACGGCAACTGCTCCACCGAGTACAAGGCCGTCCAGGCCTCGTGGACCGCGGTGAACGTGGCCGGCAGCGACGCGCCCTGCTCGTCGACCGGCAACGACTTCTCCGTCACGCTTTCCCCGACCGCTGGCTCGGTGACCGCCGGTGGCTCCGTCGCCACCACCGTGGCCACCGCGACCACCAGCGGCACCGCGCAGACCGTGACGTTCTCCGCGTCCGGCCTGCCGACCGGCGCGACCGCGTCGTTCAGCCCGGCCTCGGTGACCTCGGGCGCCTCGTCCACCCTCACCATCGCCACCACGACCGGGACCCCGGCGGGCAACTACACCGTCACGGTCACCGGCACCGGCTCGGTGCCGCACAGCGCCACCTACTCGCTGACCGTCAACGGCACCGGCGGCGGCTGCACCGGCGCGGGCCAGAAGCTGGGCAACGCCGGCTTCGAGTCCGGAAACACGGTGTGGACGGCCAGCTCCGGCGTCATCGCCCAGCACGGCACCAGCCAGCCGGCCCGCACCGGCACCTGGAGCTCCTGGATGAACGGCTACGGCAGCACCCACACCGACACGCTCGCCCAGTCGGTGAGCCTGCCGGCCGGCTGCACCTCGTACAACTTCAGCTTCTGGCTGCACATCGACTCGGCCGAGACCACCAGCGGCACCGCGTACGACAAGCTCACGGTGCAGGTGCTCAACTCGTCCGGGACCGTGCTGGCGACCCTGGCCACCTACTCGAACCTGAACAAGGCCACCGGGTACAGCCAGAAGTCGTTCTCGCTGGCCTCGTACGCCGGCCAGACCGTCACCCTGAAGTTCACCGGCACGGAGGACGTCTCGCTCCAGACCTCCTTCGTCGTCGACGACACCGCGGTCAACGTCGCCTGACGTAGCCGTACCCCCGGCGGGCCCGGCGGCCACCCCACTCGGGTGGTCGTCGGGCCCGCCTCGTATGGTCGCCGCACCCACCCGGCGGGCACCGGGGCCGGCGGGCGCCGCGCCGGGGCGTACCCCGGACGCGGCCCCCCGTTCCCGCCGGCCGGTCCGTCACCGCCCGGCGAGCGCCGCCCAGCTCGGCACGACCGGCTCGTGCCGCAGCGGCATGCCCGCCTCGGCCGGAGTCCGGTCGCCCTTGCGCTGGTTGCAGCCGTAGCAGGCGGCGGTGGTGTTCCGCCAGGTGTTCCGGCCGCCGCGCGAGCGGGGCAGCACGTGGTCGACGGTGCCGGCGGGCCCGCCGCAGTAGGCGCAGCAGTGGCCGTCGCGGCGCAGCACGCCCGCCCGGGACCAGGCCGGGCCGGCGCTGAACCGCCAGCGGGTCACCACGTACCGGACGAGCCGGACCACCCGGGGGACCGGGAAGACCCCGATCAACCGGTCCGGCTCGGCCTCGTGGATCTCGGCGACCCGCCGGCAGAGCATCCGGATCGCGTGCTGCACGGTGACCCGGTGCAGCGGGCCGAGGTCGGCGTTGATGACGAGAACGGCGTCCACCGGGCACTCCCTCCAAGATCGACGGTGGGTGGGCCGGACGGCGAGGAGCGGCCCGGTCCGGCGGTGGGACGGGGCGGCTCGACGCGTGCGGGCACGCGTCAGTCGGGCCACCCGTCCCGGGGGGCCTCACGGCGACAACCGTCGACGGGCAGCATTGTCGGCACGGTGCTGACGTGCGACAACGACATGGCTTGCTCCCGGCGGGCTGGTTGACCTTGCCCGATCACGGTAGGTCGGCGGAGGCGAGGCCGGCAACGTATTTCGATCCCCCGGCGACCTCGCCGGGCCCGTGCCGGCGGGACCGGGCGGTGGCGCGGGCGGTGGCCAGCGGTCGGGTGACCCGGGCGGCCATCCGGACGGCCAGCTCACCCTCCAGTAGCGGCCGGTTCACCTCCCCGGCCACCGCGAGGGCCGGCCCGGAGACCGTCCGCCAGATTGCGGTCAGCCCGGCGCCCAGGCCGACCAGGGCGACGGCGGCCCGGGTGGCGGGGGAGCCGGCCGCCGCGGCGGCGCTCACCCCGACCACGGCGAGGAGCACCACCACCAGCGGGGCCAGCACCGGCCAGAAGATGCCCCGGGCCGCCTGCGCCACCAGCTTCCGGTCCCGGATGATCACGTTCCGCGCGACGACCGCGTAGTCCTCCTCGTCGAGCAGGTCCCGGGGGTGCAGCCCGCCGGTCAGCACGCTGCGCCACAGGTCGCCCTGGTTGCGCAGCTCCCGGGCCAGCTCGCCGAGGCCGGCCTCGGCCGGGTCGCCGACCCCGGCCCGGGTGACCGCGTCGGCCCACGCCCGCAGCGACCGGCGTACCACCGTGGCCGAGTACGGCGGCAGCACGCTGGCCAGTTCGTCGAGCCAGCGGCTGATCTCGATCTGGCGGCCGGCGAAGCGCCACGGCACCTGGTCGGCGTCGCCGTGCCGGACGGTGTCGGCCAGCGACCGGCCGAGCCGGTAGGCCAGTCCGACCCGGTGGTTGGCCGCCATCGCCCAGCGCAGCACGTCCACGTTGAGGTCGTCGAGGGCCAGCAGCAACGTCCCCGCCCCGGCCGACAGGGCGGCCCGGGTGTCCCCGGTGGACGGGGCGACCGCGGGCGGGGCGGCCGGGCCGCCGCGGGTCAGCCCGGCGATCTGGGCGAGCGCCACGTCGACCCCGTCCAGGTACATCCGCAGCCGCCGCCGGCCGGACATCTCGGTGAAGTTGGTCAGCTTCGCCGGAGGTTGCGCCGGCCGCTCGTCCGTCGACAGGTCGGCCGTGCGCGCGTGGTGGTACGCGTCCGCCAGCCACCAGCCCAGCCGCAGCGCCGTCACGATGCAGGCCCGCTCGTCACGCAGCAGCCCGTACGCGTCGTCGTACCGGCCGCCGCCCGCCTCGTCGCCGGGCGGCCCGCCGGCCGCGTCGCGCCGGTGCACCGTGGACACCCTCTCGACCTCCCGTGCCGGCGATGCCGGTGGATGTCAGTCGAGGGTAGATCAGATTTACGGCGTCTTGCGGCGAATCACGGCTTTTGTAGCATTCGCCCAGCGAGCAGGCCGCGCGGGCGGATCGAGCGGACCGGCTCGGCCGCCGCCCCCTCGGCCCGCAGGACGTGGTTCGCCGCGATGATCCCGGTCGCCGCCGACCGCTCCATCAGCGCGCTCGGGAAGTCGGTCCGGACGCCGTCGCCGGCCAGGTAGAGCCCGTCGGCGTCGGTGTGCACCCCCGGCCGCCCCGCGTGACCGCCCGGGGCGAACGCCGGGGCCCGCGCCTCCACCCGGGCGCGCAGCTCGCGCACCCGCAGCCGGGCCGCCTCCGGCCAGAGCGCGGCCAGCTCGACCCGCATCCGCTCGGCCAGTTCCTCGGCCGGCACCCCTTCGTCGCAGGCGTACGCGTGCAGCTCCACCACCGAGCCGCCGGTGCGCTCCGCCCAGCGGCGCGACTCGTTCTCCAGCCGGTGGTACAGGGTCACCGAGTCGAGCGTGGGCTGCCGGGACACCCCGCTGAACACCGCCCGCCCAGGGTCGACGTCCCCGTCGCACCAGTACCGGGCGACCGCGTACGGCGGGCCCGGGGCGCCGAACGCGGGCATGGCCGCCACCAGCTCCGGGGCGGCCCCGGCGAGCACCGGCGAGGCGCCGACCAGCGCGGCCAGCGCCGGCGGGTCGACGGCCAGGACCACGTGCCCGGCCGGGTACGCCCTGCCGTCGGCGGCGGTCACCCGCCACCCGTCCGGGCCCCGGTCCAACCGGGTCGCGGCGGCCCCCGTGACCACCCGCCCGCCGTGCTGCTCCACGTGCCGGGTCAGCGGCTGCCAGATCGCGGTGGCGTAGTCCTCGTCCGGGCAGTCGAAGGCCAACCCCTCCGGGTTGCCGAGCAGATAGAAGTGGAACTGGGCGATCATCTCGGCGGCTGACATCTCCGCCTCGTGGTTGAAGAACGAGTGGGAGAAGACCTCGAACAACATCGCCCGGGCCCGGTCCGGCAGCCGCAGCGAGGTGAGCAGTCCGTCGGCGGTGGCGCCGTCGAAGTCGGCGTACGTGCGCACCGGGTCGTAGCTGAGCAGCGGCAGCGCGGCGTCCCGGTCCATCCCGCGCAGGTCGGCCAGGCGCAGGCTCGGGCTGCGCAGCAGCAGGGCGAGCAGGTTCGCCGGCGGGGCCGGCGGCAGCCGCCCGAACTCCTCCGTCGGCCACTCGGCGCTCAGGACCGGGTACCCGGGGACCGGCCTGAGGAACGCCAGCTTCGGGTCGATCCGGCGCAGGATCGACCGCCAGTTGTAGTACTGCCGGAAGAACGCATGGAAGCCGTGCTCGTTGACCTGGACGCCGTCGGCCAGCGGCTCCGGCCACGCGCCCAACCGGCCGCCGAGGGCGGGCGCGGCCTCCAGCACGGTCACCCGCACCCCGCGTTCGGCGAGCACCACCGCCGCCGACATGCCGGCGATCCCGCCGCCGACCACCACGGCCTCGACCGGGCGCGGCACGCGCGGGGCACCACCGCCGCCCGGCTCCACCACGTGCTCCCGTACGCCGATGAGCCGGCCCACCACCCGCGACAGCGCCATGGGCCTCAGTCTGGCCGAGGCGCAGGCTCGGGGCACCTTCCGGCGCGGGCCGGTCGGCGAGGACCTTTCCTCACGACGGGCGGCAGCGCGGCTCGCGGTCGGAGGCGGGCCAGACGTACTCCAGGTCGGGCCCGACGTCGCCGAAGAGCGGGCGGTAGTGCGCCGGGTCCTTGCGCAGCAGCGAGGAGCGGTGGCTGCGGTGCAGGTCGTCGCGGCCCAGCCAGGGCGGCAGCTCCCCGGCCTGCGCCAGCACCCCCTGGGTTCGTACGGTGCTGACGCCGCAGGCGGCGGCGAGGTCGGTGCCCAACGTCGCCGCGCAGGTGTCGGCCCGGCCCGGCTCGCACCACACCGCGCAGACGTCCAGGCCGTAGCGGACCAGCGCCTCCTCGTACCCGGTCCACATCTTGACCGCCGGGTGGTTGCGCCAGCCGTATCCCGGCCGGGTCAGCCCGCGCAGCACCTGGATGGCCTCCACCCGCTGCTTGCCCAGCCGCTTCTGGTCCAGCGTCCGGGCGCTGGCCAGGAAGTCCGGGTACGGCAGGAACGTCTGCATGGCGCTGCTCTACCCGTCCCGGGCCGCGACATTCGTTCATGATCGCGGGGCTGCGCGGTCTCCCGACGGCTGACTACGATTCGGCGCATGACGGAGCCCCTGCGTGACCGTGCGCGTCGCGCGACCGGCTGGCGGTTGCGGATGAACGGGGAGAGCCGCCCGCACTACGTCGTCTGCGGGGCGGACCCGCTGGCGTACTGGGTGGTGCGGGCGCTGCTCGCCACCGAGCTGGACACCGGCCGGGTCCGGATCACCCTCGTGGTGCCCGAGCGGCGCCGCTCCGAGGGCCCGGACGGCCGGGACGTCGACGGCATCCAGGTGGTCCGGGCGGACCGGCTCGACGAGGCGACGTTCCGCCGGGCCGGGCTGGCCGGCGCGGACGGGCTGGCCCTGCTGCACCAGGACGATGTGGGCAACATGCACGCCGCGCTCTGCGCCCAGGAGGTGGAACCCCGGCTGCGGCTGGTGGTGCGGATGTTCAACACCAGCCTGGCCAACGGGCTGCGGCAGCTCTTCCCCGACTCGGCGGTGCTCTCCGACGCGTCGATGGCCGCCCCCGCGTTCGTGGCCGCCGCGCTCGGCGAGGTCGCCCCGACCCACTTCCGGCACGGCGGGCGCACCCTCTACGTGGCCCGCCGCGTTGACGTCCGTCCGCAGGACGTGGTGTGCGGGGTGGCCGACACCGGCGACCCCGCCCGGGCCCGGGTGCTGCCCGCCGACGAGACGACCGCCGACGTGGTGCTCGCCGAGGCGACCGGCCAGCCGCCCGGCACCGAGCTGGCCGCCCGCCGGCTGGTCCGCGCCCGGCGCCGCCGCCGGCCGGTCGCGGTGCTGCTCCGGGCGGCCCGCAGCTTCGCCACCCGCAAGATCGGCATCGCGGTGCTGGTGCTGCTCGCGCTCATCGCGCTGCTGGGCTGGCTCAACGCCGGCGCGGCCCAGGTGGACTGGGCCGATGCGCTCTACCTCACCCTGGTCACCACGCTCACCGGCGAGGATCCGGACGTCACCAAGCCCGTCGCCGCGCAGGTCATGCAGGTGGTGCTCAACCTGGCCGGGCTGGCGCTGATCCCGCTGATCACCGCCGTGGTGGTCGACGGGATCGTCAACGCTCGGCTGGCCCTGCACGCCGGCCGGATCCAGCCCCACCGGTCCGGGCACGTCGTGGTCGTCGGGCTGGGCAACATCGGTACCCGGGTGATGGCCCAGCTCAACGACTTCGGCGTCGAGGTGGTGGCCATCGACCGGACCCCGGACGCGCGGGGCGCCTCGCTGGCCCACCGGCTCGGGGTGGCGGTGGTGGTCGGCGACGCGGCGCTGGAGGAGACGCTGCGGTCCGCCTCCGTGGAGACCTGCCAGGCCCTCGTCGTGGTCTCCACCGACGACGGGGTCAACCTGCGGGCCGCGCTGAACGGCCGGGGGCTCAACCCGGACCTGCGGGTGGTGCTGCGGCTGTTCGACGGCGACTTCGCCGAGCGCATCCAGAAGGCGTTCGACATCGGCATCTCGCGCAGCGTGTCGTACCTGGCCGCGCCCTCGTTCGCCGCCGCCCTGCTGGACCGGGCGGTGATCGCCACCATCCCGGTGGGCCGGCACGCGCTGCTGGTCACCGAGGTGCCGGTGGCCGCCGGGTCGCCGCTGGACGGCCGCCCGCTCTCCGCCGTGGCCCACCCCGGCGAGGTACGCCTGCTCGCGTACACCCGCGCCGGGCAGAAGGCGGACTGGTCGGCCGATCCCCGCCTGGTGATCACCGCCGGCGACCGGCTGACCGTGGTGGCCCGCCGGGCCGGGCTGACCGCCCTGCTCCGCGAGACCACCCCGCCCCCGCCGGACCACCTACCCGACGATCCCGTGGGCCCGCCGTCGCCCCGGTCCGGCGGGGACTGACCCGAGCCGCGTCCTGCCCCCCACCGGCGGGCCCGGCGGGCCCGTCCCGGCCGTCAGTGGCGCAGGGCGTACCACGCGGCGCCGAGGGCGAGCACGCCGAACCCGGCGAGGACGCTGGTCAGGGGCAGGCTGACCGCGAGCACCACGCAGCCGACCAGCCCCAGCGCGGCGAGCAGTTGCACGGGCAGCCGCCGGGCCCGGTCCCGGCCCAGCGTCAGCGCCGAGGCGTTGGCGATCGCGTAGTACACCAGCACCGTGACGCTGGAGAAGCCGATCGCCCCGCGCACGTCGCCCACGGAGACGACCAGGATCACCACGGCGGCCACCGCCAGCTCCGCCCGGTGCGGCACCCGGTGCACGGGGTGCACGGCGGCCAGCCCGGGTGGGACGTCCCGGCGGCGGGCCATCGCCAGCAGCGTCCGGCCCACCCCGGCGAGCAGGGAGAGCAGCACGCCGGTCACCGCGATGGTCGCGCCGGCCCGGACCACCCAGGCCAGGCCGGGCAGCTCGGCGGCGGTCACCACGTCGACCAGGGGCGCGACGGAGGCGGCCAGCCGGTCGGGGCCGAGCACGCCGAGCGCCACCACCGCCAGCACCAGGTAGATCGCCAGCACCACGCCGAGCGCCAGCGGCACCGCCCGGGGGATGGTCCGCCCCGGGTCGCGCACCTCCTCGCCGAGGGTGGCGATCCGGGCGTACCCGGCGAAGGCGAAGAACAACAGGCCGGCGGCGGCCAGCACGCCGTGCACGCCGAAGCCGCCGAAGCCGCCGGGGCCGCCGGGGCCGCTGATCCGGTCCGGGACGAAGCCGCCGCCGAGCAGGCCGGTCGCCGCGACCAGGGCCAGCACGGCCAGCACGACGCCGACCAGGATCTTCGTGGCCGTCGCGGTCTTCCCGATGCCGCGCAGGTTCACCGCGGTCACCGCGACCACGGCGACGGCGGCGACGAGCCGGGCCTGCCCCGGCCAGAGGTACGCCCCGATGGTCAGCGCCATCGCCGCGCAGCTCGCGGTCTTGCCGACCACGAATCCCCAGCCGGCCAGGAAGCCGGCGAACGCGCCGAGCCGCTCCCGCCCGTAGACGTACGTGCCGCCGGACTCGGGGTAGCGGGCCGCCAGCCGGGCCGAGCTGGTCGCGTTGCAGAACGCCACGAACCCGGCGATGGCCAGCGCCACCAGCAGGCCGGCGCCGCCGGCGGTCGCCGCGGCCGGGGCGAAGACCACGAAGACGCCCGCGCCGAGCATCGACCCCAGCCCGATGACCACCGCATCGCGTACGCCCAGCCGCCGCGCAAGCCGCTCCACGCCCGGAGCCTAAGGGGCCGAGGTGAACAGCGCGGGTCGGTTCCAGGGGCCCAGCCGTCCGGGCAGCGGCACGTCGTCCCACGGCACCCGGCGCAGCAGCCGGTCGAGGACCAGCCCGAGCAGCAGCCCGGCGACCGAGTCGGTCAGCCAGTGCCAGCCCAGGTACGTGGTGGTGCAGAGCACGACCACCGGTGGCACCGACCGGACCACGGTGACCAGCACCGGCGGGATGGTCCGGCCGAAGGTGGCCAGCAGCGGCACCAGCAGCAGCGCGATGACGCCGTACCAGACGATCGCGTTCGCGACGTGTCCCGACGGGTACGACTGGGCGAACCGCACCGGCAGGTCGTGCTGGAACAGCGGCAGGGTCGCCTCGGCGGGTAGGAACGGCTCCTTGACGTTGGCGCTCGGCGCGGGCCGGGCGGTCCACACCTTCAGGGGACCGATGGTGAGGGAGGTGAGGACGAAGGCGAGCACCGGCGGCAGCACCGGTCGCACCGACCGCACCCGAACGGCCAGCAGCACCCCCATGCCCAGTGCGATCAGGGTCAGCGGGGTGCCCTGGCCCAGGTAGTTGAACACCACCGCGACCCAGTACGCCGCCGTGGGCCGGTGCGCCGCGGCCCAGTCGGCCACCGCGCGGTCGACGCCGAACAGCCGGTCGGCGGCGAGCGCCGCCGTCAGGCCGACCAGGGCGACCAGCAGCAGCGCGTCCCACCGCCAGCCGGCCGGCCGTACCGGCCTGAGCTGCACTTTCCGCCGTACCGTCTGGGTTTCCCGCACGCGACCACGCTACCGGCCCGCCGCGCGGCGGTTGTGGGGCGAGCCACGAAGGGAAGCGCTCGGCCGGGGTGAACCGGCATGCTTGTCGGCGTGCGGATCACCTCTGCCCTCGTGGACCCGGCGTTGCTCGACCTCCCCTGGTCGACCCCGCTGGCCCAGTGGCCTGCGGAGCATCTGGTGGCGCTGCCGCAGGGCATCTCCCGGCACGTCGTCCGGTTCGTCCGGCTCGGCGGGTACGTCTACGCCGTCAAGGAGACCGGCGAGCGGGTCGCCGAGCGGGAGTACGACCTGCTCCGGGCGCTGGAACGGATCGACTTCCCGTCGGTCGAGGCGGTGGCCATCGTCGCCGACCGGCAGACCGACGCCGGGGAGTCGCTGGACCCGGTGCTGATCACCCGGCACCTCCAGTTCTCGCTGCCGTACCGGGCGTTGTTCTCGCACACCCTGCGCCCGGAGACGATGGGCCGGCTCCTCGACGCGCTGGCCGCCCTGATCGTCCGGATGCACCTGACCGGCTTCTTCTGGGGCGACTGCTCGCTGTCGAACACCCTGTTCCGCCGGGACGCCGGCGCGTTCGCCGCCTACCTTGTGGACGCCGAGACCGGGGCGCTGCGCAACTCCCTGTCCAACGGCCAGCGCGGCGAGGACCTGGAGATCGCCCGGGTCAACATCTTCGGCGAGGCGCTCGACCTCCAGGCCGCCGGGCTGCTGCACGAGTCCATCGAACCCGAGGTGGTCTGCGAGGAGGTCGTGCAACGCTACGAGCGGCTCTGGCACGAGATCACCTACGAGCAGCAGATCGAGCGGGAGGCCCGGCACGACATCGAGGGCCGGATCCGCCGCCTCAACGAGCTGGGCTTCGACGTGGCCGAGGTGGCCATGTCCACCATCGCCGACGGGCGGTACCTGGTCCGGCCGAAGGTGGTCGACGCGGGCTACCACACCCGCCGGCTGTTGCGGCTGACCGGCCTGGACGCCGAGGAGAACCAGGCCCGCAGGCTCCTCAACGACCTGGACGCGTACCGGGCGGAGAGCGACCTGACCGACGAGCAGCAGGCCGCCCACCGCTGGCTGACCGAGGTCTTCGAGCCGGTGGTCCGGGCGGTGCCGGCGCACCTGCGCCACAAGCTGGAGCCGCAGGAGCTGTTCGCGCAGATCATCGAGCACAAGTGGCTGCTCTCCGAGCGGGCCGGCCGGGACGTCGGCATGGGCCCCGCGGTGCAGTCGTTCCTGTCCGACGTGCTGGTGCACCGTCCCGACGAGCAGGCCGTCCTCGGCGTCGAGGTCGACGCCCTCGGCTGACCGGCCGGGCCGCCGCCGCAGGTGGATGCCACGGCGGGCGGGCGGTTGCCACGGCGGGCGGGCGCTGTCTCCGGCCGGCCCCTTTGGAGCTGATGTCGCTGATGGATCAGCCGGCCCGCCGAGGGCGTGGGGCCCGCTGCCCGCGCCCTGATGTCGTGACCGAGTCAGCTCCAAAGCGCGTGTGGTGACCCTGCTCGACAGCTGGTCGGCGCGCCGCCCGGCCCTGCGGGTCACTCCACCCAGGAGCCGCCGCGCATCACCCGGACCACGTTCAGGTCGTCGTCGAGGACGACCAGGTCGGCGCGGAGGCCGACCTGGAGCGCGCCGACCCGGTCGCCGAGGCCGATGGCCCGGGCCGGGGTGGTGGCCATCATCCGGCAGGCGTCCGCCATCGGAATTCCGGCGTGCACGGCGTGCCGCAGGGCGGCGTCCATGGTGAGGGTGCTGCCGGCGATCGCGCCGTCCCGGGCCAGCCGGGCCACCCCGTCGGCCACGGTGACGGCCTGGCCGCCCAGCTCGTACTCGCCGTCGGACATGCCGGCGGCGGCCATCGCGTCGGTGATCAGCGCGGCCCGGTCCGGCCCGGCGGTCGAGGTGACGAAGTTGAGCATCCCGTCGTGCAGGTGCACCCCGTCCGCGACCAGCTCGCAGACCACGTTCGGGGCGTCCAGCAGGGCCACCACCGGGCCGGGCTCCCGGTGGTGCACCGGGCGCATGCCGTTGAACAGGTGGGTGCCGACGCTCGCGCCGGCCGCCACCGCGGCCCGGGTCTGGTCGTACGTGGCGTCGGTGTGGCCGATCGCGGCGACCACCCGGTGGGCGGTGAGCAGCTTGATCGCCTCCAGCGCGCCGTCCCGCTCCGGGGCCAGGGTGACCATCCGGACCGCACCGCCGCCCAGCTCGACCAGCGCGGCCAGCTCCTCGGTGGACGGGTCACGCAGGAACTCCGGGTTCTGCGCGCCGCACCGGGCCGAGGAGAGGTACGGCCCTTCGAAGTGGACGCCGGCCAGCACGCCCTCCTCGACGAGCGGCCGGAACGCGGCGGTGGCGTCCCGCATCAGCTCGTACGACGAGCTGACCAGGCTGGCCAGCAGCGTGGTGGTGCCGTGTCCCAGGTGGAAGGCCGCAGCCTGCCGGGCGGAGTCGGCGTCACCGGTGGTGAACGTGTGCCCACCCCCGCCGTGGGTGTGCATGTCCACGAAGCCCGGCACGATCCAGTGCCCGTCGCGCACGGACGGGTACTCGGCGACGGCGCTGATCCGGTCGCCGTCCAGCTCGACGCAGCCCTGCCGGACCACGCCGGTCGGGGTCACCACCTTGCCGTTCACCCGCAGGGCCATCACTTCTCCAGACTGTCGAGGGCGAGCAGGGCGGCGCCGAGGCAGCCGGCCTCGTCGCCGAGGGCCGCCGCGACCAGGCGCGGCTCCCGGTGGAAGGTCATCCGCTCGTGCAGCGCGGCGCGCAGTGGGTCGAACAGCCGGGGTCCGGCCTGGGCCAGGCCGCCGCCGACCACGACGGTCTCCACGTCGAACAGGGACTGGCCGGTGGCCAGCCCGTCGGCCAGCGCCTCGACGGCCTCCGCCCAGACCCGGACGGCCGCCGCATCGCCGTCGGCGGCCCGGTCGGCCACCTCGGCGGCGGTCGCGGGCCCGCCGGTCAGCTCGGCGTACCGGCGGGCGATCGCCGAGGCCGAGGCGACCGCCTCCAGGCAGCCGCGCCGGCCGCAGCCGCAGCGCGGGCCGCCGGGGCGGACCAGGATGTGGCCGATCTCCCCGGCGGCGCCGTGCGCGCCGGTGGCGGCCGACCCGTCGACCACGTGGGCGGCGGCGATGCCGGTGCCGATCGCGACGAACAGCACGTGCCCGGTGCCCCGGCCCGCGCCGAGCCGGGCCTCGGCCAGCCCGCCGACGCGCACGTCGTGGCCGAGCGCCGTGGGCAGCCCGAGCCGCGCCACCGCCAGGTCCCGCAGCGGTACGTCACGGAAGCCGACGTTCGCCGACCACACCGCCACCCCGGCGGCCTCGTCGATGACGCCGGGGACGGCGACGCCGAGCGCGAGCGGCTCGAACCCGTCGGCCCGGGCCTTGCCGGCGAGCCCCTCGGCGACGTCCAGGATGGCGTCGACCACCGCGTCCGGGCCCCGGCCCGCGTCGGTGGGGTGGCGCTCGGCGCACACGGTGCCGCCGTCCGGGCGGACCAGGGCGCACTTCATCCCGGTGCCGCCCACGTCCAGTGCGACGACGACATCGGCTGGGCTCACGCGAGCACCACGGAGCGGCTCAGGTGCCGGGGCGCGTCCGGGTCGAGGCCGCGGCTGGTGGCCAGGGCGACGGCGAAGCGCTGGGCGAGGATCAGGTCGGCCATCGGGTCGACCGGGGTCCGCCCGGCCGCCCAGCTCGTGAGCACCGTGTGGCAGCCGTGGGTGCGGCTGTGCACGAAGGCGGCCCCGGTGGCGGCGACGTCCTCCGCCAGCCCCTCGGGGATTTCGCCGAACGCCCAGACCAGCCGGCCGGGGGCGGCGATCGAGATCGGACCGTGCCGGTAGTCCATGGCCGGGTACGCCTCGGCCCAGAAGGTGGCTGCCTCGCGGCACTTGAGTGCGGCCTCCTGGGCCAGGCCGACCGTCCAGCCCCGGCCCAGGAAGGTGACCTGCTCGACGCGGGCCGGGTCGATCGGCAGCGGGGCCCGGACGGCGACCTCGGCGTCGGCGGAGAGCGCGGCGAGGTTGTCGCCGAGGTGGGCCCGGAGCAGGGCCAGCGCGGTGGTCGCGAACCGGGTCTGCACGACCGAGCGCTCGTCGGCGAACGGCATGGTGACGGCGGCGGAGGCGAGCGCGACGGCCGGGGAGCCGGGGTCGCCGACGATGGCGGTGGTGGGGAGTTGGTCGCGCAGCGCGGCGAGCAGCTCCAGCACCTCCGTGGTGGTGCCGGACCGGGTGATGGCGATCAGCCGGTCGTAGCGGCGGCCGGTCGGGAACTCGGACGCCTGGAAGGCGTCGGTCTCGCCGTGGCCGGCGGCCTCGCGCAGCCCGGCGTACGCCGCCGCCATGAACCACGACGTGCCGCAGCCGACGACGGCCACCCGCTCCCCGGGGCGCGGCAGGTGCTCGGCGACCGTGGGGGCCAGCAGCGCCGCCTCCCGCCAACAGTCGGGTTGACTCGTGATCTCCGCGTGGACGAACGCCATGAGAACTCCTCGCCGGGGAGGCCGTGCGCAATACGGCGCATTATGGCCGTCTTTCGCGCGTTATTCTGCGTGAAACACTGCGGCCCTGGCAACCGGCTGCCCGATCGCGCAGGGTTGGGTTTTGCGCCATCGTAGTTTCGCGCACTACTGTGCACGCAATCAATCACCCTTCGTGCAGAGTCAGTGGAGGCCCCTCGGTGGACCGGTACGCCCGATGGAACGCGCTGCTGGAGATGCTCACCGACAACGGCCGGGTGAGCGTCGAGGAGGCCGCGGGGCGGCTGGACGTCTCCCAGGCCACCATCCGGCGCGACTTCGACCAACTCGCCCAGCAGCAGATGATCACCCGGACCCGGGGCGGTGCGGTGGCCAACGGCGTCTCGTACGACCTGCCGCTGCGCTACAAGACCGCCAAGCACTCGGCCGAGAAGCAGCGGATCGGCGCCGCCGCCGCCGCGCTGGTCACCCCGGGCACCGTGGTCGGCCTCAACGGCGGCACCACCAGCACGGAGGTGGCCCGGGCGTTGGCCGTCCGGCCGGACCTGAACACCAACGCCGAGGGTGCCCAGCTCACCGTGGTCACCAACGCGCTCAACATCGCCAACGAGCTGCTGGTCCGGTCCCGGATGAAGGTGGTGGTGGCCGGCGGGGTGGTCCGGCCCAAGTCGTTCGAGCTGGTCGGCCCGCTGGGTGGGGCGCTGCTGCGCGAGGTCACCCTGGACGTGGCCCTGCTCGGCGTGGACGCGATCGACCCGCAGCTCGGGGCGGCCGCCCACCACGAGGGCGAGGCGGCGATGAACAACCTGATGGTGGCCCGGGCGAAGCGGGTGGTGATCATCGCGGACTCGTCCAAGCTGGGCGGGCACGCGTTCGCCCGGATCTGCCCGGTGGACCGGGTGGAGACGCTGGTGACCGACTCCGGGGCCAATCCCGAGGTGGTCGACGCGTTCCGCGCGGCGGGCGTGCACGTGATCTGCGCCTGACCGGCCGACACGCCGGCCTGCATACCGGGTATTGCCGCCCGGTGCATACCGCGTATGGTGTGCGTCGTCACCTGCACTCATCGGGGGAGGCGCAGCTTTGCCGGCTGTCCTGGAAATCGAAGGTCTGCGTAAGACGTACAAGAGCCGACGCCGGGGCGTGCGACACGCCCTGGACGGCTTCGACATGGTTGTCGAGCAGGGCCAGGTGCACGGCTTCCTCGGCCCCAACGGTTCGGGGAAGACCACCACCCTGCGCACCCTGCTCGGCCTGATCCGGCCGAACGGCGGCCGGATGGCGATCCTCGGCCAGGAGGTGCCGGCGGCGCTGCCCGCCGTGGTCGGCCAGGTCGGCGCGATCGTGGAGAGCCCGCAGTTCTTCCCGAACTTCTCCGCCCGCGACACGCTGTCGCTGCTCGCCGGGGCCGGCGGGGTGCCGCAGACCCGGGTCGACGAGGTGCTGGAGTTGGTCGGCCTGCGGGACCGGGCCGGCGAGCGGGTCAAGACGTACTCGCTGGGCATGAAGCAGCGGCTCGCGGTCGCCTCGGCCCTGCTCAAGAACCCGAAGCTGCTCATCCTGGACGAGCCGGCCAACGGCCTCGACCCGGGCGGCATCCGGGAGATGCGCAGCCTGACCCGCGACCTCGCCGCCTCCGGGATGACCGTGCTGCTCTCCAGCCACATCCTCGGCGAGATCCAGCTCATCTGCGACTCGGTCACCATCATCTCGCTCGGCCGGCGAGTCGCGTTCGGCCCGGTCGACCAGGTGCTCGCCGAGCACTCCGGCAGCGCGGTGCGGGTCCGCCTGGAGGCGGCCACCGACCTGCCGAGGGCGGCCGACGCGCTGGCCAGGGCGGGCCTGGCGGTTACCGCCCAGCCCGACCACCTGATGCTCGCCGGGGTCGACAAGCCGGCCATGGTGAGCCGCCTGCTCGCCGAACACGGCCTCTACGTCAGCGAGCTGGCCCCGGTCACGGTCGACCTGGAGAGCGTCTTCCTGGAGCTGACCGCGACCGCCCCCGTGCCCGGGCAGCACCGCCAGGTCGACCAGTCCACGAAGGTCGGTGGCGCGGGCCAGCCCGGCGCCGCCGGAGGAGGTTGGGGCGCATGAGCCTCTATCGCACGGAACTGCGCCGGCTGGGCAAGCGGCGCTTCACCCGCTGGGCGGCGCTGCTCGGCCTGCTGGTCCTCGGAGCGGTGCTCGTCGGGGTCTTCTTCACCAACCAGAAGATCGGTCCCGACCAGCAGGCCGCCGCGCAGCGCCAGGCCGAGCAGCAGTACCAGGAGCAGGTGCGCTGGGCCGAGCAGGAGCGGACGGTCTGCGAGCAGGCCAAGGCGTCCGGGCAGGCGCAGCCGGAGGGCCGGTTCCCGGCGGACTGCAACATGATCGAGCCGCCGCCGCCGGGCAGCATCGACCCGCAGTGGTTCCTGCCGTCGACGTTCGACTTCCGCACGTTGTTCGGGGAGATGATCACCACGTTCACCGCGATCATGGCGGTGATCGGGTTCGTGGTCGGCGCCTCCTTCGTCGGCGCCGAGTGGAGCTCCGGCGGGATGATGAACCTGCTGCTCTGGCGTCCCCGTCGGCTCACCGTGCTGCTGACCAAGCTGGCGGCGCTGCTGACCGGGCTGGTAGCCGTGACCGTGGCCGCCGCGGCGGTCTGGACCGCCGGGTTCTGGCTCGTCGGCACGCTGCGCGGCAGCACCGCGAAGATGACCTCCGGGGCGTGGCAGTCGTTCGGGCTGACCGGGCTGCGCGGGCTGGTGCTGATCGTGGTCGCGGCGACCCTCGGGTTCGCGCTCGCCTCGCTCGGCCGGCACACCGCGATGGCCCTCGGTGGGGCGATCGGGCTTGCCGTGGTCGGCCAGTTCGGCGTCGGCATCCTGCTGGCGATGGCCGGAGCCCGGTTCATCGAGGCGTGGCTGCTGCCGACGTACGCGTTGGCCTGGATGCAGAAGAAGGTGACCCTGGAGGACTGGCAGTCCTGCAACAGCGTCACCTACTACGGGGAGTGCAAGCCGGACACCCTCGACCTGACCTGGCAGCACGCCTCGATCCTGCTCGCCGTCGGGCTGGTGGGGGCCCTCGGCGCGGCCCTGGTCACCATGCGTCGCCGCGACATCGCCTGACCGGGCGTTGCCGGGGTGACCCGGGCCGCGCGTCTGATGCGGTCCGGGTCGCCCCTGGTTAGGCTGGTGATCCCCTGGTCGGCGCGCCTCTGCCGGCCCTTCGCACGCCTGCGTGAGGAGCGCCATGCCGCCTGCCGACGCCTCCCCGGCCGCCACCGACCGGCCCGAGCCGGCGCACCCCGGCGACGGCGACCGGGCGACTCCGGGCGCGGCGGCTCCGGAGGGCGCGGGCGGCCGGGAGCAGGTCGTCCCGCTGCCCCGGTCCGCGCCCGAGTCCGTCGCGCCCGAGTCCGTCGCGCCCGAGTCCGTCGTGCCCGAGTCCGTCGTGCCCGAGTCCGTCGCGCCGGCGTCCGCGCCACCCGCACCGACCCCGGGTGCCGCCGGCCTCACCGAGCGCGAGCGGCACATCCTCGCCTTCGAGCAGCAGTGGTGGCGGCACGCCGGCGCGAAGGAGCAGGCGATCCGGGACGGCTTCGGCCTGTCCGCGACGCGCTACTACCAACTGCTGAACGCGTTGCTGGACAATCCGGCCGCGCTGGCCGCCGAGCCGGTGCTGATCGGCCGGCTGCGTCGGCTGCGCTCCTCGCGGGCCCGCAACCGGCGGCGCTGACCCGGCCCGGCCGGCCTCGTGGCTCGCCCCGGCCGGGAATGTCCCCGGCAGGGCCGGGTAGCCGGCGCGGTGGCGGAAGGAGTGGAGGATGACGGCAGGGCACCGGGACGTACCGGCCGGCAGGGACCGCGCCGGGCGGACGACCACGGCCGGGCGGGCGGACACCACGACGGCGGAGGCGGCGGCCGGGCCGGGGACCCGCGCCGGGTCGGCGGGACCGATAATGCGGGTACGGTCGGCGTCCGCGCCGGCCCCCGGCCGAGCGGTCAACGAGGACCTGGTCTTCCGGTTCGGTCCCCTGGTCGGGGTCCTGGACGGGGCGACCGTACCGGAGGGCTTCGACACGGGCTGCCGGCACGGGCCGGCCTGGTACGTCCGGCACCTCGCCGCCCGGCTCGGGCTGGCCATCGCCGCCCGCCCGGCGGCCACCCTGATGAGCAGCCTCGCGGCGGCGATCCTGGCGGTTCGGGCGGACCATGGCGGCGACTGCGACCTCGACCACCCCGGCACGCCCTCGTCGACGGTCTGCCTGCTGCGCGCCGGCGGGAACGAGGTCGACTGGCTGGTGCTCTGCGACAGCCCGCTGGTGCTCGACGTCGGCGGCCGGGTCGACGTGGTCGCCGACAACCGGCTGGAGACCGCGATGGCCGACCTGCGTCGGATGGTGGCCGCCCTGCCGGAACCGGCCGACGACGGCGACCGGACCGACCGGTTCCGGCGGGCTGTGGGGCTGCAACGGGAGCGGATGAACCGCACGCACGGCTACTGGGTCTCCGCCGCCGATCCCGACGCCGCGTACCACGCGCTCACCGGCACGGTGCCGCTGCGCGGGCCGGGTGGGCTGCGCCGCGCCGCCCTGCTCACCGACGGGGCCTCCTGCGCGGTGGAGCAGTTCGGGCTCTTCGACTGGGCGGGGTTGCTGGACCTGGTCACCGCCGAGGGGCCGGGCGCGCTCGTCGACCGGGTCCGCGCCGCGGAGCGCGACCGGCCCGACCGGCTGCGCCGGCACAAGCCCACCGACGACGCCTCGGCCGTCCTCTGCGAGTTCGACCCGGCGTGACGGTTCGCCGGGCGGCGGCCGATGCCCGCCCTGCCCCGCCTCGGCCGGGCCGCCGCCCCGCTGTGGGCCGGGCGCAGACCGGGCCCGACCAGGTCGTCCCCGGCGCCGGACCGGGGAGCGGGACGGCAAAGGGTGGACTCGGGCGGGTGCGGACCGGCAGACTGCGGCACGTGACGGGTGCGGTGCGGCTGGAGCCGGTGGACGAGCGGAACCTCGAACCGCTGCTCTCGGCGGCGGTCGCCGAGGCCGAGCCGGACGACGTGATGCCCCCGGTCGACGCGCCGGCCGGCTGGTCGCACGCCCGCCGGCAGGCGTTCCGCGACTACTACCGTACGGGCTTCGCGGGCCTCGCCGGCCCGTCCCGCACCGCGATGTACGCCGTGCTGTTCAGCGGCGAGGTGCTGGGGATGATCCGGATGACCCGCCGCGCCGAGCCGGGGACGGTGGAGGCGGGCGTCTGGCTCGGCCGGTCCGCCCGGGGGCAGGGCGTGGGCGCGGCGGCCCTACGCGAACTGCTCAACCTCGCGGCGGCGGCCGGAATGCACACCGTCGTGGCGGAAACCACGCCGGACAACGCCGGGGCCATTTCCGTGCTCCGCAAATGCGGCGCGAAACTGGTCGAGGACGGCGGCGCGGTGCGGGCGGAAATCAGTCTCGACGCCACCCCGCCCGCTTTCTGAGCCCACCCCGAAACGATTGTTCCCGTGGCAGGGGATCGTTCCGTCTGTCGTCTTCACCCTCTCCCGCGAGGTATCCGACCGCCCTCCTGATCCGCCGGCCGGTCGTTCCAGCGAGTGCGACCTGACGTTTCGCGGAAACGCCGACGGGTACTGCCCGCCCGTCCGCTGAAGCGGGACGTCCAGGCACAGGCCGCTGCTGCGCTGATCCCCCGTAGCTGTTTCCGGCCCTTCTCGAAATGGACGTTCCCGCCTTCCGGGGGAGCTAAGGAGAACTGATGGAAAGCGGAACGCGAATCGGGCTCGCGGGTCCCGGTGGGCTGTTGCGGCAGGGCCGGGAACTGCTCCAGTCGTCCCCCCAGTTGAGCGGCCTCAGCCGCCTCGGTGGACCCCTCGTCTCGGCCGGCTGACGCCGCCGGGCGGGCGCGGGACGAGGCGGGCCGGCAGCGGCAGGCAGAAGCGGTGACCAGGGAGGTGAGCGGGATGACCCAGGGACGGATCCGGGACGTCGGCGGGCCGGCGGACGGGCGGCCGGGGGAACGCGACTACGCACGGTACGAGGACGAGGAGTACCTAGAACCGCTGCCGGCGGCCGAGGCGGCGCGCGAGGGGCTGCGCCTGATCACCACCCTCGCCGGCCGGGAGCCGCAGGGCGTCGTCTCGCTGGAGTCCACGGACGAGGGCTGGCGGGTGGGGGTGGAGGTGGTCGAGGACCACCGGATTCCCGCCTCCACGACCTGCTCGGCCTGTACGAGATCGACATCGACGTCGACGGGGAACTGCTCGGGTACCGGCGGGTGCGCCGCTACCAGCGCGGGAAGGGCGAGGTGGGCTGAGATGACCAGTCCGCGCACCCCGTCGGTGGCTCAGCTCGCGGGCCCGCCCGCCGCTGGAGCCGGGTCCCCGGGACCCCGAGGAGGTCGAGGCCGAACGGCGGCCCCGGGTGGCCCGGCGGGCCGCCGTGTTGAGGGAGGACCGCGATGAGCTGGACGGCTGAGCCGGTTCCGGGCGACCCGGAGCCCGCCGGGGACGCCGCCGGGTGCTGGCTGCACGGGGTGGTCCGCGAGGCCACCCCGGCCACGCTGGCCGCCGTCACCGGGATGGACGGCGGGCCGCTGCGGGCCGTGCCGGCCGCCGGCCTGGTCGCCGTGGTGAGCACCGCGCCGCTGGCCGAGTACGGCGAGGAGGCGCTGCGCCGCAACCTGGAGGACCTGACCTGGCTGGAGCGGGCCGCGCGCATGCACCACGAGGTGGTGGCCGCGCTGTCCCGGGCCGGCGCGGTGGTGCCCACCCGGCTCGCCACCGTCTACCGCGACGAGCGGGGCGTCGCCCGGCTGCTCGCCGAACGCCGGGCCGAGCTGGCGGCCACCCTCGACCGGCTCACCGGCCGCGCCGAGTGGGGCGTCAAGGGGTACGCCGTGCCGGGCGCGACCGCCCGCGCCGCCGCCGGCGGCGGCGGGGCCGCGCCCGAGGGGGCCGGGGCCGCGTACCTGCGGCGGCGCCGGGCCGAGCCGACGGCCCGGGACGAGGGGCAGCGGGCCGCCGCCGAGGCCGTGCACGACGCCCTCGCCGGGTACGCCGTGGCCGCCCGCCGGCACGCCCCACAGGACCGCCGGCTCTCCGGTGCGCCCACCGCGATGGTGCTCAACGGGGCATACCTGGTGGACGTCCCCACCATCGGCGGGTTCACCGGCCTGGTCGCCGCGCTGGCCGGCCGGCATCCCGAGGTGCGCCTGGAGCTCACCGGCCCCTGGCCGGCGTACTCCTTCGCCGAGGGCCGCCCGCCGGCGACAGCGGGGGCGTCCCCGCCCGGCCTGGCCGACGGGGCGGCGCAATGACCGGGACCGACCCCGACCGGGGTGCCGGAGCCCGGCCGGACGGCACGGCCGGGCAGGGCGGGATCGCCCGGTAGGAGGAGGCGGGGGAACTGGCCGCCGCCCTCGACGAGCCGCAGTGGCGGGCGCCCCGGGTGACGCCGCTGGACCGGCGGTTCGCCGTGGACCGGGACTCCGTCGAGCGGGGGCTGGCCAGCCTCGTGCTCACCGTGATCGAGCTGCTGCGGCAGCTCACGGAACGCCAGGCGCTGCCCCGACCGGCCGACCACGCGGCGGACCGACCCCGCCGCGACCGGCCGACCGCCCCCGCGCCGGCCCGTCCTCAGCGCGCCGCCCGGGCCTGCGCGTACGCCGCCAGCCAGGCGACCTGGCCGGGGTCCAGGGACGGCCGGACCCGTCCCCGCGCGGCCTCGACGTGCCCGGCGGTGACCGTCGACGCGGTCAGCGACTCCCGCATCGCGGCGAGCGCCGCCTCCCGGACCAGCGCCGCGCAGTCGGCCGCCGAGAAGTCGTCCAGCCCGTCGGCGAGCGCGGCGAGGTCGACGTCCTCGGCCAGCGGGACGTTCCGGGCGGCGGCGCGCAGGATCTCCGCCCGGGCCGCCCCGTCCGGCGGGGGCACGTACACCAGCCGCTCCAGCCGGCCGGGCCGCAGCAGGGCCGGGTCCACCAGGTCGGGGCGGTTGGTCGCGCCGACCACCACCACGTTGCGCAGCGACTCCACCCCGTCCAGCTCGGTGAGCAGGGCGGCGACCACCCGGTCGGTGGTGCCCCCGTCGCTGGCCTGCCCGCGCACCGGGGCGAGCGCGTCCACCTCGTCGAGGAACACCAGTGTCGGGGCGGCCTCCCGGGCCCGGCGGAACAGCTCCCGGACCGCCCGCTCGCTCTCGCCGACCCACTTCGACAGCAGCTCCGCGCCCTTCACCGAGAGCACGTTCGCCCGGCCCGACCCGGCCAGCGCCGTGACCAGGTACGTCTTGCCGCAGCCGGGCGGCCCGTAGAGCAGCACCCCGCGCGGCGGCCGGACCCCGAGCCGGGCGAAGGTGTCCGGGTAGGTCAACGGCCAGAGCACCGACTCGGTGAGCGTCTCCTTGACCTCGACCATGTCCCCGACGTCGTCGAGGGTGACGTCGGCCAGCTCCAGGGTGGACCCGGCCATCGTGGTCGGCCGGACCACCTCCAGGGCGGCGGTGAAATCGGCCATCGCCACCGTCGGTGTCTCGGCCGACTTCTGCCGCAGCGCCGCCCGTACCCCCGCCTCCCGGACCAGCGCGGCCAGGTCGGCGGCGACGAACCCCGGGGTACGCCCGGCGACCTCGTCGAGCCGGACGTCCCCGGCCAGCGGCACCTGCCGGGTCAGCACGGCGAGCTGCTCCCGGCGCAGCGCCTGGTCGGGCAGGGGCACGGTGATCCGCAGCGACAGCAGGTCCGGCGCGCGCAGCGCGGGGTCGACCGCCTCGGGGCGGCTGGTCGTGCAGACCACCGCCGTCCCGGCCCGGACGGTCTCGCCGAGCACCTGCCGGAACACGGTGGACAGCGGTCCGGGGTTCTCGGCCGGGGCGAGCGCCTCCACGTCGGTGACCAGCAGCACGGCCGGGGCGTTTCCGCGTACCTCGTCTGCGGTGGCGCGCAGCCGTCGCGCCGCCGCGTCGTTGGTGAGCGCCGCCAGCTCGGGGGCCCAGAGCGGGCGGACGGTCGCCCCCACCCGGGCGGCGACGGCCCGGACCAGCGCGGACTTGCCCGATCCGGCGGGCCCGGCGACCAGCACCCCGAGCGACACGGCGGTGCCCAGCCGGCCCAGCACCTCCCGGTGGTGGAACCCGAGGTCGAGCAGTTCGGTCAGCTCCTCGGCCTGGGCCCGTAGCCCGGGCAGCTCGTCGACGCCGGGCGCGTCCTCGGGCCCGTCCGCGTCGTCCGCCGGCCCGGCGGTCCCGCCGGCCGCCGCGTCGGGCCCGGTGGCCCGGTCGGCCGCCGCCTCGTCCGGCCTGGTGCCGGGTCCGGGCGCCGCAGTGGCGGACCGGGCCGCGTCGGGTCGCCCGGCGGGCCGGCCGCCGGTCCGGGTGGTCTGGCCGTGCTCCCAGCCGACCACCGTGTCCATGGTGACCAGCGCCCCGACGTCCGGTTCGGCGGCGGTCACGGTGAGCAGGGTGCTGGTCCAGGCGTACCCGACGGTGCTGGAGAGGCTGCGCCGGGCGGCCTCGACGAGGGTGCGCACCGAGGCGTCCGGCAGCACGTCCTGGGGCAGCAGGGAGACGTCGTCCCCGGCGGTCACCACCTTGCCGAGCAGGGCGAGCCGCAGCATCTCCGGGGAGACCGCGGCGACCACCTGGACCGGCCCGGTCAGGGTCACCCGGCGGGCGGGGGTCACCGGTGCCAGGCTCACCGTCACCTGCCCGCCGTCGCGGATGCCGAGGTTGCCCAGCAGCAGGTCGTCGGCGTAGAGCAGGGCGGTGCTCGCGGCCGGTCCGGCCGGGGCGACGATGCCGGCGGTGACCCGCCGCCCGGCCAGCCGGACCGGGTCGCCGGGGCGCAGCGCCAGCGCGGTCAGCACCTCCGGGTGCAGCCGGACGACGCCGCGCCGGGCGTCCAGCGCGGCGGGTCGCAGGCTGGCGGTGAGGGTCAGGTCGGGTGCGGCCATCGCCCGAGGGTAGCCGCCGGGGAAAGGAAGGACCCCGCACAGCGCCGCCGGCCGGGACGGGACCCCCACGTCACCCCGGGTCGTCGCCCGGCGGACCGGCCGGCCGGTCCGCGTCCCCACCCGGCGGGACGCCGGTCGTCGCCGCGCTCGGGACGACGGCACCCGCCACCCTTCCGGTGAATCGGACCCCGAGGCGGGGCCCGGTTCAGTCCCGCCGTTCCTGGCTGGCCCGGTCCAGCGCCCGGTCGAGGACGACCAGCAGGGCGTCCCGCACCGAGAGCCGGTCCCGGGCGTCGAACCGCACCAGGGGCACCTGGTCGCCGATGGCCAGGGCCCACCGGATCGAGGTGAGGTCCAGGGCCAGCCGGCCGTCGAAGGCGTTCACCCCGACGACGAACGGCAGCCCGACCCGCTCGAAGAAGTCGATCGCCGGATAGCAGTCGTCCAGCCGGGCGCTGTCCACCACGACCAGCGCGCCGAGCGCTCCCCGGGCCAGGTCGTCCCACATGAACCCGAACCGGGCCTGGCCGGGGGTGCCGAAGAGGTAGAGCTTGAGGCTGCGGTCGATGGTCACGCAGCCGAAGTCCATCGCCACCGTGGTGGTGGTCTTGCCGGACCGCCCGCCCGGGTCGTCGATGCCGATCCCGGCGCTGGTCATCTCCGCCTCGGTGGTCAGCGGAGCGATCTCGGAGATGGCCCCGACCGTGGTGGTCTTGCCGACCCCGAACCCGCCGGCGATGAGGATCTTGACGGGGATCGGCGGCGCGGCCCGGCCCGTACCGGTGTCCGGCGCGGCGTGCTGCGGCCCGGCCGGCGGCGGGTAGGGCGGCGGCGGGACCGTCGGGGTGGCGCGCCCGGTGGCCGGCGCGGCGCCCGCCGGAGTGCCGTAGCGGGTGGCGGCGCTGTTGGCGGCGAGCCCGCCGAGCGGGGCCACCGGCCATTCAGGAGATCGCACGGAGTCCATCAATCACTCGCAGGATGATGTCGGGGTCAAGGGCGTCCTCGGCCGTGCCCACGTGCACGTCGAGGTGACCGGCGGCCCGCAGGTCGCCGACCAGGACCCGGGTGACGCCGAAGTGCATGCGGGCCCGGGCCGAGATCTCGGCGACCGAGATCGGCTCGCCGCAGAGCGCGATGATCGCCTGGAGCTCCGGGGCGAGCCGGGACGCGGGTGCGGCGGTCCACCCGCCGGCCTCGGCCCGGGCGGTCACCTGGGTTTCCAGCCCGATCGCCGGGTCCGCCCCGGCCACCCGGCCGGCGGTCAGCACGAACGGGCGCGGACCGGCCGGCCGCGCCGGCTCGGGGTCGGGGTCGGCGGGCCCGCCGGGGACGCCGCCCGGCCCGCCGTCGCCCGGGGACGACGCCCGCAGGTAGGGCCGGATCCGGACCACGGGTTCCGGATCCGGCCCGGTGCCGGCGACGTCCGAACTCACTGCTGGACGGCGTTCTTCAGCTCGGCGATCAGTCGCGGGGTGAGGGCGCCCCCGGCCCGCCCGGCGAAGAGGGTCATCTCGTACGCCACGGTGCCGAGGTTCGCCGACCGGTCGGCGACCACTCCGAGCACCGATCCGCTGCTGATCGCACTGATCAACAGGTAGCCCTCGGTCATGTCGACGATCACCCGGTTCAACCCGCCGAGGGCGTACCAGCTCGCCGCGCCGCCGGCGAGGCTCGTCATGCCGGAGACCACGGCGGCGAGGCGTTCGGCGTTCGACCGGTCCTTGATCGCCGACATGGCCATCAGCAACCCGTCGGAGGAGACCGCGATCGCCTCCAGCACCCCGGCGGTGCTGGAGGTGAACGAGTCCAGCAGCCAGTTGAACGTCCGGGCCTCCGGGCTGAGGTCCCCGGCGCCGGGGTGGTTCTGGTGCTCGACGTTGTCGTGCAGGAACGGGCTGGTCACCGTTTTGATCCCTCTTCGTAGCGGCGGGCTGGACGGATTTCGCGCAGAGCACGGGCGACGCCCGCCTCGAACTGGTTGATCAGGTCCCGCACCTCGGCCGGGTCACCCGGATCGGCGACCGGCTGGGGCCGGGGCGGCGGGACGGTCAGGCTGGCGCCGGGGACCCGCCGGCTCAGCAGGGGCGGGTCGGGCGCCGCGTCCGCTGCGTCCGCCTCGGCCGGGTCGCCGGGGCTCCGCAGCCCCGCCCGGCGTACCCCGGCCTCGAACTCCTCGACGAGGGCGCGGGCGGCGGCCGGGTCGGTGGTGGACGCGTCCACCGGGCCGGCCACCGGCCCGGTGCGGGGCAGGCTCGCCCCGGGGACGCGCTGCCGGATGCCCGATCCGCCGCGCAGCGCGCCGGCCACCGTTCCGACCGACCCGGCGACCGGCGGGGCCGGCCTGGCGGGCGGCGCGCCCGCCGCCGGGGGCGCCGGCCCGGTCGCTGGGGCGGGCCGGTCGGCGGGCCCGCGGAACAGCGGCCCGGCGGGGAAGGAGGTGCCCCGGGTCCGCACGGGCAGCGGCGGCGCGGCGGTGCCGGCCCCGCCGACCGCCGCGCCGTCACGGTGCGGCCCGGCCGCGCCGGGGGCCGCCGGGGGAGCGGCGGCACCGGACACGACCGGCGTGACGCGGGCGGTCGGCGGGGTGATCACGGGCGGCGGGCCGGCGGCGAGGGCTCCGGTCGGGCCCGGCCCGGCGGCCCCGGCGGTCGGGGCCGGTGCGCTGGCCCCGAAGGCGTTCCAGGGCTCGCCGGACGCCATGGACCGGGTGGCCCGGCCGAGTAGCTCGTGGTCGAGCCCGGGCGGCGCCGTCGGGTCGAGCGGGTCGGCCCCGACCGTCGGACGGGGTGACGCGGCGACGGCGGCCAGGGCCCGCCCGGGGCCGACCGGCCCCGGGCGGGCGAGGGTGGTCCGCCGCTCCCGGCCCGGCACCGCCGCCCGGGCCACCGTGGCCCCCGCCCGGTCGGCCGGCGGGACGACCAGCAGCGCCGACGGGATCTCCAGCCGGGCGGTGACCCCGCCGCCGGCGGTCGGGACGAGGTCCACGGTCCAGCCGTGCCGGCGGGCCAGCCGGCCCACCACGAACAGGCCGAGGACCTCGGTCGGGACGAGGTCGAGCCGCTCCCGGCGGGTGAGCCGGGCGTTCTCCTCGGCCAGCCGATCCTCGGTCATCCCGATGCCCCGGTCCACCACCGACAGCCGGACCCCGTCCTCGGTCGGCGCGGCGGTGACCACTACCCGGGTGTGCGGCGGCGAGAAGACGGTGGCGTTCTCCATCAGCTCCGCCGCCGCCAGCACCAGGTCGCCGACGATCGCCGGTGCCGCGGACACGCCGGGCGGGACCTGCACGTCGACCCGGGTGTAGTCCTCGATCTCGCCGAGCGCGAGGCGCACCGCGTCGGCCAGCGGCACCGGGGCGACGTGCCCGTCGGCGCCGGTAGAGCCGGAGAGCACGACGAGGCTGCCGGCGTTGCGGCGTAGCCGGCTGGAGACGTGGTCCAGGCGGTACAGGTGCTCCAGCCTGGTCGGGTCGGTCTCCTGCCGCTCCAGCCGGTCGATGAGCGCGATCTGCCGGCCCACCAGGTTCTGCGTACGCCGTCCCACGTGCCCGAACATCTGCGCCACGTTGCGCCGCCCGGCGACCTGCCGCTCCACCAGCCGCGCCGCCGTAGCCTGCACCCGCTCGAACGCGCGGGCCAGGTCGCCGACCTCGTCCCGCCCCCGGGCGTCGACCGGGTCGAGGCGGATCGGCGGGACGCTCTCGCTCTCGTCGTCGGCGACCCGGACCAGCTCGGCCTCGGCGGCCCGGGCGACCCGGTCGGCGCTGTGGGTGAGCCGGGTCAGCGGGCGGGCCACCGTCCGGGCCACCGCCACGCTGAGCAGCACCACGACCAGCAGGATGGCGAGCGCCGCGGCGCCGACCAGCCAGGCGGCGACGAGCGCCCGCCGCTGTTCGGCCCGCACCTGCGTGGTGACATCCGCGATGATCTTCTTCTCGACGAACTGGCCGAGGGTGATCATCGAGCGGACCGACGGGAAGAGCGTGTCCAGCGGGATCATGGAGATCGCGGCGACGGGGTCCTGCACGCTGTGGGCGAGGAACGTCGGGCTGGTCCGGGCGGCCACCGCCGCGTCGTCGAGCAGGGCGAGCTGGCGCTGCTCCGGCGTGATCAGGCTGCGGAACCGGTTGTTGTCCACGTTGAGCGTGGCGATGCAGGTGATGTAGCTGGCGGAGACCTTCGGGTCGCCGGTGGCCCGGACCAGGACGATCAGGGTGGCGCACGCCCCGATCGCCTCGTCGGCGCGCAGCAGCGCGTCCAGGGCCAGCACCTGCTGGCCGATCGTGGTGGTGGTGTCGACCTGCCAGGGCAGCCGCAGCGACTCGATCAGCGCCATGGAGACCGGGCCGAAGGTCTCCATGATCTGGGCCGGAGCGGCCCGGCCGGCCAGCACGGCGGTACGCAGGTCGGCCAGCCGCCGTACCCCGTCCAGCGCGGTGGCGACCCGGGCGGGAAGCTGGTCGCCCAGTTCGGCGCGCAGGTCGGCGACCCGGTCGTCCACGGTGGCCGACGCCTGGATCAGCTCGGTGCGGGTGACCCGGCCGAGCAGCAGGCCGACCGAGAGCAGGCGCTCCTGCTGGATGCCCTGCACCAGGGTGCCGACCCGGCTGGCCACCCGGACGTTCTCGGCGGTGGCTGCGGCCCGCTGGGCGGTGGCGATCCGGTCGAGCACCACCGGCACGGCGAGCCCGACCATGCTGAGCAGCGGAATGATCACCAGCAGGGCGAGCTTGCCCCGGATGCGGAGCCTACCGAGCAGCATCGAAGGGCTCCCACCGTTCGGCGTCGGTGGCGCGGCCCTGCCCGGCCGGCTGGAGCGTCCGGGGCTCGGCGGGGGCGAGCGTGCCGAGCGGGGCGGGTCCCCGGGGCTCGCCCGGCGGCTGCCAGCCGGTGCCGCCCGGCGACGCGCCAGCGTCCGCGTCGGCCCGGTGCTCCCCGACGGCCCGCCAGCCGGCCCGCCGGTACGCGGCGAGCAGCGCCGCCCCGAGCGCGGCGACCAGCAGGACGGCCGCCCCGGCCGCCGCCCCGGCCAGCCACCGCTCCCGGTCGAGCCGGTCGATCCGTTCCCGCAGCAGCACGTCCAGCTCGTCGAGGATGACCGGTTGGAGCTGCCGGGCGGCGCTCTGCGCGTTGTCCCGGGCAGTGGTGAGGTCGGCCGGTCCGCCCGCCCCCGGGGCACCCTCGGTGCCGGCCCGGCCGGTCGGGGCGGAGAGCGCGGCGAGCCGTTCGACGGCCCGCTGGTAGTTGTCGAGCGGGGTGAGCACGTTGGCGCCGAGCTTGGTGCTCTCCGTGCTGTCGACCGCCGCGCGCAGGTTGGTGACCAGCTCGGTGGCGGGGCCGAGGGCGGCCACCCGCAGGGCGGCCAGCTCGGACACGGTGCGGATCCGCTCGGCGGCCGGGCGGCGGGCGGCCAGGGTGGCCAGGTCGGCGAGGCGGCCGGCGGCCACGAGCGCCTCGGGCAGCTCGTCGCTGACGGCGTCCTGAAGAAAGAACGAGTCCGACTTCGGGTCCCGCATCAACCCGGACCCCTCCCGCACCTTGCGGTGCAGGGCCAGCAGCAGGTCGGTGACCTCGCCGTACGCGACGAAGGCGGCCTCCGGGTCGGTCAGCGTCCGGTCGGGCAGCGCCTCCAGCTTGGCCCGCAGCCCGGTCCACCGGTCATGGGCGCGTAGCTGGTCGCCGACGCGGGTGTCCACCGAGGCGGCGTCCTCCACCGCCCGGTTCAGCGCCTCGCCGGACGCGGTCCGCCCGGCGACGGCGGCGGACTGGGCGTCGATCAGGGCCAGGGTGACGGGGCCGAGGGCCCGCAGGTACTCCACGCCCATCCGCTCGCGGACCGCCAGCCCCCGGTCGTCGTCGGTGAGCCGCCGCTGCTGGACGAAGAGGAACGCCACCGGCGCGAGCAGCGTCACGACGAGCAGCAGCGGCAGCACGCGACCCGGGAGGGCGGGCCGTTGACGGACCCGCTCCGCGGGGACGGTCATGGGTGTCTCCTCCGGTGACGACGGGGGACGGTGCGGGTGTCGGGGGTCGCCGATGCAGTCCCGCTCACCGGACCGGAAAACTAACCGACCGCGCAGGGCCGGCAGAGCCGCCGGCCAGTCAGTTCTGCGTCACTTCGAGCGATGTCACGTCGCGTGCATCGCGAAGGCACCCTCGGTGTCGATAGTTCGGTTGACATGGATGGATCGGGTGCGGTTTCAGAAGGAACATCGGAATTCACGTGATCCGAATTCATCTCACTGGGCCGCGCCGGACCCTGCGCGGTCGATCCGATCCGGCCGCCGAACGGATTCACCGGACGGACGTACGGAGGATCTCAGTCAACGCTCAGGGACGGCCCCGTACCGTTGCCGCATGAGATCGCCGTTGTCGGCCGCGCCGGTCCGACGGGCCCTGGGCACCCGCCGCCGCCGGATCGTCGCCGGATCGGTGGCGGCCGTGCTGGTGGCCGCCGCCGTGGTGTGGGCGACCCGGTCCGACGAGGCCGGCTTCCGCACCGAGTCCGCGCTGGTCACCGTCCGGTCCGGGCCGGCCGGCGACGAGCCGGTGGACCTGGACACCACGTTCTACCTGCCGGACGACGCGTCGGCTGGCCGCAAGGTGCCGGCGGTGCTGCTCGCGCACGGCTTCGGCGGCACCAAGGAGTCGGTCCGGGCCGATGCCGAGGACCTGGCCGCCCAGGGGTACGCGGTGCTCGCCTGGACCGCCCGGGGCTTCGGCCGCAGCGGCGGCCAGATCCACCTGGACAGCCCGGACTACGAGGTGCGGGACGCCGAGCGGCTGCTGGACTGGCTGGCCGCCCGCCCGGAGGTGCGCACCGACGCCGCCGGTGACCCCCGGGTCGGCGTGGTGGGCGGCTCGTACGGCGGCGGCCTGGCCCTGCTGCTGGCCGCCCAGGACCGGCGGGTCGACGCGATCGTTCCCATGATCACCTGGAACGACCTGTCCCGCGCGTTCCTGCCGGAGAGCACCGGCAAGGACGCCACCTCCGGCGTGTTCAAGAAGGGCTGGGCCGGGATCTTCTTCGGCGGCGGCGGCAACGCCGGCTCCGGCCCCGCCGGGCTCTCCGGCACCTCGGCCGCCGAGCCGGAGGGCGCCCCCGCCTCGGCCGGGCCGCCCGGCCCGGCGCCGGGCTCGGGGCCGGGCACCGGCTCCGGGCGCGCCCCGGCGGGTGCGGCGGACCCGGCCTGCGGCCGGTTCGCCGCCGACGTCTGCGCCGCGTACCTGCGGATCGCCACCACCGGGCGGGCCGAACCGGCCGACGTGGACCTGCTGCGCCGGTCCAGCCCGGCCGGCGTGCTGGAGAAGATCAAGGCGCCGACCCTCCTGGTGCAGGGCGAGGCGGACAGCCTCTTCCCGCTCGCCGAGGCGGACGCCAACGCCCGTGGCATCGCCGCTGCAGGCACCCCGGTCCGGGTCGCCTGGTACACCGGCGGCCACGACGGCGGCGCGGGGCCGCGCAACGACTCCGACCGGGTGAAGTACCTGACCCTCCAGTGGCTGGACCACTACGTGCGGGGCTCCGGAGGGGCACCCGGCGACGACTTCACGTACTCCCGGATCGCCGGCTTCGACGCCCTCGACCGCGGCCTGGTCGCCACCGGCTTCCGCACCGCCGACTACCCGGGCCTGGCCGGCGACGGACGCCGCGAGGTCGCGGTGACCGGGCCGGCCCAGCCCGTCGCGAACCCGCCGAACGGTAACCCGGCGGCCATCTCCTCGGTGCCGTTCGCCGGCGCGCTCGGCTCGCTGCTGGATGGGGTGGCCGGCGACGTCCCCGGCCAGCACGCCCGGTTCGAGTCGCAGCCGCTGGCCGAGGCGGTGGACGTGGCCGGCTCGCCGACCCTCTCGATCCGGGCGGCGTCGCCCACCGGGGAGGCGGTGCTGTTCGTCAAGCTCTACGACGTCGACCCCGGGGGCGCGGCGACCCTGCCGAACGGGCTGGTCGCCCCGGTCCGGCTGACCGGGCTGCCGACGGAGATCGGGGCCGCGCCGCCGGTCACCGTGACGCTGCCGGCGATCGTCCGCCGGATCGAGGCCGGGCACCGGCTGCGGATCGTGGTGGCCACCACCGACCAGGCGTACACCACGCCGGCCGAGCCGACCGTCCACACCGTGGCGGCCGGCGACGGCCCGGTCGTGCTGCCCACGGTGGCCGGCGAGCCGATCCCCACCACGGCCACCGTCTGGCGCTGGGTGCTCGCCGGGCTGCTGGCCGCGATCGCCGTCGGGCTCGTCACGGTCGTCCTGCTGGCCCGCCGCCGGCACCGCCGCCAGGACAGCTCGGTCCACCCGCAGTACGCGGGGGTCCCGCTGGCCGTCCGGCAGCTCCGCAAGGAGTACGCCGACGGCTTCGTCGCCGTGTCGAACGTCGACTTCGAGGTGCATCCCGGCCAGGTGGTCGGCCTGCTCGGGCCCAACGGCGCGGGCAAGACCACCACGCTGCGGGTGCTGATGGGGCTGACCCAGCCGACCGCCGGGGAGATCTACGTCTTCGGCCGGCGGCTGGTGCCCGGCTCGCCGGTGCTGTCCCGGATCGGGGCGCTGGTCGAGGGGCCCGGCTTCCTGCCCCACCTGTCCGGCCTGGACAACCTCAAGGCGTACTGGCGGGCCACCGGGCGGCCGTGGGCGGAGGCGCACTTCGACGAGGCGCTGGAGATCGCCGGGCTCGGCGACTCGGTGCACCGCAGGACCCGTAAGTACAGCCACGGCATGCGGCAGCGGCTGGCCATCGCCCAGGCCATGCTCGGCCTGCCCGAGCTGCTGGTGCTCGACGAGCCGACGGACGGCCTGGACCCGCCGCAGATCGCCGAGATGCGCCGGGTGCTCCAGCGCTACGCCACCGACGGGCGGGCCGTGCTGGTCTCCAGCCACCTGCTCGCCGAGGTGGAGCAGACCTGCACGCACGCGGTGGTGGTCAACAAGGGGCGGATCGTGGCGTCCGGCCCGGTCGAGCAGATCGTCGGCGAGTCGCCGAGCGTGCTGTTCGACGTCACCGACCCGGCCGCCGCGCGCGACGTGCTGGGCCGGCTGGACGGGGTCACGGTGCTGCCGGACTCCGACGGGAACCTGGTGGTGGACACCAACGGCACCGCGCGCAGCGAGGTGGTGGCCGAGCTGGTCCGGGCCGGGATCGGGGTGGACCGGGTGGTGCCGCGCCGCCGCCTGGAGGATGCGTTCCTCGCCCTGGTGGGCGAGAACTCTCGGGGAAGCGGGGACCGGTGATGGCGCAGTCGTCCTCCACGGTGGGCGCGGCGACGGGCTACCGCCCCTCGGCCACCCTGCCGTTCGCGGCGGAGTTCCGCCGGCAGGCGTCCCGGCGGCGTACCCAGCTCGCGCTCGGGTTCATGGTGCTGCTGCCGTTGATCATCCTGGTCGCGTTCCAGTTCGACTCCGGCGAGGACGACCGCAACGGCGGGGGCGAGTTCGCCAGCCTGTCCGACCTGGCCACCTCGGGCGGGCTGAACTTCACCCTCTTCGCGCTGCTGGTCTCGGCGTCGTTCCTGCTGGTCGTGGTGGTGGCGCTGTTCTGCGGCGACACGGTCGCCAGCGAGGCGAGCTGGGGCAGCCTGCGCTACCTGCTGGCCGTCCCGGTGCCCCGGGCCCGGCTGCTCGCGGTGAAGCTGCTGGTCGCGCTCGCGTACTCGGCGCTGGCGCTGCTGCTGCTCGCCGGCACCGCCCTGCTCGCCGGCACCCTCCGGTACGGCTGGGAGCCGCTGCGCAGCCAGGTCGCGGCCCAGCTCGAACCGGGGGAGGGGCTGCTGCGGCTGCTGGCCGTGCTCGGCTACCTGGCGGTCGTGCTGCTGGCGGTGGCCGGGCTGGCGTTCCTGCTCTCGGTCGTCACGGACGCGGCGCTCGGCGCGGTCGGCGGGGCGGTGCTGCTCTGGATCCTGTCCAGCATCCTGGACCAGATCACCGCGCTCGGCGGGATCCGGGCGTTCCTGCCGACCCACTACAGCAGCGCCTGGCTGGGCCTGCTGTCCACGCCGGTGCAGACCGACGACGTGGTGCGCGGCGGCATCTCGGCGATCGGCTACGCCACCCTGTTCTGGTCCCTGGCCTTCTGGCGCTTCACCCGCAAGGACATCACGAGCTGACCGCCGAACCCGGCCGATTGCCGGCCACAAGTCGGCGCAGCACCTTGATCGTTTGATGATTAATGAGACGACACGCCGGGTGTCTTCTCCAATTTCAGCAAACGATCAAGGAGGGTGCTGACTGCCAGGCACGTTGCGCTCAAGCAGGACTTGCCGGGTCCGGCCCGCACGGGCCGTCGTGGTCGGCGTTCGCTACATGTCCTGAAACCATTGTCCGATTTGGCGGGTGGCTCGTGGCGTTCAGGTATGGAATTCAGAAGGACAATGAACTCATAGAGACTTACAACGAATGACAGAAAGATCGGCCTTGCGGCGTCGGCAGGTCATCGGGGCACTGGCACTGCTCGCAGTTTTCCTAACAGTGGCAGCTGCCGCCTTCATCTGGCCAGATGCGTCTCCACTCATTCGGGCTGTTGGCAGCGTCCTGATCGTGGTAGGGATCCTGCTACTGGGTTCGGGCGTGGTGTCGTGGCTGCGACGGCGACGAGCCGGAAGTTGAGGCTCAGCACGTAGGAAGACGGTGGGGGTGGAAGCCGAGCGGGACTTCCACCCCCACCGTCCGGCGTTGCCGGAACTAGACGCCGGTTACCGCGATCGACGCCGCCGCCCATTGGCCCGACATCGGGCACACCACCGCCACGGCCCTCCGAGCTTTTTGCCGTGTTCGGTGGCTTGGTCACGGTCACGCAGGTTGACGGCCTGAGCGCAGCCCGCCTTGCCGTCGCGCGGAGCCCCGCATCCGCGCGGCGGTGCTGGGTTTGACCGGGGCGGAGACCTTGGCCGAGGCCGCCGGACCGTTCCGGACGATCCGAAGTAGCGCCATGCATATCGCCACGATCAACGAATGGATCCGACCAGAAATGAAACGTAGCCTAGCTCTGGCCGCTCAGGCAAAGGCAGAATGGGTGGCCTTCGGGGTCGAGTAAGACCCGCCATCGTTGCCCGCCGGGCTGAAAGTCCGGCACGGTGGCGCCCAGTGCAAGACAGTTCGCCTCAGCCTCGCCCAGGTCATCAACCGCAAGGTCAAGGTGATACCGCTTGGCGTCGGTGCCCTCGGGCCAGGCCGGCGGCTTGTAGTCCGGTACGCGGCCGAACCCGATCGCCGTCGTGGTATCGGTGATCATCGCATATTCCTCCTCACTGTGCGTGACCGGCCAATTTAGTACCTGCCCGTAGAACACGGCCAACTGACGAGGATCAGAACAGTCGATGTTGAACATGATCAGCTTCGCTGCGGCAGCCATTCGAGCTCCCTTCGTTCGTTCGCTTCGCCATCACAGTGCCACCGATACCCGACAACCCTTGTCCAGTACGGATGGCAAACTGCCGTAGTGCGCGCTTCCAGGATGCTGGCCCTGCTGATGCAGCTACAGGTACGCGGTCAGCTCACCGCTCGTGAGCTCGCGCAGCGTCTAGAGGTCAACGAACGTACGGTCCAACGCGACGTGGAGGCCCTTGTGGCAGCCGGCGTGCCGGTGCGGTCGGTCCGCGGCCCTGCTGGCGGATACCGGCTGGAGGGCGGCTACCACACCCGGCTCACCGGCCTGGGCGCTGACGAGGCGACGGCGCTGGCCTTCCTCGGCCTGCATGGAGTCGCCGATGACCTCGGACTCACCGCGATGCTCGATACGGTGCGCACCAAAGTGTTGGCGTCACTGACCGGAGAGGCCCGGCAGCGAGCTCAGCGCAGCGCGGAACGGTTCCACCTCGACCCGGTCCGCTGGTACGGCCGGCGGGAACCGACGCCTCGCCTCGCGGATCTGGCCGCCGCGGTCTGGCGTGACCGTTGGATCCGCATCGGCTACGTGCGCAGTGGCACGCTCACAGAACGGACCGTCGAACCCCTTGGGCTCACACTTGCTGCTGGCGACTGGTACCTGGTAGCCCTGCGCGACGGGCAACGGCGCACTTACCGGGCATCCAGGATCCGCACGGTGGAACTCCTCGACGAATCCGTGCACCGCCCCGCCGGCTTCGTCCTCGCGGACACCTGGACCCAGTCCCGCCAGGCAATGGAGACCGAGCACGCCCTCATCGAGGTCACCGTACGGATCACGACAGCAGCCCTGCCCCGGCTGCGTCGTCTGGTTGCCGTGACGGGGCAGGACCGGATCGACCTCACCGCCACCGGCGACGACGTGGAACTGACCATCCCCTTCGAAGGTGAGAACTGGGCGTGCACGGCGCTGCTCGGGCTCGGGCCAGCGGTACAGGTGTTGGCACCAGCCACACTCCGGGCGCGGATGGCAGCTCAGACGCGGGCCGCCTCAGCCCGGTATGAGAGCTGACCGACCGGGCTAATGAAACAGCTAGGCGTAGGGAGGTGTCCGGAGTGGAGGTACACCGCCCTGCCGGCAGCGCGATCCGTTACGGCTTGTACGCCGCGTCGGTGTGGCTGACCTCGGTGAACGTGCTGCCGGAGAGCTGGTAGTACGAGGTGCGCCGGATGTCCAGCTCGGCCATGCTGCGGTCGGCGGAGCGGGTCAGCCAGACGACCTTCGCCCGGCCGCCGGACACGGCGATCGAGACGACCGGGGTCCGGTCGTCCAGTTCGGCCAGGCTGCGGTAGACCGGCTCGCCGTCGGCGTTGTGCCACACGACCAGCGTGTAGAAGGTGCCGCTGCCCCCGCCATTGAGCGCGACCGCGCCGACCGCGTCCGCCGCGCCGTCACCGTCGAGGTCGCCGATCCCGCAGGGCTTCTGGAGGGTGACCGTGTCTCCGTCCTCGCCCGACCAGACGCCCCCGGCCAGCGGGAGGTAGTCGGCGTACCCCTGGTAGGGGACCTTGGTGCTGCCGACGTGGGCGCCGGCGAGCTGCTCGCAGGTCAGCGCGGGCACCTTCTTCGGCGGCGCGGCGGTGGTGCCGGCGACGGTCGGCTCCGGCGGGGCGGTGGGACCCGTCGTCGCCGGGGTGGGCTCCGGGTCGTCCTCCGCCGGGGCGGCCGGGTCGTCGGCGGCCGGAGCGGTGGTCGTACCCGCCGAGGAGGCCGACCCCCCGGCGTCGCAACCCGCGGTCAACAGGCAGGCCAGGGCGAGGATCGCGAGGCTGGGCAGGGTCCGGCGCATCGGCCAGTTCCTCTCTCGGGGGGTGGGCTTCCCGCACCGTAACGGCCCCGCGCCACCCGGTTCACCCCCCGCTGCCGGGCCGGGGTCAGCCGGTCGGTCCTCCGCACACCCGCCACTGGTCGCCCTCCTTGACCAGGGTGATGACCTTCTCCCGGTCCGCGGTCGTGATGGTCACCTCGGCGCTGGTGTCGCCGTTGGTGGTGCTGACCTGGGTGTTGGTGACCCGGTACCCGCCCAGCGGCTGCTCGGCCTGCCAGGCCCGGGCGAACTGCGCCTCGGTCACCTGGCCGCGCAGGCGCTCGCAGAGCCGGGCGTACGCGGCCGGGTAATTGCCCGCCTTCGTGTCGTCCAGGTACGCGGTGGCGGTGTCCCGGGCCGGGGCGGTGGCGCCCTGCACGCTGCGGAACAACCAGAAGCCGCCGCCGACCGCGCCGGCGCAGCAGAGCAGCGCCACCACGGCGACCACGATGATCACAATGCGGGTCGTCCGGCTGAGCCCGCGGGACTTCGGGGGTGGCCCGGGCATGCCGGGCGGCGGGGGGTACGTCACGCCGCGAGCGTAGAAACCCCAGGCCACCCCCCTTGCGCGGACCACCGGCACCGATCTCGCCGATGGTGGCGACATCGATGCTCTCGGTGACGGTGTGATCTATTCGACGCCCCCGGAACGGCCACCCGCTGGGAACCTCGGGTGGCGGCGCCGGGAATCCGCCGTAGACTCGGGCGCACAACTGAATACCTCATCCAGAGGGGCAGAGGGACACGGCCCGACGAAGCCCCGGCAACCACCCGCGCGCTCGACGACGAGCGGTGCGGACAGGTGCCAATTCCGTCCCCGCCGCAGGGTGCGGTGTGGGGAAAGATGAGAGGACCTCCTCGACATGACGTCGACCCTCGCCGCGCCCGGCATCGACACCACCGCCAGCCCCGCCCGTGCCCTGGTCTGCCGGGCCTGCTCCGCGCGCTACCCGCTCGCCGCGCAGCACGCCTGCTACGAGTGTTTCGGCCCGTTGGAGGTCGACTACGACACCGCGGCCCTGGCCCGGGTGACCCGCGAGCAGATCGAGGCCGGCCCGCAGAACCTCTGGCGGTACGCCGCCCTCCTCCCGGCCGGCCAGGACCCCGCCACCCGGGTGACCGTCGACCCGGGGCTGACCCCGCTGGTCGCCGCGCCCAACCTCGCCGCCGAGCTGGGCATCACCGCCCCGCTCTGGGTCAAGGACGACAGCGCCAACCCCACCCACTCGTTCAAGGACCGGGTGGTCTCGGTGGCGCTCACCGCCGCCCGGGCGCTCGGCTTCACCCGGTTCGCCTGCGCCTCGACCGGCAACCTGGCCAACTCGGTCGCCGCGCACGCGGCCCGTGCCGGGGTCCCCTCGATCGTGTTCATCCCCGGCGACCTGGAGGCGGGCAAGGTGGTCACCACCGCCGTCTACGGGGGCGAGCTGGTCGCCATCGACGGCTCGTACGACGACGTGAACCGGCTGTGCGGCGAACTGGTGGAGACCGACGAGTTCGAGGACACGGCGTTCGTCAACGTCAACGTCCGTCCGTACTACGCCGAGGGCTCCAAGACCCTCGGGTACGAGGTGGCGGAGCAACTCGGCTGGCGCATCCCGGCCCAGGTGGTCATCCCGATGGCCAGCGGTGAGCTGCTCACCAAGATTGACAAGGCGTTCAGCGAGCTGGTCGAGATCGGCCTGGTCGAGGCCCCCGTCGGCGGCTGGAAGGTCTTCGGGGCCCAGTCGGCCGGCTGCAACCCGATCGCCACCGCCCTGCACGCCGACAGCGACATCATCACCCCGGTCCGGCCGACCGGCATCGCCAAGTCGCTCAACATCGGCGATCCGGCCGCCGGCCTGTACGCCCTGGAGGCGGTACGGCGCACCGGCGGCTGGATGGAGTACGTCGACGACGACGAGATCCGCGCCGGCATCCGGCTGCTGGCCCGGACCACCGGGGTCTTCGCCGAGACGGCCGGCGGGGTGACCGTGGCCGTGCTGCGCAAACTGGTCGAGTCCGGCCGGCTCGACCCGGCGGCGGAGACCGTGGTGTTCAACACCGGCGAGGGGCTGAAGACCATCGACGCCGTCGCCGGTCAGGTCGGCCCGACCCACCGGATCAGGCCCTCGCTGCGCGCCGCCCGGGACGCCGGCCTGCTCGGCTGACCCGGCCCCGATCGAGACGGTGTGTGGCATGTCGCATCCTCCCGTGCCTCAGGGGACGCGACATGCCGCACCCGGAGAAGATTGCCTGGCCATCCGGTCGGTGGACAGGCGGATCAGCCGGACGGGGGATGGGGCGGATCCGCCGGGTAACCGACTTTTTGCCCTCGGTGAGAGAAACCCGCCGCCGAGGACTTGACGGCAGGAACCGGACGGCGCAAGATGCTCCGTGCGGGAGGGCGTTTCGCCGAAGACTTTCAGTTCTTGCGACCCAACGCCGGAGGCGTTGTGCGATCGTCCCTCCCGACCACGTCCGATCGGGCCGGCGATTAATTCGCTGGCCCGATCGTCTTTTCCGGGTCACCCTCGGCTCCATGGGCATCACGATCACGCCGGTCGACCCGGCAGACCAGGGCGCGGTCGACGCGGCGTACCGGATCAGGGCGGCGGCCGACGCGGCGGACGTCCCCGACTTCCCCCCGCCGTGCCGGCGGCGGCTCGAGGCCGCGCTCCGCCACCCGATGCCGGGCTGCGTGCCGGTCTGGGCGCTCGCCCACCGCGACGGCGTGCCGGCCGGTTACCTCGGCCTGGAGCTGCCGCAGCTCGACAACACCGACAACGCCACCGTGGAACTGTTCGTGGACCCCGCGCACCGCCGGCACGGCGTCGGCCGGGCGCTGCACGAGCACTGCCTGCGGGTGCTGCGCGGGCAGGGGCGCAAGCGGGTGGTCGGGATGGCCGTCTCGGCCCTGCCCGACGGGCCGGGACGCGACGGGGCCGGCGGCGCGTTCGCCGCCGCGATGGGCGCGCGACCGGCGCTCGCCGAGGTCCGCCGCCGGCTCGACGCCGCCCGGGTCGACCCGGCAGCGCTCGACACCCTGCTCGCCGACGCCCGGCCGCACGCCGCCGGCTACCGCACCGTCGGCTGGCAGGGGCACGCCCCCGAGGAGTACGTCGCCGAGGTGGCCCACCTCGACGGCCGGCTGATGGCCGACGCCCCGATCGGGGACCTGGAGTGGGAGCCCGAGCGGATCGACGTGAAGCGGGTGCGCGGCATCGAGCGGGCGCTCGATGCCCGGGGGCGCCGCCGCTACCACCACGGGGCGGTGCACGTGGCGTCCGGCCGGCTGGTCGCCTGGACGGTGCTCGACGTCGGCCCCGACCTGTCGTGGCACGCGTTCCAGCAGATCACCATCGTCGACCCGGCGCACCGGGGACACCGGCTCGGGCTGCTGACGAAGGTGGAGAACCTGCGGTACGCCCTCGGCCACGAGCCGGCGCTGCGCGCCGTGGACACCTTCAACGCGGCGGCCAACGGGCACATGATCGCGATCAACGAGCGGCTCGGCTTCCGCCCCGTCGACGCCTGGACCGACTGGCAGCTCACCCTCTGACCGGGCCGCCGGTGCGACGCCCGGCGGTTCAGCGCCGCGCCGACCCCGGTGGCGGCCCGCCACGCCGAGGGTGGTCGCGGCCCGCGCGCCGGGCCACCAGCCGGGCCGCCCAGGGGCGCAGTACCGGCTCGGGGTAGCCGCCGGCGGCCAGGCCGGCCCGGCGCTCGAAGACGTTGCCCCGGCCGTAGCTGCCGGTCAGCGCGTACGACCAGGCGCAGGCCAGCCAGTACGCGGGCCAGAACAATGGCCCGAGCAGCGCGTACTGGCGGGCGTGCCGGGTCTCGTGGCCCAGCAGGTCGGCCCGGTCGGGGTGCAGCAGCCACTCGGCGGGGCGCCGGGTCAGGATCACCGAGCCGACCGTGAAGCACTCCTGCCTCGGCACCGGCAGCCGGTACCCGCCGGCCACCACCAACCCGTCCGGGGTGCGTACCCGGGCCGTGCGGGCCAGGACGGCCAGCGCCAGCCCGGCCGGGGTGGTGCCATTCAGCCAGGTGGCCCGGGTGCAGGCGCGTTGCCGCATCACTCCAGCATGCGGCGGCCGGGCCGGGGTCACCAGCCCTGGTGCCGGCCCCTACTGTCCGGTTCGCGGCTGGGGCATGATGGCGGGCATGACGGAGACCCCGCATCCCCTGTACGACAGGCACGCCGACACCCTCAGCCGTGCGCTGACCGCGATCGCGGAGCGCGGGTACTGGTCCGCCTATCCGGAATCACCCAGCCCCCGGGTGTACGGCGAGACCGCCGCCGCCGACGGCAAGGCGGCCTTCGAGGCGTACCTGGGCGGTGACTTCCCGCTCGACCAGCCGGGCGACGGCGACCGGGTCGCCACCGAGGCGAGCCCGTTCGGGCTGGAGTTGAACGTCCGCTACCCGCACGCCGGCGTCGACGAGCTGGTCGCCGCCGCCTCCGCCGCGCTGCCGGCCTGGCGCGACGCCGGCCCGCAGGCCCGGGCGGGGGTCTGCCTGGAGATCCTCGACCGGCTGCACAAGCACGTCTTCGAGTTGGCCAACGCGGTGCAGTTCACCAGCGGCCAGGCGTTCGTGATGGCCTTCCAGGCCGGCGGGACGCACGCGCTGGACCGGGCGCTGGAGGCGATCGCCTACGCGTACGCGGAGATGACCCGGCACCCGGGGACGGCCGGCTGGGAGAAGGCCGCCGGCAAGGGCGACCCGCTGCGGATGACCAAGACGTTCCACGTGGTGCCGCGCGGGGTGGCTCTGGTCATCGGCTGCAACACCTTCCCGACCTGGAACTCGTACCCCGGGCTGTTCGCCTCGCTGGTCACCGGCAACCCGGTGGTCGTCAAGCCGCACCCGCGCGCGGTGCTGCCGCTGGCCATCACCGTGCGGTACGCCCGGGAGGTGCTCGCCGAGGCCGGCTTCGACCCCGACCTGGTGCTGCTCGCCCCCGAGGCCCCCGGCGAGAAGCTCGCCTCGACGCTCGCCCTGCACCCGGCCGTGAAGATCGTCGACTTCACCGGCTCCACCGAGTACGGCGACTGGCTGGAAGCCAACGCCCGGCAGGCGACGGTCTACACCGAGAAGGCCGGCCTGAACACGGTGGTGGTCGACTCCACCGACGACTTCGCCGGGATGTGCCGCAACCTGGGCTTCACGCTGACGCTGTACAGCGGCCAGATGTGCACCACCTCGCAGAACCTGCTGATCCCGGCGGGTGGGATCGCCACCGACCAGGGGCACAAGAGCTTCGACGAGGTGGCCGCCGGGATCGCCGCATCCGTCGCCAAGATCACCGCCGACCCGGCCCGGGGCGTCGAGCTGACCGGCGCGATCGTCAACGACGGGGTGCTGGAGCGCCTCGACGAGGTCACCGCAGTCGGTGAGGCCGTGCTCAAGTCGCGCGCCGTCGAGCACCCGTCCTACCCCGGCGCGGTGGTCCGCACCCCGACGATCGTGAAGCTGGCGGCCGGCGACACCGGGACGTACTCGCGGGAGTGGTTCGGGCCGATCTCGTTCGTGATCGCCACCGACTCCACCGCGCACAGCCTGGAGATCCTGCGGTCGACGGTGGGGGAGAAGGGCGCGCTGACCGCGGCCGTCTACTCGACGGACGAGGCGGTGCTGGACGCGGCTGAGGCGGCGGCGATCGACGCCGGGGTGCACCTGTCGTGCAACCTGACCGGGGGCGTGTTCGTCAACCAGTCGGCGGCGTTCTCCGACTTCCACGGCAGCGGCGCGAACCCGGCCGCCAACGCGGCCCTGACCGACGGCGCGTACGTGGCGAACCGGTTCCGCGTCGTGCAGAGCCGCCGCCCCGCCTGACGGGTGGGCAGGGGCCCTGCCCGGCGCGGGACGTCGGGCTGGGCCCCTCCGTACCGCCCCCTCCGTACCGCCCGCTGCGGGCCGGGGCGCTCAGGCCGGCCGGCGCATCTGGAGTTCGCGCAGGGCGGGAATCCTCGGGTGGGGGACCCGGACGCCCGTGTCGACGAAACCCAGCCGCTGGTACGCCCGGTAGGCGCGGTCGTTGCCGACCACCACCTCCAGCATCAGCTCCGGCCGGCCGCACTCGCGGGACCAGGCGGCCACCGCGTCGACCAGTTCCGCGAGCAGGCCGGTGCCCCGTCGCCGCGGCGTGACGTAGACGGCGTACACCACGGTCAGGCCCGGCTCGTCCGGGGCGACCGTGCCGCCGGCGTGCCCCAGGAACCGGCCGGCGGGACCGCCGGAGCGGTCGGTGCCCGGGTCGGCGACGAACTGCGCGGTGTGCCGGCCGACGGCGACCGAGGCGATCCGGGCGGCGTAGTCGGCGTGCGGGCGGGCGGCGGCGTCCGCCAGGGTCTCCAGGAAGGCCAGCGGGGCGTCGGCGAGCATCTCCAGCCGCAGCGCGCGCATCCGGGCCGCGTCCCACGGGGTCACCCGGCGGACGACGGCCGCCCGCCTGGCCGGGGCGGCCGTCCCGCCCGACCCGAGAGGCCCGGCAACCGAAGGGCGGGGACCTGCTGTCATCCCGCATGCTTACCGCAGTGACGTACGCCTATGTAGCTCCGGGTGGAGGTCGGTCCGATATAGCCCCTTTTGCGGTCGTGCGCTGCCGTGACGGCTCGTGTACCGTGCGATTTCGGTCACTGTTTTCGGGGTCGTCGTCGACCCCGGAGCAGGTGGTCCGGGGCCGCCGGTTCCCGCCGGCGTCCCGCCGGTTTGGCAGGCCGCGCGACGTGAGGAAGTGCACCGTGGCACAGGGCACCGTGAAGTGGTTCAACGCCGAAAAGGGTTACGGCTTCATCGCCGTCGACGGGGGACAGGACGTCTTCGTCCACTTCTCCGCGATCGAGATGGACGGCTACAAGGCGCTGGACGACGGACAGCGGGTGGAGTTCGAGATCGCCCAGGGGCAGAAGGGCCCGCAGGCCGAGCGGGTCCGCGTCGTCGTCTGACCGCTCCACCGGTTCGGGGCCTGCGAGCCCCTGCACCGGCGGCCGGTCGTCGAACCACCCGGTGGCGGGGCAGCGGCGCGGAGCCGCGCCAGGGAAGATCATGAGCCGTTCCGGCGTCGCCGCTGAGGAGGGCTCATGTCCCAGGCACCCCCACCCGATCCGTCCCAGCCGGACATCGGTGCGCCCGGCTCCCCGCCGGGCTGGGGGCCCGCCGCGCCCGAACAGCGGGGCGGGTCCGCCGGGTGGGCGTACCCGCAGCAGCCGACCGCTCCCGGCGCCTACGCCGGGCTGCCGGCCTACCCGGGCCAGCAGCCGTACCTCGGGCCGGCGGTGCCGCCGGGCTACCCACCCGGCTATCCGTCGCGGGCCGCGCCCTGGCCGCCGCCCGGCTACGACCCGACCGACCCCCTGGTCACCCTGCCCGGGGAGGGCCTGAGCGGCTGGTTCTCCCGGTGCGCCGGCGCGCTGCGGCGCGGCTGGCGGGTGCTCGTGCCGGTCCTGGCGCTCGCCCATGCCCTGCCCACGCTCGTGCTGATGCTGGTGATCGTGCCGCTGTACCCGGTGCCGTCGCTGGAGCCCGCGGTGCCCGGCGGGCCGCCGCCCCCGCTGCCCGACGGCTACCTCGCCGACCTCGGCGTCTTCTTCACGGCGCTGCTCGGCTTCGGCTGCCTGCTCGGCTTCGTCCAGGCGGTCGGCTGGGCGGCCGGCACCTGGGTGGTGACCCGGCAGGCCGCCGGCGAGCCGGTGTCGGTCGGCGCCGCCCTCGCGTACGGCCTGCGCCGGGCACCGGCGGTGTGGGGCTGGACGCTGCTCTACGGCCTGCTGGTGCTGCTCGGTCTCCTGTTCTGCTACCTGCCCGGCCTGTACGTGATGGCCGCGCTGAGCCTGTTCGGCCCGGTGCTGCTCTTCGAGCGGGGTGCCCCGCTCGGCCGGGCCCGCCAGCTCTTCCACGCCCGGCTCGGGCCGGTGCTCGGGCGGATCACCCTGGTCGCGCTGGTCGCGTCCCTGATCTCCCTGGTCGTGGCCCCGGTGCAGGTTGCCGCCGGGCTGGTGGCCGACCCCGCCGACACGGCCTCGCTGGACGCCTGGAACATCGCGTATGCCGTCGGCGCGGCCCTGGTGGCCGTCCCGAGCGGCCTGGCGTACCTGATCGGCCTGGTCGTCACGTACGCCGAGCAGCGCGCGTACGAGGGTCCGGTGACCGCCGCCCGGCTGGCGGGTGAACTCGGCTGAACCGGCCGGCGGGCCGTGCTGGTCAGGACGCGTGGGTCGGGCCCGGACACGGCATCGTGCTTGCACTCGGCAAGGCAGAGTGCTAAACAAGTCATTGGCACTCGCATACCGTGAGTGCCAGCGGTCGGGGCGGTGGGGCCACGGCCTCCCGGCGGGCAACCGTCGGGTGGCACATGGCCGGTCGTCGCGGGCTATCCGGCCCGGCCGAGGAGACGTCGTCGTCGCCAGGTGGCGACGTCTCAAGGTGCGTACACCAGGCGGCCCATCCGGGACACACACTCGGGTGGCCCGTGAGTGTCCAGGAGGACAACGCCGTATGGCCAAGATGATCGCGTTCGACGAAGAGGCTCGCCGCGGCCTCGAGCGGGGCATGAACCAGCTCGCCGACGCCGTGAAGGTGACCCTCGGCCCCAAGGGCCGCAACGTGGTGCTCGAGAAGAAGTGGGGTGCCCCCACCATCACCAACGATGGTGTGAGCATCGCCAAGGAGATCGAACTCGAGGACCCGTACGAGAAGATCGGCGCCGAGCTGGTCAAGGAGGTCGCGAAGAAGACCGACGACGTCGCCGGTGACGGCACGACGACGGCGACCGTCCTGGCCCAGGCCCTGGTTCGCGAGGGCCTGCGCAACGTGGCTGCCGGCGCCAACCCGATGGCCCTGAAGCGGGGCATCGAGGCCGCCGTGGCCAGCGTCTCGGAGGAGCTGTCCAAGCTCGCCAAGGACGTCGAGACCAAGGAGCAGATCGCCTCCACCGCCTCCATCTCCGCCGGTGACAGCACCGTCGGCGAGATCATCGCCGAGGCGATGGACAAGGTCGGCAAGGAAGGCGTCATCACCGTCGAGGAGAGCAACACCTTCGGCCTGGAGCTTGAGCTCACCGAGGGTATGCGCTTCGACAAGGGCTACATCTCCGCGTACTTCATGACCGACCCGGAGCGTATGGAGGCCGTCTTCGACGACCCGTACCTCCTGATCGTCAACAGCAAGATCTCCTCGGTGAAGGACCTGCTCCCGATCCTGGAGAAGGTCATGCAGTCGGGCAAGTCGCTGCTGATCATCGCCGAGGACATCGAGGGCGAGGCGCTCGCCACCCTCGTGGTCAACAAGGTCCGTGGCACCTTCAAGTCGGTCGCCGTCAAGGCGCCGGGCTTCGGTGACCGCCGCAAGGCCATGCTGGCCGACATCGCCATCCTCACCGGTGGCCAGGTCATCAGCGAGGAGGTCGGCCTCAAGCTGGACGCCGTCGGCCTCGACATGCTGGGCCGCGCCCGCAAGGTCGTGGTGACCAAGGACGAGACCACCATCGTCGACGGTGCCGGCGACGCCGAGCAGATCCAGGGCCGGGTCAACCAGATCCGGGCCGAGATCGACAAGAGCGACTCCGACTACGACCGCGAGAAGCTGCAGGAGCGCCTGGCCAAGCTGGCCGGCGGTGTTGCGGTGATCAAGGTCGGCGCGGCCACCGAGGTCGAGCTCAAGGAGCGCAAGCACCGCATCGAGGACGCCGTCCGCAACGCGAAGGCCGCCGTCGAGGAGGGCATCGTCCCGGGTGGTGGCGTCGCGCTGGTGCAGGCCGGCAAGAGCGCCTTCGACAAGCTGGACCTGACCGGCGACGAGGCGACCGGCGCGCAGATCGTCAAGATCGCGCTGGACGCCCCGCTGCGGCAGATCGCCGTCAACGCCGGCCTTGAGGGCGGCGTGGTCGTCGAGCGCGTCCGCAACCTCGACGCGGGTCACGGCCTGAACGCCGCGACCGGCGAGTACGTCGACCTGCTGGCCGCGGGCATCATCGACCCGGCCAAGGTGACCCGGTCGGCGCTGCAGAACGCCTCGTCGATCGCGGCGCTCTTCCTCACCACCGAGGCCGTCGTCGCGGACAAGCCGGAGAAGACCCCGGCTGCCCCGGCTGGCCCGGGCGGCGGGGACATGGACTTCTGAGTCCAGCTCCACCGAACGCCGAAGGGGCGGGCCGCCGACACGGCCCGCCCCTTCCGTCGTCTGCCGGCCCGCCGGTCACGTCGGCAGGGGCCGCTGGTTGCGTCGCTTCCGGGGCCGGTCGTACGGCGGGTGGATGCGGATCGGCTCGTCCACCAGGACCACCGGCTCCTCGGCCGGGGGCTCCTCGGCCTCCGTCATCTCCGCGAGCTGCTCGGCGTCGCCGTAGTCCAGCCGGTCGAACGGCAGTTGTCCCGGGATCTCCTCGACCGGCACCCAGGTGACCGGCTGCGCGTCGTCGGTCTGCTCGTCGTCCGTGCTCATGACCGCCTCCTCTACCCAGACGGTAGGGGCCGTCGATGGGCCCACGCGGCCGAACGGCGCTATACAGGCCCATGCCCGATTCGCGGGCCGGGGCGTCCCGCTCAGCCGGCGGCCGGCAGCGACTTCCGGTACAGGAAGAAGACCCGCTCGATGCGGGCCCCCGCGCTGCCCGAATAGAAGGGCACCGGGCCCACCCAGCCGATCTGGGCGGACTGCACCCCCTCGGCCCGCTGGTCGCGCAGGCACCGGCGCAGCAGCACCCCGCCGATCCCCGTGCCCTCCGCCTCCGGGGCGGTGCCCATCGGGCCGAACCAGCTCGGCCGGGACGAGCCCCAGGCTGCGAAGCCGAGGACCCTGCCGTCCCGTTCCGCCAGGTGCGCTCCGGCGCCGGGCCGCCCCAGCGAACCGGCCAGCTCGCCGTCCCACGCGCCGCCGAAGGTGGACCGGGCGAACGCGGCCAGCGCCGGCAGGTCAGCCGGGTCCGCGCGCCGCACCGTGACGCCCCGCCCGGCCAGCCGCCGCTCCGCCGGCTCCGTCGTCCGCAGCGCGGGCGACCCGTCGTACGACAGGTCGGCCGTCATGTTCCAGGCCGTACGGTCCTGGGCGTAGCCCAGCGCCAGCGCGGCGCAGACCGCCGGGGTGTACCGCACGTCGATCCCCGGCCAGGCGTAGTACGGCGGGTTGCCGGCCAGCAGCACCTCGGTCGCGCCCCGCCCGGCGAGGTCGCGCTCGGCCCTGGTCAGCAGGGCCCGCCCGACGCCCCGGCGGCGCCGCTCGGGGGCCACCGCAACCAGGTCGACGTGCCCGACCCGGGGCTGCCCGCCGGAGAGCGAGGCGATCAGCACGCCGACCAGCTCCGTCCCGTGGTACGCGCCCAGCCCCAGCACCGTCCGGTCCGCCCTGGCGCGGGTGTGCAGGGCGTCCACCACGGCCGCCGCCTCGGCGGCGTCCTCCGGCAGGTCCAGCGCGCGCCGGCACAGGTCCACCACGACGGGCAGCGCGTCCGGGGTCAGCTCGGCCAGGGTGGTCTCCGCGTCCATGGTCGCCGACCCTAGATCACCGACGGCCCCGGCGCACCTGCCGGCGGCCTGCCGCCCCGGCGGAGCGGCGGCGGTGGCGAGGACGCCTCCGCCGGCGAGCGGCCCCCGCGGTCACCCGCCGCGGGCGGCGCGGACGGCCGCGTACGCGTCGACGAGGCCGGCGCCGGTGATGTTCGCGTCGCCGCCGCAGGCGTCGGCCGGGTTGCGGGAGCGGTACGTCGCTCCGGCCGGGGTGGCGGTGTCCCGCAGGATCCGCCGGGTCCGGTCCAGGTCGCCCACCAGGGCCGGGTTCGCCGACCACATCAACGCCACCACCCCGGCCACCTGCGGCGTGGCCATCGAGGTGCCGTCCAGGGTGGCGTACGTGCCGCCCGGCATCGCGGAGAGCACCCCCACGCCCGGGGCGACCAGGTCGGGCTTGGTCGTGCCGGGCACCGGGCCCCGGCTGGAGAAGGCGGCGACCTCCCGGTCCCGGTCCACCGCCCCGACGGTGAACACGTCCGGATACGTTGCCGGCGGATCCTCGATCGACCCGCAGTACGGCCCGGTGTTGCCGGCCGCAGCGACGACGAAGATGCCGGCCGCGTCCAGGGCCGCCGTCGCCGGCCGCAGCGCCGCCGGGTCGCAGCCCTCGATGGGCGGGCAGCCCCACGAGTTCGTCAGCACCTGCGGGGCCCGCTCGGGCCGCCCGTCGGTGAACGGGTCGCCGCCGGTCGGGAACGGGGCCAGCATGAACTGGAGGCAGTCGAGGTAGCGGGCCGGGTTGCCGAGGTTGCGGTCCAGGTTCACGCAGCCGACCCAGCTCGCCCCCGGGGCCACCCCGATGCCGCCGCGCCCCACCGCGCTGCCCGCCGTGTGGGTGCCGTGCCCGCCCTGGTCGGTCGGTGCGGTCGTGTGGTCCCACGGGTCGTACCAGGAGTCGTCGCCGCCCCGGAAGCCGGCGGCCAGCGCGGGGTGCCGGCCGTCCACCCCGGAGTCCGAGCTGCCCACCACCACGCCGGTGCCGGTCACCCCCAGCCCGGACCACACCCGGTCCGCGCCGATCAGGGACACGTTCCAGGCCGGCCCGGCCGGCGCCGGCGCGTCGCCCCGGCTGGTCGGCGCGGCGGCCGGCAGCGGGCGCAACCGCTGGCTGACCAGCACCCGCGCCACCTCGGGCCGGCCGGACAGCCAGGTCCGCACGGCCGGGCCGCCGTCCACCTCGATCGCGTTGACCAGGTAGTAAGGCGTCGGGTCGAGCCGCAGCCGGGCCAGGTCGCGGCGCAGGCCGGGCTGGCTGCGCTCGGCTGTGGCGACGAGCCGGCGGTAGACCTCCCGGGCCCGGGCGTCCCGGCCGTCCCGCCCGGGCGCGCCGGCCGCGATCCCGCTCAGGTCGGCCTGCTCGCGCAGGACCACCAGCAGCCGCTCGCCGTGCAGGCCGGGCTGGCCGGGCCCGAGGTACACCGCCGCCGCCCCGGCCAGCAGGACCGCGGCGGTCGCCGCCGCCACCGGCCGGCTGGGCGTCCGGCCGCCCGGGCGGGCCAGCAGCACGCCGTACGCGACGGACAGCACCGCGGCCACCGCGAGCCCGGCGGCGGCGGTGACCGCCACCCAGTACGGCACGTCGCGGGTGGCCGCCAGGATGAGGGTGATCTCCTCCGGGTCGGCGAAGGCCAGCGGCCCGAACACGCCGAGCCCGACGAGCCAGCGCGCCGGGCCGGGCCCGGCGGGCCCGCCCGCGCGGGCGGCGGGGACCTGGAGGGCGGCCAGCACGAAGCCCAGCGGCGGCAGGGTCAGCAGGGCGGGCAGTTGCGCCCCGGACTGCCCGGTCCCGGCGGCGACGAGCAGCAGCGCCACCCCGGCGACCAGGCCGCCGACCAGCACCAGCCGGGCCGGCCGGGGCGGGCGGCCGACCGCGAAACGCGCCCAGAACCGGGCGTCGAGCAGCGCCCCGGCGAGGACGCCGACCGCCACCGCGGCGACCGCCGCGAGGACGGTCTCCAGCAGTCCTCCGAGCGCCCCGAGCCACGCCCAGGGCAGCACCGTAGCCACCCCGGCGGCCACCGCCAGCAGCGTCGCCGTCCCGTCCCCACCGGTGCCCGGCGGCGCCGGGACACGGCCCCGGGCGAGCCGGCCGAGCAGGGCGGCGAGCAGGCCGGCCGCCACGGCCAGGGCGGCGAGGTACGCCTCGTGGTGCACCGGCGGCAGGGCGCGCAGCAGGGCGAGCGCGCCGAAGGCCAGCAGCCCGGCGAGCCAGGCCCGGCCGGTGGCCCGGACCGCCCCGGCGCGCGGCAGCAGGGCGAGCAGCAGCACCGGCAGGCCGGCCAGCAGGACGGTGCCGCCGGCGACCACCGGCCAGAGCCAGACCGCCCGGTCCAGCCCGCTGGCCAGCAGAACCTGGTCGGTCAGCCAGCCGACCAGCTCGGCGGGGACGGTGACCGCGACCGTCCAGCAGCCGACCAGCACCGCGGACACCACGGGCCACGGGCCGGGGCGGGGCGGCGGCGGGCCCGGCACGGCCGGGGGGAAGGGCTGACCTGCGAACGGTGGGGGGCCGACCTCCATCCCCAGACAGTACGGCGTGATCACGACATGCCGCCGGACCGCCGGGACGGTTACCGTGGACGGGTGCGTGACCCCAACGTCTCCCGAACCCTCGCCGGTCAGCTCTCCCCGGCCCGCCGCGCGACCGACCTGCGCCGGCTGCGTGCCGAGCGGTTCGACGTCCTGGTCATCGGCGGCGGCGTCACCGGTGCCGGGGCGGCGCTGGACGCCGCCTCCCGGGGGCTGAAGGTGGCCCTGGTGGAGGCGCGCGACTACGCGGCCGGCACCTCCAGCCGGTCCAGCAAGCTGATCCACGGCGGCCTGCGCTACCTGGAGCAGTTGGAGTTCCACCTGGTCCACGAGGCGCTCACCGAGCGGGGGCTGCTCGCCACCCGGCTCGCCCCGCACCTGGTCCGGCCGGTGCCGATCCTGGTCCCGCTCCCCGCCGGCCGGGGCGTACGGGACATGCCGGCCCGCACCTTCCGCCGGTCCTACTACGGCCTCGGGGTGGCCGCGTACGACGCGTTCGCCGGGATCTTCGGGGGCGGCCGGGGGATGCCGCTGCACCGGCACCTCACCCGGGAGGGGGCGCGGCGGATCTTCCCCAGCCTGCGCGCCGACGCCCTGGCCGGGGCGATCCGCTACTACGACGGGCAGGTCGACGACGCACGGCTGGTGGTCACCCTGGCCCGCACCGCGGCCAGCCTCGGCGCGACCGTGGTCAACAGCACCCGCGCGGTCGGCCTGATCCGGCAGGCCCGCGAGGTGACCGGCGTCCGGGTCCGGGACCTGGAGGCCCCGCCCGGCTCGCCCGACGCCGAGTTCGAGGTGCGCGCCCGCACGGTCATCGCCGCCACCGGCGTGTGGAGCGACGACATGTCCCGGATGCTCAACGACGTCGGGCTGCGCCCCGGGTTCCGGGTCCGGGCGTCCAAGGGGGTGCACCTCGTGGTGCCCCGCTCGGCGATCACCGGCGAGACGGGGCTGATCCTGCGCACCGCCACCAGCGTCCTGTTCGTGATCCCCTGGGGCGGGCACTGGATCATCGGCACCACCGACACCGACTGGCGGCTGGACCGGTCCCACCCGGCCGCCTCGGCCCGCGACATCGCGTACCTGCTGGACCAGGTCAACACGGTGCTGGACCGGCCGCTCAGCACCGCCGACATCGAGGGCGTCTACGCCGGGCTGCGGCCGTTGCTGTCCGGCGAGGCGGACTCCACCTCGAAGCTGTCCCGCGAGCACGCGGTGGTCGAACCGATGCTCGGGCTGTTGCTGGTCGCCGGGGGCAAGTACACGACGTACCGGGTGATGGCCTCCGACGTGGTGGACCGCGCGGCCCGCCGGCTCGGCGGGGTGCGTCCGTCGCGCACCGCCGACCTGCCGCTGCTCGGCGCGGACGGGTACGCCGCGATGTGGCGGGACCGGGCCGACCTGGCCCGCCGGCACGGGGTGCCGGTCGGGGTGGTCGAGCACCTGCTGGAGCGGTACGGCACCCTCGCCCTCGACCTGCTCGCCCTGGTCGACGCCGATCCGCTGCTGGCGTCCCCGCTGGCCGGGGCCCCGGAGTACCTGGCGGCCGAGGTGACGTACGCGGCCCGCGCCGAGGGGGCGCTGCACCTGGAGGACGTGCTGACCCGGCGTACCCGGATCTCCTTCGAGACCACCCACCGCGGCCTGGAGTCCGCCGAGCACGCCGCGGAGCTGATGGGCGCGGTGCTGGGCTGGGACGCCGTGACCCGGGAGCGCGAGGTCACGCACTACCGGGCCCGGGTGGAGGCGGAGCGGCAGTCCCAGCTGATGCCGGACGACGCGACCGCCGACGCGGCCCGGCTCGGCGCTCCGGACGTGCGGGGCTTCGCGGCGGACCGGGGCGCCGACGGCGATCCCGTCGAGCTTCCGTCGTCCCCCCGGTAGCCGGCCCCCTTCCGTCGTCCCCCGGGAGCCGGCCCCTGACGGTGGCCGGGCCACCCCGGACCGGCGCCACCCCGGCCGGCAGGCGGCCGGGTCGGCCGTCGTGGACCGGGGCTCAGAGCACCTTGCCGGGGTTGAACATCCCGTCCGGGTCCAGCGCCGCCTTGATCGCCTGGTGCACCCGGACGCCCACCGGGCCGATCTCCCGGGCCAGCCAGTCCCGCTTGAGCAGCCCCACCCCGTGCTCGCCGGTGCAGGTGCCGCCCAGCTCCAGGCCGAGCCGCATGATCTCGTCGAAGGCCCGCCGGCCCCGGTCCAGGCTGGCCGGGTCGGCGCGGTCGACCACGATGTTCGGGTGCAGGTTGCCGTCGCCGGCGTGCCCCACCACGCCGATCGGGACGTCGCACTCCCCGGCGATCCGGGCCACCCCGTCCAGCAGCGCGGCGAGCGAGCCCCGGGGGACGGCCACGTCGTCGATGATCAGCCCGCCGTTCCCGCCCGGGTACGCGTCGGCGGCGAACCTCTCCATCGCCGGGTGGGCCAGCCGGCGGGCCTGCAACAGCGCCGCCGCCTCCACCGCGTCGGTGGCCGCGTACACCTCGTCGGCCCCGGCGGCCCCGCACACCTCGGCGATCCGGGCCAGGTCGTCGGCGGCCCGCGACCCGGTGTCCACGGCGGCGAGCAGCAGCGCCTGCGCGTCGGTGCGCAGCCCCATCGGCTGGTACGCCTCGATCGCCCCCAGGTGGGTCCGGTCGAGCAGCTCCAGCAGGCTCGGGGTGAGCCCCTTCGCGGCGATCTCCGCCACCGCCGCGCCGGCCTCCGCCGTCGAGTCGAAGACGGCGACGAGGGTGAGCGACTCCTCCGGGGCTGGCCGCAGCGCGACGGTCACCTCGGTGACCACGCCGAGGGTGCCCTCCGAACCGACGAAGAGCCGGGTCAGGTCGTACCCGGCGACACCCTTGGCGGTGCGCCGGCCGGTGCGCAGCACCTCGCCGGAGGCGAGCACCACCTCCAGGCCGAGCACGTACTCGGTGGTCACGCCGTACTTGACGCAGCACATGCCGCCCGCGTTGGTGGAGACGTTGCCGCCGATGGTGGACGACTCCCAGGAGCCCGGGTCCGGCGGGTAGTACAGCCCCTCCCGGCGTACCGCGCCGGCCAGCGTCGCGTTCACCACGCCGGGCTGGACCACGGCGATCCGGCTCACCGGGTCGATCTCCAGGATCCGGTCCATCGCCACGGTGCTCAGCACGATCGCGCCGTCCACGGCGTTCGCCGCGCCGGCCAGCCCGGTGCGCGCCCCCTGCGGCACCACCGGTACGCCGTGCCGGGCCGCCGCCCGGACCACGCCGACCACCTCGTCCGTGCCGCGCGGGCGGACCACCACCAGCGGCGTCCCGGCGGCGCACAGGTCGGCCTCGTCCCGCTCGTGCATCCGGAGCAGGTCCGGGTCGGTCAGGACGGCGTCGTCGCCGAGCACGGTGCGCAGGTCGGCGAGGAGGGGGGAGGCAGCCATGCAGCAGAGGCTAACTCCCGGCTAGTTTTGGTGACCATGCTGTACCTGGACCGGCCTGCCTGGCCGGCGCGCGGGCGGCTCTGGTCCCATCTGATCAGCGACGTCTCGCCCGCCGAGCTGCACACCTTCGCCGAGGCGCTCGGCGTGCCCCGCCGCGCGTTCGACCGCGACCACTACGACATCCCCGCCGAGCGGTACGCCATGGCGGTGTACCTCGGGGCCCGGGTCGTCCCCAGCCGTGAACTGGTCCGCCTCCTCCGCGCCGCCAACCTCCGTCGCCCCAAACACCTCTCCCGCCCCTGACCCCCGCCCACCACCCCCGTCGATCTTGGACTTCGGGTGCCCGTTGCAGGACCCTTCGCGCCTTTTGTTAGGCACCGCAACTCCATGATCGCGGGGGTCGGCGGGGGTCGGCGGGGGTCAGCGGAGGGTGGCGAGTTCGCGGCGGAGGTTGGCCCGGGCCGGGTGTTCCCAGCGGGCCGCCAGGGCGGGCAGCCGGTAGAGGGTGGGCAGGACCAGCAGGCCGTCGAGCACCCGGGCCCGTCCGGCCCGGAAGTCCGGCTCCGGCACGTGTGCGTACTCCCGGCGGACGGCGGCGGCGTACCGGTCGTACTCGTCGGGCGGGCCGGCCAGCACGGCCAGGTCGGCGTCGCAGAGCAGCGCGCCGTCGCGGTCCCCGGCCGCCACCGCGTGCCCGGCGGTGAGCAGCACCAGCCGCCGCACCTCCGCCACCGCCCCGGCCGGCACCCCGGACCCGGTCAGCAGCGCGTCGGCGAGGTCGGCGCTGGCCCGCTCGTTGCCGTCCCCGCCGACGCGCGGATCGTAGACCGCGTCGTGGCACCAGGCGGCGAGCCGGACCAGGTCGGGGCTGCTGGCCAGTTCGGCGTGCGCGTCGACGACGTCGAGGACGGCGGCCAGGTGCCGGACGGTGTGGTAGTGCCGGTGCGGTTCCCGCCAGCGGGCCAGCAGCCCCGCCCCGGCGTCGGCCAGCGCCGGTGAGTCCCCGGCCCCGGCACCCCGGGCCGCCGCCCGCCACCTGTCGATCAGCTCCGCCGCTCCCCGGCGGCCGTCCGAGTCCGTCACCCGATCGAGTCTGCCGGAACGGGCGAGGATTCACCGCCCCCGCGGCGGGTAGTCCCCGCCATGGCCGTGGCCCGGGACCGCCGACCGTCGCTGCTGCGGCGTGCCGGCCTGCGCCGTGGCGGGGCCGACATCGACTCGGCGCGCATCGCGGCGGCGATGGAGCAGCTTCGCCACCGCGGCAGGGCCACCCTGCACGACCGGCTGCACCGGGTCCGGATGGCGACGGGCCTGGCCGTGCAGGCCGGGCTGGCCGCCGCGCTGGCCTGGATCGTCTCCCACCACCTGCTGGGCAACCCGCAGCCGGTCTTCGCGCCGATCTCGGCGGTCGGCACCCTGGCCGCGTCGGTCGGCCAGCGGCTGCGCCGGACCGTCGAGCTGATCGTCGGGGTGGCGGTCGGGGTGTTCCTCGGCGACGTGCTGATCTACTTCGTCGGCACCGGGGGCTGGCAGCTCGGGCTGGTGGTGACGGCGGCCATCCTGCTGACCATCTTCTTCGGCGCGAGCGTGGCGGTCGTCATCCAGGCCGCCGCCACCGCCGTGCTGATCGTCACGCTCAGCCCGTCCACCAAGGACCTGGAGATACCGCGCTTCATCGACGCCTTCATCGGCGGCGGGATCGCGCTGGTGGTGACGGCGGTGCTGTTGCCGCTGAACCCGCTGCGGGTGATCAACCGGGCCGCCCGGCCCGCGCTGGACCTGCTCGCCGACCAGCTCGACGTCGCCGCCGAGGCGCTGCGCAGGCGCGACCGGGACAGCGCCCAGCGGGCGCTGGAACGGCTCCGGGAGAACAAGGAGGAGCTGAGCACCTTCACCGAGGCGATCGAGGGCGCGAAGGAGACCAGCACCCTCTCGCCGGCGCGCTGGCACCGGCGCAGCGAGCTGACCCACTACGCCGAGGCGGCCGAGCCGATCGACCGGGCGATGCGCAACAGCGGCACCCTGATCCGGCGCTCCGTGACGATGATCGAGGACGAGGAGCCGGTGCCGGAGCCGATGCCGGATGCGGTCGGCCACCTCGCCGAGTCGGTCCGCCTGCTCCGCCACGAGTTCGCCGCCGGGGCGGAGACGGAGAAGGCCCGGGAGCGGTCGCTGCGCGCGGTCAGCGAGGCCGGCCGGGCGTACGCGCAGGGGGTCGGGTTCTCCGGCAGCGTGGTGATCGCGCAGGTGCGTACCACCGCCAGCGACCTGCTGGTCGCCTCCGGCATCGACCAGGCGGAGGCCAACCGGCTGATCCGGGAGTCCTTCGGCGAGCAGGAGAAACCGAACGCCGGCCCGGCCGAGAGCGGCGCCGCCCCGAAGCCGCCGATGGCCCCGCCGCTGGGTTGAGGGGCGCTCAGCCCAGCTCGGCGAGGGCGGTGAGCAGGCGATCGACGTGCTCCGGTGGGCTACCCAGGCCGATGCTGGCCCGCAGGGCGGTCGGCGGCAGGTCCCGGTGACCACTGCGCGCGGCGGCCTCGGCGAGCAGCCGGCGGGCCAGCGGGTGGGCGCAGAACAGCCCGTCGCGCACCCCGATGCCGTACCGGGTGGCCAGCTCGGCCGCGACCTCGGCCGAGTCCCGGCCGGCCAGCACGAACGAGACGATGCCCACCCGGGGCGCGTCCGGGCCGAAGGCGCGCAACTCCACCACGTGTGGCAGGGCGGTCAGGCCGTCCCGCAGCCGCGCCAGCAGCGCCTGCTCGCGGGCGTGCAGCGCCGCCCGGTCCGCGTCGGCCAGCGCCGCGCAGACCGCCGCGAGCGCGACCGCGCCGAGCAGGTTGGGCGTGCCGGCCTCGTGCCGGGCCGGGCCGGTGGCCCACCGTACGTCGTGGGTGGCGGCCCCGACGTGACTGGTGGCGCCGCCACCGGCCAGGTACGGCGGGGCCGCGTCCAGCCAGTCGCCCCGCCCGAGCAGCACCCCCGCGCCGAAGGGCGCGTACAGCTTGTGCCCGGAGACGGCCAGGTAGTCCACGTCCAGCGCGGCCACGTCCACCGGGGCGTGCGGGGCGAGCTGGGCGGCGTCCACCGCGATCCGGGCGGCGTGCCGGCGGGCCACCCGGGCCAGCTCGGCCACCGGCCAGCGCTCCCCGGTCACGTTGCTCGCCCCGGTCACCGCCACCAGCACCGGCGGGCCGGCGGTGGCCCCGCGACGCAGCTCGGTCAGCGCCGCGTCCAGCGCCCGGACCGCCTCGGCGGGGTCGGCCGGCATCGGCAGCCGCACCGAGCCGCGCGGCCAGGGCAGCAGGTTGGCGTGGTGCTCCCCGGCGAACGTCACCACCGTGGTCCCGGCGGGCAGGGCCCGGGCCAACAGGTTCAGCGCGTCGGTGGTGTTGCGGGTGAACACCACGTGGTCGTCGGCGCGGGCGCCGAAGAAGTCGCCGATCGTCTGCCGGGCCCGCTCGTACGCCAGCGTGCAGCGGCGCGACAGCGCGCCGGCGCCGCGGTGCACGCTGGCGTACCAGGGCAGCAGCTCGGTCACCGCGTCGGCCGCGGCCCGCGCGCACGGCGCGGTGGCGGCGTAGTCCAGGTTGAGCTGGCCCGGCACGCCGAGCACGTCGAGCGGTCGCGGCGTCGCCGGTGCGGTCGACGCGAGCGGGGGTACGAGGGTGACGGTCATGGCCCGACCTCCGGGGTTCGGGACCCCGGGTGACACCCACCGGGACGGGGTCCGCGCTTGCCCAGCGCCGGACGGGGCTGGGCCCGGTCATCACCCGGGGCACCCCACCGCGAACTCGACGAGGGTTGCCGGCCAGCAAGCCGGGGCTTGACGCTGGCGCTCGTGACCTGATGACAGGATAACGGTCGACCGATGCGGCCGGAACGGCCGGCGGGGGGTGACTACGCTGACGGGATGGCCGACACCCCGCCCGGCGGCGCCGCGTCGTCGTGGACCGCGCCCGACGTCCCTCCGCCGCCCGGTGGAGCCGCCCCCCGGATGCCGCTGCGCCGGCTGGGCTGGCGGCGGTTCCTGGTGCTGGCCCTGGTGGTGCTGCTGATCGCGGCGTGCGCGGTCTACATGCTCTTCGTGCTCGGCTCGAACCTGGGGCCGCAGGCGCTGCTGATCGGCGTGGTCGCCGCGATCCTGCCGGTGCCGGTGCTGGTCTCCTGCTTCCTGTGGCTGGACCGGTACGAGCCCGAGCCGTTGAAGTACCTGATCTTCTGCTTCGCGTGGGGCGCCTTCGTCTCCACGGCCGCCTCGCTGACCGTCAACGAGTTCTTCGCCGCCCGGTTCGCCGACTGGGAGCTGCCCAACGCGCTGACCGGGGTGCTGGTCGCCCCGTTCATCGAGGAGCTGACCAAGGCGCTCGGCCCGATCCTGCTGCTGGTCTTCCGCCGCCGGGAATGGTCCGGCATCACCGACGGCCTGGTCTACTGCGGGCTGTCGGCGGTCGGCTTCGCCATGGTGGAGAACATCCTCTACCTGGGCGGCTACGGCTACGCCTCCGGCGTCGACGAGTACGGCCCGGCGACCGGGGCCCAGCAGGTCATCGCGATCTTCATCGTCCGGATCCTGCTGTTCGGCTTCGCCCACCCGCTGTTCACCTCGATGACCGGCGTGGGCCTCGGCATCGCCGCCCGGACCGCCGACCGTCGGGTGCGCTTCCTCGCCCCGGTCGCGGGCCTGCTGCTGGCGATGATGCTGCACGGCACCTGGAACCTGCTGCCGTCGCTGGCCCAGGCCACCGGGCAGGCGATGATCGCCCTGTACGGCTACCTCGGGGTGATGGTGCCGATCTTCTTCGGCATGGTCGGGTTGGCGGTCTGGCTGCGTGGCTGGGAGGGGCGGCTGACCGAGCGCACCCTGCCCGACTACGTGCGGGCCGGGTGGCTGACCCCGCCGGAGGTGGCGGCGCTGGGCAGCCTGGGCCGGCGGCACGCCGCCCGGAGCTGGGCCCGGCGGGTGGCCGGCGACGGGGGGCTCAAGGCGATGCGCGGGTACCAGTTCTCCGCCACCCGGCTGGCGCTGCTGCGCGACGGGATGCGCCGGGGGCTGGACCGCAGGCCGGCCGACCGGGAACGGACCGCGCGGGAGGAACGGGAGCTGCTGGACGCGATCACCGCGTACCGGTCGTTCTTCGTCGGCCGGGACCCGCAGGCGCCGGTCGGGAGCTGGGACGGCCACCGCTACCACCTGCGGTTCCCCGACGGCTCGCACCGGCCGGTCGACGCCCCGGACGAGCCGGTGGTGCCGATCCCGGTGGTGCTCGCCCCGCCGCCCCCGGCCCACCCCGGGCCCTACGGCCCGCCGGGCTGGTACGGTCCCGGCCCGGCCGCCCCCTGGCCGCCGGGCGCCGCCTGACGGGGGCGGGTCGGCCGGTCAGGTCATCACGCCGGTGAGGAAGTCACCGATGCCCGTGGCCATCGCCATCAGGCCCGCCCCGATCGACTTGCACATCTGCGCCGCGCTGTCCGGCCGGAACGCCACGAAGTAGATCAGGAACGCGACGCTTCCCCAGAGGAACACCTTCTTCACGAACACCGGCACGATCCCTCCCCAGGGCGCTGGACGTGCCTGGCTTCCCGTCGCCGGCAGCCGCAAACGACGCGCCGTCGGGGTGGACGACGGTGGGAGCCGGGACGAACCGGGGGGAGGGGAGCGGGAAGGGCCGGCCGGGGGCGTTACAGGTACAGGCCGGTCGAGCCGGTCGCCTCCGCCTCGACCCGCTCGGCGGCGACGGCGTGCACGTCCCGCTCGCGCAGCAGGACGTACCCCCGGCCGTGCAGCTCTACCTCGGAGCGGTCGTCGGGGTCGAAGAGCACCCGGTCGCCGGAGACGATCGAGCGGACGTGCGGCCCCACGCCCACGGCGGTCGCCCAGGCCAGTCGCTTGCCCACGGCGGCGGTCGCGGGGATCACGATGCCGGCGGTGGAGCGGCGCTCACCCTCGCTGCCGTCCACCTTCACGAGCACGCGGTCGTGCAGCAGACGGATCGGCAGGCCGGAGTCGAGGTTCTGGTCGGCGGTCACGACCGGAACGGTACCGTGTCCGGCCGGGCCGCCCGCCGGTGGTTACGCCGATGGCGGCCGGGGCAATGTGTGGCGGAACCGGCCTAGGCTGGGGCAGACGGACGTATCCTGTCCCCCCTGTCCTCCGGGCGGGTTGATTCTGATGCGGGAGGTGCGCTTGAGCCGCTTCGAGCGGGTACGCGGACGGCTCCGCCGCGCGTACGAGGCGGGCCGGCAGTCGGTGCGGCAGGCCCGCGCCGACCCGACCGGCCAGGCCGGCCCGACGGGCCACACTGCGGCGACGGACGGCGCCGACGCCCCGGGGGAACCCGGGGTGGCGTCCCCCACCGCGCCGGGCCCGGTGGCCCCGTCGTCGGCGACGGTGGTCGGCGTCGGGCCGCCCGCCGCGACGCACCACTCCACCGCCAGCCGCGACGACGCGGACGTGCCGCACGCCCTGCGGATCGCCGCCGCCTGGTCGTGGCGGCTGATCGTCGTCGGCGTCGTGTTCTGGGCGCTGCTGAAGATCGTCGCCACCATCAGCATCGTGATCATTCCGCTGGCCATCGCGCTGCTGCTCTCGGCGCTGCTGGCGCCGGCCGTCGGCTGGCTGCTCCGGGCGCGTTTCCCCCGCTCGCTGGCGACCGCGGTGGTGCTGGTCGGCGGCCTGGCCGCCGTCATCGGCACGCTGACGCTCGTGGTGAACGAGTTCATCAAGGGCGTGCCGGAGCTGAGCAAGAAGTCGTCCGAAGGCGTCCGGCAGATCCAGGACTGGCTGAAGACCGGCCCGCTGCACCTGTCCGACAGCCAGCTCACCCGGTACATCGACGAGGCGCAGGCCTGGATCAACAACAACACCGAGAAGTTCACCAGCGGGGCCGTCTCCACCGCGGCGACCCTGGCCGAGGTGCTGACCGGCATCGTGCTGGTGCTCTTCGCCACCTTCTTCTTCCTGCGCGACGGCAGCCGGATCTGGCGCTTCCTGGTCCGGCTGCTGCCGGTGGCCGCCCGGTGGAAGGTCGACGACGCCGGCCGGGCATCCTGGGAGACCCTGGGCGCCTACGTCCGGGCCACCGTGCTGGTCGCGTTCATCGACGCCGTCGGCATCGGCATCTTCCTGGTCATCTTCGACATCCCGTTCGCGTTCCCGCTGGCCGCGCTGGTCTTCCTCGGAGCGTTCATCCCGATCGTCGGGGCGGCGCTCTCCGGCGGGGTCGCGGTGCTGGTCGCGCTGGTCGACAGCGGCCCGGTCACCGCGCTGATCATCCTCGGCGTGGTGATCGGCGTGCAGCAGGTCGAGGGGCACATCCTCCAGCCGTTGATCATGGGCCGGGCGGTGGCCATCCACCCGCTCGCGGTGATCATCGGCATCGCGGCGGGCGTGGTGCTCGCCGGGATCACCGGGGCGCTGGTCTCGGTGCCGCTGATCGCGGTGCTCAACACCGCGGTCCGCCGGCTCGCCGCGCGTACCGTGCCGGACACCCCGCCGGACGCCGTGGTGGTCGCCGCGAAGGCGCCCTGACCGTGCCGTCGAGCCACCGGGCCCGTCCCCGCCGCTGCGCGGGGGCGGGCCCGTCTCTCCTCGAACGCGGGCGTCAGGATTTGCCGAGGCGTTCCAGGGCGCCCCGGGCGATCTCCGGGCGGGTGGTGTACCAGAACGGGGGCAGCGAGCGGCGCAGGAACGGGCCGTAGCCCCGCGCCGTCTCCAGCCGCGAGTCGAGCACCGCGACCACCCCCCGGTCCCCGGTGGCCCGGATCAGCCGGCCGACCCCCTGGGCCAACCGGACGGCGGCGATCGGCACGCTCACCGCCGCGAAGCCGGACCCGCCGCCCGCGTCCACGGCGGCGGCGCGGGCCGCCGCGAGCGGCTCGTCCGGACGGGGAAAGGGCAGCCGGTCGATCACCACGAGCTGGCAGGAGTCGCCCGGCACGTCCACCCCCTGCCACAGCGACATCACCCCGAACAGGCAGCTCGACCGCTCCTCGCGGAACCTCCGGACCAGCAGCGGCAGGGCCTCCTCGCCCTGGAGCAGCACCGGCAGGTCGGTCCGCGCCCGCAGCAGCTCCGCCGCCTGCTGCGCGGCCCGCCGCGAGGAGAAGAGCCCGAGGGTACGCCCACCGAGCGCGCCGACAAGCGCCAGCAGCTCCTCGCCGGCCGCCTCGGGCAGCCCGGAGACGCTGGGGCGGGGCAGGTGCGCGGCGACGTACAGGATGCCCTGCCGGGCGTAGTCGAAGGGCGAGCCGACGTCGAGCGAGCGCCAGCCCGGCCCCTCGGTCGCCGGGACGGTCCCGGTGGTGGGCCGGCTGCCCGGCGCGGCGGCGACCGGGACGGTGCCGGGCGGGGCGTCACCGCGGGCCGTGGCGACGGCCAGCGCGGCGGCGGCCGGGGACGGCGGGGCGGGCGGTGGCGCGTCCAGCCCCAGCGCCCGGGCCACCGTGTCGAACCGGCCGCCCAGCGCCAGGGTCGCCGAGGTGGCGACGACGGTGCGCTCGTCGTACAGGTGGGTGGCGAGGGTGCCGGCGACCGAGAGCGGGGCCACCACCAGCGCCCGGCGGCTGCCGTTGTCCGGCTTCTCCACCCAGGCCACGTCGTGCTCGGCCTCCTCCAGCAGCCGCTGGGCGGTGCCGGACAGCTCGTCCAGCACCGCCTTGGCCTGCTGCTTGCGGACCGGGTCCGGGTCGTCGGACTTGACGTCGCCGATCGCGTCCAGGGCGGCCCGGGTGGCCGCGTCGAGCAGCGTGCACGCCTCGCGCAGCGGCCCCGGCAGCCCGGCGGTGAGCCGGCCCGCCGGCACCTCGGCCAGGCCGACGGCGAGGGCGTCGCCGGCCTCGGTGAGCCGCTCGGCGACCTCCGGCCGGAGCAGCGGGCGGGCCCGCCGGGTGGACCGGTCGATCAGCTCCGGCACCAGCTCGGCCTGGGCGGCGGAGGAGACCCGGTCGGCCAGCTCGTGCGCCTCGTCCACGATGAGCAGCTTGTGCGGCGGGACGATGTGCCGCCCGGCGAGCATGTCGACGGCGAGCAGGCTGTGGTTGGTGACCACGACGTCGGCCTCGCGGGCCCGGGCCCGGGACGCCTCGGCGAAGCACTCGGCCCCGAACGGGCAGCGGGACGCCCCGACGCACTCCCGGGCCGGCATGGAGACCAGCCGCCACGTCTGGTCGTCGACGCCCGGGTCCAGCTCGTCCCGGTCGCCGGTGTCGGTCTCCAGCGCCCAGTCCCGCAGCCGCTGGACCTGCTTGCCGATCCGGCCGGCCTCGCCGAGCCATCTTCCGCCCCCGCCCCCGGCCCGCGGCTCCACCGCGTCGAACAGCGTGTCCGTCGGCTCGTCCTCGGTCGAGTTGTCCAGCCGGGCCAGGCAGAGGTAGTGGTGCCGCCCCTTGAGCACCGCGAAGGTCGGCCGGCGGCCGAGCAGCGGCTCCACCGCGTCGGCGAGCCGGGGCAGGTCGTGCTCGACGAGCTGGGACTGCAACGCCAGGGTCGCGGTGGAGACCACCACCGGACCGTCCACTGTCAGCGCCGGGGCCAGGTACGCCAGCGACTTGCCGGTGCCGGTGCCGGCCTGCACCAGCAGGTGCTCGCGGGAGGTCACGCACTCCTCGATGGCGGTGGCCATCTCCTGCTGGCCGGGGCGGGCCGCCCCGCCGGGGACCGCGCCGACCGCCACCGCGAGCAGCTCCCCGGCGCTCGCCCGCTTCCCGCGCCGCCGGGACGCGCTGCGGGGGAGGGCGGAACCGGGAGCGGTGCGCGGCGGAGTCACCGTGCGACGGTACCCGCCGCCGCCGACGCCGGGCACGCCCCGCCCCGCGTGGCGGCCTCACCCTACGGAATCCCACGGGCCGCATCCGGTTACTTCTCCCGCGCGACCGATGGGCGGTATCGACTAGGGTGCGACTCATGCCGAGCGACGTGGTCCGCGTGATCTACCGCAAGTACGACGGCAGCGCCCACCGCGACTACCCGGCCCGCCGCCTGGCCGAGGACGACCTCGGCGTCTGGCTCGGCGTGCCGGCCGGGACGGAGTCGGTCTACCACGGCCGGCCCTCGGTGGAGCAGATCCCCTTCGTGCTGCTGGTGCCGCGGCACGCCTGGTGGACGGGGATGTTCAACCCGCCGCCGCGGACCAGCGAGGTCTACTGCGACATCACCACCCCGGCCCGGTGGGAGGGCGGGGACACGGTCCACCTGTTCGACCTCGACCTGGACGTGGTGCGCCGCCGGGGCACCGGGCTGGTCGAGCTGCGCGACGAGGACGAGTTCGCCGAGCACCGGGAGCGCTTCGGCTACCCGGCCGACCTGGTCGCCGAGGCCGAGGCCGCGTCCCGCCGACTGCTGGTCGCGCTCGGCGACGGCAGCGAGCCGTTCGCCACGTCGTACCGCAAGTGGCTGGCGCTGGTGGTCTGAGTCCCGCGCCGCCGGCGGCGGGTCACCAGCGCGGCGGCCATTCGGCCCCGGCCCCGAGGTCGGGCAGCCGGGTGAGCTTGTCCGGGTTGAGCTGGTTGAAGATGCCGGTGATCCGCCCGTCGTGCACGGCGAACGCGGTGACCAGGCGCTGCCGCCGGCCGTCGGGGTGCGCGATCTCGAACTGCAACCCGAGCGACCCGTCCACCAGCACCGGCCGGGCCCGCACCCGCCCGCCGTAGCGGCCGGCCTGGCCGAACAGGCCCAGGGTGAACCGGCCCACCGCGTCGGCGCCGGTGACCGGCCGGCGGGCGGCCGGGAAGTGCCCGCCGCCGTCGCCGATCAGCACCACGTCGGGGGCGAGTACCCGGACCAGTTCGGCCAGCTCGCCCGACTGGGTCGCCGCGACGAACGCGGCGACCACCCGCCGCTGCTCGGCCAGGTCGGCGGTGTGCCGGGGAGCATCCGGGGCGGTGATCGCCCGGCGGGCCCGGGAGGCGAGCTGCCGGGCGGCCACCACCGTGACGCCGAGCATCCCGGCGATCTCGTCGAACGGCACCGCGAACACGTCGTGCAGCACCAGGGCGACCCGCTGCTCGGGGCTGAGCCGTTCCAGCACCACCAGCAGGGCGGTGCCGAGCCGGTCGGCGCGGACCGCCCGCTCGGCGGGGTCGGGGGCGAACCCGTCCGGGGCCGGCCCGGGGTGGTACGGGCCGACGAGCGGCTCGGGCAGCCACTGCCCCGGGTACGACTCCCGGCGTACCCGGGCCGAGCGGAGCACGTCGAGGCAGATCCGCCCGCAGGTGGTGGCCAGCCAGGCGGCGAGGTTGCGGACCTTCGCCCGTTCGGCCGGGTCGCCGAGCGCCCCGGCACAGCGCAGCCAGGTCTCCTGGACCGCGTCCTCGGCCTCGCTCCGGCTACCCAGCATCCGGTAAGCCGCGGCGGTCAGCCGCCCCCGCTCCGCCTCGAACTCGTCAACCAACTCCCCCACCCCACCCACCCCCTCCGTCCCCCCATCCTCCCCTCCCCACCCACCCACCCCCACCCACCCCACCCTCGATCATGGACTTGTGGTGCCCCGCAAAGTTCGCGTGAAGGGGCACGTCGGGCACCACCGCTCCATGATCGGCGGAGGGAGGGGCGGGGAGGGGGCGGGGGAGGGGGCGGGGAGTTGGCGAGCGGGTTGGGGCGACGTGGGTGATGATCCGGTGATGGAACTGTTCGGTGGGACGGAGGTCGTGGCGCCGGAGGGCGGCACGATGAGGGGGCTGCTGCGGGTGGGGGACGGCTTCGCGGACCTGGGGACCGTCGATCCCCGGTCGACGCCGGGGCTGCCCGGCGCGGCGGGCCACGGCGGTGACCGCAAGGCGTGGGCGCGGCGGCAGGTGGGACTGCTCGGCGTGGGGCTGGGGCGGCAGCAGGAGATGCTGTACGCCGCCGCGACGGGCGCGGCCGGCCCGGACGCGCCCACCAGCGCCCCGACGACCGCTGACACGGGCCTGGAACGGGGTCGCCCCGGGCGGGTGCTGCTGGTGCTCCAGGCCATGGACTGCGGCGGCAAGGACGGCACGATCAAGCGGGTGGCCGGCGCGATGAATCCGCTCGGGCTGCACATCCGCTCGTTCGGCCCGCCGACCGCACAGGAGCGGCGGCACGGCTTCCTGTGGCGGATCCGGCGCGCGCTGCCGCCGCCCGGGTACGTCGGGATCTTCAACCGCTCGCACTACGAGGACGTGCTGATCGCCCGGGTGGAGTCGCTGGTGCCGGAGGCCACCTGGCGGGCCCGGTACGACGAGATCAACGCCTTCGAGCGGGAGTTGACCGACGCCGGGGTGGGGCTGGTCAAGGTGCTGCTGCACATCTCGTACGCCGAGCAGGGGCAGCGGCTGCTGGAGCGGCTGACCGACCCGGCCAAGCACTGGAAGTACCGCCCGAGCGACCTGGACTCCCGGGCTCGCTGGGACGACTACCAGGCCGCGTACGCCGAGGCCCTGGCCCGGTGCGACACGGACGCCGCGCCCTGGTACGTGGTGCCGGCCGACCGTAAGTGGTACCGGGACTGGGCGGTGGCCCACCTGCTCCGGGAGACGTTCGACGACTTGGATCTGGGGTACCCGGCGGCGGACTTCGACGTGGCGGCGGAGCGCAGGCGGTTGTGCGGCGATTGACCGGATCAAGGTGAACAGCAGGTGAACGACCAATGAATGGCGGCTGGCCGGGGGTGGGCCGGCGAATTGGCGGTTCTGCCGTTTCCTAGCATTCCCACTGCAGGCACCCCCGGGGCGTCCGCCACCCTTCCACCGACACGACGAGGTCCAGGCTGTGAAGTTTTCCTTCCGCCCCACCGAGGGCGCCTTCTACGAGCTCTTCACCAGGGCCGCGCAGAACCTGGTGCGGGGTACCGAGCTGCTGAACGAGCTGGCGCTGCCCGGCGTGGACGTCCAGTCGGTCAGCGAGCGGCTCACCGAGGTCGAGCACGACAGCGACCAGATCACCCACGACCTGTACAAGAAGATCAACTCTACCTTCATCACCCCGTTCGATCGCGAGGACATCTACCGGCTGGGTTCGCTGCTCGACGACGTGATGGACCACCTGGAGGCGGTGGGCAACCTCCTCTACCTGTACGGCCTGACCAAGCTGCCGGCGCTGCCCCGCGAGCTGCACGAGCTGGTCAACGTGCTGGACCAGCAGGCCAAGCTGACCGCCGAGGCGATGCCCCGGCTGAAGTCGATGAAGGACCTTGAGGACTACTGGATCGAGTGCAACCGGCTTGAGAACGACGGCGACCAGATGTACCGGATGCTGCTGGTCCGCCTCTTCTCCGGCGAGTACGACGCCCTGACCGTGCTCAAGATGAAGGAGGTCGCCGACGAGTTGGAGGCCGCCTGCGACGCCTTCGAGCACGTGGCCAACACCGTCGAGACCATCGCGGTCAAGGAGTCCTGATCCTGTGAGTCCCGAACTCATCGCCGTGCTGGCGGTGATCGCGGTGGCCCTGGCGTTCGACTACACCAACGGCTTCCACGACGCCGCCAACGCGATCGCCACCAGCGTCTCGACCCGCGCCCTGACCCCCCGGGTCGCGCTCGCCCTCGCTGCGGTCGGCAACTTCGTCGGCGCCCACTTCGGCGCCGGCGTCGCCAAGACCGTGGGTGACGGCCTGGTCACCCTGCCCACCGGGGTCGCCAGCCTGGGAGTGGTCTTCGCCGGGGTGCTCGGCGCGATCGCCTGGAACCTGATCACCTGGTACTTCGGCCTGCCGTCGTCGTCCTCGCACGCGCTGTTCGGCGGCCTGGTCGGGGCGACCCTGCTGGCCGCCGACGGCGTGGTGCAGTGGGCCACGATCGGCGAGAAGGTCCTCCTGCCGATGGTGCTCTCGCCTATCGTCGGCCTGACCCTGGGCTACCTGTTGATGCTGGCGATCCTGTGGATCTTCCGCAACGGGCAGCCGGGCAAGCTCAACCGGGGCTTCCGCTGGGCGCAGACCGCGTCCGCGGCGGCCATGTCGGTCGGCCACGGCATGCAGGACGCCGCGAAGACCATGGGCATCGTGGTCCTCGCCCTCTACACCGGTGGCTTCCAGAGCGACAAGACCCACATCCCGGGCTGGGTGTTCTGGACCTCGGCGGCCATGCTGGCGGCCGGCACGTACGCCGGTGGCTGGCGGATCATCCGGACCCTGGGTCGCAAGATCATCGACCTGGGCCCGCCGGAGGGCTTCGCCGCCGAGACGGTGGCCAGCGCGGTGCTCTACTTCAACGCCCTGGTGCTCAAGGCCCCGATCTCCACCACCCACACGATCACCTCGGCGATCATGGGCGTGGGCGCCACCAAGCGGCTCTCCGCCGTGCGCTGGAACGTCGCCGGCAACATCGTGCTTGCCTGGATCATCACGTTCCCGGCCGCGGCGCTGATCGCCTGCATCACGTACCTGCTGGTCCGCCCGCTCTTCGGCTGACGGGCGTCCGGAGGGGCCCCTGCTTCGGCGGGGGCCCCTCCCTCCTCACTTGTAGTGCACGCCGATCTGCTCCCGGACGGCGTCCAGCAGGGCCATCACCTCAAGGGTGGTGGCGTGCGGGACCAGCGGGCTCTCGGTCAGCCCCTCGGCGAGGCAGCGCTGCACCTCGGCGGCCTCGTACTGGTAGCCGCCGCCGGTCAGGTCGGCGGGAATCGTCTCCGGGTCGGCCCCGGCCCGGTGCAGGGTCGCCGACGGCGGCCGGAAGAACGGGTCGGGCAGGTCGATCCGGCCGGTGGTGCCGGTGATCGAGGCGACCAGGGGGGTGACCCCGATCATGCCGCAGCTCAGCGTCGCCACCGCCCCGGAGTCGTAGCCGAGGACAATGCCGGTGTTCTCGTCCACCCCCTCCGGGCCGAGCTTCGCCCACGCTCGGACGTGCTGCGGGACGCCGAGCAGCAGGTGGGCCAGGCTGACCGGGTAGACGCCCAGGTCGAGCAGGGCGCCGCCGCCGAGCGCCCGGGCCCGCATCCGGCTCTCCGGGGCGAACGGCCCGGCCGCCCCGAAGTCCGCCCGCACGCTGGTGACCTGCCCGATCGCCCCGTCGGCGATCAGCTCCACCACCCGCAGGATCAGCGGGTTCGTCCGCATCCACATGGCCTCCATCAGGAAGACCCCACGGGCGCGGGCCGCCTCGACAAGCTCGGTGCTGTCCGCCAGGTCGAGGGTGAACGGCTTCTCCACCAGCACCGCCCGACCGGCGGCCAGGCAGGTCATGGTGGCCTCGTGGTGCGCCGCGTGCGGGGTGGCCACGTAGATCGCGTCCACCTCGTCGTCGGCGGCCAGCTCCGCCCAGGAGCCGTACGCCCGCTCCGCGCCGTGCTTGTCGGCGAACCGCCGGGCGCCCTCCGGCGTCCGCGAGCCGACCGCCACCAACTCGGCCCCCGGCACCAGCCGGAGGTCCTCGGCGAAGCGGCCGGCGATGTGGCCGGTGGCCAGAATCCCCCAACGTGTCATGCGTTCACGCTAGTCGGGGGCGGTCCGGCCCCACGGCCGCCGGAGGGGCCCAGCCACCCGGCGGGACTAGGCTCGGCGCATGACGATCGACAGCGACGGCTTCGCCGCCCCGCCGGCCCTGGTCGAGCACGCCCGCCGGTTCCGTGCCGAGGGCGGCCCGCCGGCGCGGCCCCGGGTCGCGGCCACCGTGCTGCTGCTCCGTCCGGCCGGCGCCGACTTCGAGGTGTACGTCATCCGCCGCGTCGCCGCGATGACCTTCGGCGGCGTGTACGCCTTCCCCGGCGGCGGGGTGGACCCGTCGGACTCCCAGGCCCACCTCGACTGGGCCGGTCCCGAGCCGGCGGCCTGGGCCGGGCGGCTGGGCGTCGCGCCGGACGCCGCCCAGGCCGTGGTGTGCGCCGCCGCCCGGGAGGTCTTCGAGGAGTCCGGGGTGCTGCTGGCCGGCCCCGACGCCGCAACCGTGGTGGGCGACGTCAGCGGCGACGACTGGGAGGCCACGCGGCAGGACCTGGCGGCCCGCCGCCGGGGCTTCGCCGGCCTGCTCGCCGAGCGGGCGCTCACCCTCCGGTCGGACCTGCTGCTGCCGTGGAGCCGGTGGATCACCCCGGAGTTCGAGCCGCGCCGCTTCGACACGTACTTCTTCGTCGCCCTGCTGCCGGCGGGGCAGCGGACCCGGGACGTCTCCGGGGAGGCCGACCACACGATGTGGGTCCGCCCGGAGGACGCCCTGGGCCGGGCGGAGGCCGGCGAGCTGACCATGCTCCCGCCGACCCTGGTCACCCTGGCCCAGGTGGCCGCCGCCGGTGACCTCGCCGGGGTGGCCCGCGCGTCCGCCACCCGCGACGCCGCCACCCCGATCACCCCCCGCCTCGACCTCCCGGAGACCGGCGAACCCCGCTTCGTCCTCCACTAACCCCACCCCGCCCCCCACGCTGCGCCGATCTTGCACTTGCCGCCCGGACAAGGCGGGCACAGCTCCCGAATCGGGGACCGTAACTGCAAGATTGGCGGGTGGGCGGGAGGGCGCGGAGCGGTGGTTCAGCCGAAGCGGCCGGTGATGTAGTCCTCGGTCTTCTTCTGGCTCGGGTTGCTGAAGATCTTCTGGGTGTTGTCGTACTCGATCAGGCGGCCCGGGTCGCCGGTCTTCTCGATCGAGAAGAAGGCCGTACGGTCCGAGACCCGGGCCGCCTGCTGCATGTTGTGCGTGACGATGATGATGGTGAACTTGTCCTTGAGCTGGAACATCAGGTCCTCGATCGCCAGCGTGGAGATCGGGTCCAGCGCGGAGCAGGGCTCGTCCATCAGCACCACCTGCGGTTCGACCGCGATCGTCCGGGCGATGCAGAGCCGCTGCTGCTGACCGCCGGACAGGCCCGCGCCCGGCTTGCCGAGGCGGTCCTTCACCTCGTCCCACAGGTTCGCCGAGCGCAGCGCCCGTTCGGCCGCCTCGTCCAGGATGGACTTCTTGCGTAGCCCGTTGAGCCGCAGCCCGGCCACCACGTTCTCGAAGATGCTCATGGTCGGGAACGGGTTCGGCCGCTGGAAGACCATGCCGATCATCCGGCGCACGGCGGTGACGTCGACGTCGCGGTCGTAGATGTTCTGCCCGTCGATGGTCAGGTCGCCCTCGACCCGGGCGCCCGGCAGCACCTCGTGCATCCGGTTGATCGACCGCAGGAAGGTCGACTTGCCGCAGCCGGACGGCCCGATCAGGGCGGTCACCGTCTTCGGCTCGACGGTCAGGTTGATGTCCTCGATCGCCTTGAAGGCGCCGTAGTAGGCGGTGACGTTCGAGGCGTCGATGCGCTTGGCCATGGTGGTGGTACCTCCGGGGTTCATCGGCCGAGCCGGTTCCGGCGAGCCAGCAGCTTCGCCGCGACCGTCAGGATCAGCACGAGGGCGACCAGGGTCAGCGCCGCCGTCCAGGCCCGTGCCGGGGCGTACTTCGACGCGTCGCCGGCCTGCTGGTAGACGAAGAGGGCCAGCGACGACTGGTTGTTCTCGAACGGGTTGAAGTTGATCGCCGCGCCGCCGCCGGCGACGAGCAGCACCGGCGCGGTCTCGCCGGCCGCCCGCGCGACGGCGAGCATGACGCCGGTGACGATGCCGGGCAGCGCGGTCGGCAGCACGACCCGCAGGATGGTCTTCCACTTCGGCACGCCGAGGGCGTACGCCCCCTCGCGCAGCGGCGCGGGGACGAGGCGCAGCATCTCCTCGGTGGAGCGGACCACGGTGGGCAGCATCAGCACGCTCAGCGCGAGCGCGGCGGCGAAGCCGGAGAATCCCGGCCGCCCGTCGTTGAACACCGGCGAGACGACCAGCACCCAGAACGCCAGCACGAACAGGCCGGAGACGATGGACGGGATGCCGGTCATCACGTCGACGAAGAACCGGATCGCGAAGGCGAACCGGCCGCGGCCGTACTCGACCACGTAGATGGCGCAGAGGATGCCGAGCGGGACGGTGATCAGCGCGGCGATGCCGACCTGCTCCAGCGTCCCGACGATCGCGTGGTATGCCCCGCCGTTCGGGTCCCGGGCCCCGATGTTGTTCATCGAGGTGTTGAAGAAGTCGCCGTCGAGCCGCTCGACGCCCTTGCTGACCAGCGTCCAGACCACCGAGGCCAGGGGCAGGACGGCCAGCACGAACGCGGAGTGGATCAGCGCGCTCCAGGTGCGGTTGCGGGCCGAGCGGCGGCCCTCGACGGCGTTGCTGGCCGCGAAGAGGCCGGCCAGGTAGAGCAGCGCGGCGACCACCACGACGAGGACCGGGCCACCGATGCCGGTGCCGTACACGACGGCGGCGGCGACCAGGAGGGCCGCCAGGGCGATCGCGGGCGGGGCGTACCGGGGGAGGCGTCTGGCCCGGAGCGTGGCCGGCTGGGCCGGCGGCCGGGTGCGGTGGTTGGCGATGGTGGTGGTCATGCGGCCGACTCCGTGAACTCCCGGCGGCGGTAGATGATCGCCCGCGCGGTGATGTTGACGATCAACGTGATGGTGAACAGCACCAGGCCGGAGGCGATCAGCGCGCCCCGCCCGGTGTCGTTCGCCTCGCCGAACGCGTTGGCGATGTTGGCGGCGATGGTGTTGCCGCCGTTCTCGATCAGGTTGAACGAGATGCCGAAGGTGATGCCGAGCGTCATCGCCAGCGCGATGGTCTCGCCGAGCGCCCGGCCCAGGCCGAGCATGACCGCGGCGATGATGCCGGGGCGGCCGTACGGCAGTACCGCGGTGCGGATCATCTCCCACCGGGTCGCGCCGAGCGCGAGCGCCGCCTCCTCGTTGGCGGTCGGGGTCTGGAGGAACACCTCGCGGGAGAGCGAGGTGATGATCGGCAGCACCATGATCGCCAGGACCAGCGAGCCGAGCATGATCGACTTACCGAACGGGCCGTCGCCGCCGAAGATCGGGATCCAGCCGAAGTACTGGTTCAGCCAGGCGGAGAAGTCCCGGACCGGGTTGACGAAGATGTCCCGCCCCCAGAGCCCGAAGACCACGCTCGGAACGGCGGCGAGCAGGTCGATCAGGAAGCCGAGGGCGGTGCCGAGCCGGCGGGGCGCGTAGTGGGACAGGTAGAGGGCGATGCCCAGCGCCACCGGCACCGCGATGAGCAGGGCCAGCGCGGAGCTGAGCACCGTGCCGAAGGCGAGCGTGCCGATGCCGAACTTCGGTGCGGTGTCGTTGGGCGACCAGCCCTCGTACGTCCAGAAGTTCTCGGTGTTGGCGCCCAGGGCCGGTACCGCCTTGGCGATCAGGAAGACCGCGATGGCGGCGATGATCACCAGGACGGCGGTGCCGGCGGCCAGGGTCAGGCCGCGGAAGGCGCGCTCCGCGCCGAAGGCCCGCGCCCGGGGCAGGCCACCGCCGCCGCCGAGGCCGTCCCCGCCCGGGGTACGGGTGCTGACTGGTGACTCGGCCACACGCGCCGAGGCACCGGCGGGCCGCTGCTGGCCTGATGAGGCCACGCGGATCCCGCCGGTGCCGGCGTCGGCCGAGCGGTGAGGGGTTTCACCCATCTGCTCGCTCGCTTCGAGTTGAGGGAGGTGGTGGTGTCGGGGTCGGATCAGGAGAGGTTCTTGACCGCGGCCTCGACCTTGGTCCGGACCGATTCCGGCAGCGGGGCGTAGCCCAGCTCGGTCAGCTCGGCCTGGCCCTGGCTGCTGGCCGCGTGGCCCAGCAGGCCCTTGACCAGCGGCAGCTTGTCGGCGGCGAGGCCCTTGCCACACACGATCTCGTAGGTCACCAGGACGATCGGGTACGCCCCGGCCTCCTTGGTGTTGTAGTCGACTGACATCTTCAGGTCGTCGCCCTGGCCCTCGATCTTGGCCCCGGCGATGGTCTTGCCCGCGTTCTCGGCGGTCAGCTCGGCGAACTCGCCCGCGCCGTTACCGATCTTGGCCATCTTCAGGCCGGCGTTCTCGGCGAACGACCACTCCATGTAGCCGATCGAGCCGTCGGCGCCCTTGACCGAGCTGGCCACGCCGTCCGAGCCCTTGGCGCCGGTGCCGCCCGGGGCCTTCCACGCCTTGGCGTTCTCGAAGGTCCAGTCGGTGCCCGCGGTCTTGGCCAGGAACTTGGTGAAGTTGTCGGTGGTGCCGGACTCGTCCGAGCGGTGCACCGTCTGGATGGTGGTCGACGGCAGCTTCGCGTCCGGGTTGTCGGCCTTGATGGCCGGGTCGTCCCACTTGGTCACCTTGCCGGCGAAGATCTTCGCCAGGGTGGCCGGCTTGAGCTGGAGGCTGTCCACGCCGCTGACGTTGTAGGCGACGGCCACCGGGCCGATCACCATCGGCAGGTGGATGGCCGTGGCCCCGGAGCACTTGGCGTCGGCCTGCGGCTGCTCCTCCGGCTTGAGGGCCGAGTCGGAGCCGGCGAAGTCGGCGGTGCCGGCGATGAACGCCTGGATGCCGGCGCCCGAGCCGGACGGCTCGTAGTTGATCGTGCTGCCGGCGCACTTCTGCTGGTACGCCTTGATCCACTCGGCCATGGCGTTCTTCTGGGCCGAGGAGCCCTGTGCGTTCAGGGTGCCGGTGGCGCAGTCGGCCGCGGCGGCCGAGCCGGAGGCGGAGGCGCCGCTGGCGGGCTCGTTGTTGTCCGAGCCGCATGCACTGAGACCGAGCACCGCAGTAAGAGCGAGGCAGGCGATAGTGCCGTGCCGCTGGAGCTTCACCTGAGGGGTTTCCCTTCACGTTCGGACGGGCCGCTCCGGATGGGGGCCCGGGGAGGGCCGGCGTGACCGGCTGACCTGAAAGCTAGGAGTGCCAGGTAGCCGGATCGCCCGTCGGAAGTGAACGAGGAGTGAACAGGTGCGGCCGGAAAAGTGGCCGTGGGCTGAGGACGGGTTGTCCAATTAGTGAACGCGCGGCCGAGTATCGCTATTAATACGATATTTCATGACAGCCGTTATCGCGTCGAGGCCTTCGCGTGACGTCGCCGTGACGCGGGTGACGCGGGTTCGGCGGCTCAGTCGAGGTGGTAGTTGACGTGGGCGCACCAGCGGGCGAAGCCCGTCCGCTCGTACAGCGCGACCGCCGCGGTGTTCGACTCGTCGACGTAGAGCATGACCCGGTCCAGCCCCCGCCGGTCCCGCAGGTACGCCAGTCCCGCCGTGGTCAGCGCCCGGCCCAGGCCGCCGCCGTGCGCCGCCGGGTCGACCCCGAGCACGTAGACCTCGCCGATCCGGGCCGACCCGGGCCGCTCGTGCACCTTGGTCCAGTGGAAGCCGAGCAGCCGCCCCGTGGCGGACTCGACGGCGAGCAGGAAGCCGGCCGGGTCGAACCACGGCTCGGCGAGGCGTACCCGCAGGTCGGCCGCCGTCCATCGGCCCTGCTCGGGGTGGCTGGCGAAGGACCGGGCGTTGAGCGCGAGCCAGGCGTCGTCGTCCGCCCCGGGGACGAACGCGCGCAGGACCACCCCGTCGGGCAGGCGCGGCTCGGCCGACAGGTCGGCCAGCGGGCGACGTAGCTGCCAGAGCACCCGGGCCCGGGTGAGGCCGAGGTCGACGGCCAGGGCGGCGGCGGACGGGTGGTCGCCGTGCGCCCAGGCCCGCACCGGCCCGTCGGCCGCGTCGAGCACTGCCCGGGCCAGCGCCCGGCCGGTGCCCCGCCGCCGACGGGTGGGGTGGACGGCCAACTCCACGCCGACGCCGGCCGCCGGGTCGGTGGTGTCCAGGTGGGCGTACCCGGTCAGCGTCCCGTCCGCCGCGCGGGCGGCAAGGTGGACGGCCGGGGCCTTCGGGTCGCGTAGCCGCAGCAGCGTGTGCTCGTCGAACGGGTCGGCCCCGTCGGCGTCCCCGGCCGCCCGGGCCAGGGCCAGCACGTCGGCCGCCTCGGCCGGCGTCAGCGCCTCGTTGCGGGTCACCCGGTCGGTCGTCGGCTCGGCGCTGCTCATCCCGTAACCGTAACGGGTGCCCGTCCGGGCCGCCGGGAGCGCCGACGGCGGCGACCACCGCCGTGCCACCGGGAGCGGCAGCCGGGGCCGGGCTGCCGGCTCTGGGCCGGTCCCGGCGCCCGGCCCGCCGCCGGGGAGGGCGCTCAGGTGGTGCCGGTGCGCAGGGCCTCCAGCCGGAACCGGCCGGTCAGGTCCGGCAGGATGTCGTGCAGCGCGTCCACGGTGCCCTGCCGGTCGCCGCCCGCGTCGTGCAGCAGCACGACCGCGCCCGGCTGCACGCCGGCCAGGACGGCGGAGGCGATCTTCGCGGCCCCCGGCGCCCTCCAGTCCGACGGGTCGACGGTCCAGTGCATCGGGGTCATGCCGAGCTCCTCGGCCGCCGACACCACCGGGTACGTCCACGCGCCGCCGGGCTGCCGGAAGTAGCCGATCGGGGCGTCGGGCACGGCGTCCCGGATCGCCGCGTTGGTGCGCAGCAGGTCGGCTCGGATCACGCTCGGCGACCGCTTGCCGAGCAGCACGTCGTGCTGCCAGGAGTGGTTGCAGAGGGTGTGCCCGTCGGCCACGATCGCCTGGATCAGGTCGGGGTGGTTCTGGGCGTTCTCACCGACCACGCAGAACGTGGCCTTGACGCCGTACGCCCGCAGCAGCGCCAGGACCTGCGGGGTGTACTGCGGGTCGGGCCCGTCGTCGAAGGTGAGCGCCACCTCTGCCGAGCCCGTGTCGACCCGGGCGCCGAACAGGCCGTCGTCCGCTGTCTTCGACGGCTTCCTGGTGGCGCCGTCCTGGCTGCCCTCGGTGGGCCGGGCGGTGGGGACGGCGGGGCTGGGGGTCGGCGCCCGGTCCCGCCCGGGGCTGGCCTCCGGCGGCTGGTCGGTGGAGTGCGGGTCGTCCGCGTTCGCCGACACGCCGGTGGAGCGCGGGTGCGGCCCGGGCACCATGCTCTGCCCGAGCGCGTACGCGGAGCCGAGCAGCGCGGCCACCACGACCGCGGCGAGCCCGACGAAGCGTCCGCCCGTTTTGGGGCCCATCAGCCGACACCGCCGCTCGGGTGGCGGGACCGGCCCCGCTTCGCCCCCGTGGTCATCGCACGCACCGTCGCCCCTTTCGCCGTCAACCCGGCAATAAGAATAAGGCTAACGAGTCGCGCAAAACGGGCAAATTGGAAACAGTTCGACCGGCGGGGTTCACCTGCCCGGACCGTCGAGGGGCCGGCCCGGTGGATCGTGGCTCAGACCGGGATCGGGGCGTGCTCGGACTCGGGCAGCGACCGCGACGGCGGCACGACGAACTTGTAGCCGACCTGGCGGACCGTGCCGATCATCGACTCGTACTCCGAGCCGAGCTTGGCCCGCAGTCGCCGCACGTGCACGTCCACCGTCCGGGTGCCGCCGAAGTAGTCGTAGCCCCAGACCTCGCGCAGCAACTGGTCCCGGGTGAACACCCGGCCCGGGTGCTGGGCCAGGAACTTCAGCAGCTCGAACTCCTTGTACGTCAGGTCGAGCGGCCGTCCCTTGAGCTTGGCGGCGTAGGTGTCCGGGTCGATGGTCAGCTCGCCGGCCCGGATCGAGCCGCCGGCCCCGGCGGTGGCGTTGCGCAGTCGGCCGACCGCCAGCCGCAGCCGGGCCTCGACCTCGGCCGGACCGGCGCTGGCCAGGATGACGTCGTCGACGCCCCAGTCGGCGTTCAGCGCGATCAGTCCGGCCTCGGTGACCACCGCGACCAGCGGCACGCCGAGCCCGGTGGCGTGCAGCATCCGGCAGGTGGCCCGGGACTCGCTCAGCTCCGACCGGGCGTCCACCAGCACGGCGTCCGGGCTGGGCCCGGCCACCAGGGTGCGGACGTCGCGCGGCGCGGTACGCACCGAGTGCGGCAGCAGGTCGAGCGCCGGCAGCACCACCGACGGTTCGCCCGCGCGTGCGGTCACCAGCAGCAGGATCTCCACACGATCACCTCCGTCCCGGCGGCCCTCGGCCGCGCGCGACCAGCGGCACTCCCGACTGGGGGGTGGCGCTGAGAACTTGCGTGGGTCCCGGCGTCGCTGACGGGCGGGTATCGGCTTGAGCGTAACCGAACACCCCGCCTGCGCTTCCGGGCCGTTTCCGTTTTGTCTGCCTTGCCCGCGATCGCGCCGCAGGTTTTAACGTTGCCGAAACCGTGGCCACCGCGGCGACACCCGGGTCTGGCACGATCGGGACGTGTATCCCCCGACCTCCTCCGAGGCCGGCCGGGACCCGTGGGTCGACGACGACGTCCCACCAGGGCCGGCCGGTCGTGCGCACCCACCGGCCCCGCGCACCGGCCCGGACGTCGACGACGACGGTCCCCCGGCCCGGCGGGGGCACCCCCGCCGGCTGCGCCGCAGCGGCGACCCGGGCCGGCGGCCCGACGACGAGGCCCTCGACGACGTCGACGAGGAGGAGTTCGAGCCGGTCGAGGTACGCCGGCCGCTCTCGCTCACCGTCGCCGGGTTCGCCGCGCTGCTCGGCGTCGGCCTGGTGCTCGGCGCGCAGACCGCCGGGCCCGGCCACCGGCTGCCGTTCGCGTTCATCATCTTCGGCGTGCAGCTGATCTTCGTCCTGGCCTGGACGATGGCCATGCGCCCGCCCGCGCTGCTGCTGGTCGGCCTGGTCAGCGCGGTGGTGGCCGCCGCCGCCGACACCGCCGCCGTGCAGTCCGACATCGCCGGCCTCGCCCCACTCGGGTACCTGGCCGCCGGCGGCTTCCTGCTCGGCGTGCTCGGGCAGCTCGTCCGCCGGGTCGACCGGGTCCGGGTCACCGACTCGCTCGGCACCACCCTGCTGATCGTGGTCGGCGTGGTTGCCTTCGCCACGCTCATCGTGCTCAGCCGGATTCCGGCCGGCACCCAGGCGATCACCGTCTGCCTCACCGCCACCGGCGTCGCGCTGACCGTCGCCCGGCTCACCGACGCGGTGCTGCCCTGGCCCCGGCTCGCGCCGCAGGTGCCCCGGGGCGCGGCGGGCGTGGTGGCCGGCGCGATGGCCGGCACCCTGGCCAGCGCCGTCCTGGGCAGCTACCTGGTCAGCTTCACTCCGACCAGCGGTGCGGTGATCGGGCTGGTCACCGCCGCCACCGCCGTGCTGGCCGATCTCGCCGTCGGGTACGCCGAGGCGGGCCGGCTGATGGCCGGCGAGCCGCCGACGATGTGGGTCGCCCGGCACATGCAGGGCCCGCTCGGCGGCTTCGCCCTGGCCGCCCCGGCGGCGTACGCGATGTGCGTGCTGTTCCTGTGAGCGACCGGCCGGCGGGCCCGCCCACCCGGCGGCCCGCCCGCCGGCCGGACCCGGCCGGCGGTTGAGGGCTTCCCCGTCCGGGTACTGTGCGGTGCGCCGCAGGGCAGCAGCACCGGAGCGTCGGCGTCCCTCCGGGGGCCGGCCAGGACAGAAGGAGGCGGGCGTGACGGAGGCCTACCCGGCGCACGAGGAGCGCCCCCGGCGACGTGGGCGCAAGGTGCTCATCACGCTCCTGGTCCTGCTGGTGCTCCTGGCCGGGCTGCTGGTGGCCGCCGACCGGATCGCCGCCGGGGTCGCCGAGCGGGCCATCGCCGACCAGGTCCGCCAGGAGGTCGCCAAGCAGGAGGCGCAGTCCTCGGCGCCCGAGGTGGAGGTGGGCGGCTTCCCCTTCCTCACCCAGGTGCTCGACGGCAGGTACGAGCGGATCTCCATCAAGCTGCGCGACGTGCGGGGCTCGGTGCGGGGCGACGCCGTCAGCCTGCCGGCGCTGGACGTCGACGCCCGCAACGTGCGGGCCTCCCTGGACACCCTGCGCACCCAGCGGGGCGACGTGGTCGCCGAGACCGTCGACGGCACCGGCACCATCACCTACGACAGCCTGGCCAAGCTCCTCGACCGGCCCGGACTGACCCTCGGCGAGCGGGACGGCAAGCTCGCCGTCACCGCGCCGGTCGACATCCTCGGGCAGAAGCTCACCGTCACCGGCACCGCCGAGGTGACGGTCGGCAAGGAGGGGCAGGTGTCGCTGGGCTTCAACGACCTCGACGCCGAGGGGCTGCCGAACATCCCGCTGGCCCGGACCCTGCTCAACAACTACGCCAAGGGCCTCTCGATCGACGTTCCCCTGCCCGAACTGCCGTTCCAGCTCGTCGTGCGCGAGGTCAGGCCGTTGCCCGAGGGGCTCGCGGTGACCGCCGCCGCGAAGGACGTCCCGATCAACTCGGCCGGCTGAGCCGCCTGGGTCCGGACCGGACCGGCCTCGACCAGCCGGGATGGCCGTCCCGGATGCTGGTCGGGCCGGTGGCGCTCCCCGGGACGGCTGGTAGGCTCCCTGCTCATGGGGACGCTCCTCACCAAACGGCGCGCGGTCGACCTGTGCCGCGTGGCCACCTGCCTGTGTCGCCCCGTCATCTGACGGCGGGGCTGTCCTCGGCCGCCTGACGGCGGCAACCGGCCACAGGGTCTGCGTACCCTCCGGTGTTTCCCCCTCTTCGCCCGGCAGCGGCGCCGTCGCACGAACCCGTGATCCCGTCCTTCCCTTTGGGTCTCGCGCGTGGTGCGATAGTCACATACTTCGATCCCCTCGCGCAGGCTCACCATCCATCCTCACCAGGGAGTGATCTGATGAGTCGCGACACCGCGCTCGTCTCGGCCGAATGGGCCGAGAAGAACATCGACGCCCCGGGCGTCGTCTTCGTCGAGGTCGACGAGGACACCTCGGCCTACGACACCGGCCACATCGCCGGCGCGATCAAGCTGGACTGGAGGACCGACCTCCAGGACCAGGTCCGCCGGGACTTCGTCAACAAGAACCAGTTCGAGGCGCTGCTCTCCGAGCGCGGCGTCGGCAACGACGACGTCGTCGTGCTGTACGGCGGCAACAACAACTGGTTCGCCGCGTACGCGTACTGGTACTTCAAGCTCTACGGCCACCGCGACGTCAAGCTGCTCGACGGCGGTCGCAAGAAGTGGGAGCTGGACGCCCGCCCGCTGGTCACCGGCGCGGTGACCCGGCCGAGGACCGAGTACGTCGCGCAGGAGCCGGACAACACGATCCGCGCCTTCCGCGACGAGGTCGTCGACGCGATCGGCACCAAGAACCTGGTCGACGTGCGCAGCCCCGACGAGTTCGCCGGCCGGCTGCTCGCCCCCGCCCACCTGCCGCAGGAGCAGGCGCAGCGCGCCGGCCACATTCCCACCGCGATCAGCGTGCCGTGGTCCAAGGCGGCCAACGAGGACGGCACCTTCAAGTCCGACGACGAGCTGCGCAGGATCTACGCCGCCGCCGGGCTGGACGACGGCAAGGAGACCATCGCGTACTGCCGGATCGGCGAGCGCTCCTCGCACAGCTGGTTCGTGCTCCAGGAGCTGCTCGGCCACCCCAACGTGAAGAACTACGACGGTTCCTGGACCGAGTACGGCTCGCTGGTCGGCGTGCCGGTCGCGCTCGGCGACGAGCCCGGGGAGGCCTGAGTCATGACCGCTCCCACCGCTGCCGGGTGCGCCGCACCCGACCAGGCCGCCCCGTTGCCGGCCAGCCTGGACCTGGAGAAGGAGACCGTCATCACCGGCGTCGTCCGGTCCGAGGCCGGCGAGGTCGTCCCGGGCGCGTACGTCCGGCTGCTCGACTCCACCGGTGAGTTCACCGCCGAGGTGGTCACCTCGCCGGCCGGCCAGTTCCGCTTCTTCGCCGCGCCCGGCAACTGGACGCTGCGGGCGCTCTCCCGGCACGGCAACGGCGACACCAGCGTCGCCGCCGCGCGCGGGATCAACGAGGTAGCTGTCACGGTCGCCTGAGGTGCGCGGAAGGCTTCCTTCCTGACACCGGACCGTTGCGCGTCGGCTCGGGCCGGTCGCCCCCACGGGGGTGACCGGCCCGAGCCGTACCCGGTCCGGGCGAGCTCATGAGATGCGGTCGCGGGGTGGCCCACCCGCCGGATGCGGTGACGCCCTGCCCGGGTGTCGCCCGCAAGCTCGCGCTTGGTCCAGCAGACCGTGGCCTCCCTCGCTGCGCCGTGGTGGCAGGCTGCCTCCGCGCCGTCGCAGCCGAGGGAATGGGCGTCTCAGGTGCTGGCCGTTGGGTCGATCGCCCCCTCGCCGCCCGGCGAGCCGGCGTGCCGACGGGGGCGGAGACCCCGCGTGACACGATAAGCGGGTGAGTGGTGCTGTCCAGGCGGGATACGCCCCGCAGACCGGTCCCGACGAGCCGACGCCCACCCGAGGGCGGTCCCGGTGGCTCCTCGTGGTGACCGTGGCCTGGGCGGTGCTGCTCGGCGCGCTCACCTGGGTGTCGGTCCGCGACGACGGGCCGACCGTCCGAGAGCAGCGCACCCTGGCCCAGGCCGGTCCGGTGGTCGACCGGGCGGTGGGTGAGCTGGTCGCGGCGGCCGGCGACCGGGTCGTCGCGCTCGCGCCGGACCGGATCGAGACGGGCTGCCGGGTGACCCCGCTGCTGGACGGCGCGACGCTGGAGCGCGCCGTGGAGGTCGCCGACCCCGGCGCGGACCCGCGCGCGGTGCTCACCCAGATCGCCGACCGGCTTCCGGCGGGCTGGCGGGCCGGCGTCCGGGTGACCGGCGACGGACCCCGGCTGAGGGCCGACGCGGGGGAGTTCGTGCTCGTGGCGGGGCGGCCGGCCGGCGACGGGCTGGTCCGGCTGACCGTCCGCACCGGGTGCCGCCCGGTCGGTGCCGGGTATCGTCCGCCCGCCGCCCAGGGCGGCCCGGAGGCCGAGGCCCTCGCCGCCGCGCTGCGGGCGCTCGGCGGCCCGACTGTCCCGCCGCAGCGGCCGGCCGCTGCCCCCGAGCCGCAACTGCTGGCCGCGCCCTGCCCCGGCGGCGGCGATCGTCAGGCGCGCACCGCCCGCGCCACCCTCGATCCCGCCCCGGAGGCCCCGTCCCGTGCGCTCGCCGCGCTCGCCCGCGACGCCGTCCTGGTCGACACCCCCGAGGCGTACGCCTACCGCCAGGACGCGGTCACGGTCGCCCTGCTCGGCGACGAACTCACCGCCTCCACCTCCTGCGCCCCCTGACCCGCCCGCGCGCGTCGGCCCTGCCGGGCGGGCCGGTCGGGAGGTCTGTCAGTAGACCAGCGCCTGTGCCCCCTCGGTCATGGCCTCCTCGACGAAGACCGCCGCCCCGGCGATGCGCACCCCCGGCAGCACGTCGCCCGGGCCGATGTCCCGGCGGGCCGCGCACTGGGTGCAGGCCGTCACCTGGCCGGTGCTCATGATCACGTGCAGCAGCTCGGCCAGCGGCGCGGAGTGCGGTAGCTGGAACTCCTGCGCCCGGCCGGGCAGCGCGAACCAGGTCGACTCCCCGGTGAGCCAGAGCGAGACGTCCACCCCGGCAGCCGCCGCAGTGGCGGCGACGGTGAAGGCCTGTGCGCACCGCTCCGGCGCGTCCGCGCCGGCGGTGACCTTGACGACGAGAGTACGGGCCATGGCGCCAGCATAGGATGGCCCGGATGGTTACCGAGATCGGGTTCGTCAGCCTGCTGGTCGCCGGCCTCGGCGCGCTCGCCGGCGGCCTGGTCTACCTTGCCGTACGCATGTCGAGAGGACGTTGGTGAGCGCGAGGAGTGAGCCGGGTCTGCGAGCCCCGCAGTCGCGAACGGAGGCAGTTCGGTGAGCGACGAGAATCCCCTACAGCCGCCGTGGTTGAACGCGCCCCCGGTCGACCCGTACCCGTACGAGGAGAGCCACGACCTGCGGGTGGGCCCGAAGCTGCACCCCGCACTGGACGGACTGCTGCCCTACGTGGGGGTGTGGCGGGGCCGGGGCCGGGGTGGCTACCCGACCATCGAGGACTTCGACTACGCCCAGGAGATCCGGATCAGCCACGACGGCCGGCCGTTCCTGTTCTACGAGTCGCGGGCCTGGGTCCTCGACGAGGAGAGCCGGCCGGTGCGCCCCGGCGGCCGGGAGGTGGGCTGGTGGCGTCCGGTGCTCGACGGCGACGGCCGGGCCACCGACGAGCTGGAGGCCCTGATGTCCGTGCCGACCGGCGTGATGGAGCTGCACATCGGCAAGCGCAAGGGCACCCAGCTCGAGTTCGTCACCGACGCCGTGGTCCGCACCTCCACCGCCAAGGAGGTCACCGCCGGGCACCGGCTCTTCGGCATTGTCGAGGGCGCCCTGCTGTACGCCCAGGACATGGCCGCCGTCGGCCACCCCCTGACCCCCCACCTCTCCGCCCGCCTCCTCCGCACAGCCGGCTAACCCACCCCACCCCACCCCACCCGCCCCCTCCCGGGCACACCGGGTTGATCAAGAGGTTCGTGTCACGTTGGAGCGTTCCCGGGGACGCGAACCTCTTGATCAACGGGAACGGGTGGGTGGCTGGGGGACGGGGGTGGGGCGTGGTCCGGGGGTGGGGCGCGGGGGCGAACTATGATCGGAGGGTGTCCGAATCCTCCCTCGCGGAAGTGCTCCGCGCCCGTGGGCTGCGGCTGACGGCGCAGCGGCAGCTGATCCTCCAGGCGGTGCTGGACCTCGGGCACGCCACACCGGAGCAGGTGCACGGTGCCGTCCGCGAGGTCGCCGCCGGAGTCAACATCACCACCATCTACCGGACGCTGGAACTGCTGGAACGTCTCGGCCTGGTGACCCACACCCACCTTTCGCACGGCTCGCCCACCTACCACGCGGCCGGGGAACACCAGCACGTCCACCTGGTCTGCCGGGAGTGCGGCGCGATCGACGAGATCGACCGGGAGCTGCTCCGGCCGCTCGCCGACCGGCTGGTCGGCGAGCGGGGGTTCCGGGTGGACATCGGGCACGTGGCGCTCTTCGGCGTCTGCGGTCGTTGCGAGGACGGGGAGCGGAAATGATCGACATCGCGGGCGCGATCGCGGCCGAGGCCATCGACGAGCAGACGCGGGACCAGCCGGAGCCGGCGCACCGGGCGGCCGGGGTGCGCGGGGTCGCCGCCCACTACGGGGACCCGATGCGGGAGCAGCGCGTCCTCGACACCGCCGTGGGCCTGGTCGACCGGTCGCACCGGGGGATCGTCGCCGTGCCCGGTGAGGAGCGGATCGGCTGGCTGCACACCCTCACCACCCAGCACCTGGCGACGCTGACCGCCGGCGAGGGCACGGAGTTGCTGGTGCTCTCCCCGCACGGCCACGTCGAGCAGCACGCCATGGTCGCCGAGGACGGCGAGACCACCTGGCTGGACACCGAGCCGGGAGCCACCGAGGGGCTGCTCACCTACCTGGAGAAGATGCGGTTCTTCAGCCGGGTCGAACCGCGCGACGCCACCGGAGAGCACGCCCTGCTCTCCCTGGTCGGCCCGGAGGCGACCGGCGCGCTCGGCACGCTGGGCGTGACCGGGCTGGCCGGGCCCGACACCGTCGGGGTGCCGGGCCCGAAGTTCCGCTCCGGCGAGCTGCCGCCCCGGCCGACCGTCCGGTACGCCGTCGCGTCGCTGCCGATCGGCGGGTGGGCCCGCCGGGGCCCGCTCGGCGTGGACCTGCTGGTGCCCCGGCCGGCCATGGACCAGGTGGTCGCCGAGCTGCGCGGGGCCGGGGTGCCGGTGGTCGGGCTGTGGGCGTACGAGGCGATCCGGGTGGCCGCCCGGCGGGCCCGGGTCGGGGTGGACACCGACCACCGGACCATTCCGGCCGAGGTGGACCTGATCGCACCGGCCGTGCACCTGGACAAGGGCTGCTACCGGGGCCAGGAGACCGTCGCCCGGGTGCACAACCTGGGCCGGCCGCCGCGTCGCCTCGTACTGCTGCACCTGGACGGGGTGACCACCGACCAGCCGCCGGCCGCCGGTACCCCGGTGACCCTGGACGGCCGGGCGGTCGGTTTCGTCGGCACCGCCGTGCACCACCACGAGCTGGGCCAGGTCGCCCTGGCGGTGGTCAAGCGCAACGTCGCAGACGACGCCCGCCTCCTGGTCGGCGGGACCGCCGCCGCGATCGACCCGGCCTGAATCGGCGTTCAGTTCGACGCTCGACCCGGCCGGGTGGGCCGTCTAGGATCGCCGGCATGACGACAGGGACGTTGATCACGGTTGCCCCCACCGGCGCGGAGTCGGCGAAGGCGGAGGTCCCGGCGCTGCCGGTGACCCTCGACGAGCTGCTGCTGACCGCCAAGGAGTGCGAGGCGCTCGGGGCCGCCGTGATCCACGTCCACATCCGTGACGGCGACGCGCGGCCCACCCTCGACCAGGGGCGGCTGCGGGAGACGGTGGCCGCGCTGCGGGAGAACACCGACCTGGTCGTGCAGCTCTCCTCCGGCGGGGCGGTGACCGACCCCGAGGCCGACCGGCTGGCCGTGCTGGACGCCGGGCCGGACATGGCCTCCTGCACCATGGGCACGCTCAACTTCGGCGACGACGTCTTCCTCAACCGCTGGGAGTTCATCGTCGACCTGCACACCCGGATGCAGGAGCGCGGCATCGTGCCGGAGTACGAGATCTTCGACCTCGGTCACCTGACCGCCCTTCAGCGCCTGCTCGGCAGGTACGGCCTGCCGCACGGCGGGCACGTGCACGTCGACTTCGTGATGGGGGTGCCGGGCGGCATGCCGGGCACCACGTCGGCGCTGGTCGCCGCCCACCAGGCGCTGCGCGACCTGCCGGCGGGAACCACGTTCTCGGCCACCGGCATCGGCCGCAGCAGCATCCCGGTGATGCTGGCCTCGCTGTCGGCCGGCGGGCACCTGCGGGTCGGGATGGAGGACACCGTCACGTACGCCAAGGGGCAGCCGGTCGAGTCGAACATGCAGCTCGTCGCGCGGGCGGTCGGCTTCGCCCAGCTCGCCCAGCGCCCGCCGCTGACCACGGCGGCGGCCCGCGAGCTGCTCGGCCTGGCCTGACCACGTCCTCCGCGACCTGTTCGGCCCGCGCCGGCCGTGGCGAGGCGGGGTGCGGCCGGCGCCGGCTCCCGCCGGTAAGTCCCGCTTCGGCCCGCGCCCCTGTCGTCGGCCGGGCAGCCGGCCTGCTCACCCGCGTTCCGGCCGCCGCCGGCCCGTCGGTACCGTCCACGTCGTGAGAACGACGTACGAGGGCGGCGTGCCGCTCGCCGAGGTGGTCCGCTCGGGCTTCGTGGAGGGGCTGCACCACGGCTCGGTGGCGGTGCTCGACGCGGCCGGCGCGCCGGTGGCCGGTGCCGGGGACGTCACCTCCCCGATCTTCCCCCGCTCGGCGAGCAAGCCGATGCAGGCGATCGGGATGCTCCGCGCCGGGCTGGCGCTGAGCGACCCGGCCGACGTGGCGCTGGTGTCGGCCAGTCACGCGGGGGAGGACTTCCACGTGGCCCGGGTGGGCGCGCTGCTGGCCGCCGCCGGGCTGGACGAGTCCGCCCTCGGCTGCCCGCCCGACCTGCCGCTCGGCGAGCTGGCCCGGGAGGCCGTGCTGCGGGCCGGCGACGGGCCCACCCGGGCCCGGATGAACTGCTCCGGCAAGCACACCGGCATGGTGCTCACCTGCCTGGCCGCCGGCTGGTCCCGGGAGGGCTACTGGCGGCCGGAACACCCGTTGCAGCAGCGGCTGCGGGCGGCCGTCGAGGAGTTCACCGGTGAGCGGGTGGCGGCCGTCGGGGTGGACGGCTGCGGGGCCCCGGTGCTCGCCGTCTCGCTGACCGGGCTGGCCCGGGCGTTCCTGCGGCTGGTAACCGGCGAGCCCGGCTCGGCGGAGCGGACGGTCGCGGACGCCATGCGGGCGTACCCGGAGGTCGTGGGCGGCACCTGGGCCGAGGACAGCCGGCTGATGCGCGGCCTGCCCGGCACGCTCGCCAAGATCGGAGCGGAGGGGGTGATCGCCGCCGCGCTGCCGGGCGTCGGCGCGGTCGCCGTGAAGATCGACGACGGGGCGACGCGGGCCCGGATGCCGGTCCTGGTCTCCGCGCTGCGCCGGCTGGGCGCCCGGGCGCCGGTCCTCGACGAGTACGCCGAGCTGCCGCTGCTCGGCGGCGGCCTCCCGGTCGGAGCGGTCCGCCCGCTCTGGTGACCGGGCGGGAAGAGGACCCTCGCCGGCGTCGGCGCGGGACCCCTTCCTCACCCGAATAGGTCCAGCTCACTCCAGGAGGTCGAGGCTCACCTCAGGAATTCGAGCAGGGCGGGGTTGACGGCGTCCGGGCGCTCCAGTGGGAGCAGGTGGCCGGCGTCCGGGACGTCCGGCAGCCGGACCGCGCCGGGCACCTCGGCGGCGATCCGGTCGGCGAGCCGGCGGATGTCCGGCACGTCGGCCGCTCCGGCGGCCACCAGCACCGGTACGCGCAGCTCGCCGAGCCGCTCGATCGCGGGCGGGTCGAGTTCGGCCACGTCCACGGCGCTCAGCGCCAGCTCGGCGGCGAGCGCCCGGCGGTCCATCTCTTCCGCGAACCGGACCAGTGCCGGGTCGACGTCCTCCGGACGGCGGCCCGGGCCGACCACCCAGAACCGCACCTCACCGGCCGCGCCGGCCGCGAAGTCCTCGGGGTCGGTCTCGCCGACGAGGCCGTCCCAGAGGTCGTTGGCCTCCTCGGACCACTCGTTGCCGCCGATCGCCGTGCCGAGTAGGGCGAGCGCGCGGACCCGTCCCGGGTGCGCCAGGGCGGTGTCGGTCGCCACCGCTCCGCCGAACGAACAGCCCACCAGCGCGGCCTGGGGCAGGTCCAGCGCGTCCAGCAGCCCGACGACGTCGTCGTGGTGGGCGAACGGGTCGGGGGGAAGTTCGGAGTCGCCGTAGCCGCGCAGGTCCACGGTGATCACCCGGTGCCGGGTGGCCAGGGCGGGCACCTGTTCCCGCCACATCCGCCGGTCGGCGATTCCGGCGTGCAGCAGCACGACGGGGGCTCCGCTGCCGGTGTCGTCGTATGCGAGGTTCGCGCCGTTGATCTCGATCTTCGTCACGACGGGAAAAGGTACGGACCGGACAGGCGGCACGCAACCGGTTCTGAGACCTCGCTAACTCTGGTTAGCATTTTGCTTGCAGGAGCTAGCGGAGCCGGTTAGCGTGGGGCCATGGCCAGCCCCAAGGACCTACCCGACGTCGGCGGGTTCATCCGTGACCTGCGCCGCAACGCCAAGATCTCGTTGCGGCAGCTCGCCGAGCAGGCGGGCGTGAGCAACCCGTACCTCAGCCAGATCGAGCGGGGCCTGCGCAGGCCCAGCGCGGAGGTGCTCCAGCAGCTCGCCAGCGCGTTGCGGGTCTCCACCCCCGCGATGTACCTGCGGGCCGGCCTGCTCGACGACAGGGAGGGGCAGGGTGTGCTCGCCGCCATCGCGGTCGATCCCGACCTGACCATGGCGCAGAAGCAGTCCCTCACCCAGATCTACGAGACGTTCCGCCGGGAGAACGCCCGGCTCGCCGAGGCGACGGCCGCCGCAGCGTCGGCCGCCGCCGCCGAGCCCACGGCCCCCGCCTCCGGCGCTGCCGGCGCCCCGGGCGGCGAACCCACCGGATCCCCGGCGGGGATGACGGCGTCGGCACCGGCCGGCGCGCCGCAGGCCCCCGCCACGGTGACCCCGGCCGCGACCGGGCCCACCACGCCGGGCGGCACTCCGACCGAGGCGGTCCTGGAGTCGGTCGCCGTCACCGAGGCGGGCCCGGCGCCCGCCCCGCCCAGCAGCAGCCCCACGAGGAAGGCCGCCCAGCAGGCGGCCGAGAAGACCGCCGCAGCGGTCGACGAGGACAGGACCGCCGCCGCGGTCGAGGAGGAGAAGTCATGACCCAGCCGAAGACCAACCGCATCCCGGCCCCGCTCTACGCCGCCGCCGGCGCCGGCGACCTGGCGCTCGAACAACTGCGCAAGCTGCCGGCCGTCGTCACCGAACTGGGCGGCAAGGTCGTCGCCGACCTCGGCGGCAAGGCCGTCGTGACCGGCTTCGAGCTGCGCCAGAAGGCCACCGAGACGCTGCGCAGCGCCAACCAGACCGCCGCCGACCTGCGGGACAAGGGCGTCCAGGCCGAGCTGAACCGGCTGCGTGAGGCCGCCGACGTCAACCGGCTGCGCGAGGCCGCCGACCTGAACCGGCTGCGTGAGGCCGCCGATCTCGACCGGATCCGCGAGCTGGCCACCCGCAACGCCGCCGTCGTCGTCGCCGGTGCGCAGGCCGCCCAGGTGCGGGCCCTGGCCGCGTACGCCGAACTGGTCGCCCGGGGCGAGCGGGTGGTCGGCGCCGGGGTGCTGGAGGCCGCCGACACGGTCGACGCCGACATCGAGGCGACCGAGGCGGAGCTGACCGCGACCCCGGCGGCCACCCCGACGCCCGCCCCGGCGGGCACCGAGGCCCCGGCGGAGGCGCGGACCGAGGCCCCGACCCCGGCGGAGGCGCGGACCGAGGTCCCGACCCCGGCCGACGTGGCCGAGGTCGTGCAGGCCAAGTCGGCCGCCGCGAAGACCCCGCGGACCCGGGCCACCAGGGCGACCGCGGCCAAGGCGACCGGCAAGACGGCCCAGCAGACCAGCACCGACACCCCGTCGGCCAAGCTGCCGAAGGCCACCCGGCGCCCCCGCCCGGCCGCCGAGTAGCCCACCCCGCCCACACCGTGCGGCACGACCCCGGATGCGTCCTGACGGACGGATCCGGGGTCGTCGGCATAAGCTTGCCGGCATGGCCAACGCCGCGCCGATCTTCGCCTTCCAGGTCCAGTACTGGATCACCATGCTGCTGCTGGTGTTCGCCCTCGTCATCGAGGGGGTGGCACTGGTGCACGCGATCACCCAGCGCGGCGAGGGCTTCGCCGCGATCGGCACCCTGCCCAAGGGCGGGTGGATCGCCATCCTCGCGGTCTGCCTGGTGCTCACCCTGCTGACCAACAACGTGCTCAACATCTTCGGCCTGATCGGCGTCGCCGCCGCCCTGATCTACCTGCTCGACGTCCGGGCCGGGCTGCGCGACCTGCACGACGGCCGGGGATCGTCCTGGTGAGAGGGTTCCGCTGGCCACCGCCGCCGGACGGCGGGCCACGGACCTGGGGCCCGGGCCCCGGCGCCCCGCGCACCGGCCGGCCCGCCCTGCCCGAGCCGGAGACCGACCTGGTCACCACCCCGCACGGGGTCCGGCTCGAACAGTTGGTCACCGGCGTCGGCGACCCGGTCACCGTGTTCGCGCACGGGCTGGGCAACGGCATCGCCACCACCCGCCCGTTCGGCAGCGGCGTCACCGGTCGGAAGGTCTTCTTCCAGTTCCGCGGGCACGGCCGCTCCGACGCGCCGCCCGGCCCGTGGAGCTACCTGGACCTCGCCCGCGACCTGCGGGCCGTCGCCGACCTCGGCGGGGCCACCCGGGCGTTCGGGGCCAGCCTCGGCGCGGGCGCGCTCTGCCGGCTGGTCGCCGAGAGCCCGGAGCGCTTCGAGCGGCTGGTCTTCTTCCTCCCGGCGGCGCTCGACCGGCCCCGGGGTCCGGTGGCCCAGGACCGGATCACCGACCTGCTCGACGCGGTGGAGAGCGGCGACGCCTCGGCAGTCGCCGACGCGGTCGTGGTGGAGCTGCCGCCGGCCGTGCGCAACACCCCGGCCGGGTGGGCGTACCTGCGACAGCGGTTGGACCAGCTCCTGCGCGACGGCCTCGCGGCGGGTCTGGCCGCGCTGCCCGACCAGGTTCCGCTCGACGACCGGGCGGAGCTGGCGGCGGTGGACGTCCCCGCCCTGGTGCTCGCCTGCGCGGGCGACGACCTGCACCCGGTCGAGGTCGCCGAGCAGCTCGCCGCCGCCCTGCCCCGGGCCACTCTGCACGTGTACGACCGCCCCGGCGTGCTCTGGTCGGAACGCGCCGACCTGCGGGAGCGGATCTCGACCTTCCTCAACGGGTAGTACGGGTCCGGCTGGCGGACTGAGCGCGACCGGTACGAGCAGCCGCGGGTGCGGACGATCATGGCGCTGGGCTGGTGACTCGTCATCGACCGTGGCGACCGATCCGGCCCGCCGGGCGCGTCGGAGCGGCCGGGGGCGGCGGTCAGCGGCCGGACAGCTCCGGCGGCAGGTGGGCGGCCCGCACGTCGAGCAGCCAACGCTCGACCACGGCCCCGTCCGGCCGGTCGGGCAGCGGGGTGCGGGTGGTGTCGAAGTCCCGCTCCGTCGCGGCCAGCAGGGCCCGCGCCTCGTCCAGCTCGCCGCCGGCCACCCGCTCGCCGAACGCCCGGAACCACTCCGGGTCGGCCAGCCGGATCTCCAGGACGCCGGTGGCGTGCAGCAGCCGGCCCTGGTGCAGCAGCCGGGCCAGGTGCCGGGCGTGCTTGGCCGTCCGCCGCCGGGTGTCGGCCGAGAACGTCCCGTCGCTCCGTGAGGCCAGCTTGCGGAACTGCTGGGTGGCGTACCCCAGGTAGGCGTCGCGGACCCGGGGCGCGCTCAGGAACGCCGAGCGGATGGCGACCAGCCGGTCGCCCAGCTCCGTGCGCGTCTCGTAGCAGTCGTCCGGCAGCCACATCAGCTCGGTGGCGGTCGGGTTGCCGGTCAGCGCCAGCCGGGCGTACTTGCCGGCCTCGTGCAGGGTGACGTCCGGGTCGGTGGTGACCACCGACTCGCGGGGTGGGCGCAGCCCGTGGAAGGCGACCGTCGGCGCGGCGTACACCCCGATCCGGTCGACGTCGGATCCGGGCCTGGCCAGCCCGTACGCGACCGAGCCGACGATGCCGGAGAGCAGCAGGTGCATGCCGCCGAGCATGCCGCAGGACACCCGTTCGCGAAACCGGACTTCGGCTGTCAGGTATCGCTGTCAGGGTCGAGCGCATGACGACGAAACCCCTGTCAGGGAAGATCGCGCTCGTCGCCGGGGCGACGCGGGGCGCCGGCCGGCAGATCGCGGTGCAGCTCGGCGCCGCCGGGGCCACGGTGTACGCCACCGGCCGCAGCAGCCGCGCCGGGCGCTCGGAGCTGGACCGGCCGGAGACCATCGAGGAGACCGCGGAGCTGGTCACCGCGGCCGGCGGCACCGGCATCGCCGTCCGGGTCGACCATCTCGTCCCGGACCAGGTCCGCGACCTGGTGGCCCGGATCGACGCCGAGCAGGGCCGGCTCGACGTGCTGGTCAACGACATCTGGGGCGCCGACCACCTGGTCACCTGGGAGAAGCCGGTCTGGGAGCAGCCGCTGGAGCCCGGCTTCCGCACCCTGCGGCTGGCGGTCGACACCCACATCGTCACCAGTCACTTCGCCCTACCGCTGCTGATCCGCCGCCCCGGCGGACTGGTGGTGGAGATCGGCGACGGGACCCGGGAGTACAACGACGCCCACTACCGGCTGTCGGTCTTCTACGACCTGGCCAAGACCTGCGTCAACCGGCTCGCCTTCACCCAGGCGCACGAGCTGGGGCCGCACGACTGCACGGCGGTCGCGCTCACCCCCGGTTGGATCCGGTCCGAGTTCATGCTGGAGCACTTCGGAGTGACCGAGGAGAACTGGCGCGACGGCGCGGCGAAGGACCCGCACTTCCTCATCTCGGAGACCCCGGCGTACGTCGGGCGGGCGGTGGCCGCGCTGGCCGCCGACTCCGGGCGGGCCCGCTGGAACGGGAAGTCCGTGTCCAGCGGCGAGCTGGCCCGGGTGTACGGCTTCACCGACCTCGACGGCAGCCAACCGGACGGCTTCCGCTACATCAGCGAGGTGGTGGACGGCGGCAAGCCGGGCGACGTCGCCGACTACCGCTGACCGTCCCGACCCTCCCGCCGGTCGCCCCGGTCACTGCGCCCCGCCGCCCGGCCCGCCGTACAGCGCGGCGAGCCGGGCGGCGGCCCCGGCCACCCGCTCCCGCAGCTCGGGCGGGTCGAGCACCTCCACCTCCGGCCCGAGCCGCAGCAGCAGCTCGTACGCCACCTCGACGGACTCGACGGGCAGCCGGGTGACCACCCAGCCCCGCCCGTCGGGCTCGCCGGCGGCGCGGGTCGCCTCGGCGTACCCGAAGGGGGCCTCCGGGGCCCGGCGGAGCGCGCGCAGGCCGGCGGGGCTGAGCCGGACGCCGACCTCGGCCCGCTGCATGCTCCGCAGGAACGCCTCGGCCTGGTCCTGCCAGTGGCCACCCAGGTCGAAGCCCTGGTCCCGGTCGAACGGCTCCTCGCCCGCCAGCACGTCGACCACCCGGTCCACCCGGTACGTCCGGGTGTCGTCGCCGACCCGGGCGACCAGGTACCAGACCCCGCTCTTGAGCACCAGCCCGTACGGCTCCACCCGTCGGACGACCTCCCGCTCGCCGCGCCGGTAGCGCAGCTCGACGACCCGGTCCCGCCAGACGGCCCGGGCCAGCTCGGCCAGCCACGGCGGCGGCGTCGCGTCCCGGAACCAGCCGGGCACGTCGAGGTGGAACCGCTGCCCGATGCGGGCCGGCGCGTCGCGCAGCGCGGGCGGCAGCGCGGCCAGCACCTTCAGCTCGGCGGACGCGACCGCGTCGGCCAGCCCCAGGTCCCCGGCCGGCCCGGGCAGCCCGGCCAGGAAGAGCGCCTCCGCCTCGTCCCGGGTCAGCCCGGTCAACCGGGTCCGGTACCCGCCGAGCAGCCGGTAGCCGCCGGCCCGCCCCCGGTCGGCGTAGACCGGCACCCCGGCGGCGGAGAGCGCCAGCACGTCCCGGTACACGGTCCGCTCGGAGACCTCCAGCTCCCGGGCCAGCTCGGCGGCCGTCATCGTCCCCCGGGACTGGAGCAACAGCACCAACGAGATCAACCGCGAGGCCCGCACCCACCCATTGTGTCGGGACGGGACGGCGGGCCGAGCGGGCCGGTCGCCGTTAGGCTCAGCGGTCGTGAACGTACCCAGCAGCATCACCGCGCCGGTGACCGGCGCCGTCGGTCGGTTCTTCTCCGGGGTCGGACTGCTCCTGCGCGGTATCGGCCTCTACGTCCGCAGCCCCGGCCTGATGCTGCTCGGCATCGTCCCGGCGCTGCTCTCCGGGGCGCTGTTCGTGGGAGCGTTCGCCACCCTGGTCTACTTCGTGGACGACCTGGCGGCGCTGGTCACGCCGTTCGCCGACGACTGGTCGACCACCGCCCGCAGCCTGGTCCGGGTGATCGCCGGCCTGGCCTTCCTCGGGCTCGGCGGGCTGCTCGGGGTGCTCACCTTCACCGCGGTCACCCTGGTCATCGGCGACCCGTTCTACGAGAAGATCTCCGAGCGGGTGGAGGAGCGGTACGGGGGGACGCCCGGCGCGGTGGAGGTGCCGTTCTGGGGATCGCTGCGTCGCAGCGTCGTGGACTCGCTGCGACTGGTCGCGATCTCCGTGCTGGTCGGCATCCCGCTCTTCGCGGCCGGGTTCATCCCGGTGGTCGGCCAGACCGTCGTGCCGGTGATCGGGGCGGCGGTCGGCGGCTGGTTCCTCGCCCTGGAGCTGACCGGGGCGCCGTTCTACCGGCGCGGCATGCGGCTGCCGGACCGCCGGGCCCTGCTGAAGGCCGACCGGCCCACCGCACTCGGCTTCGGGGTGGCCGTCTTCGTCTGCTTCCTGATCCCGCTCGGCGCGGTGCTGATCATGCCGGCTGCGGTGGCGGGCGCCACCCTGCTCGCCCGCCGCTCCCTCGGCCAGAGCGTGGCGGAGCCGCGCCGGCCCGGCGGGCTGTCCGACCCGTTCGACCAGCCCGCCGGCGCGCCGCCCCGGCCCGTAGGGGAGCGCTGACATGGAGATCTAGTCGCCGCGTCTCCGGGCAGGGAGGGCCCGGAGAACGTACCCTGACCGGTAAAGCCGCAAAAGGGACGAAAGCGTCAGGGGTGCGTCGCGTGGAAGCTGACCGGCTCCGGCTCGCGGTCGCGGTGACCACGGCCTGCATGACGGTGCTCGGGGCCGCGGGCCTGGCCCCGGGCGCGGCCAGGCGCGAGGCGGGCACCGCCCGGCCCCCGTCGGGCGGGCCGCCCGCGTCGCCCCTGACCGGCCCCCGCACCACGGTCCTGCTGAACCCCGGCGACGCGCCGTCCGACGCGGCTGGGCGCGGCCCCGCCGGCCGCGACTCCGCCTGCGTGGCCGAGCTGGGCGGCGGGCCGTACCCCGACGAGGACGTCTGGGTGTTCAGCCTGCCGACCAGCGCCGCCCTCGCCCGGTTCGTCGCGGTGACGCCCCGGTTCGCCGCACCGGGCCAGGGACGGGTCGCCCCGGCCGTACCCGCCGAGGGCGGCGCGATCGGCGCCGACCACGGGGTCAGCGTGGCCTGGCTCCGCCTCCCGGCCGGCTGGACGCTGGTCGGCGGGACGGCGACGATCGCCGGGGACGCCGACCGCTACCTGCTCGCCGGGGTCTGCGCGGCGCGCGGGTCGTCAGGGCAGCTCGCGTAGGCCGGCCCCGCGCCGGGCCGGGCGCCGCGGACCGTCACCGGGTCCGGCCCCGGACGGCGGCGACCGCCTCCACCTCGACGAGCTGGTCGGAATAGCCGAGCACGGCCACCCCGAGCAGGGTGCTCGGCGGGTCGTGATCGCCGAACGCGTCCCGGACCACCTCCCACGCGGCCACCAGGTCGGCCTGCCGGGGCGACGCGACGTACACCGTGGTCTTGACGACGTCGGCGAGCCGGGCCCCGGCGGCGGCGAGCGCGGCCTCCAGGTTGGCCATCACCTGCCGGGCCTGCGCCGCCGGGTCGCCCGGCGCGACCGTGCGCCCCTCGGCGTCCAGGGGGCAGGCCCCGGCGGTGAAGACCAGCCGGGCCGGCGGGTCGACGGTAGCCGCGTACGCGTACTCGGCGACGTCCGACAGCTCGGGTACGCGCACCAGCGCCACGTGATCGCTCATCCGCGCGACGCTAGTGCCCCGCCCGCCGGGCCGCCAGGCCATTACCGCCCGACCGCGTCCCGCCGGCGCGGCCGAGGGGCGAGCGGGCAGCCGCGCCACTGCCTGGGCGCGGCGCCCTGCTCCGTCCCTCAGCCGGAGGCGCGGACGACCAGCTCGGTGGGGAGGACGAGGGCCGGCTCGACGTCCTCGCCGGCCGTGATCCGCAGCAGCTGGCGGGTCGCCTCCCGGCCCAGCTCCAGTATCGGCTGCCGCACCGTGGTCAGCGGCGGGTCGGTGTACGCGGCGGTCTCGATGTCGTCGAACCCGATCATCGCGACGTCGGCGGGCACCCGCCGCCCCGCCTCGCGGAGCGTCCGCATGGCGGCGTGCGCCATCAGGTCCGACGCGGCGAAGACCGCGTCCAGGTCGGGGTGGGCGTCCAGGAGCTGGCGCATCGCCGCCGCTCCCGACTCGCGGGTGAAGTCGCCGAACGCCACCAGTTCGGGCAGGCCGGCTGCGGCGACCGCCTTCCGGTACCCGGTGAGCCGCTCCACCCCGGCGAACATGTCCTGCGGCCCGGCGATGGTGGCGATCCGCCGCCGCCCCGAGTCGAGCAGGTGCCGCACCGCCCGGGTCACCCCGCCGACGTGGTCGACGTCGACGTACGGCACCCCGACGTCGCCGAGCAGCCGGCCGCTGCACACCACCGGGATGCCGAGCTGGGCCAGCTTCGCCGGCAGCGGGTCGGCGCCGTGCAGCGAGGCGAAGACCACTCCGTCGACGTGCCGTCCGGTGGTGTACCGCTCCACCCGGGCGTGCCCGGCCGGCGAGCCCGCCAGCATCAGCACGAGCTGTTTGTCGGCCGCCTCCAGCTCCTGCGCGACCCCCCGGATGATGCTCGGGAACACCTGGTCGTCGGAGAACACCCTGGTCGCCTCCTCGGGCAGGACCAGGGCGACCGAGTCGGTCCGCTGGGTGACCAGGCTGCGGGCGGCCAGATTCGGCACGTACCCCAGCTCGGCCACGGCGCGGCGGACCGCCTCCTGGATCGGCTCGGCGACGGTCGTGGAACCGTTCACCACCCGCGAGACAGTCGCCCGGGACACGCCGGCCCGCCGGGCCACCGCCTCCAGGGTCGGCCGCTGGGCCGTCGTCATCCCCGTACTCACCGCCTCGTCACAGCCCGTTCCGGGAGATCACCTCCTGGTACCACCGGGCGCTGGCCTTCGGTGTGCGCCGCTGGGTCAGGTAGTCGACGTGGACGATCCCGAACCGCTTGCGGTACCCCTCGGCCCACTCGAAGTTGTCCAACAACGACCATACGAGATAGCCGCGCAGGTCCACTCCCCGGCCGATGGCCTCGTGCGCGGCCCGCAGGTGCCCGTCGAGGTAGGCGATCCGGTCGGCGTCGGCCACCCGGGCGGCCCCGGCCGGCCCAGCCGCGCCCGGCGTCTCCTCGGTGGTCCGGTCCGGGAACGCCCCGCCGTTCTCGGTGATCATCAGCGGCAGGCCCGGGTAGTCGGCGGCGAGCCGCTCCAGCAGCCGGGTCAGCCCGGCCGGCTCGATCGCCCAGCCCATGTCGCTCAGCGGCCCGGTCGGCGGCAGGAACTCCACCGCCCCCTCGGTGCCCGGGTACGCCCCGCCTCCGCCGCCGTCCGGCCGGCCCGCCACGTAGGTCGGCGCGTAGTAGTTGATCCCGAGCAGGTCGATCGGGACGGCGATCAGCTTCTCGTCCCCGTCCCGGATGAACGTCGGCTCGACCATCCGGGAGACGTGCTCCAGCACGTCGGCCGGGTACCCGGCGCCGGTCAGCGGGTCCAGGAAGATCCGGTTCTGCAACCCGTCGACCAGTCGGACCGCGGCGGCGTCCGCCGCGCTGTCCGGGTCGGCCGGCTGCACGTCGACCGGGTTCAGGGTGATCCCGACGACCTCCGCGCCGGCCGCCCGCAGCGCCCGGTCCGCGAGGCCGTGCGCGAGCAGCAGGTGGTGTACGGCGGCGAAGGCCGCCCCCGGGTCCCGGACGCCGGGGGCGTGCACCCCGTTGCCGTAACCGAGGTAGGCCGAGCACCACGGCTCGTTGAGCGTGGTCCAGGTGCGGATCCGGTCGCCGAGCCGGCCGTACACCGCCGCCGCGTACGTGGCGAAGTGTTCGGCGGTCTCCCGGCTGGTCCAGCCGCCCCGGTCCTCCAGGGCCTGCGGCAGATCCCAGTGGTAGAGCGTGACGATCGGGTCGATGCCCTGGTCGAGCAGCGCGTCGGTCAGCCGGTCGTAGAAGTCCAGGCCGCGCGGGTTCACCGGGCCGGTGCCGTCGGGCTGGACGCGTGGCCAGGCGACCGAGAACCGGTACGCCCCCAGCCCCAGCTCCGCCATCAGGGCCACGTCGTCGGCGTACCGGTGGTAGTGGTCGCAGGCGACGTCGCCGGTGTGCCCGGCGAAGACCCTGCCCGGCGTACGGCTGAAGGTGTCCCAGATGGACGCGCCGCGACCGTCGTCGCGGGCCGCACCCTCGATCTGGTACGCCGCGGTGGCCGCGCCCCAGACGAAGTTCTCGGGGAATCGGAGCTCGCTCACGCTTCGACCTCTTTCGTTCGCGACTGCGGGGCTCGCAGGATCGGCTCACTCCTCGCGCTCACGCCTTGACCGCACCTTCCATGATCCCGCCGATGATCTGGCGGCCGAACAGGACGAAGACCAGCAACAGGGGCAGGGTCGCGATGGCCGTGCCGGTGAAGACCTGCGACATGTCCTGGTAGTACCCGTCGGACAGCGCCCGCAGCGAGAGCTGCACGGTCGGATTCTCCGGGTCGTTGAGGACAGCGTAGGGCCAGAGGAAGTCGTTCCAGGTGGTCATGAACGTCAGCAGGCCGAGGACGGCGGCGGCCGGACGCAGCGCGGGCAGCACCACGTTCCAGTAGACCCGCGCGGTGCCGCAGCCGTCCATCCGGGCGGCCTCGATCAGCTCGGTGCTGACGGCCTGCCCGGCGTACTGGCGCATCATGAACACCCCGAACCCGGTTACCAGCGCCGGGACGATCACCGCCGGCAGCCGGTCGTTCCAGTTCAGCTTCGTCATCAGCAGGTACAGCGGGATCACCCCGAGCTGGGTGGGGACCATCATCGTCGCGATGATCACCAGCAGCAGCGCGTTGCGGCCCCGGAACCGCAGCTTGGCGAAGGCGAACCCGGCCAGGGTGGAGAAGAAGACCACCGAGACGGTGACCGTGACGGCCACGATCGCCGAGTTGATCAGGCCGGTGAGGAAGTACGCGTCGGTGTTCGAGAAGAGCCGGGCGATGTTGGCACCGAGGTTGCCGCCGGGGGTGACCGGCGGCGGCACCTGGCCCATCGCGTCGCTGGACCGGCTCGCCACCACGAACATCCAGTAGATCGGGAAGATCGACAGAAGGGCGGAGGCGGCCAGCGCGGCGTAGGTGAGCCGGCTCGCGGACCAGAGGCGGTTCATCGGGAACGCTCCTTCCGGACCCGGCGGGCCCTCGCCGGCCGGTCGGTCCCGCCGAGCCGGCGCAGGACCACCACGTTGATCGCGGCGACGATCGCGATCAGGGCGAACAGCAGCCAGGCGACCGCCGAGCCGTAGCCGAAGTTGTAGTGCGGCGCGAAGGCGTTCTCGAACATGTACATGGTCATCGTCTGCGACTCGCGCAGGGGTCCGCCCCGGATCGGGTTGGTGCCGGAGTGGAACAGCCGGGGCTCGGTGAAGAGCTGGAGGCCGCCGATGGTGGAGACGATCACCGCGAAGATGATCGTGGGCTTGAGCAGCGGCACGGTGATCGACCAGAACTGCCGGGTCCGGCTGGCCCCGTCGATCGCCGACGACTCGTACAGGTCCCCGGGGATGGCCTGCATGGCGGCCAGGAAGATCAGCGCGTTGTAGCCGGTCCACCGCCAGTCGACCATCGCGGAGATGGCCACCCAGGAGGCGAACCGGTTCGCCTTCCAGTCGATCGCGCCGACGCCGACCAGGTCGAGCAGCCAGTTGATCATGCCGAACTGCCGGCCGAACAGCACCCCGAAGACGATCGCCACGGCGGCGGTCGAGGTGACGTTCGGGACCAGCACCGCCATCCGCCAGGTGGTCCGGGCCCGGAGCCGCCGGTTGAGCAGGCTGGCCAGCCAGAGCGCGGCGAGCAGCTGCGGCACGGTGGAGATGACGAAGATGCCGAGGGTGTTGACCACCGAGTGCCAGAAGTCGGCGTCGGCCAGCAGCCGGGAGTAGTTCTCCGCCCCGACGAACGGGTGCTCGGCGCCGAGCAGGTCCCAGTCGTGCAGCGAGACCCAGAAGGTGTACGCCAGCGGGTACGCCCCGAACACGCCGAACAGCAGGAAGAACGGGGCGATGTAGAGGTAGGGGGAGTACTTCTCGTCGAGCCGGCTGAGCCGGAACGCCCTCCCTGGGCGGGCGGTGCGCCGGGCCGCCGGTGTCGCCGGCGGCCGGGCGTCGAGCTGGACGCTCATGGCCCGGTCACTCCTTTCCACGGCGCGGGCGGGGCCCCGGAGCCCCGCCCGCACGCCTGGGTAGGGCCTACTTGGCGGCGGCCTTCTTGGCGTTGTCCACCGCGTCGGTCCAGCCCTGTCCCGGGTTGCGCTGGCCGAGCTCGACCGTGCGGACGGCGTTCTCCACCTCGGTGCGCACGGCCTGGTTCTTCGGGCCCATGTAGACCGGCTTGAGGCTCTTGGCGCCGGCCGCGAAGATCTTGCCGACCGGGGCGTCGGAGAAGTACGCGCTCTTCGAGTCGGCCACCGCCGGGTCGTCCAGCGCCTGCGGGTTCGAGGGCAGCGGGCCCTTGGCCTTGAACGCCCCGATCTGGCCCTTGGCGCTGGTCAGGAACTTGGCCAGCGCGATCGCCTCGGCCTGGTGCTTGCTCTGCTTCGGCACGGCGAGGAACGACCCGCCCCAGTTGCCGCCGTTGCCGGGGACCTGGGCGATGTCCCACTTGCCCTTGGCGGCCGGCCCGGCGTTGCCCTCGATGACGCCGGTCATCCAGGCCGGGCAGGCGATGGTGGCGAACTTGGCCTGCTTGAACGCCGACACCCACTCCTCCGACCAGGAGCCGTACTTGCCGGACAGGCCCGAGTCGATGATGTCCATCGTGGTGTCCCAGGCCTGCTTGACGGCCGGGTTGCTGTCCACCACGAGGTTGTTGCCGGTGTCGTAGTAGTGGTAGCCCTGCGCGTTGCCGGCGGTCTGGAGCACGATCGTGTTGAAGATGTTGGTCGCCGCGTCGAGGAACGACGCCCCGGTGTTGGCGGCCTTGAACTTCTCGCCGGTGGCGACGTAGTCCTGCCAGGTGGGCCAGAGCTTGGACACCTCGTCCCGCCCGGTGGGCAGGCCGGCCTTGGCGAAGAGGTCCTTGCGGTAGCACATCGCCATGCCGCCGACGTCGGTGCCGAGACCGATGAGCTGCTTGCCGTCGGCGGTCAGCCCCTGGTTCCACTTCCAGTCCAGGAAGTTGCCCTTGAGATCGGCCGCGCCGTGGTCCAGCAGGTTGACGAAGTTCTGTGGGTTCGCCTTGTACTCGACCAGCAGGCCCTCCTCGATGGCGACCACGTCGCCGGCGCCCTTGCCGGCGGCGAGCCACTGGGTGAGCTTCGGCGAGTACTCGTCGAGGTTGCCGCCGGTGCCGCGCTCGACGATCTTCACGTCGGGGTGGGCGGCCATGTATTCCTGGTAGAGCTCCTCGTAGCCCATCTGGCCGAAGACGTCGACGGTCAGCGTGACCGGCCCGCCCTCGGCGGGCTCGTTCCCGCCGCAGCCGGCGGTGGTGAGCAGTGCGGTGGCCGCGACGAGGGCCATGGCCGCGAGGCGGCGGCGGGGGAAGACACCCATCTGTTCTCGGACCCCTCTCAGGTCGTGCGGGTGGTGGGACGGGTGGACCTGCCGGCAGGCGAGCCGCGAACCAGGGAACGGGGCGGCCTCGACCGGACATGAGAGAGCGCTCTCACAAGAGGGTGGTCTCTGTCGCACCGGATGTCAAGAGAGCGCTCTCAGTGCACCCCGGCCCCACCCCGCCCGCGCCCACCCCGCCCCGCCCACCCGCCTCAAACACGGAAAGAGTGGCCTCCCGGGGCGGGAAGGCCACTCTTTCCGTGAAAGTGCGCGCCAGCGAAGGGGGGTGCCCGCGCGTCAGCCGGTGCGGAGGCCGTCGAGGAGTGCCCGGTCCCCGGCCACGCCGAGGGTGTCGAAGCTGACCCGGCCCATCAGGGCCAGCAGCAGGTCGCTGGCCGTCCCGGTGACCTCGGCCCGGGCGTGGTGCTCGTCGTGGTCGAGGATGGTGGCGGTGTCCAGCAGCGCGACGCCCCCGCCACGCAGCCGCAGGTACCAGTCCTGGCCGGCGTCGGACGCGGAGAGGTGCACGACCCCGTGCCACTGGCCGGTCGCCGTCCGCTTGCCGGCGGGCAGCCAGGTGTCCAGCACCTCGCTCACCCCGTCGGCCGCGAGCTTGGCCTCGATCGGCTCGCCGGCGGCGATGGCGAGCTGGGCGTCCCACCGGTGCACCGCGGTCTCGTGGGCCATCCGGCGGGGCCAGAAGCCCGCCTTCTTCGGCTGCGGTGCCCAGTTCCACGCGGGCGCCTCCGGGTCCAGCCCGTCGAAGGCCGTCATCAGCCGGTCGTACCCGTGCTGCCAGAACTGGAACGGCGTCATCCCGGCGGGCAGTTCGCCCGGCTCGGGGCGCTCCGGGCGGGCGGTGCCGCCGGAAGTGACGACGATGTGCACCCAGCGGTAGACGTCGCCGAGGTGCAGGGTCAGCTCGTTGATCGTCCAGCCCGGGCAGGAGAGCACGGGTGTCTCGGGAGGCGCTTCCGCGACGGCGGCGGCGAACGCGGGCCCCTCCGCCCGGAGCGCGCCGATCCAGAAGTCCTTCGTGCCGTGCAGTCTGCTCATCAGGATCCTCCCGGGCGACCGGGCCACCAGTGGGTGCCGCGGCTTCCCCTCAGCCTAGGGTGAAAGGCGTGTCAGACGTTAGTGCCCAGCCGGCCACCGAGACCCACGCCGCCGACCCCTCGTCGTTGGCGAGTTACACCACCCTGCGCCTCGGTGGCGCGGCGGGGCGGGTCGAGACCGCTGCCAGCGCTGAGGAGATCGTACAAAAGGTGCAGCAGGCGCGCCTGCGGGACGATCAGGTGCTGATCCTCGCCGGGGGCAGCAACGTGGTGATCGGCGACGCCGGATTCCCCGGCACGGTCGTGCTGGTGCGCTCCCGGGGGCTGCGGGTCGTCGCCGAGGACGCCGACACCGTCACGGTACGAGTGGAGGCCGGCGAACCGTGGGACGACCTGGTCGCCGCGACCGTGGCCAACGGCTGGTCCGGGCTGGAGTGCCTGTCCGGCATCCCGGGGTCCGCCGGGGCCACCCCGATCCAGAACGTCGGCGCGTACGGCCAGGAGGTGGCCGAGACGATCACCGGCGTCCAGGTGTACGACCGCACCGACGACACCGTGGGCCGGGTCGAGGCGGCCGACTGCGGCTTCGCGTACCGGTCGAGCATCTTCAAGTACAGCGAGCGCTGGGTGGTGCTCTCGGTCGACTTCCGGCTCGCCCGGTCCCCGCTGTCCGGCCCGGTCCGCTACGCCGAACTGGCCCGGACGCTCGGCGTCGAGGTCGGCGACCGGGTGGCGCTGGCCGACGCGCGGGCGACCGTGCTGCGACTGCGGGCCGGCAAGGGCATGGTGCTCGACGCCGCTGACCCGGACACGTGGTCGGTGGGCTCGTTCTTCACCAACCCGGTGCTGGACCGGGAGGGCTACGAGCTGCTCCGCGAGCGCGCCGCCGACCTCGGTGAGCCGCCGCACTGGCCGGGGGCCGGCGGCACCGTCAAGGTCAGCGCGGCCTGGCTGATCGACCGCGCCGGCTTCGCCAAGGGCCACCCCGGCCCGGAGGGGGTGGCCATCTCCGGCAAGCACACCCTCGCCCTGACCAACCGCGCCGGCACCGCCAGCACGGCGGCCCTGATCGCCCTGGCCCGCGACATCCGCGACGGCGTCCACGCCCGCTTCACGGTGACCCTCCACCCCGAACCGGTCCTCATCAACTGCACCCTCTAACCCCACCCACCCCCCCCCCCCCCCCCCCCCCCCCCCCCCCCCCCCCCCCCCCCCCCCCCCCCCCCCCCCCCCCCCCCCCCCCCCCCCCCCCCCCCCCCCCCCCCCCCCCCGCCCCCCCCCCC
>NZ_QKKX01000002.1 GCF_003434305.1 Micromonospora sp. MW-13
CCCACCCACCCACCCACCCACCCACCCACCCACCCACCCACCCACCCACCCACCCACCCACCCGCGTCGATCATGGAGTCGTGGGGGTGCGCGAAGTTCGCAAAGCACCCCTTTCGCCCACCTCAAGTCCATGATCGACGGGTGGGGTGGGGTGGGGTCGGGGCGTGGGGTGGGGTGTCAGGTGGGGGTGACGGTGGGCCAGGGGACGGTCAGTTCGCCGAGGCGCCAGCGGCGCGGGCGGTACTCGATCGGCCAGCCCGAGGCGCGGGTCGCCGCGATCGTGTGCAGCCAGCGCTGGCGGGGGCCGAAGGGGGCGTACGGGGCGGCGACCCGCCAGGCGTCGTCCAGGTCGCGCAGCAGGGCGTGGATGCGTTCGCCCGGCACGTTGCGGTGGATCAGCGCCTTCGGCAGCCGCTCGGCCAGCTCGGCGGGGCTGCCCAGCGTGCTGAGCCTGGCGGCCAGGGTGAGCGTGCGGGGGCCGGCGGCGTCGACCAGCACCCAGCCGCCGAGCCGGCCCAGCTCGTCGCAGGTGCCCTCGACCAGCGCCCCGCCCGGGGCCAGCCGGTCGGTGACCGTCCGCCAGGCGTCGGCGACCTCGCCCTCGTCGTACTGCCGCAGCACGTTGAACGCCCGGACCAGGGCGGGCCGCAGCCCGGCCAGCTCGAACCCGCCCCGGGCGAAGGTGAGCCCCGGCGGGTCGGCGGCGGGTTGGGCGGCGGCGACGCGTACCGGATCGATCTCCAACCCGACCACCCGCACGTCGGCGCGGATCCCGGCGGCGAGCCGGGCGCGCAGCTCCACGGCGGTGACCGGGGTGGCGCCGTAGCCGAGGTCGACCACCAGCGGGTCCGGCGCCGCCCGGAGGCGGTCGCCGCAGGTCTCGACGATCCAGTTGTCCACCCGGCGCAGCCGGTTGGGGTTCGTCGTGCCCCGGGTGACCACGCCCTGGGGTCGCATCAGCGCCGCCTCCGTCCGCGGGACCGGATCACGCCGGGTGGCTCACGGGTTCGCCCGGTGCACCTTGTGCTGGGCGGCCTGGGCCAGCGGGCGGACCACCAGCCGGTCGACGTTCACGTGCGGCGGGCGGGTCGAGCACCAGGCGATGCAGTCGGCGACGTCCTCGGCGACCAGCGGCTCGGCCACCCCCGCGTAGACCGCCGCCGCCTGCTCGGCGTCGCCGCCGAAGCGGACCAGCCCGAACTCGTCGGTCCGCACCATCCCCGGATCGATCTCGACGACCCGGACCGGCCGGCCGCACAGCTCCAGCCGCAGCGTGCCGGCGATCGCCGTCTGCGCGTGCTTCGCGGCGGCGTAGCCGCCGCCGCCCTCGTACACGACGAAGCCGGCGGTGGAGGAGACGACCACGATGGTGCCGGCGCCGGACGCCTCCAGCGCCGGCAGCAACGCCTGGGTGACCCGCAGGGTGCCGAGCACGTTCACGTCGTACATCCACTGCCAGTCACCCACCGAGCCGGACTCCACCGGGTCCAGCCCGCGCGCGCCCCCGGCGTTGTTGACCAGCAGGGTGACCGGGCCGGGGGCCGCGGCGGCGGCCTCGGCCAGCTTGGCGACCGACTCCGCCGAGGTGACGTCGCACGCCACGGCGGTGGCCGCCCCGCCGGCCGCCTCGATCCCGGCGACCAGCTCGGCCAGCCGGTCGGTGCGCCGGGCGGCGGCGAGCACGTGGAACCCCTCGGTGGCCAGCCGGCGGGCGGTGGCCGCGCCGATCCCGCTGGACGCCCCGGTGACGATCGCGACGGAGGTCATCGGGCCATTCTCGCTCGGGCGGGCGGACCCCGTGTCGGCGGGCGGGCGCGCGGCGCCGATGAGGTCCGTCACGCCGGGGGGCCGCCGGGACGCATTTCCGATGCCCGATGGGGAAGATGACACGCGGCGCGCAGGTTGACCGAGAAGCGCCGGTCGTGCGGACGGCATCAACCGTGACAGAGGGAGCGGACGTGGCGGAGTTGCACACCGGTGTCGGTCGTCAGCGAGGTACCCGGCCGTGGTCCCGGCCCCGGCGGATCGCCACCGTGTCGGTGCACACCTCACCCCTGCACCAGCCCGGTACGGGCGACGCCGGCGGGATGAACGTGTACATCCTGGAGGTCGCCCGGCGGCTGGCCGAGGCCGGCGTCGAGGTGGAGATCTTCACCCGGGCCACCTCCGGCGACCTGCCGCCGGTGGTGGAGATGGCCCCCGGCGTGCACGTCCGGCACGTCACCGCCGGCCCCCTCGAAGGGCTGACCAAGGAGGAGCTGCCCGGCCAGCTCTGCGCGTTCACGGCCGGGGTGCTGCGGGCCGAGGCGGCCCGCCCGCCGGGCCACTACGACCTCATCCACTCCCACTACTGGCTCTCCGGGCAGGTCGGCTGGCTGGCCAAGGAGCGCTGGGGGGTGCCGCTGGTGCACACCGCGCACACCCTGGCCAAGGTGAAGAACGCCCAGCTCGCGGTGGGGGACCGGCCGGAGCCGAAGGCCCGGGTGATCGGCGAGGAGCAGGTGGTCGCCGAGGCGGACCGGCTGGTCGCCAACACCGAGGTCGAGGCCCACGACCTGCTTCACCGGTACGCCGCCGACCCGGCCCGGGTCGCCGTGGTCGAGCCCGGCGTCGACCTGGACCGGTTCCGCCCCGCCGCCGGGGACCGGCGCGCCGCGACGCTCGCCGCCCGCCGTCGGCTGGGGCTGCCCGCCGAGGGGTACGTGGTGGCCTTCGTCGGTCGGATCCAGCCGTTGAAGGCCCCCGACGTGCTGATCCGTGCCGCCGCCGCGCTGCGTGAGCGCGACCCGCTGCTCGCCGACGAGCTGACCGTCGTGATCGTCGGCGGCCCCAGCGGCAGCGGGCTGGACCGGCCGACCGCGCTGATCGAGCTGGCCGGCTCGCTCGGGATCGCCGACCGGGTGCGCTTCCTGCCGCCCTGCACGGGTGACGACCTGCCGGCCGTGTACCGGGCCGCCGACCTGGTCGCGGTGCCGTCGTACAACGAGTCGTTCGGGCTGGTCGCCCTGGAGGCCCAGGCGTGTGGCACGCCGGTGCTGGCCGCCGCCGTGGGCGGCCTGGTCACCGCCGTCCGGGACCAGGCCAGCGGGGTGCTGATCGACGGCCACGACCCGGTCGACTGGGCCCGTGCGCTGGCCCGCCTGCTGCCCGACCGGGTGCGCCGGGCCACCCTGGGCCGGGGCGCCGAGCGGCACGCCCGCGACTTCTCCTGGGACCGTACGGTCGCCCACCTGCTCAAGGTGTACGGCGAGACGATCGCCGAGCACCGCGGCCGGCTGGCCGCCCAGCTCGCCGGCGACCCCGCCCTCACCTGCTCCTGGTGAGGCCGGGGGCAGGGCGCCCCGGCCATGGTCTCCGGCGCCCCTCCCGCAGGCGGCGGCCGGCCGTGGGCCGGGCGGGGCGGCCGTAGAGTGGGGCGGATGAGCAGTGCGAAGAGCGAGGTCGCCGCCCTGATCGAGGCGGTGTGCGCCGAGCGGGAGCTGGCCGCCGAGTCCACCGGCGAGGCGTCGTACGCGGTCACCCTGCCCGGCACCCACAAGCTCAAGACGGTCTGCAACCTCGTCGTCGGCGAGCACGCGCTGCGGATCGAGGCGTTCGTGATGCGCCAGCCGGACGAGCGGCGCGAGGAGCTGTGGGCGTGGCTGTTGCAGCGCAACGCCCGGATGTACGGGGTGTCCTTCTCCATCGACGCGGCCGGCGACGTCTACCTGACCGGCCGGGTCAACCTCGGAGGGCTCGACGAGGCCGAGCTGGACCGGCTGCTCGGCGCGGTGCTGACCTACGCCGACGAGTCCTTCGACACGATGCTGGAGATCGGCTTCGGCGCCGCCATCCGGCGGGAGTGGGAGTGGCGGGTCAAGCGTGGCGAGTCGACCGCCAACCTGGCGGCGTTCGCGCACCTCTTCGAGCCGTCGTCGACGGCGCAGGTGCCGGTGGGAGGTTCGGAGCCGTCCTGACGGGTATGCCGCACCGCGCGGTGCGGCACTGGGACCGACCGTGCGCCGAGGACGGACTGTCGAGGAGCGTGAGCGTCGGATGGCTCAGCGGAACAGCTCAGGTCGCGGCGGGACTGCGACCATGACGAAACGGCAGGCAGGCAACCAGACCCCGGGCACCCCGGGGATCTCCGAGTCGGAGATCTCCCGGATGAGGGCCGACGACATCCGTGGCCAGTTGCGTCGCCGCGGCGTCTCCGGGATCTCCGCCCTGCGCAAGCCGGAACTGGTGAAGGCCCTGGCCCGGACGCTGCGCGCCGAGGGCCGCGGCGGCGCGGCGCGGGGCAGCGCCGGGCCGGCGGGCCGCGCCCGCGGCACGAAGGCCGTGGCCGGCGCGCGCAAGGCGACCGGGGGTACGCGCAAGGCGGCCCCGGCCCGGGCGAAGGCGGCTCCGGCGCGGGCGAAGGCGGCTCCGGCGCGGGCGAAGGCCACGGGAGCCAGGGCGAAGGCGGCTCCGGCGCGGGCGAAGGCGACGGGAGTCAGGGCGAAGGCGGCTCCGGCGCGGGCGAAGGCCACGGGGACCAGGGCGAAGGCGGCCCCGGCCCGGGCGAAGGCCACGGGGACCAGGGCGAAGGCGGCCCCGGCCCGGGCGAAGGCCACGGGAGCCAGGGCGAAGGCGGCTCCGGCGCGGGCCAGAGCGGCTCCCGCCCCGGCCCGGAAGGCGGCCCCGACGCGCGGGACGGCGGCGTCCGGCGCCCGGCGGGCGGCCCCCGCCGGTGCCCGGACGGCCGGCGCGAACCAGCGGCCGGCCGCCCCGGCGGCGGCCCGCCGGACGGGAACCAATCAGCGGCAGGCGCCGGCCCCGGCCGGCCGGGGCACCGCGAACCGGCCGCCGCAGGCCGCCCGGACCGGGCGTTCGACGTCCCGGTCGGCGCGGTCCTCGCAGCTCATCACGTCTCTCCAGGACCGGCCGGAGCGCCCCGGGCGCAGCCTGGTCACCACCGACCACGACGTGATCCGGCGCTGGGCGCGGGAGCGCGGCGCACGGCCGGCCACGATCGCCGGGACCGAGCGGGAGGGCCGGGCGGGGGTGCTGACGTTCAACCTGCCGGGCTACCGGGAGAGCAGCCGGGTGCGCGAGATCACCTGGGACGAGTGGTTCCACACGTTCGATGTGCGCCGGCTGAACCTCATCTACCAGGAGCAGTTGCGCGACGGCCGGCAGAGCAACTTCTTCCGCACAGAGTCGCCCGATCGGGAGGACGCCTGAGGGTTTGCGGGAATGCCCGGCGGGTAGACCCTGTTGGCTCAAGGCGAGGCCGAGAGTGCGGGTCCCGGTTCCGGACGACGGTGCTGTGACCGGCGAGACAGCCGATCCGGGTTGAATCCGCAATCTGGGCGAACTAACTTTATTGCACCGCGCCACGCTCGGAAACGTTCGGGGGAGCGGCGGATCGATCAGATCCGTGCACGGGCGAGGCGCAGGGGAACGGATGGGTCACACCGTTGGGGGACGGTGCCATCCGTGGGAACCGGCGGCGCGAGCGGGCGACGCTTACGGGGGTGAGTGTCGCCCGCCGCCGCCGGGCACGATGCGAGCGCCCACCACGACCCAGGGTCGAGGTGGGCGCTTTGCGCGTTTCTGGCCCCGGCCACAGTCGGAGCACCGCCCACCGCCGGGTCAACCCGGGCCGCCGGCCCCGGCCCCGGCCCCGGCCCCAGCCGTGGTCCTGGCCAGGTGCTGTCCTTGCCCGTGCCGCAGGTCGGCGACGCGGCGTTCCCGGGGCGGGCCGGCCAGGAGGTGGCCCACGGCGGCCAGCAGACCCAGCGCGCCGACGATCAGCCAGTGCCGGTCGCCGAGATACTGGAGGCTGAGTCCGCCCAGGGCCGGCGCGACGAACGACGCCGCCGGGAAGGCCAGGTAGAACACCGACTGGTAGCGGGCGCGCAGCTCGGGCGGGGCGAGGTCGGCGTTGATCTGCGCGTTCGGCGGGGCGGCGAGCATCGAGCCGACCGTCCAGACCACCGCGGCGGCCAGGTACGCCGGCAGCGTCCCGGCGAAGGCCAGGGCGCCGAAGCCGAGGGCGAGCAGCGCGGTCGACGTGGCGAGGACGACGTCCTTGCGGTGCCGGTCGATGAGCCGGGGCACGAAGAGCTGCCCGAGCACGATCAGGGCTCCGCCGAGCGCCACCACCGCCCCGTACGCCGACGGCGCCAGCCCGTCCGCGCGCATCGCCAGCGGCATGATCGTCGAGGTCTGCGTGGTGAGCACGGCCAGCACGAAGGTGAGCCCGACGAAGACCAGGAACGTCCGGTCGGTGAGCGCGGTGTGCAGCCCGGGCCGGCGCGGCCCCCGGGCGCCTCCCGTCCGGGCGGTCCGCTGACCGCTCGCGGGCGGTGCGGACCGGGCGCGGGTGAGGGTCTCCGGGACCTTCCAGCCGATCACCACGGCGGCGGTCAGGGTGGCTGCCGCGTCGACCAGGAACAGCGCCAGGAAGCTCGCCTCGGCGAGCAGCCCGGCCAGCAGCGAGGCCACGGCCATACCCAGGTTGAACGCCCAGAACTGGAGGTTGAACGCGCGGGAGCGGCGGTGCTCCGGCACCACGTCGACGATCGCGGCGACGAAGGCCGGGCTGGGCATGGAGTGCACCACCCCGACCAGGGCGGCCAGCGCGGCGATGGCGGCCAGGTGCCGGCTGAAGGCCAGCCCGACCATCAGCCCGGCGGTGGCCAGGTGAGCGGCGAGCAGGGTGGCCCGCCGTCCCCACCGGTCGGCCAGCACCCCGCCGAGCAGCACGCCGCCCGCCCCGCCGGCCCCGTACGCCCCGACCACCGTGCCGGCCAGGGCGGCGCTCGCCCCGCGCCCCTCGGTCAGGTAGAGCGGCAGGAAGAGCATGGCGAACGCGCCGGCCCGGTTGATCAGCAGGCCCGCCCAGAGGTACCAGAACGTGGCGGGGAGACCGCCCGCGGTGTCGTGCCACCGGCGCCGCAGGGGTTGCACCCGACCTCCCGGTAAGGTTTGTTAACTCTTCCGGCGTAGACGGTAGGAAGTCGGGGCCCGGCGCGCCAGCGTGTCCCTGGTCACCGGGCCGGTACGGCCCGGCGGTCCCGGCCGGGCTGCGGGGCGTACCCGTCGGTGGCGGGCCCGACCGGCTCGGCGGGCGCGGTGGCCGCGGCCTAGGCCGCCTGCGGCGCCGGGGACCGGGGGTCGGTGGCCGGCTCGACCGGCGCGGCCGGCGGGCGCAGCGCGGCGGCCCGCCGCTCCCGGGCAGGGCCGGAGACCAGGTGGGCGACCGCCATCACCGCGCCGATCGCCGCGCAGCCCAGCCAGAGCGCGCCGTTGCCGGCCTGCTGCCGGACCAGGCCGCCGAGCAGCGGGGCGGTGGCCCCGGCGAGCTGCCAGGACAGCGAGAACACCCCCTGGTACCGGCCGCGCAGGTCGGCGGGGGAGAGTTCGGCGATCAGGGTGGAGTTGGACGGCGAGTTGAGCATCTCGCCGACGGTCCAGACCAGCACGGTCAGCGCGTAGAACCAGGCGACGTCCGCGAACGCGGTGAGCCCGAAGCCGGCCCCCATCACCACGGCGGCGAGGGCGAGCACGTGCGAGCGGCTGCGCCCCCGGATCAGCCGGGGGACGAAGAGTTGCCCGGCCACGATCAGCACCCCGTTGAGCGCGATCACCGTGCCGTAGGTCGACGGGCTCAGGCCGTCGTCGCCCATGGCGATCGGCAGCATCGAGATGTGCTGGAGGAAGACCAGCGCGCCGAGCAGGTTGAGCGCGACGAAGCCCAGGTACACCCGGTCGGTGAGGATGGTGCGCAGCGCGCCCCGGGGGCGGGCCGCCCCCGGGGCGGGTCCGACCGCGCCGGCCGGGACCCGGGTCTCCCGCACCTTGACGAAGATGACCACGGCGGTGGCCAGGGTGGTGGCCGCGTCGACCACGAACAGCAGCAGGTAGCTGGCCTCGGCGGCGAGCCCGGCGAGGATCGCGGCGCTGGCGAAGCCGAGGTTGATCGCCCAGTAGTTGAGCGAGAACGCGCGCAGCCGGTCCCGCTCCGGGACCACGTCGATCATCATGGCGCCGAACGCCGGCCGGGCCGCCTCGGCGAACAGGCCGAGCAGCAGCGCGCCGACGGCGACCGCCCAGAGTTCCCGGGCGAAGCCGAGGGTGAGCATCATGCTCGCCGCGCCGAGGTGGGCGGTGAGCAGCGTCGGCCGCCGGCCCCACCGGTCGGCGAGCGTCCCGCCCAGCGTGGTGCCGACCGCGCCGCCGACGCCCCAGAGGCTGAGCACCAGGCCGGCCGCGAGCTCGTCGAAGCCGCGTTCCTGGGTGAGGTAGATGGCCAGGAAGACCAGGACGAACGAGCCGAGCCGGTTGATCAGGGTGCCGGTCCACAGGTACCAGAAGGTCCTCGGCAGCCCGCCGGTGGTGTCCCGGAACCAACCCCGCATCGTCCGCACGCTCGCGCCCCCGCCTCGGTAATGACCGATCTAATTAAAGCGCCTTACAACCTAGTCCTGGCCGTGATCGCGGGTCATCAGCTTTTCCACGTGGTGGTCGTCACCGCCGGTCCCCGCGTGTCCGCCCAGGGCGTGCGGCAGGATGATCGGCATGACTGCGAGCGAAGGGCCCACCATCGGGACGCTGGTCCTGCTGCGGCACGGCGAGAGCGACTGGAACGCGAAGAACCTCTTCACCGGCTGGGTCGACGTCGACCTGACCGCCAAGGGCGAGGCCGAGGCGCGGCGCGGCGGCGAGCTGCTGCGCGAGCACAGCCTGCTGCCGGACGTGGTGCACACCAGCGTGATGCGCCGGGCGACCCGAACCGCCGAGCTGGCGCTGAACGCCGCCGACCGGCACTGGATCGCGGTGCGCCGGTCATGGCGGCTCAACGAGCGCCACTACGGCGCGTTGCAGGGCAAGAACAAGAAGCAGACCCTGGACGAGTACGGCGAGGAGCAGTTCATGCTCTGGCGCCGGTCGTACGACACCCCGCCGCCGCCGATCGCCGACGACGACGAGTGGTCGCAGGTCGGCGACCCCCGGTACGCGCTGCTGCCGACCGAGCTGATGCCGCGCACCGAGTGCCTCAAGGACGTCGTCGAGCGGATGCTGCCGTACTGGTACGACTCGATCGTGCCGGACATCCTGGCCGGCCGGACGGTGCTGGTGGCCGCGCACGGCAACTCGCTGCGCGCCCTGGTCAAGCACCTCGACCAGATCGGTGACTCCGCGATCGCCAAGCTGAACATCCCGACCGGCATCCCGCTGCGCTACGACCTGGACCCGCAGCTTCGCCCGCTCACCCTGGGCGGGACGTACCTCGACCCGGCCGCCGCCAAGGCCGCCGCCGCCGCGGTCGCCAACCAGGGCCGCTGACGGCGTGCGGAGGGCCCCCGCCGACGCCTCGTGCGCGGCGGGGGCCCCTCCCGACCCGGCTCACTCGGCCGACGCGGCGGACTCCCCGGTGATCAGGTAGACGACGTGCTCGCCGGCGTTGACCACGTGGTCGGCGAACCGCTCGTAGAAGCGGCCCAGCAGGGTGGCGTCGATCGCCGTCTCCACCCCGTACGGCCAGTCGTCGCCGAGCAGCACCGCGAACAGGCTCTTGTGCAGGTCGTCCATCGCGTCGTCGTCGCGGTCCAGCTCGGCGGCGACGTCGGCGTCGGGCTTGGCCAGCACCATGCCGATCTTCTCGGCCATCCGGTCGGCGATCGACGCCATGTCGGTGAAGACCGGCCGCAGCTCCGCCGGGACCGCCGGGGACGGGTGCCGGCGCAGGGCGGTCTTCGCCACGTGGTCGGCCAGGTCGCCCATCCGCTCCAGGTCGGCGGCGACGTGCAGGGCGGTGATCATGGCCCGCAGGTCGGAGGCGACGGGCGCCTGGCGGGCGAGCAGGTCGCAGACCCGCTCCTCGACCTGGCGGTAGAGCTCGTCGATCTCGGCGTCCCGCTCGATCACGGTCTCGGCCGCCTGGCGGTCGGCGGTGAGCAGGGCGCGGGTGGCCTGGCGCATGGCGGCGCGGATGGCCTCCGCCATGTCCACCAGCAGCTGGCTGACGATCTGGAGGTCGGCCCGGAACTCGTCGCGCATCATCACGTCCTGTGGTCGGTGGTCGCCGGCCCGGTCGGTCCGGGCGTCGGCGCAGGGGCGGGCAGGTGCGCGCCCACCGTAGGCCGGGGGAGATGCCCGGAGGTGAACGCCGGTGAACGACGCGGGACCGAGGAGTGAACATTGCCGGAAGCGAGAGCGTTTCATCCCGTTTGTAGCGTTCTTCAGGTGAACAATGACCCTACGATCGCCGGGTGGAATGGGCGGTGACGGCGGCGGTGGTCGTGGCACTGGTGGCCGGGCTGGCCATCGGGGCGCTGCTGCCCCGGTTCGTGCGGGCGTGGCGTCGCCGCGGCCCGGCCGTCGGGAGCAGCGGGTTCGGCCGCCTGCTTGGGACCAGGGGGAGGCCCGTGATGGTCGACGTTCAGCAGACCGGCCTCTCCAGCCTCGGCCGCCGGACGGTGGACTCGCTGCGCGCCGGCGTCGTGGTGCTCGACCCCGACGACGTGCCGGTCCTGGTCAACCCGGCGGCCCGGGCGATGGGGCTGCTGCGCACCGGCGCCACCCCCGGCACGATCGCCGCCCACCCGCTGATCCGTACCCTGGCCGGGCAGGTGCGCCGCACGGGCGTGCGGCGCGAGATCGAGCTGGACCTGCCGCGTGGCCGCGACAACGCCGGCCCGGGCCCGCTCGGCGTGCACCTGCGGGCGATGGCGATCGGCGGCGGGCACGTGGCCGTCGAGGCCGCCGACGTCACCGAGTCGCACCGGCTGGCCCGCGTCCGCCGGGACTTCGTGGCCAACGTCAGCCACGAGCTGAAGACCCCGATCGGGGCCCTGCAACTGCTCGCCGAGGCGCTGCTGGACGCCACCGAGCCGGCCGGCGCGGCGGCCCTCGACCTCTCCGAGGACCTGGTCGCCGCGCGCCGGTTCGCCGAGCGCATCCAGCACGAGTCGACCCGGCTGGGCCGGCTGGTGCAGGAGCTGCTGGAGCTGACCCGGCTCCAGGGGGCCGAGCCGCAGCCCGCGCCCGAGCCGGTCGCGGTGGACTGGGTGGTCGCCGAGGTAATCGATCGCACCCGCACCAGCGCCGCCGCCCGCCGGGTCGAGGTGGCCACCGAGGGCGAGCGCGGGCTGACCGTGTACGGCAGCGACTCCCAGATCGCCACCGCCGTGGCCAACCTGGTGGAGAACGCCATCAACTACTCGGGCGAGGACACCGAGGTCCGGGTCACCACCCGGGGCGACGGCGAACACGTCGCGATCTCCGTGGCCGACCAGGGGATCGGGATCGCGCCGACCGACGTCGAGCGGATCTTCGAGCGCTTCTACCGCGCCGACCAGGCCCGGTCCCGGGCCACCGGCGGCACCGGGCTGGGCCTGGCCATCGTCAAACACATCGTCAGCAACCATGGCGGCCGGGTCGAGGTGTCGAGCACTCTTGGTGGTGGGTCGACGTTCACCCTCCGGCTGCCCGCCCGTCCGCCGGACGACCTCCTGCCGACACCGCCGTCCGGTGGGATCGAGGCCGGCCCGGCCGATCTCCGGCAGGTCCGACCGTAATGAAAGGAACCCCGTTGAGCCGCGTTCTGGTGGTCGAGGACGAGGAGTCGTTCTCCGACGCCCTGTCGTACATGCTCCGCAAGGAGGGCTTCGAGGTCTCGGTCGCGGACACCGGCCCGGCCGCCCTCACCGAGTTCGACCGGACCGGTGCCGACATCGTGCTGCTCGACCTGATGCTGCCCGAGATGTCCGGGACCGAGGTGTGCCGGCAGCTCCGCCAGCGCTCGCACGTGCCGATCATCATGGTCACGGCCCGGGACAGCGAGATCGACAAGGTGGTCGGCCTGGAGATCGGGGCCGACGACTACGTCACCAAGCCGTACTCGCCCCGGGAGCTGGTCGCCCGGATCCGGGCGGTGCTGCGCCGGCAGAGCCCGGAGGTGGCCGAGTCGGGCGCGCCGACCCTGGCCGCCGGCCCGGTGCGGATGGACATCGAGCGGCACGTGGTGACCGTGGCCGGGAGCGCCGTCCAGCTTCCGCTCAAGGAGTTCGAGCTGCTGGAGCTGCTGCTGCGCAACGCCGGCCGGGTGTTGACCCGCGGGCAGCTCATCGACCGGGTCTGGGGGGCCGACTACGTCGGCGACACCAAGACCCTGGACGTGCACGTGAAGCGGCTGCGCTCGAAGATCGAGCCGGAGCCGTCCGCGCCGCGGTTCATCGTCACCGTCCGCGGCCTCGGCTACAAGTTCGAGCCGTGACCAGGCCGGGGGCCGCGCCCGGGGCCCCGCCGCCGGCGGAGACCGGTCAGCCGTTCCAGCAGTAGCGCCGCTCCGGCCGGCCGGCGACCCCGTAGCGCAGGCTCACCTCGGCCCGGCCGGTCTCCGTGAAGTGCTCCAGGTAGCGGCGGGCGCTGACCCGGGAGATCCCGATCCGGTCGGCGCACTCGGCGGCCGACAGCGTGCCGGAGTGCTCCCGCAGCGCGCGCCCGACCAGTTCGGCGGTCTCGGGGCTGAGGCCCCGGGGCAGCGCCGAGGTGGGGATGTGCGCGCCGGTGCGGGACAGCACCCGGTCGACGTCGGCCTGGTCGCTGACCACGGCGGCCCGCAGCGAGTTGCGCCGGGCGGCGTACTGCTCCAGCCGGGTCCGCAGCTCGTCGAACCGGAACGGCTTGAGCAGGTAGTTGACCGCGCCGTACCGGACGGCGCGGCGGACCGCCTCGGCCTCCCGGGCGGCGCTGATCACCAGTACGTCGCAGTCGTGCCCGGCGGCGCGCAGCCGGGTCACCACGTCCAGGCCGAACATGTCCGGCAGGTACAGGTCGAGCAGCACCAGGTCGGGGCGCAACTCGTCGACCGCGGCCACGGCCTGCTCGCCGGTGCTCGCGGTGCCGACGACCCGGAAGCCCTCGACGCGCTCGACGAACCCGCGGTGGATCCGGGCCACCATGAAGTCGTCGTCCACGACCAGCACGCCGATCATCGGACCCCCTCCGCGACACCGGTCACCGACATCCGGGCGGTGAACATGGCGCCCTCCTCGGTGTTCGTCACCGCGACCTCGCCGCCGCGACGCTTGCACACCAGCCGGGTGAGCGCCAGCCCGATCCCGCGTTCCCCGCCCCGCGCCGCCTTGGTGGTGAAGCCGTGGGTGAAGACCTCCTGGGCGAGTTCCGGCGCGACCCCCGGACCGCAGTCCCGGACGACGATCTCGACCGACGACGCGTCCCGGCGCAGCTCGACCTCCACCCAGGCCGGCCCGGCCGCGCCGCCGGCCCCGCCCGCGCCGCCCGCCACCGCCTCCACCGCGTTGTCGACCAGGTTGCCGAGCACGGTGGCGACGTCCACGGCCAGCTCCGGCTCCAACCGGTCCAGGCCGGTCCGCTCGGAGATCCGCAGCTCCACCCGGCGCTCGGCGGCCACCGCCGACTTCGCCATCAGCAGCGCGGCCACCGCGGTGTCGTGGATCCGGCTGGTGACCGTCAGGTCCAGCGACGCCCGGTGCCGGCTCAGCGCGTCGACGTACCGGACCACCTCGTCGTGCTCGCCGATCTGGATCAGGCCGGAGATGGTGTGCAGCTGGTTGGCGAACTCGTGGGTCTGCGCGCGGAGCAGCTCGGTACTGCTCCGGAACGACCCGATCTCCCGCTCCAGCCGGGCCAGCTCGGTACGGTCCCGCAGGGTGGTGACCGAGCCGAGCCGCCGGCCGTCCTTGTCCACCGTCATCCGGTTCATCACCAGCACCCGGCCGGCCCGGACCACCACCTCGTCGCGGGCCTCCGGGCCGCCCGTGCCGGCCAGCACGTCCCGCAGCCGGCCGGAGATCCGCAGGTCGGCCAGGCTGCGGCCGAGGCACTGCTCGGGCAGGTCCAGCAGCCGGCGGCCGACCTCGTTCACCAGCGTGACCCGTTGGTGCAGGTCCAGCGCGATCACCCCCTCGGCGATGCCGTGCAGCAGCGCCTCCCGGTGCTCGGCCAGCCCGGCGATCTCCCGGGGCTCCAGGCCCAGGGTCTGCCGCTTGATCCGCCGGGCCAGCAGCCACGACCCGGCCACCCCGAGCAGGCTGGCGATGCCGAGGTAGGTGAACAGGTACGACGACGCGCCGACCAGCCGCTGCGACCAGGTCGGCGACGCCTCCCCGATCACCACCACCCCGAGGTGGCGGCCGAGGTTCTCCTCCCCGGCGCCGAGCACCGGCACCTGGGCCACCAGCTCGCGGGACCCGCCGACCGCCAGCTCGCCCGACCAGCTCCGGCCCTGCGCCACCCGGGGGTCGCCGAGCACGATCGGGGTGCCCACCAGGGTGGGGTCGGTGGAGCTGACCACCCGGCCCCGGGCGTCCGCCACGGTCACCGAGGTCACCCCGGACTGGGTCCGCGCGTTCTGCACCAGCGGGGCGACCAGCTCCGCCGGGGCCGGGCGGTCGAGCCGGTCGCGCAGCAGCGGGTTGCCGGCGAGCTGTTCGCCGAGGGCGGCCACCCGGCGGCCCTCGACCCGGTTGAAGGTGGCCGCCGACTGGGCCAGCGACACGGCGGCCACGGCCACCAGCACGACGACGATGATCGCGAGCTGGAGGACCAGCAACTGCCCGGCCAGGGTACGGCGGGGAGTGACCACGACCACAAAGACCTCAATCTCCGCTGGTGACAGAAGCGAGACGGCGAGCCGGCCCGGAGGCCATCATCTTGCCGCCGGACTCCTTCGAAACGGAAGAGAAACATGATGGCAACTCGGAGAAACATGCTGGTCATGGGCGTCGCCGCCGCCACGGCGCTGGCGCTGGGCGCCTGCGGAGCCACCGCGGGGAAGGACGAGGGCGGCTCCGGCGGCGACGGGCCGGTCGCCGGCCTGCGGATCATGGTGCCGAACACCCCGGGCGGCGGGTACGACACCACCGCCCGTACCGCCGCCAAGGTGCTGGAGGACGCGAAGATCGCCACCGGGGTGCAGGTCTTCAACCTGCCCGGCGCGGGCGGCACCGTCGGCCTCCAGCGGACGGTGAACGAGAAGGGCAACGGCAAGCTCGCCATGCAGATGGGGCTGGGCGTGGTCGGTGCCTCGTACACCTCGAAGTCGTCGGCGACGCTCACCCAGACGACCCCGCTGGCCAAGCTGATCGAGGAGGCCGGCGCGATCGTGGTGCCGAAGGGCTCCCCGTACCGGACGATCGGCGACCTGGTCGCGGCCTGGAAGGCCAACCCGAAGGGCCTCGCCGTCGGTGGCGGCTCGTCGCCCGGCGGCCCGGACCACCTGCTGCCCATGCAGCTCGCGAAGACCGTCGGCATCGACCCCCGCCAGGTCAACTTCGTCTCGTACGACGGCGGCGGCGAACTGCTGCCGGCCCTGCTCGGCGGCAAGGTGGCCTTCGGCGCCAGCGGCTTCGGGGAGTTCCTCGACCAGGTCGAGGCCGGCCAGCTCCGGGTCCTCGCGGTCACCAGCGAGGCGCCGATCGAGGCGCTCAGGGACACCCCGACGCTGAAGTCGTCCGGGATCGACCTGGTGTTCACCAACTGGCGGGGCATCGTCGCGCCGCCGGGGATCAGCGACGCCGACAAGCAGGTGTGGATCGACGCGCTGACGAAGATGCACGAGTCCGAGCAGTGGAAGGCCGAGCTGGCCAAGCGCGGCTGGACCGACGCCTTCGTCACCGGCGACGCGTTCGCCACCTTCCTCACCGAGCAGGACAAGTCGGTGGCCGACCTGCTCAAGCAGCTCGGGCTGGCGTGACCGGCATGACGACCCGACCGGACCGGGGCGGCGACCCGCCGCCCCGCTCGGCCGCCGTACGGTCGGTGCCGGAGCAGCCGACGGCCCCGGCCGCGGAGGACACGCCGGCCGGCCCGGACCACGCCGGCGCCGCGGCGACCCCGGCGGCGCGCCGCGGCGACCGGGCCCAGTACGGGGTCTGCGCGTTCCTCGCGGTGGTCGGCGGCCTGGTCATCGCGGACGCACTGCGCACCGGGCACGCGATCAGCACCGCCGACCCGATCGGCCCGAAGCCGGTGCCGCTCCTGCTCGGCGCGCTGCTACTGGTCGTCGCCGCGATCTACGCGGTGGACGTCGCCCGGGGCGGTCGTGGCGAGCCGGAGGCCGGCGAGGACGTCGACCTGACCACCCCGGTCGACTGGCGGACCGTGCTGCTGCTGATCGGCGCCTTCCTGGTCAACGCGGTGCTGATCGACCGGCTCGGCTGGGTGATCAGCGGGACGCTGCTGTTCTGGGGTTCGGCGTTCGCGCTGGGCAACCGGCACCACGTGCGCAACCTGCTGATCGCCGTCGCGTTGTCGCTGGTCACCTTCTACACCTTCGCCATCGGGCTCGGCGTCAGCCTGCCCGCCGGCGTGCTGCAAGGGATCCTGTGATGGACAACCTGGGCAATCTGCTAGACGGGTTCGCCAACGTGCTGACCCCGACGAACCTGCTGATCGCGCTGCTCGGCGTGACCATCGGCACCGCCGTCGGCGTGCTGCCGGGCATCGGCCCGGCGATGACGGTGGCGCTGCTGCTCCCGGTCACCTACGGGATGGAGCCCACCCAGGCCTTCATCATGTTCGCCGGCATCTTCTACGGCGGCATGTACGGCGGTTCCACGACCTCGATCCTGCTCAACACCCCCGGCGAGTCGTCGTCGGTGGTGACCGCGATCGAGGGCAACAAGATGGCCAAGGCGGGCCGGGCCGCGCAGGCCCTGGCGACTGCCGCGATCGGCTCGTTCGTCGCCGGCACCATCGCCACCCTGCTGCTGGTGGTGGTCACCCCGCCGGTGGTGTCGTTCGCGATCAGCCTCGGCGCGCCGGACTACCTCGCGCTGATGCTGTTGTCGTTCGTGGCGGTGACCGCGGTGCTCGGCGCGTCCCGGGTGCGCGGCTTCGCCTCCCTGCTGCTCGGCCTGGTCATCGGCACGGTGGGCATCGACGCGGTGAGCGGCCAGCAGCGGCTCACCCTGGGCATCCCGCAGCTCGCCGACGGCATCGACGTGGTCGTGGTGGCGGTCGGCATCTTCGCCGTCGGCGAGGCGCTCTGGATCGCCGCGCACCTGCGCCGCCGGGCCGCCGAGGTGATCCCGGTGGGCCGGCCGTGGATGGGCAGGCAGGACTGGAAGCGGTCCTGGAAGCCGTGGCTGCGCGGCACCGCGTACGGGTTCCCGTTCGGCGCGCTGCCGGCGGGCGGGGCGGAGATCCCGACCTTCCTGTCGTACGCGACGGAGAAGAAGCTCACCAGGCACCCGGAGGAGTTCGGCCGGGGCGCGATCGAGGGCGTCGCCGGCCCCGAGGCGGCCAACAACGCCTCCGCCGCCGGCACGCTGGTGCCGATGCTGGCCATCGGCCTGCCCACCAACGCCACCGCCGCGGTGATGCTGGCCGCCTTCCAGCAGTACGGCATCCAGCCCGGCCCGCTGCTGTTCGAGCGGGAGTCCGGCCTGGTCTGGACGCTGATCGCCAGCCTCTTCGTCGGCAACCTGCTGCTGCTCGTGCTGAACCTGCCGCTCGCCCCCGCTTGGGCGCGGCTGCTGCGGGTGCCGCGCCCGTACCTCTACGCCGGCATCCTCTTCTTCGCCTCGATGGGCGCGTACGCGGTCAACGCCTCGCCGTTCGACCTGTTCCTGCTGCTGACCCTCGGCCTGCTCGGGTTCGGCATGCGGCGGTTCGGGCTGCCGATCCTGCCGCTGATCGTCGGGGTGATCCTCGGCCCCCGCGCGGAGCTTCAGGGCCGGCGGGCGCTGCAACTCTCCGGCGGCGAGCTGTCCGGGCTGCTCGGCGGCTGGGTGTCCGGGCTGATCTACGCCGCGATCGCCGTGGCGCTGCTCTGGCCGCTGCTCGGCCGGTACGTCGTACGGCCCCTGCGTGAAAGGTTGGTGACCGGATGACCGTGCTGGTGGGGTACGTGCCCTCGCCGCTGGGCGAGGCGGCCCTGCGGGCCGCCGTGGAGCAGGCCCGGTTCCGCGACGAGCCGGTGCTGGTGGTGAACACCTCGCGCGGCGACGCCTACGTGGACCCGCGGTTCGCCCACGAGCCCGACCTGGACCGGGTGGTCCGCGAGCTGACCGCCGCCGGGGTGCCGCACGCGGTCCGGCAACTGGTGCGCGGCCGGGACGCCGCCGAGGAGATCGTGGACATCGTCGAGGCGGAGGACGTGTCGCTGGTGGTGATCGGCATCCGGCACCGCACCCCGGTCGGTAAGCTGATCATGGGGTCCACGGCGCAGGAGATCCTGCTCCGGGTGCCCTGCCCCGTGCTCGCGGTGAAGGCCGGCTGAGTGGGACGGCCGCGTCGCCGGGGACTCCCCCGCTGAGGGGGGTCCCGTGCGCACCCAGGCGGGCCTGCTGCTCGCGCACACCGTCGTCGTGCAGGCGGTGACGTTCATGCTTCGGCCGGCGTCCGCGTACCGGGCGCTGGAACTCGACGTGCCGCCGGCCTGGCTGGGCGTGCTCGGGGCCAGCTTCGCCGTCGTGCCGCTGGTGCTGGCGGTGCCCGCCGGCCACGCCGTCGACCGGTTCGGGGAACGGCGGATCGTGCTGGTCGGCTCGGGCCTGCTCGCCACCGCCGGCCTCGGCTTCGTGCTGCTCGCCGACACGGTCGCCGGGCTGGTGCTGGCCAGCATGGTTCTCGGCACCGGGCACCTCTGCGCCGTGGTGGGGCAGCAGGCCCTGGTCGCCAACCGCACCCCGGCGGACCGGTACGACGCCGCGTTCGGCTACTACACCTTCGCCGCCTCGCTCGGTCAGGCGGTCGGGCCCGGCCTGATCGTGGTCTTCGGCGGGGGACGGCCCATCCCCGACACCGGGGCCATCTTCCTCGGCGCGACCGCGCTGGCCGGGCCGCTGCTGGTCACCGCCGGGTTCCTCCGCCCGTCGGGGCACCACCGTCGCGCGGCCGGGCCGGGCGCCGGCGGGATGCCCGACCTGCTCCGCCAGCCGGGCCTGGTCCGCGCCCTGACGGTGAGCTGCGTCGTCCTGGCGGCGGTCGACATCACGCTGGTCTACCTGCCCGCCCTCGGCGCCGAGCGGGGCATCGCGGCCGGCTCGATCGGCGTGCTGCTCGGGCTGCGGGCGGTCGCCTCGATGGCCTCCCGGCTGCTGCTCGGCCGGCTGGTGGCCGCCGTCGGCCGGCGCCGGTTGCTGATCGGCACCGTCGCCCTCGCCGCGGGTGGCCTGGCGCTGCTGCTGCCGCCGCTGCCGTTCTGGGCGCTGGCGGTGGTGGTCACCGTCTCCGGGCTGGGGTTGGGCGCCGGACAGCCGCTGACCATGTCCTTCCTCGCCGAGTCCGCGCCGCCCGGCCTGCGCGGCCGGGCGATGTCGCTGCGGCTGACCGGCAACCGGCTCGGCCAGGTGCTGATTCCCAGCGTCGCCGGTGCGCTGGCGGCCGGGGCCGGGGCGGCCGGCGTGCTCGCCTGCACCGCGGCCGGCCTGGCCGGCGCGGCGGTCGCCGCCACCGGCCTGCACCGTCCACCCCCCACCGATCCGGTCGGCGGGTGAGCGCACCGTCCGATTCCCGTACGAGAGAAGGAAGAACCATGTCGACCCCTGCCACCGCCGACCTCTACGACCGGCACGGCGACGCGCTCGGCTCCTGCGACACCCAGCTCCGCCAGTACGGCGCGCTGCCCGCCTTCCACGGGCCGGCGGTCACCGTGCGCTGCTTCCAGGACAACGCCCTGATCAAGTCGGTGCTCGCCGAGCCGGGGGACGGCCGGGTGCTGGTGGTGGACGGCGGCGGGAGCCTGCACACCGCCCTGATGGGCGACCTCATCGCCGGGACGGCGGCGGGCAACGGCTGGGCGGGGGTGGTCATCAACGGAGCGGTCCGCGACGTGGCCGCCCTGGCGGCCCTGCCGATCGGGATCAAGGCGCTCGGCACCAACCCCCGCAAGAGCACCAAGACGGGGGCCGGCGAGCGGGACGTGCCGGTCTCGTTCGGCAACTGCACGTTCGCGCCGGGCGACGAGGTGCACAGCGACGACGACGGCGTCGTGGTGCTGCCGGTGAGCGGGCGGGAGTAGGCCCCCCGCCGGGCAGGTCGGGTGACGGGACGCGGCCTGCCCGGTCGGGGCAGGCCGCTCAGGCGCTGGCCGGGTGCGGGGCGACCTGGCCCTGGCGGAGCCGGGCCGTGCACAGCTCGGCGAGCTTCGCGTACGCGGGCATGCCGATCAGCGCGGTCAGCTCCGGCCCGTACGAGACGTACATCGGCTCGGTGCCGACGTGCGCGTCCGTCGACGAGGTGCACCACCAGTCCAGGTCGTGCCCGCCCGCGCCCCAGCCCCGCCGGTCGAACTCGGTCAGGGTGGTGATCAGCACCTTGGTGTTGTCCGGGCGCTTGTGCCACTCCTGGTCCCGGCGGATCGGGAGCTGCCAGCAGACGTCCGGCTTGTACTCCAGCGGGTGCACCCCGTCGCGCAGCGCCTGGGCGTGCAGCGCACAGCCGCCGCCGGCCGGGAAGTCGGCGTCGTTGAGGAACACGCACGGGGCGTCGCCGTCGCGGGTGGCGGTGCGTCGGGCCGGGTTCTTGCCGTCGATGGTGTCGTCGGAGGTCCAGTTCTTGAACCCCCGCCGGAAGTGCTGCCAGGTCTCCGGGGTGAGCCGCTTGACCGCCGCGCGGACCCGCTTCTCGTCGTCGGAGTCGGTGAAGAACGCGCCGTGCGAGCAGCAGCCGTCGGCGGCCCGGCCGGCGACGATGCCGTGGCAGCCCCTGCCGAACACGCACGTCCAGCGGGACAGCAGCCAGGTCAGGTCGGCGCGGACCACGTGCGTGGCGTCGGCCGGGTCGACGAACTCGATCCACTCCCGGGGGAAGTCCAGCCCGACCTCCCGGCTGCGCGGGTCGCCGGGGTCGTCGACCAGGACCTGGATCTCGATCTGGCTCGTCACTCGGCCCAGCGTACGCCCGGTCGCCCCGTCCCACCGGCGGGCCGCCGATCCGGCCAGGCCCTAGTGTCTTCACCATGCGACTGGGAGTCCTCGACGTCGGGTCCAACACCGTGCACCTGCTGGTGGTCGACGCCCACCACGGCGCCCACCCCTGGCCCGCACACTCCGAGAAGGTGGTGCTCCGACTCGCCGAGCAGATCGGCCCCGACGGCGCGCTCACCGAGGCGGGGGCGGACGACCTGGTCAAGGCGGTGGGCATGGCCCGGGCCGCCGCCGCCGGGCTGGAGGCCGCCGACCTGATCGCGTTCGCCACCTCGGCCGTGCGCGAGGCCACCAACGCGCAGGAGGTGCTGGCCCGGGTGCGCGACGAGACCGGCGTACGGCTGGAGGTGCTCTCCGGCGCGGACGAGGCGCGGATGACGTTCCTCGCGGTGCGGCGGTGGTTCGGCTGGTCGGCCGGGCGGCTGCTGGCGCTGGACATCGGCGGCGGTTCGCTGGAGGTCGCCGCCGGCATCGACGAGGACCCGGACGTCGCGGTGTCCCTCCCGCTCGGCGCGGGCCGGTTGACCCGCGACCGGCTCCGGATCGGCCCCGACAGCGCGGCCCCGCCGTCCGCCGAGGCGGTGGAGGAGCTCCGGGAGTACGTCGACAGCCTGCTCGACCCGGTGGCGGAGAAGATGACCGAGGTGGGCTGGGAACGTCCGGTGGGCACCTCGAAGACGTTCCGCACGCTGGCCCGGCTGGCCGGGGCGGCCCCGTCCGGGGCCGGGCTGTGGGCCCGGCGCAGCCTGACCAGGGACGGCCTGCGGCAGGTGCTCGGCTTCGTCCGGCACATCCCGCCGCGGCACCTGTCCGAGTTGGAGGGGGTGAGCGTCGGGCGGGCGCACCAGCTACTGGCCGGGGCGGTGGTGGCCGAGGCGGTGATGCGCCGGCTCGACGTGCGGTCGCTGGACATCTGCCCGTGGGCGCTGCGCGAGGGGGTCATCCTGCGCCGGCTGGATCAGCTCACGCCGATGTGAGCAACCCTGACGTTACGGGGCGATTTGCGACCGCTCGTCACGATGCCGCAGCGGGGCGGGGCTACCCTGGCTGGTGTGACTACCCGCGTGCCGGTGCTCCTGTCCACTTCCTCGGTCTTCCCTGAGCGGACCGCGGCGGCGTTCCAACTGGCTGCGGCGCTCGGCTACGACGGCGTCGAGGTGATGGTCTGGACCGACGCCGTGAGCCAGGACGCCGGGGCGCTGCGCGGCCTGGCCGAGCACTACGGGGTGCCGGTGCTCTCCGTCCACGCGCCGTGCCTGCTGGTCACCCAGCGGGTGTGGAGCCCCGACCCGTGGGAGCGGCTGCGCCGGGCCGCCGAGCTGGCCGAGACGCTGGAGGCACCGACCGTCGTGGTGCACCCGCCCTTCACCTGGCAGCGGGACTACGCCCGGAACTTCGCCGACGGGCTGGCGACGGTCGCCGACCAGTTCGACGGCCTGCGCCTGGCGGTGGAGAACATGTACCCGGTGCGGATGGCCGGCCGGCAGTTCGTCCCGTACGTGCCGGGCTGGGACCCGACCGAGACCGGCTACCCGTCGTACACGCTCGACCTGTCGCACTGCGCCGCATCGCACACCGACTCGCTGGAGATGGCCGACCGGATGGGCGCCGCCCTGGCCCACGTACACCTCGGCGACGGCACCGGCGAGGGGCGCGACGAGCACCTGGTCCCGGGGCGCGGCACCCAGCCCTGCGCCGAGCTGCTCCGCTCCCTGGCGGGGCGGGGCTTCACCGGCTCGGTCGCCGTGGAGGTCACCACCCGGGGCGCGAGGAGCCGCGCGGTCCGCGAGGCGGACCTGCGGGAGGCCCTGGAGTTCGCCCGTGCCCACCTCACCGCCCCGTCCCCGGTCGACGCCTGACCCGCCCCGGCGCGGTCGGCTCCCGCTCGGAGTCGCCGACGGTCCGGCGGGCCGGTCAGCTCACCGGGGTGAGGGACTCACCGGCCGGCGCGGTGACCTGCTCGCCGATCGCCGCCCGCTTGCGGGCCCGGTGCGCGGCCACGTGCGAACGGGTCGCGCAGCGCTCCGAGCAGAACCGCCGGCAGCAGTTCGACGAGGTGTCCAGGTAGACGTTGCCGCAGCGCTCGTCGGCGCAGACCCCGAACCGGGCGCTGCCGTACTCGCAGAGCCAGACCGACAGCCCCCACACGGCGCCGGCCAGGTACTCCGCGCTCACCGACGCGCCCCGGCTGGTCACGTGCATGTGCCAGTCACTGGAGTCGTGGCCGGAGATGCGCGGCTGCACCGGGTACGCCTCAAGCAGCGTGTTCAGCTCGGCCACCGCCTGGGCGTCCCGCCCGGAGGTGCCGTACTCGAAGACGTCGCGCAGGCGCTTCTGCGCCCGCCGGAAGATCGCGAGGTCCCGCTCCGCGACCTCGTCGCGCATCCACGCGTTGTCGTCGGGGAAGATGGCCCGCAGGTCGTCGAGGTCGTCCAGCCGGGCGTTGACGAGGTCAACCCCGGTCCGGGCGTACGCGTCGAAGTTCACGCCTTCAACCGTAGACGACTCAGGGGAGTCGCGGTGTGTCGATGTAGTGCGGCAGGAACCGGGCGTAGCCGTCGGTGATCAGACTCCGGCTCTCCCGCACCCCCGCGCCGGCCGGCTGCCCGTCGACGATCCAGCTGCCCAGCACCACGTGGTTGCCGTCGAAATCCGGCAGGGCCCGGAACTCCTGGTAGCAGAAGCCCTCGTCGCCGTAGATGCCCGGATTGGTGATCTCCTCGCCACCGGTGACGATCCGCACCGAGCCGCCCTCGCGGCCGAGCAGCGGCTTGGCGACGTACTCGGTCATCCCGCGCGGCGAGTCCAGGTACGCCGGCAGCAGGTACTCGTGGCCGGGGTACAGCTCCCACAGCACGGCGAGCAGCGCCTTGTTGGACAGCAGCAGCTTCCACGCCGGCTCGATCCAGGTGGTCGGGGTGCCCGGGTCCAGCGCCAGCGGGCCGTACGGCTCGGCGAGCATCCACTCCCAGGGGTAGAGCTTGAAGCAGGTGGTGACCGGCCGGTCGGCGGCGTCGACGAAGCGCCGGCCGTCCCAGCCGACGTCCTGGATCGGCAGCAGCTCCGCCGTGAGCCCGGCCTGCCGGGCCGTCTCGGCCAGGTACCCGGCGGTGATCTGGTCCTCGCCGGATTCCTCCTCGTTCGACCAGGCCACGTGCACCTGCTTGTCGTGCAGGTCGGCGCCGAACCTCGCCCAGGCGGCGACGAGCCGCTCGTGCAGGCTGTTCCACTGGTCCGCCTCGGGGCGGGTCTGCTCCAGCCAGTACCACTGGACGATGCTCGCCTCGACCAGCGAGGTGGGGGTGTCGGCGTTGTACTCCAGCAGCTTCGGCGGCCAGGTGCCGTCGTACCAGAGGTCGAAGCGGCCGTAGAGGCTGGGCGGCGCCTCGCGCAGCGACCGGGCCACCGCCTCGGCCGCCCAGGCGGGGATGCCCAGCTCGGCGTACCGGTTGCCGGCCACGATGTGCTCGGCGGCGGCGACGGACATCCGGTGCAGCTCCGCGGTCGCCTCCTCCAGCCGGAGCACCTCCTCCAGGCCGAAGGCGTACGCCGCGGTCTCGTCCCAGTACGACATGATCCCGCCGTCGGGCAGCTCGGTGTCGATGTACACCAGGCCCTGCGAGCGGACGGTGGCGTCCCAGTCCGGGCGGGGGGTGACCGCCTCGCGCCGCACGTCAGCCCCCGCAGGAGGCGAGGTGGGTGCCGAAGCCGCCGCGTTCGGGCACGGCGGCGGCGACCGGCCGCGGCTCGGCGCGGGTGGCGTCGGCGGCGGTGGTGGGCACGTGCATCGCCAGCGCCACGGTCGTCCCGCCGCCGGCCGGCCCGAGCGCGCAGTCGTCGTCATCGTCGTCGGAGGACATGTTGCAGCCGGAGAGGGTGAGCGCGAGGGCTGTCAGCGCGCCGAGCTGCACGGTGGCCGACCGGAGCCGGCGTCGGGGGCGTTCTTCCACGTGGATCGTTGTAGCTGATCCGCGCCACGTCGGCAGCCCCGGGGGCGGGGGCGACGTACGATGCCCGCCCCCCGGCGCGGGGGTGACCCCGGGCGTTACCCTCGGCACATGCTCCGTTCCGTCATTCTTGCCGCCTCCCGGTCATCCCAGGTCGAGCGGCTCGTCGCGACGGCCCCGTTCACCCGGGACGTCGTCCGCCGGTTCGTCGCCGGCGCCGGCACCGACGACGCGTTGCGCGCGACCCGCGAACTCGTCGCGGACGGCCTCGCGGTCACCCTCGACAACCTCGGCGAGGACACCGTCACCCCCGACCAGGCCACCGCCACCCGGGACGAGTACCTGAGGCTGCTCAGGCTGCTCTCCGAGGCCGGGCTCACCCCGGCGGCCGAGGTCAGCGTGAAGCTCTCGGCGCTCGGCCAGATGTTCGACGAGCAGCTCGCGTACGACAACGTCCGGGCGATCTGCGCGGTGGCCCACGAGGCGGGCACCACGGTCACCCTGGACATGGAGGACCACACCACCACCGACTCGACGCTGGACGTGCTCGGCAAGCTGCGCAAGGACTTCCCGTCGACCGGGGCGGTGCTCCAGGCGTACCTGCGGCGGACCGAGTCGGACTGCCGGGAGCTGGCCTCGACCGGGTCCCGGGTGCGGCTGTGCAAGGGGGCGTACAAGGAGCCGGAGTCGGTGGCGTACCAGTCCGCCCGCGAGGTGGACAAGTCGTACGTGCGGTGCCTGAACATCCTGATGTCCGGCGACGGGTACCCGATGCTGGCCACCCACGACCCGCGTCTGATCGCCATCGGCGAGGACCGGGCCCGCTGGTTCGACCGGGGCCCCGACCGCTTCGAGTTCCAGATGCTCTACGGCATCCGGCCGGACGAGCAGGCCCGGCTGGTCGGCGAGGGCTACCTGGTCCGCACCTACCTGCCGTACGGCACCGACTGGTACGGCTACCTGATGCGCCGGCTCGCTGAGCGCCCCGCCAACCTGGCCTTCTTCGGCCGGGCCCTCGTCTCGAAGAAGTAGCCGGCCCGGTGCTCGTGCTGATGGGCACGGGGACCCGGCGGCGGGGCCGGCCGGCCGTGGCGGCGCTCGCCCGAACGGTCCGCAGGTCGTAACCTTCGCCGGGTGACCGACGGGTTGGACGGGTGGAACGAACCGCGGCGACACCGGCTCTGGCCGCTTCGGGTCGTCCTCGGCGTGGTCCTGACGATGCTCACCTGCGGCCTCCCGACCGTGCTGCTGATCGGCGTCCTGCACGAGGTCGCCGGCCGGCCCACGGTCGGCCGGCTCGGGCCCGCCGACGCGGCCGACCCCGCCACCCGGGCGGCGCGCCAGCTCGGCGAGCGGATCGCCGGGCAGCTCGACCGCCAGGCCGCCGCGCTGCTCGGCGGCGACCGGGCCGGGTTCCTCGCCGTCGCCGAGCCGGCCGCCCACCCCGCCCTCACCCGCCGGTACGCCGCCCTGCGGGCGCTGCGGGTCACCGTCTGGCGGCCCGAGCCGACCGGCCTGCCGGCCACCGTCCCCAGCCGGCCCGACGAGTGGCGGATCGTCGTCCGCTTCCAGTACTGCCTCGTGGTTCCCGGCTGCCGGCCGAGCCCGGTGCTGATCGGCACCCGGTGGCGGGACTCCGGCGGCGAGGTCCGGCTGGTCGCCATGGAGGAGTCCCGGTCCGCCGAGACCGGCACCCGGCCGTGGGAAATCAGCGAGCTGGTGGTCGCGGTCGGTCCGCGTACCGTCGTGGCCACCACCCCGGCGCTGCGCGGGAAGCTGCCCGGCCTGCTCCGCCAGGCCGAGGCGGCGGCCCGGGTCGCCGACGGGTACGCGGTCGCCGGCGCGCCGCCCGACCGGTACCGGGTCTTCTACGCCGGCCGCGCCGAGTGGCTGAGCTGGTACGGCGGCGGCCGGCCGAAGTGGACCGGCGGGTACGCCGTCACCGTCGGGGGCGGCCACCACGAGGTGGTGCTCAACGCCGACGGTCTCTCCGCCGCCGGCGCCGACGACCTGCTCCGGCACGAGCTGACCCACGCCGCGTCCCTGCCCGAGCGCGGGTACCCGGCCACGTCCACCTGGTGGCTGGTCGAGGGGATCGCCGAGTACGCGGGCGCCGGCGGCCAGCCGGTCGGCCGGTACGAGGGGCTGGCCGAGGTGCGCGAGTTGCTCGCCCCGGGCGGTGGCTGGAACGGCCGGCTGGACGCCCTGACGCCGGCCGACGACGCCCCTGCCCGGCGGGTCGGCGGCAGCTACGGCGTCGGGTACCTGGCCGTGCGCCACCTCGTCGACCGGTTCGGCGAGCAGCGGCTCCTCGCGTTCTTCAGGTCGGTGGTGCACGACCGGCGGTCGCCGGACGAGGCGTCCGAGCAGGCGTTCGGCGAGCCCTGGTCGGCGCTGCACGACGAGTGCGTCGGCTCCGCCCGGGCGGCGGCGGGCTGAGCCGACGACGGGTCCCGGGGCGGTCGGCGACGGCGGCCCGGCTCATGATCGACCGCTGTCCGGCCCCGACGGGGGACCTGAGACACTGTTCCCCGCTCCCAGCGCGGAGCCCCGGTCCGCGTCCGGAAGCGGATCGGGGCACCCGTCCGGTGGCTCCGGTGGCGCCGCCGGAGCCACCGGGCGCCTCCGCGCACCGTCACCGGGAACGGGGTGGTCGGCGGGGCGGGACGGCGGTCGCGTACGGGCGGAAAACGCCGGATGACCGGCCGGGAACGCCATCCGTCCATGATCAGTTACGGGAAGGGATCGCGCCGGTCACAGCCGTCCCGCTACCGTACTGGTAACACGCGCGTAGCCCGTCCTGGCGGGAGCATCCCGTCCGGCGGCACGCGCCGGGCATGGGATGGGTCGGTGAGCCATGGCCGGGTCGCAGTCCGACGGTCGGCTGTCGGAGGTCAAGTTCCTCACCGTCGCCGAGGTGGCGTCGGTGATGCGGGTGTCCAAGATGACGGTCTACCGCCTCGTGCACAGCGGTGAGCTGACCGCCGTGCGGGTCGGCCGGTCGTTCCGGGTGCCCGAGCACGCGGTGCACGAGTACCTGCGGGGCGCCTTTCAGGAGACCGCCTGATCCGTCCCCGACCACCCCGCCGAGTGCGACGTAACGGGCATCGACGGGGGCGCGTTGGTCCTGCTGACGCTCTCCGGCTACCCTGGACCGGACCGTGACCCGACACCGGTGCGCCCCGCCGTCCGCCAAGTGGTCCGGTCCATTGTCCGCAAGCGGTCGTCGACGCCACTGCGTGGTGTCACCCGGTCCGCCCCGCACGTTGCATCGAAAGGCTTTCGTATGGGCTCGGTGGTCAAGAAGCGCCGCAAGCGCATGGCTAAGAAGAAGCACCGCAAGCTGCTGCGCAAGACCCGCGTCCAGCGTCGCCGTCTCGGCAAGTGACCCGGGCCGGGCCCAGGCCCGGCACCGGCGTCGCTTGCCAACTGTCGACCCTCGGAGGGCTCAGGTGATCAGGCCGCGGTTGTCCCGGCTCGATCCTGCCTGCCGAGGTTGGTGCACGACATGACCCCCGGTGGCACCCCAGGTGCCCCGGGGGTGGTCGTCGTCACCGGGACCGGTCGCTACCTCGGCGCCCACGTCGCGGCCCGGCTCGCCGCCGACCCGCGGATCGAGCGGGTGATCGGCGTCGACCCGGCCGCTCCGAACCCGGAGCTGGCCGGCCTGCTCGACGGCGTCGAGCGGATCCGGATCGACCTCGGCTCCCTCGGCGGCCTCCTCGCCGACCTCGACGTCGACGCCGTCGTGCACCTCGCCCTCGTCACCGCCCCCGACCCGCAGCAGGGCGGCCGGTCGGCGATGAAGGAGCAGAACGTCATCGGCACCATGCAGCTCCTCGCCGCCTGCCAGCGGGCGCCCAGGCTGCGCAAGCTCGTCGTCCGGTCGTCGACCGCCGCGTACGGGGCGTCGTTCCGCGACCCGGCGGTCTTCACCGAGGAGACCGAGCCGCGCGAGGTGCCGCGCGGCGGCTTCGGTCGCGACATCCTCGACATCGAGGGGTACGTCCGCGGCTTCCGCCGCCGCCGTCCCGACGTCACCGCCACCGTGCTGCGGTTCGCGCCGTTCATCGGCTCCACCGCCGACACCACGCTGACCCGGTACTTCTCCCAGCCGTTCGTGCCCACGGTGTTCGGGCGCGACCCCCGGTTGCAGTTCGTGCACTTCGACGACGCGCTGGAGGTGCTGCACCGCTCGGTCGCCGAGGACCACCCGGGGACGTTCAACGTGGCCGGGCCCGGCGTGCTCGCCCTGTCCCAGGCGATCCGGCGGGCCGGCCGGGTGGGCGTGCCGGTGCTCGAACCGGGCCTGTCCGGGGCCGCCGCGCTGGCCCGCAACCTCGGCTTCGGCCGGTACGGCCTGGACCAGGTCGACCTCTTCGTGCACGGCCGGGTGGTGGACACCTCCGCGCTGGAGCGCGAGTACGGTTTCACGCCCCGGTCCACCGTCGCCGCGTTCGACGACTTCATCCGCGCCCACCAGGGCGGTGTGGTGGTCACCCGCAGGCAGCTCGCCGCCGCCGAACGGGCCGTCCTCGACGGCATCCGCCAGGTGCGCGCGGCCGTACGGGAGCAGCCGTGAGCCAGCCGGACGAGGAGCGCCGCCGCGCCGGGGCCAACGGCCGGTACGACGTACCGCTGGACGTGGCCGGCTCGGACGCGGAGCCGGCGCGGTGCAACGGCCGGCACCCGGCCCCGGAGGCCGCCCCGGTTCCGGACGCCGGGACCGCCCCGGCGGCCGACCCGCCGGGTGGGGCGGCGGAGCCCGGGCCACGGGACCCGGCGGTACCGGACGGACCAGGCGACGTGTGGGACCGGCGGGTCGCGTCCGGGCTGGCGTTCCTGCGGCGCAGGTTCTCCGGCGACTACCAGGTGGACGAGTTCGGCTTCGACCCGGAGCTGACCGGGTCCGTCTTCCACCCGCTGCTGCGACTGCTCTACCGGGACTGGTTCCGCACCGAGGTCACCGGCCTGGAGCACGTGCCGTCGGATGGGTCCGGCCTGGTCGTCGGCAACCACTCCGGCACGGTGGCGCTGGACGCGCTGATCCTCTCCGCCGCCCTGCACGACCAGCATCCGGCCCACCGCTACCTGCGGCTGCTCGGCGCGGACCTGGTGTTCCGGATGCCGGTGGTCTCCGAGATCGCCCGCAAGACCGGCGGGACGGTCGCCTGCAACCCGGACGCCGAGCGGCTGCTCGGCTCCGGCGAGCTGGTGGGCGTCTTTCCCGAGGGGTTCAAGGGCATCGGCAAGCTCTACTCCGACCGGTACAAGCTGCAACGCTTCGGCCGGGGCGGGTTCGTCTCGGCGGCGCTGCGCACCGGCACCCCGATCGTTCCGGTGGCGATCGTGGGCGGCGAGGAGATCTACCCGATGCTCGCCGACATCAAGCCCCTCGCGCGGCTGCTCAAGCTGCCGTATTTCCCGGTCACGCCGACGTTCCCGTGGCTCGGCCCACTCGGGATGGTGCCGCTGCCGAGCAAGTGGCTGATCGAGTTCTGCCCGCCGATCCCGACCGCCCACCTCACCGACTCGGCCGACGACCCCCTGGTCGTGTTCAACCTCGCCGACCAGGTGCGGGAGACCATCCAACAGACCCTGCACACCCTCCTGGAACGCCGCCCCGACCCGTTCGGCCCCTGATCCCGCGCCGGCGGCGCGCTGCCGGCCCCGTGGCGGTCAAGCCGGCCCGGTGGCGGTCAGTGGGGGTGGCGGCGCCGGTGCAGCGCCAGCCCGGCGCTCACTGCGCCGGCCAGCAGCCCGGCCGCCGCCGTCGACGGCACGGCGATCCTGGCCACCCGTCGGCCGGTGCGGAAGTCCCGCACCGCCCAGCCCTGCTGCCGGGCCTGCCGCAGCAGCGCTGCGTCCGGGTTGATCGCCACCGCCCGGCCGACGGTGGAGAGCATCGGCAGGTCGTTGACGGAGTCGCTGTAGGCGGCGCAGCGGGACAGGTCCAGCCCCTCGACCTCGGCGAGCTGGGCCACCGCCTCGGCCTTGGCCGGGCCGTGCATCAGGTCGCCGACCAGCCGGCCGGTGTACGCGCCGTCGACCACCTCGGCCACCGTGCCGATCGCCCCCGTCAGGCCCAGCCGGGCCGCGATCACCCGGCCGATCTCGACCGGCGCGGCGCTGACCAGCCAGACCCGCTCGCCGATGTCGAGGTGCTGCTGCGCGAGGCGGCGGGTGCCGGTCCAGATCCGGGGAGCCATCAGCTCGTCGAAGATCTCCTCGGCGAGCCGTTCCACGTCGTCCACCCGCCAGCCCTCGACGAAGGCCAGCGCGGCCTCCTTGGCCTGCGACATGTCCCCGGCGTGCTCGGTGGCGAGCACCCGGAACCGGAGCTGCTGCCAGGCGAACCGGGCCAGGTCGCCGGTCGTGAAGTACTTCCGGGCGGCGAGCCCGCGGGCGAACCAGTAGATCGACGCGCCCTGCATCATCGTGTTGTCCACGTCGAAGAACGCGGCGGCGCCCGGGTCGGCGACGACCGGGGTGGCCGGCGCGGCTTCGGTCTCCGCCCAGCCAGCCGTGTGACCGTGGCGGTCGGTGCTGACCGTCACCTTGCGGGTACGGGCCACCCGACCTCCCTCGCTCGACGACCCGACAAGTGCCTCCAGCGAGAGTAGCCGGCCGGGCTGGCCGCCCGGCCCGCTGCGCGGGAACTGTGGCATGCGCTGCGTGTCCGCTGGTCAGCGGCCCGGGCCGCCCCCCGGGGCGGGCGGCAGCCCGCTGGGTCGGGCGCGCCCCGGCGGGGTCCGTCGGGGCCGTCGGGTGGCTCAGCGGTCGCCGGGACAGGCGGCGGGGGTCGGGCCGAGCGCGTCGCTGCCGGCCGGGGCGGGCAACTCGCAGTCGATGGCCGCGCGCAGGGCGTCCGAGCGTTTCCGGATGGCGTCGAGCAGGGTGAGCGAGCGGCGGACCCGGTCCCGCTCCGCCCGGCCGGCCCCGTCGAGCAGGTCGCCGACGGCCCGGCGCTGTCCGGCGACGAAGGTGTTCACCGCGTCCAGGCCGGCCGGGTCGGTGCGCTGCGCGGCGGTGGTGGTCAGCAGTCGTACGCCCTGGCGGGTGTCCGAGTCCATGTCGTCGAGGACGGCCTCGAACCCGAGCTGGTCCCCCCGCAGCGCGGCGGCCTCGCCGAGCCGGGTGCGGGCGAAGTCGAGGAAGAGCTGACCTCGGCTGAGGTCCGAGCTGGCCAGCGCGAGCTGGGCACGTTCGGTGGAGCGCTTCATGCCGTAGAGGGCGTCGCCGGGCACCGCGTTCTCGCTGGCGGCGGAGATGCCGGAGACGGCGATGGCGCCGGCGGCCACCCCGACCAGGATGGCGCCCCGGGCGCGGGCCCGGCGGGCGGTCGCCGCGGGCAGGAACGAGCCGCGCTGCCCGGCGCCGACCGCGCCCCGGTGGCCGGCCGGTGCCGCATCGGTCGCCCCGGTCGCCGTGGCGCCGACACCCTCCCGTTCGGCCGTGGCGACGAGCATCGCCCGCAGCCCGGTTCGGAAGCCGGTGTCGATCTCGACGGTCGGGGGATCGGCGTTGAACTGCCGGCTGACCGCGACGAGCGCGGCGAGCTGGTCGTCGGCCCGGGACCTGACGTGGTGACGTCGGCCGCCGTTGGCTTCGTCGAGAAGCTGCGCGAAGCGCTCGGCGCGCCGGCGGGAGAAGAGGTCGCTGTCCACCGCAGGCACCTCCTCTCGCTGGTCACGGCCGGTCGGCCGCTGTCCTCACCAGCGACCGGCGGCAGCGCGCGCCGACGAACGAAAGGCCGTGGCCGGCCGCGCTGTCCGGACCGTGGGGCCCGGGGATGCCGGGGCAACCACCGGTCGCACCCGGAGAAACGCTCCGCGCCGGGCACGGGTTACGGGGCCGGCGGGAGCGAAACCACGAAGAGTGATGGCCATCACGCTGTGGTGAGCGTGGATCCACCGTCGGATCAGGGCTGGAAGCCGTCCGGCAGCAGCCGGGCCAGGGCCCGGACCGCCCGGTACTGCAACGCCTTGATCGCGCCCTCGTTCTTGCCCATCGCCCGGGCGGTCTCCGCGACCGAGAACCCCTGGAGGAACCGCAGCACGATGCACTCCTGCTGCTCCGGGTTGAGCTGCTTCACGGCGGTGAGCAGGGCGACGTTGGTGATGTGCTCGACGACGGCCGCCTCCGGGCTGCCCTCCGGCCCGCGGTCCTCCCGGTCGGCGTCCAGCACGTCGCCGGTGGTGACCTCCAGCCGGTACCGCCCGGACTTGAAGTGGTCGGCGACCAGGTTCCGGGCGATGGTGACCAGCCAGGCGCCGAGGTCCCGGCCCTGCCAGGTGAAGCTGCCGATCCGCTTGAGGGCGCGCAGGAACGTGTCGGAGGTGAGGTCCTCGGCGAGCTGCCGGTTGCCCACCCGGAAGTAGACGAAGCGGAAGACCGTGTCCACGTACCGGTCGTAGATCAGCCCGAACGCCTCGGCCTCGCCGGCCTGGGCGCGCTCGACCAGCGTCCAGACCTCGGTGGCCGGGTCGGACGGGTCGGGCCGGCTGGGGTAGCCGGTCGACGTGCCGCCGGGCTCGGCCGGCGGGCTGGCGGACACCGCCGGTAGCACCGCGGTCTCGGTCGTCGCCGGGTCGGTAGTCGGCGGCGTGTCGGCGCTGCGCCGGCCCTGGGCCGGCATGGTCGGCCTGGCCGGCGAGGCGACCCGGCCGCCGTTGCCCCCGGGCGCGGCCGGGCGGGGCGGCGCCTCGTTGTGGTGCGAGCGGTTGGGCAGGCGTCTGGACGCCCCGTCGGCGCGCGCGGGGACGCTCCACAGGTCGTCGGAGCCGCGGGCCGCGCCCAGCCGTTCGTTGAGGGCGGCGCGGGCCGCCGCGGCCAGCCCACCCGGTCGCTCCGCGTAGCCGAAGCTGGTCACCGTGCCTCCCCGGTCCGGTCCCACGCCGGCCGCCGGGACGCCGCCGTGCGGGCAGGGTCACGGTGGCCGGGCAAAGTCCTTCCGGGACGTGCCGACAGGCGGCAGATCCCCTTGAGGTGCTGGTCCAATGCGCTCACAGGCACGGGGGCCTCCTCGGGCTGAGGGGTGTCGACTCACGGCAAATGGGGTGAGCCGACCCGAGTGATGATAGGGCCAACGTCACCCGCGCGTGGCAAGTCCGTTACACAGAGCGGAAGTATTTCCCGACCCGTCGCACCGATGGCGGACCGGTTGTCCGTCGCGTGTGGTTGACTTTCGCCCGGGGAGCTGGTCCGCATTGGAACCCCAGGTCAACCTGCGGATGTGGGCCCGGCCGGCGGCCCGCCGGACGGCCCCGCCGACCGCGCCCGCCGGGGCCGGTGGGGCGGTGCCGGCGGGGGACCGGGCGCGGCCTCGGGCGTGGCCGGGCGAGCCGCCGCTGTGCCAGACTCTGCCACCGTGCGGGACGCGGCCGACGGCCCCACGCCGAACCTCGTCGACCGGCTCCGCCGGACCGGCGGCCGACCACGGCGACCGCCCCGCGTTGCACCGGCGGGGACACCACCCTGACCTGGTCCCCACTGGACGCCTCGGTGACCGCGGTCGCGCGGGCCCTGGCCGCCGCCGCCCGGCCGCACCCGCGCTCCCGGTCACCCTCCGTGTCGGCCGACGACCCGCCGCCCTCCGCGCTCGCCGTGCCTGCGGGGGTGGCCGAGTCGGCGGTACGGGGTGTGCCGCACCCGCGGACCGGGAAGACTGTCCGGGCGTACGTGGTGCCGGCGCCGGGTCGTCCGGTGACCGGGAGGAACCGCTCGCCCACTGCGCCCGTAACCTGGCCCGGTTCAAGTGCCCGACCGCCGTCGAGTTCGTCGACGCGCTGCCGTACTCGGCGATCGGCAAGGTGCGCAAGACCCAGCTCAGGCCGGCACCGTCCCCGGCGGCGCCGACCGACACCCGCACGGAGGTTCCCGATGTCCAGTGACGCCCGGCTCGCCCTGATCACCCGCCCCGGCTGCCACCTCTGCGAGGACGCCAAGGCGGCGCTCGACCGGGTGGTGGCGGTCACCGGGGACCGGTGGATCGAACGGGACGTGACCGGCGACGTGGAGCTGGAGCGCGAGTACGGCGACCGGCTGCCGGTGGTGCTGCTCGACGGCAAGGAGCACGGCTACTGGCGGGTCGAGGAGGAGCGGCTGCTGCGGGACCTGACGACGCCGCAGCTCTGAGCGCGCGCCGCCCGCCTCCGCCCCGCCCCGCCCCGCCCCCGGCACGTCGGGGGTGGGGCTTATCGTGCGGGGATGACCCCTGCGCGCGCCCATCTGGTATGGGACTGGAACGGCACCCTGCTCAACGACCTCGACCTGGTGGTGGCCGCCACCAACGCCGCCTTCACCAGCGTGGGCGGGCCGACGGTCAGCGCGGACGAGCACCGGGTCCGGTTCCGTCGCCCGATCGCCGACTACTACGCCGAGGTGCTCGGCCGGGCCGTCGACGACGAGGCGTTCGGCGAGCTGGACCGGATCTTCCACGACGCGTACCGCAGCGGGCTGACCACCTGCGCGCTGGCCGACGACGCGGCGGTGGCGATGGCGGCCTGGCCGGGCGGCCAGTCGCTGCTGTCGATGTGGTTCCACGACGAGCTGGTGCCCGCGGTGCACACCCACGGGCTGACCGACAGGTTCGCCCGGGTGGACGGGCTGCGCGCCACGGTCGGCGGGGACCGCAAGGCGGAGTCGCTGGTCAAGCACCTGGCCGAGCTGGGGGTGGACGGCCGGGACGTGGTGCTGATCGGGGACTCGATCGACGATGCCGACGCCGCCGAGTCGGTCGGTGGGCGGGCCGTGCTCTACACGGGCGGGTTCACCGACCGGGCCCGGCTGCGCGCGTCCGGGCACCCGGTGGCCGACACCCTCACCGGGGCGGTCACCCTCGCCGCCGCCCTCCGATGACCGGGGCCGGTCAGGTGCGCAGGTAGGTCAGCACGGCCAGCACGCGGCGGTGCTGGGTGGTGTCGGGGGGCAGGTCCAGCTTGGTGAAGATGTTGCGGACGTGCTTCTCCACCGCCCCGTCGGTGACCACCAGGGCGCGGGCGATGGCGGTGTTGGAGTGCCCCTCGGCCATCAGGGACAGCACCTCGCGCTCGCGGGGGGTCAGCTCGCGCAGCGGGTCGTCGCGCCGGCGGCGGACCAGTAACTGGCCGACCACCTCCGGGTCGAGCACGGTGCCGCCGGCGGCCACCCGGGCCAGCGCGTCCAGGAACTCGTCGATGTCGGCCACCCGGTCCTTGAGCAGGTAGCCCACCCCGCCGCCGCCGGCCCCGCCGGTGGTGGCCAGCAGGTCGTCGGCGTACGACACCTCGACGTACTGGGAGAGCACCAGGACCGGCGTACGCGGGACCAGCCGGCGGGCCTCCACGGCGGCGCGCAGCCCCTCGTCGGTGTGCGACGGCGGCATCCGCACGTCGACGATCGACACGTCCGGCCGGTGGGTCACCACCGCCTCGACCAGCGCGTCGCCGTCGCCGACGGCGGCCACCACCTCGTGCCCCTGTTCGGTGAGCAGCCGCACCAGCCCCTCCCGGAGCAGCACGGCGTCGTCCGCGATGACCACCCGCATGGTGCTGATGTCTACCACGTCCGGGTCGTGGGCCGGGCCGTCGGCGCTCACAGCGGCAGTTCCGCGCGGACCTCCGTCGGGCCGCCGGCCGGGCTGACCACGTCCAGCCGGCCACCCGCCGCGCGCACCCGGTCGGCGATCCCGGCGAGGCCGTGCCCCTTGGCCAGGTGCGCCCCGCCGTGGCCGTCGTCGCTCACGCCGACGGCCAGCCGGCGCTCGTGTCGGGTCACCGCGACCGCGCACTCCGTCGCCCCGCTGTGCTTGGCGACGTTGGTGAGCGCCTCGGCGACCACGAAGTAGGCGGTGCTCTCCACGGCCGGGTCGAGCCGTTCGCCGGGGACCTCCAGCCGGGGGTCGATCCGCAGCTCGACCGGGACCAGCCCGCGCCCGGCCAGGGCCGCGAGGGCGCTGGGCAACCCACGGTCGACCAGGATCGGCGGCGCGATGCCCCGGGACAGGGCGCGCAGTTCGGCGAGGGTGTCGCGGGTCTGGGTGACCGCCTCGTCCAGGGTCTGACCGGCCGCCTCCGGGTCGGTGGCGAGCTGCTGGCGGGCCCGGCTCAGGTCCATCGCCAGCCGGACGAGGCGCTGCTGCGGGCCGTCGTGGATGTCCCGCTCCAGCCGGCGCAGCGCGGCGGCCTCGGCGGAGACGGCGGCCCGCTTCTGCTCCTCCAGCACGGTGATCCGGTTGCGCATCTCGGCCACCCCGGTGAGCAGGGCGCGGGCGAAGCCGGCCTGGAGCCGCGCGCACCCCCGGACCACCATCGGCAGGGTGATCAGGAAGAACACCCCGATCGCGGTGTTCAGCCCGATCCGGGCGGCGGGCGAGTCGCCCAGGCCGAGGAGGGTGCTGAGGTCCTGGTTCTCGTCGCTGCGTGGCAGCGCCCAGTCGTAGGTCCAGTAGAGGCTGCCGACCAGGGTGCCGGCCCACCAGGTGACGGTCACCACGAAGGTGACGACGGACACGATGAGCTTGAGGATGCCGTGGGCCAGGTCGAGCCAGGACTGGGCGTCCCGGATCGGCACGAAGATCCGCCGCCAGGCACCCGCGCCCGGCTCGGACTGCCGGTAGTCGGGCCGGACCCGGGCCTGGCCGAGCACGGCGGGCAGCCGCAGCCGCTCGATGTCGGCCAGCCCGCGGGCGGTGTACAGGGTGCCGGCGAGCACCGGCAGGCCGATCACGGTCACCACCAGCCCCAGGCCGAGCGCCAGCCCCACCACCAACACCACGAAGCTGGCCAGCGCCAGGGGCAGGCCCAGCAGCACGTAGCTGGAGTCGTGCAGGAGTTGGCGGGGGACGCTGGACGAGGTGGCGGGCGGGTCGGTGACGGTTACGGCGGTCATGGTCCAAGGCTAGGCAGCGAGGCAGTGCGGACCCATCCCGCCGCCCGGTCAGTCCGGCGTAGGGCCAGCCCTACCAGGCGTCGCCCGCCCGGCGCGCGATTGGTGAGGGAAGTCGGGTTTGAGCAATAATCGGCGCGACGGCGCGAGGCCGCCGCATCGATCTTGTGGAACGGAGGGGCAGGTGGGGACGGGTCGCGGCTCTTCAAGATCGCGATTTGTGCGTGTGTTCACAAGCGCCTACTCTGTAGTTCCGACGCGTCCTGCTAGCACAGCCGGCAATCTCGGTCGCCAGTGGGAGTCCCGATTCGGCCGGCCCCTTGAGCTGGCCGAGGATCGCACCGCACGGAGTCTCATGAGTCAGCAGCACCGTCACCCTGGCGCGTCCGGTCGCGCCGGTGCCGTACCGGCGCTTCCGGACCTGCCCGAGGCGACCGTCGCGCGGCTCCCCGAGTACCTCCGCGCCCTGCACAACCTCGCCGAGTCCGGCCACGAGACCGTCTCCAGCGACGGCCTGGCCACCGCCGTCGGGGTCAACTCCGCCAAGCTCCGCAAGGACCTGTCCCACCTCGGCTCGTACGGCACCCGGGGGGTCGGCTACGACGTCGCCCTGCTGGTCGACCAGATCGAGTTCGTGCTCGGGCTCACCCAGCGGCGGGCCGTCGCCCTGGTCGGGGTGGGTAATCTCGGTCACGCCCTGGCCGGCTACGCCGGCTTCGCCAGCCGCGGCTTCCGGATCGCCGCGCTGCTCGACGCGGACGCGTCCCGGGTCGGCGAGGAGATCAACGGGCTGGTCGTACGGCACGTCGACGAGCTGCCCGCCATCGCCGCCGAGGAGTCCATCGCGATCGGCGTGATCGCCACCCCGGCCGCCGCCGCCCAGGCGGTCGCCGACCAACTCGTGGCCGTCGGCGTGACGAGCATCCTCAACTTCGCGCCGTGCGTACTCTCGGTGCCGGAGGGGGTCGACGTGCGCAAGGTCGACCTCGCCATCGAGCTCCAGATCCTGTCCTTCCACGAGCACCGCAAGGCGTCCCTGACCGCGCTGCCCGCCACCGGCGGCTCCGCCCTCACCGCCCTGCCCGGCGGGCTCGCGGCCACCGACTCCCAGGAGGCGATCGGCACGTGAATCTGCTCGTCGTCGGCGCGTCCTACCGCACCGCTCCCGTCGCCACCCTGGAGCAGTTGGCGGTCGCCCCCGCCGACCTCACCCGCACGTTGGACCGCCTGGTCGCCCAGCCGTACGTGAGCGAGGCGGTGCTGGTCTCCACCTGCAACCGGGTGGAGGTCTACGCCGCCGTGTCCGGTTTCCACGGCGGTCTCGGCGACATCTGCGCCGTCCTCGCCGAGCAGGCCGGCGCCCCGGCCACCAGCCTGGCCAACCACCTCTACGTGCACTACGACGCCGCCGCCGTGGACCACGTCTTCCGGGTCGTCACCGGGCTGGACTCGATGGTGGTCGGCGAGGCGCAGATCCTCGGCCAGCTCCGGGACGCGTACCACTGGGCGACCGGCGCCGACGCCGCCGGCCGACTGCTGCACGAGCTGATGCAGCAGGCGCTGCGGGTGGGGAAGCGGGCGCACACCGAGACCGGGATCGACCGGGCCGGGCAGAGCGTGGTGACCGCCGCGCTCGGCCTGGCCGCCACGCAGCTCGACGGCGAACTGGCCGGGCGGCCGGCCCTGGTGGTCGGGGCCGGCGCGATGGGCGCGCTGGGCGTGGCGAGCCTGTCCCGGCTCGGCGCGGGCCCGCTCACCGTGACCAACCGGGGGGCCGACCGGGCCGCGCGGCTGGCCGAGTCGTACGGAGCCAGCGCGGCGCCCATGGCCGAGCTGACCGACGTGCTCTCCACAGTGGACATCGTAGTGGCCGCCACGGCGGCGACCGAACCGGTCCTCACCCGCGAGGTGATGACCCGGGCGCTCGCCGACCGCGACCCCGACCGGGGGCCGCTCGTGCTGCTCGACCTCGCCGTCCCGAGGGACGTGGAGGCCGGCGTGGCCGTCCTGCCCGGCGTCGAGGTGATCGACATCGACCGGATGGCGGCGACCCTGGCCGACGGGCCGGCCGCCGCCGACGCCGCGGCAGTCGAGCGGATCGTGGCGGGCGAGGTCGAGTCCTTCCTCACCTGGCTGCGCGGCGCCGACGTCGCCCCGACCGTGGCCGCGCTGCGCGGCCGGGCCGAGGACGTGGTCACCGCCGAGCTGCGCCGGCTGGCCCAGCGCCGCCCCGACCTCAGCGACGACCAGCGCACCGAGGTGGCCCGAACGGTGCACCGGGTGGTGCAGCGGCTGCTGCACCAGCCCACCGTGAAGGTCCGTCAGCTCGCCGCCGAGCCCGGCGGCGACCAGTACGCCGCGCTGCTGCGCGAGCTGTTCGACCTCCAGGTCCCGCACACCTCCCCGGTCGACACCGTCCCCGACGTGGTCGACACCGACACCACCCCGTACCCCGGAGGCGAGAGATGACCGGCCCCCTGCGCCTCGGCACCCGGGGCAGCGCGCTGGCGATGGCCCAGTCCGGCCACGTCGCGGCGGCGCTCACCGAAGCGACCGGCCGGAAGGTGGAGCTGGTCGAGGTGGTCACCGCCGGCGACCGCTCGGCCGCCCCTGTGCACCGGCTCGGCGTCGGCGTGTTCGTCTCCGCGCTGCGCGACGCCCTGGCCGCCCGGACCATCGACCTCGCCGTGCACTCCTACAAGGACCTGCCCACCGCGGCGGCCCCCGGGCTGCACATCGCGGCGGTGCCCGCCCGGCAGGACCCGCGCGACGCGCTGGTCGCCACGGGCGGGCGCACCCTCGCCGAGCTGCCGCCCGGCGCGATGGTCGGCACCGGCGCGCTGCGCCGCATCGCCCAGCTGCACGCGCTCGGGCTCCAGCTGGGGGTCACCCCGATCCGTGGCAACGTGGACACCCGCCTGGCGCGGGTCCTCGGCCCGGACGCCGACCTCGACGCGGTCGTCCTCGCCCGGGCGGGACTGGCCCGGCTCGGCCGGGCCGACGTGATCACCGAGACGCTCGACCCGATGCTCATGCTGCCCGCGCCCGCCCAGGGCGCGCTGGCCGTGGAGTGCCGGGTCGACGAACCGGACCTGGTCGAGCTGCTCGCGGTGCTCGACCACGCACCGTCCCGGGCCGCGGTCACCGCGGAACGGGCGCTGCTGGCCACCCTGGAGGCCGGGTGCAGCGCACCCGTGGCCGCCTATGCGGAACTCGCCGAAGGTGACGCCGGCGATGAGATCTACCTGCGCGGGGCGGTGATCAGCCCGGACGGTTCCCGAGACCTCAGGCTGTCCCGCACCGGAACGCCCGCCGACGCGGCGGAGATCGGCAAGGCACTCGCCGCCGAACTCCTCGACCTCGGCGCCGACTCGATCCTCGGCAAAGACGGACACGCCGGCCCGGGGACCCAGCAATTTGGGAGCACAGAATGACCCGCACCCGTAAGCCCGTAGGCCGCATCGCGTTCGTCGGGGCCGGTCCCGGCGACCCGGGCCTGCTGACCCGCCGGGCGCACGACGCCCTGGTCGACGCCGACCAGGTGGTGTACGACCGGGGAGTCCCCGAGTCGCTGCTCGACGCCGTCCGTGCCCAGGCCAAGTCCGACGCGCAGTTCACCCCGGCGGAGGGCGTGCCGGGGGATGTGGCGAAGGTGCTGATCTCGGCCGCCCGATCCGGCCAGAACGCGGTGCACCTGGTCGCCGGTGACCCGTTCGGCCACGACTCGGTGGTCAAGGAGGTGCAGGCGGTCGCCCGTACCGCCGCGCACTTCGAGGTGGTCCCGGGCGTCGGCCAGGCCGAGGGCGTCGCCACGTACGCGGGCGTGCCGCTGCCCGGCGTCCGCACCGCCGCCGACGTCGAGGACGTCAGCACGCTGGACTTCGACGCGCTGGCCGCAGCCGTCGGCCGGGGCTCGCTCGCGCTCGCCGTGGACGCCGGCGACCTGGCCGCGATCCGCGACGGCCTGCTCGCCGCCGGGATCGACGGCACCACCGGCGTCGGGGTGACCGGCGACGGCACCGGGGAGACCCAGTACACGACCACGTCGACCGTCGACTCCTTCGTCGCGGCGGCGCTCGGCTTCACCGGCCGGGTGGTGCTCACCGTCGGCGAGGGCGTCGGCCAGCGGGACAAGCTGAGCTGGTGGGAGAACCGTCCGCTGTACGGCTGGAAGGTGCTCGTCCCCCGTACCAAGGAGCAGGCCGGCGCGATGAGCGCCCGGCTGCGCGCGTACGGGGCGATCCCGTGCGAGGTGCCGACGATCGCGGTCGAGCCGCCGCGCACCCCCGCCCAGATGGAGCGGGCGGTCAAGGGCCTGGTGGACGGCCGGTACGCCTGGGTGATCTTCACCTCGGTGAACGCCGTCCGGGCGGTCTGGGAGAAGTTCGCCGAGCACGGCCTCGACGCCCGGCACTTCGGCGGCGTCAAGATCGCCTGCATCGGCGAGGCCACCGCGGACGCGGTCCGCGCGTTCGGCATCCAGCCGGAGCTGATCCCCGCCGGGGAGCAGTCCTCCGAAGGGCTGCTCGCCGAGTTCTCGCCGCACGACCAGATCCTCGACCCGGTGGGCCGGGTGCTGCTGCCGCGCGCCGACATCGCCACCGAGACGCTCGCCGCCGGGCTCACCGAGCGCGGCTGGGAGGTCGACGACGTGACCGCGTACCGGACGGTCCGGGCCGCCCCGCCGCCCGCCGAGATCCGGGACGCGATCAAGTCGGGCGGGTTCGACGCGGTGCTGTTCACCTCGTCCTCCACCGTCCGGAACCTGGTCGGCATCGCCGGGAAGCCGCACGCGCGTACCGTTGTTGCGGTCATCGGGCCCAAGACGGCGGAGACCGCGACGGAGTTCGGCCTGCGGGTCGACGTGCAGCCGCCGCACGCCTCGGTGCCCGACCTGGTGGAGGCGCTCGCCGCCTACGCCGTCGAGCTGCGCGAGAAGCTCGCAGCCATGCCGGCCAAGCAGCGCCGGGGCTCGAAGGTGCAGGGGCCGACCGCCCTGAGGTTCCGCTAGCCGCAAGGGAGAGCCCGCATGTCGTACCCCGAGATCCGGCCCCGCCGGCTGCGCCGCAGCGCGGCCGTGCGGCGGCTGGTCTCCGAGACCCGTGTCGACCCGGCCGAGCTGGTCGTGCCGATGTTCGTCAAGGAGGGGCTGACCGAGCCGCGGCAGATCGCGTCGCTGCCGGGGGTGCTCCAGCACTCCCGGGACTCGCTGCGCAAGGCCGCCGCCGAGGCGGTCCAGGCCGGCGTGGGCGGGATCATGCTGTTCGGCGTGCCGGTGTCGCGTGACGGGCGCGGCTCGGGCGGTGCCGACCCGGCGGGCATCCTCAACGTCGCCATCTCCGACGTGGTCGCCGAGGTGGGCGACGCGACCGTGGTGATGAGCGACCTGTGCCTGGACGAGTTCACCTCGCACGGGCACTGCGGGCTGCTCACCGGAGACGGCGCGGTGGACAACGACGCCACCCTCGCCGCGTATGCCGAGATGGCGGTGGCCCAGGCCGATGCCGGGGTCGGGATGGTCGGGACGTCCGGAATGATGGACGGCCAGGTCGGCGTGGTCCGCCGGGCCCTGGACGCCGCCGGGCACACCGACGTCGCGGTTCTCGCGTACGCGGCGAAGTACGCCTCCGCCTTCTACGGCCCGTTCCGGGACGCGGTGGAGTCGGCCCTCGACGGTGACCGGCGCACCTACCAGCAGGACCCGGCGAACCTGCGAGAGTCCCTGCGCGAGGTCGCGCTGGACGTCGCCGAGGGTGCGGACCTGGTGATGGTCAAGCCGGCCCTGCCCTACCTCGACGTGGTGGCGGCGGTCCGGGCCGCCGTGGACGTGCCGGTCGCCGCCTACCAGGTCTCCGGCGAGTACGCGATGGTCGAGGCCGCCGCCGCGAACGGCTGGATCGACCGGGAGCGGGTGATGCTGGAGACGCTCACCTCGATCCGCCGGGCCGGCGCGCAGATCATCCTCACCTACTGGGCGGTCGAGGCCGCCAATCTGCTCCGCGCGCGCTACTGAGCGTTACGAGGTCGTCGGGCTGGCCCCGGGCCACCGTGCGCCCGGCCTCCGCCGTCCGGCGGCGCCGCTTCCTCGCTGGCCAACTGCTGTGTCCTCCACGTCGGGGGGCTCTGTTCCCGTCCCTCTGCCCCGCCCCTCCAACATCCCACCCGCGCCCCCTTTGCTTTGCACCCACTGGCGCAACGCTGACACTCAGTGACGATTGCGTCGAAGGGTGCAGAGCAAAGGGGGCGGGGGGGTCTTGGGTGGAAGCCGTTTCCGCCTCTGCCCGGGTGCGTGGATCCTGAGTCTCGGCATCGAGCGCCCGGCCATGCAGACATGCAGACATGCAGGCATGCAGGGACGACGGGTTTTCCACAGGGACCGCAGGTTGTCCACAGCCACGCGGGGCGGGGTTGCGGCCCGCCCGTGGACGGGGGCAGCGTGGGCCCATGGCAGCCGATCGTGCCGCAGCCCAGCCGGACGACGAGTCCAGGGGCGACGACCCGCCGACAATGTTGACCGAGCCCTTCGACATCCCGTGGCCGGCGGCCGGCATAGTCCGGGCCGTCCGTCGTCGCGCCGACGCCAGTCAACGGGAGCTGGCCAGGTACGCGGGGGTGCACCCGTCCACGATCGGGCGGATCGAGGCGGGTGCTCTGACCCCCAGCATCGCCATGCTGCGCCGGCTGATCGCGGTGGCGGGCTTCCGGCTGGCCGTGGTGGACGAGTTCGGCCAGGTGCTCAAGCCGATGCGCGACCGGGACGACATCCGGGACGGGGCTGAGCGCCGTTACCCGTCCCACCTGGACACCATCCTCGACCCCGAGCCCGGGGAGTGGTGGGCCGACGTCTACGGGCTGGCCCGCCCGCCCGAGACCTTCTACCGCAACCGTGCCTACCGGGACGCCCTGCGCCGTCGCAGCCAGTGGGAGGTCCGGGTCGCCAAGTACCGGCATGTGCCGCCACCGCCGCGCGTCGTCCCCCCGTACGGCTGACGGCCCGCCACCCGGGTTCTCGACCGGGTGGCGGGCCGCCAGGAAACGCCGGAACCGTCAGTCGTCGTTGACGATGGTGCCCACGGCGAGCGGGTCGGCCAGGCGCAGACCCGGCACCCCGGCCACCAGCAGGTTCACCTTCTCGTCGGCCTCCTGCTTCCGGTCACCCCGTACGGTGACCGCGAAGGTCAGCGAGGTCTGCCCGGCGGCGAGGGTCTTGCAGCCGACGTACGGGTCGTAGTCCGACCCGGCCTGCGCCGTGGTGCCGAACGTGGCGGCGCAGAGCAGCACGGGCTGGGACAGTGCCCGGGACACGGTGACGGTGAACGTCAGCGGGCGGTCGCCCTTGTCGCCCTCGACCACCGTCGCGTCGCTGACGCTCAGCGACGCCCGGGAGCGGAACCGGGCCACCTGCGGGTCGTGGTCGCTGGAGCCGCGCGACCCGTCCCCGGTGAACTCCGCCGGCCAGTCGGCGTTGATGTGCGCCGCCCGCACCTGGACCAGGTCGTCGCGCAACGCGTCGTTGACGAACAGGTGGTCCAGCGTCTGCGCCTGCCCCTCGAAGCTGTACGAGTAGGCGGACGACGGGACGTCGGCGACCAGGTCGTCCCAGAGGCTGTGCAGGCCTGCGTCGTACAGCGGGGCGAGCTGGTCCGACGGGGTCGGGTCCGCTCCCGTGGCGATCGGGTCGTCGGGGCGGGGGAAGACGTTCAGGTCGCCGCCGTAGACCACCCGGGCGTTCCGGTCCGAATTCTGGATCGCGGTGACCAGCGCGGCTCCGTACGCGGCCTGCTCGGTGCGCTGCCCGACCCGGCTGTCCGGCCCGGACGAGAAGTGGTTGCTCAGCGCCCACAGGTAGTACCCCTCGGCACCACCGGGGGTCGCCTTGACCAGGAACTTGCCGAGCTGCGGGGCCCGGGTGTAGACGTTGTTGCCGTCCTTGCCGGTGGAGGTGTCGGTGTCGGCCGGCAACACCGCGTTGAGCGCCTTCGGGTTCTGCACGTCCGCGTTGGACGGCAGCCCCGCCGACCGGTACGGCACCACCGGCGCGGAGCCGAGCAGCGGGTCGGCGGCGGTCGCCGCCGCCAGCGACAGCCGGTCGGTGCGGTAGAGGAACCCGGCGGTGATGCCCCGGGCGTCCGCGCCGGTCCGGTCGTACGCGGCGGCGTACGCCGGGCCGCCGGCGGCGGCGATGGCCAGCGCCAGGTCCTGGAGGGTGTCCGGCGCGCCGTCGGCGTCGTTCGTGTCGCCGCAGACCAGCTGGGTGCCGGAGACGGAGCAGATGTCCTGGTCCTCGGCCTCCTGCACCAGGATCAGGTCCGGCGAGTGCAGGTCGGTGCGGATCTGGTCGGCGAGCGCCGACAGGTGCTCCCGGTAGTCGGCCTCGCTGGCCGGCACGTAGTCGAACGGCGGGCTGACCCCGGTGCAGCCGGAGTTGCCGGCGAAGTCGCAGCCGTCGAACGGGTCGTCCCGGTGGTCGTAGAGGTTCTCCACGTTGTAGGTCGCGACCGCGATCTCCTGCGACCGGTCGGCCGGCTTCGGCGGGTTGTTCCGCGAGGGGTCGGCCCCGGGGGCGAAGACGGCCTTCTCGACCTGGACGCCGTACTTCTCGAACGAGTAGTAGATCGCGCCGTACGCGTCCTCGCTCAGGGTGTCGAAGGTCCTCGACGGCGGCAGGAGCGCAGTGCTGTCCCCGGCGGTGCCCTTGACACCCATGCTGCCGAGCATGATCCGCTGGCCGTTGCCGTCGTCGAAGCGCCGGGTCGGGTCGTTGTCCAGCGGGTGCGCGTCCCGGAACACCCGGCGGGCGTACGGGTCGGCGCGGGCCAGCAGCGGGTCGTCCCGGTCGACCAGCCAGGTCTCGGCGTCGGCCGTGGACGCGAAGACGCCCCGCCCGCTCACCGCGCCGCTGCCGGCGCGGACCCGCAGCCGGGCGCCCTCGTGCCGCTCCCAGAACCGCTGGGCGGCGGCCAGGTCGGCCGGGGGCACCGCGTCGTCGACCGCGACGGCGGCGTTCACGTCCAGCCCGGAGGCCACCTTCCGGACCAGGGAGGCGCCGGAGAGCTGGGTCATGTTGAAGTACTCGGACACCCGGGCCCGGAGCACGACCTCGTCGCCGACGGTCGGCACGTAGCCGCCGATCAGCGAGGTGAACGCGCCCATGAAGACGAAGATGCCGTCCGAGGACGTCGGGTCGCCGTCGGTGCCGTCGGCGCGGCTCTGCAGGAAGAAGCCGCGCTGCTCGGCTCCGGCCGAGGTACGGGCCAGGGTGAGCTGGGTGATCACGCCCCGGACGTCGTACAGGGCGCTGCTGGTGCCGTTGCCCGAGGCCGGCGCGAGCGGCGACCGGTCGGCCGGACCGGACTCGGCGTCGGTGGTCGGGCCCTGCACCTCGCCGACCGTCAGCTCCCGGGTCACCGTCACGGCCAGCGTGCACGCGGCGGTGCCGCCGTCGGCGTCGGTGGCGGTCAGGGTCACCGTGTACGACCCGGCGGCCAGGTCGGCGCTGGTGGCGACGGTGGCGCGGGCGGTGCCGCCCACGGCGTCGGCCGGGGTGAACCCGGTCCGGGTGATCGAGCCGGTGGCCGGGGCCGGGCTGACCGAGGTGACCGCCAGGTCGACGATCGTGTCGTCGGGGTCGGTGGCGGTGACCTCGCGACTGGCGACCGTGCCGGCCGCCGTGGTCAGCGCGCCGCCGCAGGTGACGGTGGCGGGCTGGTCGACCGGGCCGCCACCGTCGACGCTGTGGGTACCGAGACCGTCGAAGGTGTCGGTGGCGAAGCCGGCCCACTGGGCGGCCGGGTCGAACGCGTCCGACGGGTCGGGGTCGCCGGAGGTCACCGTCGGCAGCCGGCGCAGCGTGTTGTCGGCGGTGCTGGTGAGTCCGCTGCCCCACTCGGTGCCCGGGTCGACGCCGACCTGGCCGATCGAGTCGAGGACCGTGGTGCCTCTGCGCAGCACGATCGCGTCGTCGCCGTTGAACAGGCTGGCGGTGGTGGTCTGGTCGGCCTGGGCGAGGATCGCGGGGGCGGCGGAGGCGGCGGCGAACACGAACGTGTCGCCCGCGGCCACGGTGCCGGTCAGCGCCAGGGTGGTCGCCGTGGTGTTGCCGTTGAAGTAGAGCTGGAGCTGGTAGCCGCCGGCGGTGAGGTCGACGGGGGCACCGGTGCCGTTGTAAAGCTCGATCGCCTTGTTGTTCGACGAGCCCTCGACGTACTCGGAGATGAACAGGTCGGTGGGCGCGGCGCTGGCCGCGGGGGGTGCGATGCCGATGACCGGGATGGCGACGGCAGCGGCGGTTGCGAGCGCGGCGAATCTGCGGCGCGGGCGCATGGGGCCTCCACGATGGGTGGACGGGAACCAACGCACGTTAAGGTGCGGCGCTGTCCGCCGTCCATCCCCCGAGGGGCGCATTGGTGAATTCCCGACCCGGGGCACTCTCGCGCCGGGGCCGCCGGGTCAGCGGGCCGGGGCCGGGTCAGCGGGCGGGATCGAGCCGGTGCACCAGCTCGGCCACGTCCACGCTGTACTCGCACCACTCCCGGTCGGGGCGGAATCCCAGCTCGGCGTTGACCTTGAGCATCGCCTCGTTGGCCTGCGCGTTCCAGGTCTGCACCTCGGCCAGCTCCGGCTCGGCCGAGCGCAGCTCCAGCAGCATCCGCGCCTTGATCGCCCGGTCGATGCCGTAGCCCCGGTGGTCCTGCACCACGATCGTGTCGTACTGGTCGGCCCGGGTCGGGTGCTGCGCCGGGACCACCACCTCGGTCAGCCCGGCCACCTCGCCGGTGCGCTCGTGGATGGCGAGCACGATGTAGGGCTTCATCCCCCGCCGGTGCAGCGTGTCCAGGCTGTCCCGCAGCCGCTGCGGATCGTACGAGCTGGGGCGCAGCTCGCCGTCGTCCACGTCGCGGACCTCGGCCTTGGCCCGCGCGTACGCGTCGATCAGATCGTCGGGCGGGCCGCCGGGGCAGAATTCCACCCGGTACCCCGCGCCGACGCCGGCGGCCATCTCGGCCAGCGCCGTCCAGTCCACCGCGGACAGGTCCAGCACGCTGCGGGTCTCCACGTACTCCCGGGAGAAGCCGAGCGCCTCGTAGAACGCCACCGCCGGGGTGTCGCCGACCACCTCGACCCCGATCGACCGGAAGCCCTCCTGGTAAACCCGGCGGGCGGCCAGCCGGACCAGGTTCCGGCCCAGGCCGGCGCGGCGCGCCGTCGGGTGCACCAGCACCTCCAGCACGCCGATGTCGCCGAGCAGCAGCACGTGGACGTGGCCGAGCATCGCGCCGGGACCGCCCGCGGCGGACGGCTCGGCCTGGGACACCCAGGAGATCCGCCGCTCGCCGGGCATCACCTCGGAGAGGTACTCCCGTAGGGAACTCTCCCGCCAGGGCGGATCCTGCGGAAGGTCGGCCGCCAGCACCGCGTTCAGCGTGTCCACCAGCGACGCGATCTCGGCGGACGACGCGGTCCGGGCATCCCACTCGCGCACCATCACCCGTCTAGCTTGCCGCTAACCGCAGCGTGACGGAAGTGTCCAGTTCTCCAATGTACGCGGACGATCACTTCACGTGCGGCTGGCCAACCCGTACTCGTTGGCCTTGTCGAAGACGTCCTCGGCGTACCGGCGCACGTCGTTGTACGACAGGATGGCCCCCCACCAGTCGCCCGGGACGGTCAGGTTCCGGCCGCCCTTGCACAGGTAGTTGCCGGCGGCCAGGGCGGCGTCGTCGATGTCGTGCGGGTCCTTGCGGCCGTCGTTGTCCGCGTCCGCGCCGATCTCCTGCCAGGTGGTCGGGATGAACTGCATCGGCCCGATCGCCCGGTCGTAGACGGTGTCCCGGTCGTAGAGCCCCCGGTCGGTGTCCAGGATCTTCGACCGGCCGCCCTTGCCGTCGAGCGGGTCGCCGATGATCTCCGGGAGCGCCCGCCCGTCCAGGCCGAGGCTGGCGCCGTTGGCCTGGCCGTGCCGCGACTCGACGTACCCGATGGCGGCGAGCGTGGTCCAGCTCAGCCGGCAGCCGGGGGTGCTCTGCGCGAGAACCAGCTCGGCGTAGCCGTACGCCTGCATGGCCACCGGGGAGATGCCGGCCTTCGCCCCGGTCTGCTGCGCCCACCCGGCGAGCGCGTCGGCGGGCCGACCGGTCACCACCGGCCCGCCGGGCAGGCCGCCCGGACCCGGGGTCGCGCCGGGCAGCGCTGTCGCGCCGGGCGGCAGCGGGGTGCCGGTGGCGCCGGGGACCATCCCGCCTCCCGGTACCGCCGTGCCGATCCCCGGCGTGCTGGCGGTCGCGTCGACCGCGACCGGGCGGGGCTCCGGCGCGGTCGCCGGCACCAGCAGCGCGCCGGCTGCGGCGGTCGCCCCGACCAGGGCGAGCAGGAACAGCCCGGGCAGGGTGAGCCGGCCGCTCGGGCGCCGGGACCAGGCCCGGGTGGCCCGGGCGGCGGCGAGGGCCGCCTGCCGCGGCGGAGGCAGCCGTACGGCGTGGGCGAACGGCACCCGCCGCCGCGACCTCCTGGCCCGCCCGCCTGCGGCCGTGGCCGTCCCGTCACCGTCGGCCTTGTCGGCGGTGTCGACGTTCTCGGCGGTACCGGCGTTCTCGGCGGTGCCGGCCTCTCCGGCGGTGCCGACCTTCTCCGCGGCGTCCGCGTTCGCGGTGCCGGCGGCCTTCTCGGCGTCCGCCCCCGTGGCGTTGTCCGCCTTCGCGGTGTTGTCCGCCTTCGCGGTGCTGGCGGCCACGTCGGTGCCGTCGGTCTTTGCCAGGGGGTCGGCCGTTTTCGCCGTCGGGTCGGTGGGATCCGGCTTCGCCGCCGTGGTGGCATCCGTCGCCAGCAGGCCGGGCTCGGGCTTCTCGGCCGGGGCGGTGGCGTCGGTCCGCCCCGGCGTGGTCGCGGCCAGCAGGCCGGGCTCCGGCCCGGTCTCCGCTCCGGCGTCGGTCTGGCGGGCGGCCGACAACCCCGAGGAGTCGGCGGGCGGCGCGGCGTCGGCGGCCCGGGGTGCGGCTTCGGCGGGCGCCGTCGACCGCAACCAGGGCCGACGGGGGCGCGGCAGCCTGCCGCCCGCCGGGCGTCCGCCCGGGTCCTCGGGCGGCGCGGCCGGTCGTAGGGGTCGAACCGTCGCTCTGTCCTCGCCGTCCACCCGTCGAGTATCACCCATGTCCCGCGTCCCGTCAGGACCGGTCGTACTCTTGTGCCATGCCCCGGTACGAGTTCCGCTGCCGCGCCTGCGGCGACACCTTCGAGGTCAACCGTCCGATGGCGCGGGCCGGTGAGCCGGCGTCCTGCCCCCAGGGGCACGCCGACACGGTCAAGCTGCTCTCCACCGTGGCCGTGACCGGTCGGGGTGGTGCCGGCCCGGCCGCGCCGGCCCCCTCCGGCGGGGGCTGCTGCGGCGGGGGCTGCGGCTGCTGATCCCGTCCCCTCCGGCCGGCGGTTCCCCGCCGTCGTCGGCACGGTGCCGACGTCGTGCCCTTCGTGCGGGGCGTGCCGTCCCGACCTGCCGGTTACGGCCCTCGATGGCACCGGGGGTCTGAGTCCGCCCGGCCGTTCTCACGATGCGTGACGGCGCGGACATAGGGCAGCATGAACCCGTCGTTACGGGGGCGGAGGTTCGACGTATGTCGCCAGGGATCCACCTCCCGAGCGGATGGGTGACCTTCGTGTTCACCGACATCGAGGGTTCGACGCGACTGGCCCAACTGCTCGGCCCGGGGTACCCCCCGGTGCTGCGGGAGCACCGCCGCCTGCTGCGCGACACCCTGGCCGGCACCGACGGCGCGGAGCTGCTGACCGAGGGCGACTCGTTCTTCATCGCGTTCCCCGACGCCGGCGCGGCGCTCACCGCCTGCCTCACCGCGCAGCGCGCGCTGGCTACCCACGACTGGCCGGCGCCCGAGGCCGCGCCCCGGGTCCGGATGGGCCTGCACACGGGCTGGGCCGAGCCGCGCGACGGCGAGTACGCCAGCCCCGAGGTGCACCGGGCCGCCCGGGTCGCCGCCGCCGCGCACGGCGGGCAGGTGCTCTGCTCGGGGTCCACCGCCCGGCACGCCGACCCGCTGCCGACGGGCGCGTCCCTCATCGACCTCGGGCTGCACCGGCTGCGCGGCTTCGACGACCGGGAACGGCTGTTCCAGCTCGTCGCGCCCGGCCTGGAGCGGCAGTTCCCCCGCCCGCGCACCGCCGACGCGGTGGCGCACAACCTGCCGACCCAGGTGACCTCGTTCGTCGGCCGGGAACCCGAACGGGTCGAGCTGCGCCGCCTGGTCGAGCGGCACCGGCTGGTCACGGTGCTCGGCGCGGGCGGGGCGGGCAAGACCCGGCTCGCCGTCGAGCTGGTCACCGGGATGGTGGAGGACCACCCGGACGGGATCTGGTTCGTCGACATCGCAGCGGTGACCGACCCCGGGCTGGTGGCGTTCGCGGCCGCCGCCGTGCTCGGGCTGCGTCCGGAACCCGGCCGTCCGATGGTGGACACCCTCGTCGAGTACGCCGCCACCCGCCGGATGCTGGTCCTGCTCGACACCTGTGACGCCCAGCCGTCCGCCTCGGCCGAGCTGATCTCCCGGCTGCTCGCCGGCGGGGGCGGGACCCGGGTGCTCGCCACCAGCCGGGAGTCGTTCGGCCTGCCCGGCGAGGTGGTGTGGCGGATCCCGCCGCTGTCCGTGGAGCCCCGGTCCGACGGCGCGGAGAGCGACGCGGTGGCGCTGCTGCTGGACCGCACGGCGGCGGCCCGGGGCGGACGGCGGCCGGTCCCGGCCGAGTCGGCGGACCTGTGGCGGGTGGTGCAGCGGCTGGACGGCCTTCCGCTCGCCATCGAGCTGGCCGCGGCCCGGTTGCGGGTGCTCTCCGTCGGCCAGCTCGCCGAGCGCCTGGATGACGTGCTGGGCACCCTCGACGCTGGCCGGGACGACGCCGGACCGGTGCGGCCCGAACTCGGCTGGACGGGCAACCAGCAGGACACCGTCGACCTGGTGGCGGCGTCCCGGGGCAAGGCTCCGCCCACCCCGGCCGTCCGGGCGGTGCAGCGCTCGGCCAGCGAACGGCACCGCACCATGCAGGCCACCGTCACCTGGTCGTACCGGACGCTCGGGCCCCGGGCCGCCCGGCTGCTGCGCTGGCTCGCGGTCTTCGCCGGGCCGGTGGACCTGCCGACCGTGGAGTGGCTGCTCGACGACGACCCGCTCGACCCGTTGTCGGTGCTGGTCGACAAGTCGATGATCCAGGCCGAGCCGCACGCCGCGGGCAGCACGTACCGGATGCTCGACCCGATCCGGGCGTACGCGGCACGGCGGCTGGTGCAGGCCGGGGAGGAACGGGCCGCCCGGGACCGGCACCTCGCCTGGTCGGCGTACGCGCTGCGGCGGGCGTACCTCGGCCCGGACGGCCGCCCGGTCACCCTCTCCCTGTACGCCCTGGACCCGCTCGCCGGCGAGCTGCGGGCCGCCCTGCGCTGGTGCGCCACCGGCGGCAGCGCCCGGGCGGGGCTGCGCCTGGCCGGTGGGCTGGACCAGTGGTGGCGGGAGCGTGGGCTGGCCCGGGAGGGGCGGCTCTGGCTGTTCCGGCTGTACGGCCGGATGGCCGAGACCGGGGAGGTGGTCCCGGAGGACGAGCTGGCGGTGGCGTACCACATGCACTCGCTGCACGCCGGCGCGGACGGCGAGTTCACCGAGGAGCTGCGCTACTCCCAGCGGGCCGAGGCGGCGGCCCGGCAGGCCGGCGACGCCGGCCTGCTGGCCCGGGTGCTGGCCGGGCGGGCGGGGCCGCTGGTCGACATGGGACAGTTCGCCGAGGCCGAGCGGGTCTGCCGGGAGGTCATCGACTGGGCGTACGAGGGGGACGTCGTCCCCGACGCGCTGCCCGCCGTGTTCAGCCTCGCCGAGCTGCTCTGGCGGCGCGGCGCGTTGGCGGAGGCGGCGGAGCTGCTCGGCGCGGCCCGCCCGGTCGAGGCGGCCCGCCCTGCCGACCGGGGACGCCGGTCGGTCGACATGCTGCTCGGCATGGTGGCGCTGGCCCGGGGGGACCTGATCGCGGCGCACGAGCACCTGCTGGTCGCGCTGCGGTCCCGGATGAGCCACGGCTTCCACCGCCGGGCCTGCGACACCCTGAACGCGATCGCGGTGCGGTGCGCCTCCGGGGGCGATCCGCTGACCGCCGCCCGGCTCTTCGGCGCGGCCCAGGCGACCCGGGCGAGCATGCGGTCGACGCCGGGCATCTGCGGCCCGTACTGGCTGGAGCAGCAGGCCGGGCTGCGCCGGACGCTGGGCGACGGGCCCTTCGACGCCGCGTACGGCGAGGGCGGCGAGCTGGCCCTGGAGGAGGCGGCGGCGCTGGCGCTGGCGGTGGAGCATCCCGACCTGGGCGCGGACTCGACCCGGTTCCAGTGCACCGGCGCGGTCGCCCCGGGCCAGCTCGGCCCCGAGCCGGGCCGCCGCTCGGCGGGCCACCCGGAACGTGCCTGACCCGAGCCGCGCGCCCCGCGGGTCTCCGATGCAACCGGTGGCAGCCGCGGGTGCCCGGCCGGCCGGGGCGGCTCGGGAAGGGCCCCCGGCACGCCGGAGGCGTCGACCGGGGGCCCTGCGCTCAGCCGCGGGCGGCGGCGCGGGCCTCGGCGTCGGCCTTGATCCGGGCGGCCCGGTCGAGGTCGGACTGCTGGACCGCGGCGACGGAGCCGAAGACGCTCACCGCCTGGTAGTAGGTCCAGGCCAGGCTGGTGCAGGCCGGCCGGACCACCGAGTTGTACGTGGCGCAGACCCGCTTGAGGTCCTCGTAGAAGGTGCTGTCGAGCCGGGACTTGTTGGCCGGGAACTGGCCCATGGCCTTGTAGTTCCGGTAGCCGAAGTCGTGCCGGTGGCAGGACAGGCTGAAGTTGAAGCCGAGCGGGTTGTCCGGGCTGGACGAGCAGTAGTCGGTCGACCAGTTGAAGGCGTACTCGCTCCAGGCGGCCTTGTTCAACCGGGCGGAGTTCCAGGCGTTGTAGCTGCTGGCGCTGGTCTGCGTCCAGCTCGACAGCACGCTGAGCTTCTGGCTGGTGCTGACGGCGGCAGCGGCGGGGTTGGCGGCCCCCAGCGCGGTGAGCAGCGCGAACGTGCCGGCGGCGAGGAGGGTGGCGAGGCGTCTGGACACGGTGGACCTCCGCGGGGGTGGCGGTGTGAGCGGGTGACCGGTGGGGGGCCGGTTCGACAAGTGTCGATCACGAGACGGGTGCCACAGCATGTCATAGACCAACATCTGGTGACATCAGTTGAAACAGACAAGTGCCCCGGGCCGCTGGGACGGCCCGGGGCACTCGCTCACGCTGTCAGCGCACGAAGCGCGGCGGGCTGACGAGGCTCTCGTTCGACAACCGGTCCAGCGCGGTCACGTGGTACGTGTACCGCTGGCCGGCCTCGGCGGTGGCGTCCACCCAGGACTGCACGGCGTCGGGGGTGGCGCGGACGGTGCCGACCAGGTGCGACGCGTCGGCGAAGCCGCACTTCCCGACCAGGCCGGTCCCGTCGAACCGGTAGATCGCGTACGAGGCCGCCGTGCCGAGCGGTCCCTTCCCGTCGGCGGGCTGCCGCCAGCTCAGCCGGACCCCGTCGTCGGTCCGCGCGGCGCCGGTGAGCACCGGGGGCAGCAGCGGCTTCGCCGGCAGGTGCCGCATCGCCGGCACCAGGGCCGGGCGGGAGTAGTGCTCGGCCGCGTAGGTGTCCGTCGCGCCGAGCCGGTTCGCCTTCACCTGCACGGCGGAGAAGTGCACGTTGCCGAGCACCTCCGGGTACGACCGGTTGAGCGTCAGGTGGTCGGTCAGCTCGCGCGGGTTCATCCAGTACGAGCCGTACGCCGGGTCACCGCTCTTGTAGTCGGCCTGGCCGATGTAGAGCTGCACGCGGGTGCCGCGCACCGTCTCGGCCCACCACGGCACCAGCCGGGCGTAGTCGGCCGCCGGGTACTGGCCGATGTACCAGTAGAGCTGCGGCACGATGTAGTCGATCCACTCCTCCTTCACCCACTTGCGGGTGTCGGCGGAGATGATGTCGTACGACTGGCTGCCGGTGGTGTCCGAGCCGAGCGGGTCCACCGACTTGTTCCGCCAGATGCCGAACGGGCTGACCCCGAACTTCACCCACGGCTTCGCCGCCTTGATCTTGGCGTTCATCTCCTGGACCAGCAGGTTGATGTTGTCGCGCCGCCAGTCGGCCCGGTCGGTGAAGCCCCGGTTGAACTCGGCGAACGTCGCGTCGTCCGGCACCTGGTGGGTGCCGCTCGGGTACGGGTAGAAGTAGTCGTCGAAGTGCACGCCGTCGACGTCGTACCGCTGGACCGCGTCCATCATCGCGGTCTGGACGAACTCGCGGACCGCCGGGATGCCGGGGTTGTAGTAGAGCCGGCTGCCGGCGACCCCGGCCGGCGGGTACGCGAAGGTCCACTCCGGGTGCTGCCGGGCCGGGTGGTTCGGCGCGAGCTGCGCGATGTCCGCGCCCGCGCCGCCCGGGGCCGGCATGGAGATCCGGTACGGGTTGAACCAGGCGTGGAACTCCAGGTTCCGCTTGTGCGACTCGGCGACGAGGAAGGCCAGCGGATCCCAGCCCGGATCCTGCCCGCGTACCCCGGTCAGGTACTCCGACCAGGGCTCGTACGGCGAGGGCCAGAACGCGTCGGCGGTGGGCCGGACCTGCACCACCACGGCGTTGTGGTTCAGCTTCTGCGCCAGGTCGAGCCAGCCCAGGTACTCCGCCTGCTGGGCGGCGACCCGGTCCGGTGCGGTCTGGGACGCCTTGCTCGGCCAGTCGATGTTGACCACCGACGAGATCCACATGGCCCGGAACTGCCGCTTCGGGGTGGCCGGGTCGGTGGTGCAGGAGGTGGTGGCGGCGTCGGTCGCGTCGGTCCCCGCCGCGCTGGCGGCCGTGGGGGAGACGGCGACGAGCGCCCCGAGCAGGGCTACGGCCAGCCCGGCGGCTCTGAGCCGAGTTGCCTTCATCCGGTGCGTCCCTTCGTTGGGCTCGGCGTGGCGGGGTCGGGTGGCGACGGACGCCGCGCGGCCGACCCCGGCCGCTCCGCGTGGCACGCGCTCTCGGCAAGATTCGCCGAGGGCTATCTGTCGCTGGTAGGAAATTTTCACACCGGGTGGGGGTGGCGCAAGACCTCCGGCCAGATCCGCACCGACCGGCCGCGCGAATCGTTCCGGCGTGACCCGTCCCACCCGCCGGACCGTGACCGCACCGACACCGATGGTCGTGGCTCGCCGCCCGGCCGGCTGATCAGCATCGGCCCGTGAGGGGGTGGGGGAGGGGGTGGGGGTGGAGGTTAGGTGAAGAAGCGGGCCAGGTGGGGGGTGGGCGGTGGGGTGGTGTTCGGGGGGAGGGGGGTGAGGTCGGCGAAGATGCTGGCGCCGTCGCAGCCCGCGTGCAGGGGGTACCAGCGCGGGGTGCCCGGTGGGCGCTGGAGGCAGATGCCCTTGAATGTCTGCACGTCGAGCAGCCGGACGTGGGTCGGGTCGGCCACCGCGTTCACGTGCCCCCACCAGGGGCTCATCACGTGCAGCACGCCGCCCGGCCGGAGCACCCGGTGACACTCGTCCACCAGGGGCAGGAAGTCGATCAGGTGCTCCAGGATGTGCACCGCGAAGAGCACGTCCACCGAGTTGTCGGCCAGCGGCAGCGAACCGGAGAGGTCGGCCAACGCGTCCACCCCCGGGGCGGGGAAGAGATCCAGCCCCAGGTTGCCCGGGTACTGCTTGGTGCCGCCGCAGCCCAGGTCGACCACGACCGGGTCCCGGCCGGCCACCCGGACCCGGCACCAGACCCCGAACACCCCGGCGAGCCGGCCGACCAGGTCCCGGACCAGCCGTAGCCGCGCCGCGTCGTCGACCTCGCCGGTCAGGTGGGCCACCCCCCGGTCGAAGCGCACCCGCACCGCGAGGTCGCGCAGCCGGTCGTCGTGGGACGACTGATCCGCCCATGCCTCGGCGAGGAAGTCGTCGACCGCCCGCAGCCGCTCGGCCGAGGGCGGGGTCAGGGCCAGCGCGACCATGGGCCACCTCCGCCGGGCGCGTTACCCGGATCCGCCGGCGGTATGCCCGCCGAGGCGGACCGATCCGGGCGGGTCAGCCGGAGATGCGGCGGGCCGGCCGGCCGGGGCCCCGGATGCGCTGCCGGGGCGACAGGGAGGCCGCCTTCGGCCGCTTGAGGTGGTACCGGTGCAGTTCGCTGCTGCCCGGCATGGACGGGTCCTCGCTCATCGCCACCAGTTCCCAGCCCTGGTCGCCGGCCCGGTTCAGGTGGGCCAGCGCGGTGTCGCCGTACGGGGTGACGTCGACCATCGAGCCGTCCGGGCCGTACCAGACGAAGACGATCTCCCAACCGGTGTCGGTGCTGGCTGCCTGGCGGCGGCGGACCAACAGCGCGTACTCCCACTTGAGCATGGAGTCATTGTCACCCCGGAACCGCCGGTCGGCACGCCGTCAGTCCTCGGCGATCCGTCCCGCGTCCACCCGTACCCGGCGGTTGACGGCCACCGCGTCGAGCATCCGACGGTCGTGGGTGACCAGCAGCAGCGTACCCGGGTAGGTGGCCAGCGCCGACTCCAGCTGCTCGATGGCCGCCAGGTCGAGGTGGTTGGTCGGCTCGTCGAGCACCAGCAGGTTCACCCCGCGCCCCTGGAGCAGCGCCAGCGCGGCCCGGGTCCGCTCGCCGGGTGACAGCGACGCCGCCGGCCGCAGCACGTGCTCGGCCCGCAGGCCGAACTTGGCCAGCAGCGTCCGCGCGTCCGCCGGCGCCAGCTCCGGTACGGCCAGCCGGAACGCGTCCAGCAGGGGCTGGCCGCCGAGGAACAGCCCCCGGGCCTGGTCGACCTCGCCGACCACCACGCCGGGGCCCAGCGCGGCGTGCCCGGCGTCCAGCGGAAGCCGGCCCAGCAACGCGCCGAGCAGGGTGGTCTTGCCGGACCCGTTCGCCCCGGTGATCGCCATCCGGTCGGCCCAGTCGACCTGGAGGGTCACCGGGCCGAGGGTGAAGTCTCCCCGGCGTACCACGGCGTCGCGGAGCGAGGCCACGACGGCGCCGGCGCGGGGCGCGGCGGCGATCTCCATCCGCAGCTCCCACTCCCTGCGTGGCTCCTCCACCACGTCCAGCCGCTCGATCAGCCGCTCGGTCTGCTTGGCCTTCGCCGCCTGCTTCTCGGTCGCCTCGGAGCGGAACTTGCGGCCGATCTTGTCGTTGTCGGTGGCCTTGCGCCGGGCGTTCTTCACGCCCTTCTCCATCCAGGCCCGCTGGGTGCGGGCCCGGGCCTCCAGCCCGGCCCGGGTGTCGGCGTACTCCTCGTACTCGTCGCGGGCGTGCCGGCGGGCCACCTCCCGCTCCTCCAGGTACGCCGCGTAGCCGCCCCCGTAGTGCCGGACCTGCTGCTGGTGCAGGTCCAGCTCCAGCACCCGGGTCACCGTGCGGGTGAGGAACTCCCGGTCGTGGCTGACCAGCACCGTGCCGGCGCGCAGCCCGGTGACGAAGCGCTCCAACCGGTCCAGCCCGGCCAGGTCGAGGTCGTTGGTGGGCTCGTCGAGCAGGAAGACGTCGTACCGGCTGAGCAGCAGCGAGGCCAGCCCGGCGCGGGCCGCTTGCCCGCCGGAGAGGCCGGTCATCGGGTGGTCCAGGTCGACGGCGAGGCCCAGCTCGGCGGCCACCTGCTCGGCCCGCTCCTCCAGGTCCGCCCCGCCGAGGCCCAGCCAGCGCTCCAGCGCCTCGGCGTACGCGTCGTCGGCCCCCGCCGCCCCGGCGGTCAGCGCCTCGGCGGCGGCGTCCAGCGCCGCCTGGGCGACCGTCACCCCGGTCCGCCGGGCCAGGAAGTCCCGGACCGTCTCGTCCGGCCGGCGCTCCGGCTCCTGCGGCAGGTGCCCGACCGCCGCGGTGGGCGGGCTCAGCGTGACGCTGCCGGCCTCGACCGGCAGCAGCCCGGCAAGGGTACGCAGCAGCGTCGACTTGCCCGCCCCGTTCACCCCCACCAGGCCGACCACGTCGCCCGGGGCGACCACCAGGTCCAGCCCGGCGAAGAGCAGCCGCTCCCCGTGCCCGGCGGCGAGATCCTTGACCACCATCGTCGCGCTCATGAGGAAGCGAGCCTATCGGTCGCGTCACCAGGATCCGGTGGCCGGTCCGGCGGGCCGGTTCGGGCACCCGGCACGCGCGCCCGCAGTACGCGGGGCAGACTCACCGGCGTGGTGACGACTCTGGCGATCGACTGCGGCGGCGGCGGGATCAAGGCGTCGGTGCTCGACGGGGCCGGCACGATGCGGGCCCGGCCGCTGCGGGTGCCCACCCCGTACCCCCTGCCGCCCACGCTGTTCGTGAAGACGCTGCTCGACCTCGGTGGCCGGCTGCCCACGGCGGAGCGGGTGACCGTCGGGATGCCCGGCATGCTCCGGCACGGCGTGGTGGTAGCCACCCCGCACTACGTGACCCGCTCCGGCCCCCGCAGCCGGGTCGATCCCGACCTGCTGACCGAGTGGTCCGGCTTCGACGCGCGCACGGCGCTCGCCGACGCCTTCGGGGTGCCCGCCCTGGTGCTCAACGACGCCGAGGTGCACGGCGCCGGGGTGGTCGCCGGCACCGGCCTGGAACTGGTGCTGACCCTCGGCACCGGGCTGGGCAGCGCCGTCTTCGACGGCGGCGTGCTCGCCCCGCACCTGGAGCTGTCCCACGCCCCGGTGCGCTGGGGCACCACCTACGACACGTACGTGGGGGAGCCGGAGCGCCGTCGCCTCGGCGACGCGTTCTGGTCCCGCCGGATCCGGCAGGTGGTGGACGGGCTGCGCCCGGTGTTCCGCTGGGACCGGCTCTACCTGGGCGGGGGCAACTCCCGGCTGATCCGGCCCGAGCAGCTCGCCCGGATGGGCGAGGACGTGGTGGTGGTGCCGAACACCGCCGGCATCGTCGGCGGCGTCCGCGCCTGGGACCTGCAAAGGGGAAGAACTTCGGCCTGACCGTGCCCTCGTCGACCCGGTCCGGCGGGTTTTCGTCGCAGGAACACTCGCGGTCCGCGCGGTGTTGTGCCAGCGTCGGATCAGTGGCGGCGCGAGACGAGGAGGTGGGTCGATGGACCTTCTGGCGGAGTACCGACGGGCGACCATGTTCTTCGAGATGGGTGACGCTTCCGGAGCGGTCCGGCTGCTGGAGCCGATCGTCGAGGCAGAACCCGGCAACTCCTCCGTACGGCAGTTGCTGGCCCGGGCGTACTTCCAGACCGCCCAGCTCAACCGCGCCGAGGAGCAACTGCGCGAGCTGGTCGACCGGGACCCCAGCGATCACTACGCGCACCACGTGCTCGGCCGGACGCTGGAGCGGATGAACCGCCCCGCGGACGCGCTGCGGCACCTGCGCATCGCCGCCGCGATGCACTCGACGAACACCGACTACGCGACCGCGCTGCGCCGGGTGGAGAGCCGGGTCAACAGCGACCGCTGACCGAGCCGGGCAAGGGGAAGGGGAACTCACTCTTCCCCTTGCCCGGGGCCCGAAGCCCGAGGCCTCTCCCGGCGACTGCGGGCCTACCATGGGCTGCCATGGGACGTGCACAGGTGGTGGAGGCGGAATGAAGCTCAAGCTGGACCTGCACGACATCTTCAACAAGGGCCAGGACATCGACCGCGCGCTGCGCGGGATCATGGACGAGGCGGTGGCGAAGAAGGCCACCCTCGTCGAGATCATCCCCGGCAAGGGCTCCGGCCAGCTCAAGAAGCGGGTGCTGCGCTTCCTCGACCAGAAGGACGTCAAGCAGCTCTACCACCGCGTGGAGAAGGACTCGAAGAACTTCGGCCGCCTCTTCATCCACTTCCGCTGGAAGTAAGAGCCTCAGCCTCCCGACCTCCCGCGCGATACCGGGTTGCCCGCTGCCCAACCGTGCGCGACCCTTTCGGGATGATCCGGACGCGGGTGCTCACCGAGGGCGATTGGCAGTTGTGGCGGGAACTGCGGCTCGCCGCGCTGGCGGAGGCGGCGTACGCCTTCGGTTCCCGGCTGGCGGACTGGCAGGGCGACGGCGACCGGGAGGAACGCTGGCGCGGGCGGCTGGCCATCCCCGGCTCGTACAACATCCTGGCGCTGCGCGACGGGCAGCCCGTCGGGGTGGTCAGCGGGGTGCCGACCGATCGGGACGGCGTCGTGGAGTTGATCTCCATGTACGTGTCGCCGGTCGGACGGGGCCGGGGCGTGGGCGACCACCTTGTGCGGGCGGTCGAGCGGTGGGCCAGGCAGGTGGGCGCGGGGACGCTGCGGCTGGCCGTGACGGAGGGCAACGAGAACGCCTGGGCGCTCTACCGGCGCAACGGCTTCCGCGACACGGGCGAGCCGGGCGACCTCATGCCCGACAACGTGCGCCGGGAGCACGTCATGGCCAAGAGTCTCGTGGATTAACGGCCAACCGGCCCGGGTGAGAACCCCGTAGAAGGCGCCCCGCGCCAAATTCACGGAAAGAGTGGCCATTCCGCGCGGAATAGCCACTCTTTCCGTGAATTTGCGCGGCTGCCCAGGTTAGACGGGGTAGGTGCGGGCGACCGCCAGCATTTCCGAGCTGTGGGAGCCGACCACGCCGACGGTCGGGGGGCGGGGGCGGAATCCGGGGATACCGTCCAGGCCGTCGCTGGCGTCCATGGCCCGCAGCATGGTCGGCCGGGAGACCCCCGCGAGCACCAGCGTGATCTCGATGCCCTCGGGCGGCGGGGCGTGGAAGACCACCCCGAAGCCCCAGTCCGCGCCGTCGGCGGGTCGGCCGCCGGCCACCCGCCGCCCGTTCACGGTCGCCGACTCCACCACGGTCGCGCCGTCGACGTGCAGGGTGGCGAGCCGGACCGGCCGCTGCGGGGTGAGCCGCACCCGCAGGATGCGCTGCTCGCCGGAGCGGGTGTCGGCGAGGATCTCCAGCCTCGGCGCGGGCAGGTTCGCCGCCTGGGCCGGCCCGGTCCGCAGCTCGGTGTCGCCGAGGCCGGGGAAGTCTCCGACCCCGGTCACCCCGTCGACGTACCCCGCCGTCCACGGTTGGGGGGCGGTCTCGTGGCTGAGCCAGCGGGCCTGCCCGGTGCCGGCGTCCAGGGCGTACATCAGGTGGGTGGGCACGGGGTGGGCGGCGTCGAACCGGTCGACGGCGAGCCCGACCCCGGCGAACACCACCGCCGCGAGCCCGGCGGCGACGGCCGGCAGTGCGCCCGCCCGGCGGGCCCGGGCCGCGACCATGCCGCGCTGCCCGCCGGCCTCCGGGTGCAGCAGGTCCAGCACCGGCAGCGCGGCCAGCCCGAGCAGCACCGCGACCAGGGCCGCGACGCCGCCCATCGCCATGCCGAGCGCCGGGAAGAGCAGCACCACGGGTGGCAGCAGGATCACCACGGCGACCGCGCCGGCCAGGGTCACCGCGACCACCGGCCAGGGGCCGTCGATCCGGCTGGCCAGCGCGACCAGCCCGGCCGCCGCGCCGGCCAGGGCCGGCAGGGTCGTCAGGTACGCCCCGCCGGGCACCAGCACCGCGAGCACCACCCCGAGTACGGCCAGCCACCCCAGCCCGCCGATCGCCAGGGCGGCCGGGCCGACCCGGCGGCGGGTCAGCGCGTACCAGGCGACCAGGATCGCGGCGGCGAGCGCCACCACGGCGAGCCGGTACCAGGTTGGCCGGTACGGGTCGAGCAGCTCGGCGTAGCCGGGCCGCACGGCGGTGATCCCCGCCCAGAGCAGCTGCGCGGCCAGCGGGGCGGCGACGACCGGCACCAGCGCCAGCCCGAAGCCGGCGGCGAGCCGCCCGTACGTGGTCCGACCCCGCCGGCGGGCCAGCCAGCCGAGGGCCAGCACGGCGGCCAGGGCGGCCAGCGCCAGCGGCAGCACCAGCCAGCCGGGGTAGCGGGCCAGCCCGCCCGGGACCGGGAAGTACGTGGCGTCGTGCCCGGCGCCCAGGTCCTTCAGGTCGGAGCGGCCGAACTCGCGGGCCAGGCCGAGCGCGTTGTCGCCGTGCTGCTGGAGGCTGGCCCGGTCCATCGCGGCCGGGGTGTCCAGCGGGGTGTGGTAGATCGCCCCGCCGTCGATGTAGGCCGAGTTGAGCCCGACGAAACCGGCCCGGTCGAGGAACGCGGTGAAGTCGGTGTCGTTGGGCAGCGCGCGGTAGATCTCCACCGCGAACGAGGTGCCGACCGGGTGCGGGGCGGCCCGGCCGAAGACGTCCACCAGCCTCGCGTTGTCCCGGGACGTCTCGAACATGATCACCGGGCCGGTGGAGCCGCGCGCCTCCAGGTTGAGCACCACTCCGCCGTCGGCGGCGAGCGGGTGGTCCGCCGCGAACGCGGACGCCCCGCACAGGCACGCCTCCTCGGCGTCGGTGAGCACGAAGACCACGTCGTTGCGGGGCCGGGGGCCGGCGGTCAGCGCCCGGGCCACCTCCAGGATGGTGGAGGTGCCGGCCGCGTCGTCGTTGCCGCCCGGCCCGGACTGCACCGAGTCGTAGTGGGCGACCAGGAACACCTTCCCGGTCGGGTCGGTGCCGGGCAGCCGGGCGACCACGTTGCGGACCCGGGCCAGGGTCGCCCCGGCGGCGGCCCCGCTGAGCTGGCCGGCCTCCTCGGCGACGGTGTCCTGCACCGTGGTTTCCAGGCCGAGGCCGCGCAGCACGCTCTCCACGTGCGCGCGGACCTGGTCGTTGGCCGGGCTGCCGGCCGGGTGCGGCCGGGTCGCGATGGCCTGCACGTTCTGGTACGCCCGCCCGGCGCTGAACTCGTCGGCCGGGGCGTCGGCGGGGGCCGGTTCGGGGGTGTCCAGGTCGTACGCGACGGTGCCGCCGACCGCGAGCAGGGCGGCGAGCGCGGCCAGGGCGGCGAGCGTCCGGCGGCGGGGGCGGGTCAGCGCCCGGTCGGCGGCGCGGGTGGGGGGCGGTACGCCCACGGGGGTCTCCTCGGGGGTGGGGCCAGGGTGGGCACCATCCTGCACCGCCGGAGCCGGCGGCGGGACTCCCCGTCGGTCACTTGTTCCTATTGCCCGCCGGTTCGCGACGGAGGGCATGCCGCCTGTGCCGAGCCCGTCGTGTTGTGTGCGACCGTTGTGTAATACAGGATCAGCAGGGCAATCGGAAGGAGCCCGACATCACCAGCGATCTTCCGCGCCTCGCGGCGGTGACCCGGCCGCACCGGGGGTCCGGCCCTGCCGGTCCCCTCGCCGTGGCGTACCCGCACGGCGGCCTCGGGCGGCACCCCAACCTGCCGCCCGGCGAGCGGCTGCGGGTGCTGCTGGTCGAGGACGACGAGGGCGACGCCTTCCTGGTCGGCGAGCTGCTCGCCGAGACCAACTCGATGATCGACCTGTTGGTCGCCAGCAGCCTGAGCGAGGCCCGGCAGCGGGTGATGGGCGTGGACTGCGTCCTGCTCGACCTCGGCCTGCCCGACGCCCAGGGGCTGGACGGGCTGCGCCAGGTGCTGGAGATGTCCAGCGGCGCCGCGGTGTGCGTGCTGACCGGCCGCTCCGACGAGCACCTGGGCATCGTGGCGGTCGCCGAGGGCGCGCAGGACTACCTGGTCAAGGGCCAGGTCGACGGGGTGCTGCTGACCCGGGCGCTGCGCTACGCCGTGGAGCGCAAGCGGGCCGACGAGAACGCCCGGCGGCTGCGTGAGGTGGAGTTGCGCCAGGCCGAGTCGGCCCGGCTGGAGCGGGGCCTGTTGCCCCAGCCGCTGATGTCGACCGACCAGGTCGCGGTGCACACCTTCTACCGCCCCGGCCGGCACGCGGCACTGATCGGCGGCGACTTCTACGACGTGGTGCAGACCCGGCCGGACCGGGTCGACTTCATCGTCGGCGACGTCTGCGGGCACGGCGTGGACGAGGCGGCGCTCGGGGTGGAGCTCCGGGTCGCCTGGCGGGCGCTGGTGCTGGCCGGGGTGCCCGACGACGAGGTGCTGCCCGCCCTGGAACAGGTGCTGATGAGCGAGCGCCGGCTCCAGGAGATCTTCGCCACCGTGGCCAGCGCCAGGCTCGACCTGACCCGCAACGCGGTCACCGTGCGGCTCGCGGGGCACCCGCCGCCGCTGCTGCTGTCCGGGGGCAAGGTCGCGCCGGTGCCGGCACCGGGCGGCCTGCTGCTGGGCGTCCGACCGCGCCGGCCCATCGCCTTCGACCTGGAGTTCGACACCGATGACTGGTCCCTGCTGATGTACACCGACGGCCTCATCGAGGGCCGGGTGGGCGGCGGCGACGAACGGCTCGATGTCCCCGGCCTGACCGCCCTGCTCGGCGAGCCGGACAATCTCGCCATGCCGTTGGCCGAGCTGCCGGCCTGGCTGGTGGGGCGGGCGGAGCAGAACAACGGGGGGCCGCTCGCGGACGACGTCGCCATGCTCCTGGTCAGCCGGGGCGGTGGCCGGTGACGGCGCGGCAGCCGAGCTGGACCCTGCGCCGCCGGGTCGTCACGCTGCTCACCGTGGTCGGCGTGCTGCTCGGCGCCTCCGTCGCGGTGGAGATCGCGGTCGCGGCGAAGAACCGGGAGCACATCCACTCGATGCTGGACCGCACCGGCCCGCTGCGCGCCCAGTCCCAGGAGCTGCTGAACGCCCTGGTCGACCAGGAGACCGCGGTGCGCGGCTACGCGGTCACCGGCGACCGCAAGGACCTCGAACCGTACGCCGAGGGGGTCCGGCGGGAGCAGCAGCTCTACCAGTCGATGGAACCCCTGATCGATGTCTACCCGGTCCTGGCCAGGGAGCTGGAATCGGTCAAGGCCGAGGCCGCCGACTGGCGCCGCGCGGTCGCCGAGCCGGTGATCAGCACCACCGAGCGGTCCGGCACGACGGCCGGGCAGGCGTTGATCACCGAGCAGACGCGGCAGCGCTTCGACGTGATCCGTGCCTCGGTCGCCGACCTCCAGCAGGGCATCCTCGACGAGCGGGACAAGGACGCGGACGACATCTACCGCACCAGCACGACCCTGGTGGTGCTGCTGATCGCGGCGGCGCTGGTGGTGGTCGTGGCCGGCGCGGTGCTGCTGATCTCGCTGGACCGGATCGTGGTCCGGCCGCTGACCGGCCTCGCCGAGCAGGTCCGCGAGGTGGCCGAGGGCGACTACCAGCACCGCATCGCCGGGTCGGGCCCCCCGGAGTTCCAGCGGCTCGCCGACGACGTGGACGCGATGCGGCAGAAGATCGCCAAGGACCTGGCCGAGGTGCGCGAGGCCCGGGAACGCATCGAGTGGGTCAACAGCCAGCTCCAGAAGCAGGCCGAGGAACTGGTCCGCTCCAACCGGGACCTGGAGCAGTTCGCGTACGTCGCCTCGCACGACCTGCAGGAGCCGCTGCGCAAGGTGGCCAGCTTCTGCCAGCTCCTCCAGCGCCGGTACGCGGGGCAGCTCGACGAGCGGGCCGACCAGTACATCGTCTTCGCCGTGGACGGCGCGCAGCGGATGCAGCGCCTGATCAACGACCTGCTGGCGTTCTCCCGGATCGGCCGGCTCACCACCGGATTCACCGAGGTCGACCTCAACCGGGTGATGGGCGACGTGGCCGGGCAGACCGAGTCCGCCCTCCAGTACGCCGACGCCGAGCTGACCTGGGACGAGCTGCCGACGATCCGCGGCGAGGAGCCGCTGCTGACCAACCTGCTGGCCAACCTGGTCAGCAACTCGATCAAGTTCCGCCGCTCGGACGTGCCGCCGAGGGTGCACGTCTCCGCGCGGCTGGTCGACGACGAGTGGGAGATCAGCTGCCAGGACAACGGCATCGGGATCGAGCCGGAGTTCGCCGACAAGATCTTCGTGATCTTCCAGCGGCTGCACTCCAAGGACGCGTACCCCGGCACCGGCATCGGCCTGGCGATCGTCAAGAAGATCGTGGAGTACCACGGCGGCCGGGTCTGGGTGGACACGGACACCGCCGAGGGCACCGCCATCCGGTTCACCCTGCCGGCCCTGCCCGAGGACGTGGCGGTGGCGCGGGCGGCCGAGCAGCAGGCCACCGGCCCGGTTGACGAGGCGGCGACCGCCGAGGGCACGCCCGCCGAGGGCACGCCCGCCGAGGACCCGGCCGGGGCGGAGCCGCCTCGCCAGGGCGGGTCGCCGGCGGAGGGTTCCGACGCGGCCCCGCACAGCGACAGCACGGGTGGCGTTAAGGAGACGGTGACATGACCGCGCCAGCGGACGGCAGGAGCCCGATCGAGGTCCTGCTGGTCGAGGACGACCCGGGTGACGTGCTGATGACCCAGGAGGCGTTCGAGGAGCACAAGCTGCGCAACCGGCTGACCGTCGTCTCCGATGGCACCGAGGCGCTGGCCTACCTGCGCCGGGAGGGCCGGTACGCGGACGCCGTCGCGCCGGACCTGATCCTGCTCGACCTCAACCTGCCCCGCCGCGACGGCCGGGAGGTGCTGGAGGAGATCAAGCAGGACGAGCAGCTCTGCCGCATCCCGGTGGTGGTGTTGACCACGTCCCAGGCCGACGAGGACATCCTGCGCAGCTACCAGCTCCACGCGAACGCGTACGTCACCAAGCCGGTGGACTTCGAGCGGTTCATCTCGGTGGTCCGGCAGATCGACGAGTTCTTCGTCAGCGTGGTGAGGTTGCCGCCGCGTGGCTGACACCCTGCTGGACGACGTCGCGGAGCTGCTGCACCGGGCCGCCGCGGACGTCGTCCTGCCACTGTTCGGAGAGCTGGACGACGCCGACGTCGCCGAGAAGGCGCCCGGGGAGCTGGTCACCGTCGCCGACCAGCGGGCCGAGGAGCTGATCAGCGCCGGGCTGTGCCGGCTGCGCCCCGGCTCGACGGTGGTCGGCGAGGAGGCCGCGGCCGAGGACCCGGGCCTGCTCGACCACCTGTGCGGCGACGGGGACGTCTGGCTGGTCGACCCGGTCGACGGCACCTCGAACTTCGCCGCCGGGAAGCGGCCGTTCGCGCTGATGGTGGCGCTGCTGACCGACGGGGCGCCGGTCGCCGCGTGGGTGCTCGACCCGCTGGCGGAGACGCTGGCCGTCGCCCGGGCGGGCGAGGGGACCCTGGTGAACGGCGTCCCGGTGCGTACCGTCGAGGAGGTGCCGCCGCTCGGCAGCCTGCGCGGCACCGCGATGACCCGGTTCCTGCCACCGGAGGCCCGGCGGCGCGCCGAGGCCGGCGCGGAACGGATCGGCGAGCTGCTGCCCGGCCAGCACTGCGCCGGCCGGGAGTACCTCGACCTGCTCGTCGGCTCCCAGCAGTTCGTCCTCTTCTGGCGCACGCTGCCCTGGGACCACGCCCCGGGGGTGCTGCTGGTCCGTGAGGCCGGCGGGGTGGCCCGCCGGTTCGACGGCACCGAGTACCACCCGGCCGACGAGGGCCGGGGTCTGCTGGTCGCCGCGAACGAGCAGGTCTGGGTCGCGGCCCGCGACGCCCTGGACCTGACCTGACCGACCCGCTGCGCGACCGGCCGGCGACCCTGCGTCGACATCGACGTTCGGCGAGGTCTCGGGGCCTGGTGGCGGGCCGTCGGTCCGGTATCCTGACCGGCGGTCTCCGCCCAGCAGGCCGCCGCCCGGCGCCGGTGGGGGACGCCGCCGCGCCGAGGACGACCCCGGCGGTCAAGGGAAGGGACGCTGCCCGTGCCCAGTACCAGCCTCATCCGGCGTCACGGCACCGGGCCGCTGACCGCGCTGCCCGGCCGGCGCGGCCGGGGGGCGCTGACCGTGCTGCTGGTCGCCGTGGCGCTGCTGCTCGGCGTCGGGGCGGTGCCCGCCTCGGCCGAGCCCAACGAGGGCGGGACCAAGCAGCTGCGCGACTCGCTGGAGGCCGCCGCCAAGGGGCACATCGAGGCCAAGGCGAAGCTGGACAACTCCAAGCGCCGGCAGCAGTTGCTGACCGTCCAGTTCAAGGTCGTCGAGACCCGGCTGGTGGAGCTGACCGCGCAGGTCAACGAGGTGGCCGTGCAGTCGTACCGGCTGGGGCGGGTGAGTGCCCCGGCGCTGCTGTTGCAGAGCGCGTCGCCGGAGACGTTCCTGCGCCGTGCCGCCGAGCTGGACGTGATGGCCCAGCGGGACAGCCGCCGGCTGCGCGACCTGGCCCAGGCCCGCGACGAGGCGACCCGCGCCAAGATCGCCGTCGACACCGAGGTCCGCGAGCAGCGGAAGCAGCTCGTGGCGCTGGCGAAGAAGAAGCAGGAGGCCGAGAAGGCGCTGGCCGCCGTCAGCTCCGGCAGCGGCGCCGGGTTCAGCGGCGGCTCCTCCTCGGCCAAGCCGGCCCCGCGCAACTCCGACGGGTCCTGGCCGTCGGAGTCCTGTTCGGTCAACGACCCGACCACCTCCGGCTGCATCACCCCGCGCACCCTGCACGCCATGCAACAGGCCAAGGCCGCCGGCTACAAGCGGTACGTCTCCTGCTTCCGCAGCGGCGGCAGCGGCGAGCACCCCAAGGGACGGGCCTGCGACTTCTCCGCCGCCACCAGCGGCTTCAAGGACGAGACGGCCACCGGCGGCGACAAGGCGTACGGCGACAGCCTGGCCAACTACTACAAGAACAACGCCAGCCGGCTCGGGGTGCTCTACGTGATCTGGTACCGCCAGATCTGGATGCCGAACACCGGGTGGCGGGCGTACAGCGGCAGCGGCAGCCCCGCCGCCGATCACACGAACCATGTTCATCTCTCGATGTACTGACCCGGGCTGCCAGCTTCGCTGCGTACCATCGCGACGGTGAGCAGCTCATCGTCCGACGTCGCGACCGAGCCGGCGCGGCCCGCGCCGCCCGCCGACCGCGCCCTGCCCAACGGGCTCGCCGCGTTCCTGGTCTTCGCATCCAGCGGCGCGGTGCTGGTGCTGGAGACCGTCTCCCTGCGCCTGGTCGGCCCGTACGTGGGGGTCACCCTCCAGGTCACCAGCTCGGTCATCGGCATCGCGCTGGCCGCGATCGCGTACGGGGCGTGGACCGGCGGCTGGCTGGCCGACCGGCGGGACCCGCGCACCCTGATCGCCCCGGCGCTGGTGCTCGCCGGCATCGCCACCGCGGTCACCCTGCCGGTCGTCCGGTACGCCGGCGAGCTGCTGCGCGGCGGGGCGGCCAGCGCCGTCCTGCTGCTCACCGCGCTCGCCGTGTTCGTGCCGGCGGCGCTGCTCTCGGCGGTCACCCCGCTGGTGGTCAAGCTCCAGCTCGCCGACCTGCGGCGCACCGGTCAGGTGGTCGGCCGGCTCTCCGGCATCGGCACGCTCGGCGGCATCACGGCCACCCTGCTGACCGGGTTCGTGCTGGTGGCCGCGCTGCCCAGCACCGCCATCGTGCTCGCCCTGGCGGTGCTGCTCGGGGGCACCGGGCTGGGCCTGGGGGCGTACCTGCACCGGCGGGCGCGCGCGGGGCTGCCCGGTCCCGGCCGGGCGAAGGTCGCCGTGGCGGTGCTGGGGCTGGTCGGGGCCGGGCTGACCACGGTCGCCCCGAACCCGTGCGACGTGGAGACGGCGTACCACTGCGCGTCGGTGCAGACCGATCCCGATCGCCCGTCCGGGCGGACGCTGCTGCTGAACTCCGCCCAGCACTCGTACGTCGACCTGAACGACCCGACCCACCTTGAGTACGCGTACACGCGGTGGATCGGCGCGGCGGCCGACGTGGCCGCGCCGGCCGGGCAGCGGCTGGACGCCCTGCACCTGGGCGGCGGCGGCTTCACGGTGCCGCGCTACCTGACCGCCACCCGGCCGGGCACCGACAACCTGGTCTTCGAGATCGACGGCGGCCTGGTCGAGCTGGACCGGGCGAAGCTCGGCGTACGCGCCGGCCCGGACCTGCGCACGGAGATCGGTGACGCCCGGATGCTGGTCGGCCGGGCGGCCACCGACAGCCGGGACCTGGTGGTCGGCGACGCCTTCGGGCACCTCGTGGTGCCCTGGCACCTGGCCACCCGGGAGATGGCCGACGAGGTCAACCGGGTGCTGCGCCCCGGCGGGATCTACGTGCAGAACGTCATCGACTACCCGCCCGGCCGGTTCGTCCGCAGCGAGCTGGCCACCGTCGCCGCCGCGTTCCGGCACGTCGCCCTGGTGGCCCCGCCCGACGCGGTCGCCGGCCTGGTGGGGTCCAACTTCCTCATCGTCGCCTCCGACGCGCCGCTGCCGCTGGCCCCGCTGCGGCAGCGGGTGTCCGGGTTGCCCGAGACGGCGGGCGTGCTCTCCGGCGAGGTGCTGGACGCGTTCGTCGGCGACGCGCTGGTGCTCACCGACGACTACGCCCCGGTGGACCAACTGCTGGCGACCGCCTGATCGGGTGATTGGCTGACCGATTCTGACCGTCGAGGGTTAGGAACGCCCAGCTCGGGCAACAACTCCGACCATGGGTGGAGCGGTCCGTAACGGCGCACAGCTGCTCGGTGAGCGGTACCGGCTGATCGAGCAGCTCGGCGCGGGCGGCATGTCCGTCGTCTGGCGGGGGTACGACGAGGTGCTGGGCCGGCAGGTGGCGGTGAAGGTGCTCGCCTCCCGGCTGGCCAGCGACCGGGCGTTCCGGCACCGGATCCGGATCGAGGCGCAGGCCGCCGCCCGGCTCTGCCACCCCAACATCACGAACGTCTACGACTACGGCGAGTCCGAGCAGGTCGGGCTGACCGTGCCGTACGTCGTCATGGAGCTGGTCGACGGCGGCCCGCTGAGCGCCCGGCTCGGCCGGGGCGGGACGCTGCCCTGGCGGGAGGCGGTGACGATCGGCGCGGAGGTCACCTCGGCGCTGGCCACCGCGCACGCCCGGGGCGTGGTGCACCGGGACGTCACCCCGGGTAACGTCATGCTCACCTCGACCGGGGTGAAGGTGGTCGACTTCGGCATCTCGGCGCTGGCCGGGGAAAGCGAGAAGGGGCCGGACGGCACCCTGCTCGGCACCCCCGCGTACCTGGCGCCGGAGCGGCTGGACAACGGCCAGGTCTCCCCGGCCACCGACGTGTACGCCGTCGGCCTGCTGCTGTACCGGATGCTCACCGGCCGGCTGCCCTGGCAGGCGAGCACCACCACCCAGATGCTCCGCGCCCACATGTACGCCGACCCGAAGCCGATGCCCGGGGTGCCGGGGCTGCCCGACGAGGTCGCCGAGCTGGTGCGCCGCTGCCTGGCCAAGCGCCCCGCCGACCGCCCGGCCACCGCCGAGGTGGCCCGCACGCTCGCGGAGGCCGCCGGGATGCTGGCCGCGGTGCCGGTGTCGCCGGCCCCGGGCCCGGGCGACGAGACCCAGCTCGACCCGGCCGTGCTGGCCAACGCCGGCACCACGATCCTGCCCTGGTCGACCGACACCGACGCGTTGCCGTTCTCCGGCCGGACCCGCGGCCGGAAGGCCGTCGCCCGGCGGCGCAGGGTCGAGGCGGGGGTCGCGGCGGCGGGCCTGGTCGCGGTGACCGCGACGATGTGGGGGGTGACCTCCCGCAGCCCGGCCAGCGGCGGCGTGGAGCAACCCACCGAGGCCCGGATGGGGCTGACCGGTCCGCCCCCCTGCGCCGTCGACTACTCGCTGCGCAAGGACTCCGGCAAGGACTTCTCGGCCGAGCTGACCCTGACCAACACCGGCGACCGCGAGCTGCGGAACTGGACGATGAGCTTCACGTTCCCCGGCCAGCAGACGGTGACGAAGGCCGACCCGTCCGTCCACCAGCAGGGCCGCACCGTCGAGGTCCGGCCCGCCGCGACGCAGGTCGCGCTGGCTCCTGGCGCGGCCCGCAAGGTCGCCCTCACCGGCCGGTACACCGGGGCGAACCCGCTGCCGGTGGAGTTCCGCCTCGGCGACACCACCTGCCGGGTGCAGGTCTCCGGGGTGGCCGGGTCGGTGCCGAAGGCCGCCCCGACGCCCAAGGCCCCGGTGAAGACCACCACGAAGAAGGCGACGGTCGCCAGGGCCGGCTCCGGCTCCTCGGGCGGGGGTGGCTCGGCGAGCGGCTCTGGCAGCAAATCGAAGGCGAAGGCCGAGAAGCCCGCGAAGCCCGGCAAGGCCAAGAAGCCCGTGCAGCCAGGCAAGGGGAAGTGACCGGTCGGGCGGCCGGTCAGGTCAGCGCGGCGAAGCGCTGTAGCTGGGCGATGCTGCCCTCCACGATCAGCATGCTTCCGGCGGTGAGCACGGTGCCCGGGTCCGCGTACCGGAACCGCTCCCCAGGCCGCTTCGCCCCGACCACCATCACCCCGTAGCGGTCGGCCGGGGCCAGCTCGCGCAGCGGCCGGCCGACCAGCGCGTCCGGCACCCGGACCCTGGCGATGGCGAAGTCGTCGCCGAACTCGATGAAGTCCAGCATCCTGCTGACGATCAGGTGCGCCACCCGCTCCCCGGTCTCCGCCTCCGGGAAGATCACGTGGTGGGCGCCGACGGAGCCGAGAATCTTCGCGTGCTTCTCCGAGGTCGCGCGGGCCCAGATCTGCGGTATCCCCAGCTCGGCCAACGCGAGGACGGTCAGCACGCTGGCGTCCAGCGAGGCGCCGATCGCCACCACCACCCGCCGGAAGTCGGTCACCCCGATCTGGCGCAGCGCGCCCTCCTCGGTGGCGTCCGCCTGCACCACCCGGTCCAGCGACCGGGACCACTTCTGTACCCGGTCGGCGCTGTGGTCGATGGCGAGCACTTCGTGGCCGAGTTGGGTCAGCGACGTGGCCAGGTGACAGCCGAACCGCCCCAGGCCGATCACCACGACGCCGGTGTCGTCCGTGTTCCTAGCCGACAATGGGTTGCTCCTCGGGGTAGCGGTACAGGCGCCGTCGGGTGTTCAACGCGATTGCGGACCCGAGGGTGAGCGGGCCGACCCGTCCGATGTACATCAGGGCGGTCAGCAGGTACACGCCGGGAGCGGGCAGTCGCGTGGTGAGCCCGACCGTGAGGCCGGTGGTGCTGAACGCCGACGTCACCTCGAACAGCGACTGGTAGTAGCGCACTCCGGTGGTCACCAGGACCACGCCCAGCGTGCCGACGGCGACCAGCGCCACGCTGAGCAGCGCCACGGTGAGCGCCTGGCGCTGGCTGGCCTCGGCCACCCGCCGGCGGCCCACCGTGACGTCCGGCTCGCCGCGCAGCTCCGCCCAGATGACGAAGGCGAGCAGGAAGAAGGTGGAGACCTTGATGCCGCCGGCCGTGCTGGCCGCGCCGCCGCCGATGAACATCAGCGCGATCAGCAGGGGGTAGCTCTCCTCGCTCAGCTGTCTGACGTTGATCACGTCGAAGCCGCCGGTGCGGCTCAGCGCGATCTGGGTGAACGAGGCCAGCACCTTGCCGGGCGGGTCGTACCCGCCGATGGTGTGGGGGTTGTTCCATTCGGCGAGCAACAGGCAGCCGAAGCCGCCCACCACCAGCACCACGCTGCCCCAGATCGTCAGCTTGGTGGCGATCTGCCACCCGGCCGGCCGCCGCCACTTGCGTACCGCCTCGAACAGCGCGGGGAAGCCCAGCCCGCCGACGATCGCCCCGAACGCCAGCGGCAGTGACACCCAGGGGTCGCGGGAGAAGGCGAGCAGCCCGTCGGAGTAGAGGGTGAAGCCTCCGTTGTTGAACGCCTGGACGGCGTGGAAGACCCCGTACCAGAGTGCCCGGCCGGGTGGGTAGTCGTACGTCAGCCACAGCCGCCCGGTGACGATCGCTGTCATCAACGCCTCGCAGGCCAGCACGGTGCCCGCGATCCGGGCCAGCAGCCAACCGACATCGCCGATGCCGTACTCGGCGGTCTCCGCCTGCACCAGCAGCCGGTTGGCCAGCCCCAGCCGCCGGGACACCGCCAGGCTGACCAGGGCCGCCCCGGTCAGGATGCCCAGGCCGCCGACCTGGGTGAGCACGGTGATCATCACCAGCCCGAAGCCGTTCCAGTAGTGCGGGGTGTCGGTGACCGCCAGGCCGGTCACCGAGACCGCCGACGTCGCGGTGAACAGGGCGGTAGCCAGCGGGGTGTGCCTCTCTTCGCTGGTCGCGGCGGGCAGCATCAGCAGGCCGGTGCCGAGCAGGATCGCCGCCAGGAACCCGAACGGCACCAGCCGGATGGGGTGACGGAGTAACCGGCGCACCAGACAATCTTCCTGTTCCGGCCGGTCGCCGGTGCCGAAACGCCCATCCCGGAGACTCACCTTCCGGCCAGTCCTCGACCAACTTCCCGTCAACCGGACCCGGTCTGCTGAGCGCCATCCCTCGACGACAGGAGACGGCGTTGCGACGTGCCCTTTCCGCCCTCGGCGTGGCCGGCGCGTTGCTCGCGGCGGCCGTGGTGGTGCCGGCCGTGGTGGTGCCGGCCGTGACGGCCTCGGCCGACCCGCGGCCCGGCCCGGAGCAGTCCTGGGCCGCCGACCGGCCGATCGTGGTCGGCCACCGGGGCGCCAGCGGCTACCGGCCCGAGCACACCCTGGAGGCGTACCGGCTGGCGATCCGGATGGGCGCCGACTACATCGAGCCGGACCTGGTCTCGACGAAGGACGGCCAGCTCGTCGCCCGGCACGAGAACGAGATATCCGGTACGACCGACGTGGCGGCCCGCCCCGAGTTCGCCGTCCGCAAGGCGACGAAGACCATCGACGGGGTGGCGGTGACCGGCTGGTTCACCGAGGACTTCACCCTGGCCGAGCTGAGGACGCTGCGGGCCAAGGAGCGGCTGCCCCTGGTGCGGGTGGCGAACACCGCGTTCGACGGCCGGTTCCCGGTGCCCACCCTCCAGGAGGTCATCGACCTGGAGGAGCCGCTGGTCAAGGTGCTCAGGGCCAACCGACTGACCCACCGCGACGACCCGGTGATCATCCAGTCCTTCGAGACGGCGAACCTGCGCAAGCTGAACGGGATGATCGACATCCCGCTCGCCCAACTCCTCGCGCGGCCGGCCGCCCGTACGACTTCACCGTCAACGGTGACCCGCGCACCTACGCCGACCTGGCCTCGGCCGCCGGCCTGAAGTGGATCGCCGGATACGCGAACGGGGTCGGCGCGCACAAGAACCTGATCGTTCCCCGGGACGCCGCCGGCGGGCTGCTGGCCCCCACCACCCCCGCCGCTGAACCCCGCGCCGGCCTACCCCGCCGCTGAACCCCGCTCCCAGTCTCGCCGCTCCCAGTCTCGCCGCTCCCAGTCTCCCCGCTCCCGTGTCCCCGTCTTCTTGTTCCGTCGTTCGGCCCGCCACTCCAGGCCCGGGGTCGGCGGGCCGATGCCGTCCGGACAGGACCGGCCGGTGCTCGCAGTCACCATTCGGTTGCCTATGGAGCTGATGTCGTGAACGACTCAAGCGCTGCTGCCCCTCGCGCCGCCGCGCGTCGTGTTTCGCGGTGTCAGTGACACCGGGTGGTCCCGCCGGCCCTGGTCCAGGTCGTCAGTGACCTTGCGGCGCGAGGGAGACGGGACCTGCCCGGGTTCACCGACACGGAGTCGACCAGCCCGCCAGAGCCCTCGGCTCGGCCCCCCGTGCCCGGCGCCCGGAACGGGTGTCGCGGCGGGGCTGAGTCGTTGAGGACATCAGCTCCAAAGGCGGCGAGTTAACTAACTGGTGAACCGGCCGGCGGTACCGGTGCGCGATCGACCGGCGACCGGCGACCGGCGACCGGCGGGTGGCGGGTGGTGGCGGGTGGCGACACATGGGCGCGGTGGGCGGTGGGTAGGCGGACCGCCGCACGTCGGGGGCGATGTCACGCGCAGCGGGTGGTTGTCCCGGTCGGCCACCCCACCAGCGTTACTTATGTGTTTCCGCCACATGGCCCGTGGGTGACGTCACTTCTAGCGTGAGCCGACACATGACGTTCCTTCCTCCGAGTCCTCACGTGGAGTCGCAATGACGGTCCGGACGACGCGGCGGGTGTTCCTCTCCGCCGCCACGATGATGGCTGCGGCGCTCGCCGCCACGGCCTGTGGCAGCCCGCAGGACACCGCCTCCGGCGGCGGTGACGGCGCCGCCCCGGTCAAGGTCGGCCTGGTCTACTCCCAGTCGGGAGCCCTGGCCAGCTACGGCAAGCAGTACGTCGAGGGGTTCAGGGCGGGCCTCGACTTCGCCACCAGGGGCACCGGCAAGGTCGGCGACCGGACGATCGAGGTCACCGAGGTCGACGACGCGGGCGACCCGGCGAAGGCGGTCTCCGCGGCCAAGGACCTGATCGGCAAGGGTACGAAGATCATCGCCGGCTCGACCTCGTCCGGCGTGGCCCTCCAGGTGGCCCCGATCGCCGCCCAGAACAAGGCGCTGTTCATCTCCGGCCCGGCCGCCACCGACGCCGTGACCGGGGCGAACAGGTACACGTTCCGGTCCGGGCGGCAGTCGTACCAGGACGTGGTGACCGCGAAGTCGTTCATCGGCGACCCGGCCGGCAAGAAGGTGGTCGTCTTCGCTCAGGACGGCGCGTTCGGCGACGCCAACGAGGCCGCCGTGAAGGCCGTGATCGGCGGCGCCGGGGCGAGCGTGACCAGCGTCCGCGCGCCGGCCAGCGCCACCGAGTTCACCCCGTTCGCCAGCCAGATCAAGGCCGGCAAGCCCGATCTGCTCTTCGTGGCCTGGGCCGGCACCACCGCCCCCGCCATGTGGCAGACCCTCGACCAGCAGGGCGTGCTCTCCTCCACCACGGTGGTCACCGGCCTGGACATCCGCGCGTCCTGGCCGACCTTCGGCGCGGCCGGCAGCAAGATCTCGTTCCTGTCGCACTGGTTCGACGGGGCCGCCGACACCGAGGCCGCGAAGGCCGCCAAGGCCAAGGTCCCCGGCGGCACCCTCGACCTGTTCCACCCGGACGGCTTCGCCGCCGCGCAGATGGTCGTCCGCGCGGTCGAGCAGGGCGGCGACGACGTGGACAAGATGGTCACGGGCCTGGAGGGCTGGAGCTTCGAGGGCGTCAAGGGCACGATGAAGATCCGCGCCGAGGACCACGCCCTGCTCCAGCCGATGTTCCAGGCCAAGCTGGCCGGCAGCGGCACCGCGTACACGGCGACCGCCCAGAAGAGCCTGACCGGCGACGAGACCGCGCCGCCGGTCGGCCAGATGAAGGGCTGACCCGTGCTCGCCACCCGTGGTCTGACCTGGCGGATCGGTGAGGTCGCCATCGTCGACAGCGTCTACCTCGACCTGGCACCCGGGGAGTTCCTCGGGGTCATCGGGCCGAACGGCGCCGGCAAAACCTCACTGTTCAACCTGATCACCGGCCTGCGCCCGCCGACCGCGGGTCAGGTCCTGCTGGACGGCGAGGACGTCACCGCTCTCCCGCCGCACCGGCGGGCCCGACGCGGGTTGGGGCGCACCTTCCAGTCGTCCTCGGTCTTCGGCTCGCTGAGCGTGCGGGAGAACGTCCGGCTCGCCGTACAGGCGCACCGGGGTGGCTCGATGAAGCTGTGGCGGCGGGCGGCGGCCGACCGGGAGGTGGCCGCCGCCGCCGACGCGGCGCTCGACCGGGTCGGCCTGCACCACCGGGGTACGGCCCTCGCCGGCACCCTCGCCCACGGCGAGAAGCGCAAGCTGGAGATCGCCCTGCTGCTCGCCGGGGAGCCCCGGGTGATGCTGCTCGACGAGCCGATGGCCGGGGTCAGCGCCGAGGACGTGCCCGAGCTGGTCGCGGTCATCAAGTCGTTGACCGACGACAGCGGCCGGGCGGTGCTCATGGTGGAGCACCACATGGACGTGATCCTGGAGCTGGCCGACCGGATCGCCGTGATGCACCACGGGGCGCTGCTGGCCTGCGACACCCCGGAGACCGTGATGGCCAACACCACGGTCCAGGAGGCGTACCTGGGGGAATCGCTGTGAGCGCGACGGGTGAGCCGGTCCTGACCGTGGCGGACCTGTCCGTGCGGATCGCCGGGTTGCACATCCTCCAGGGGGTGTCGTTCACCGTCGCGCCGACCGGCGTCACGGTGCTGCTCGGACGCAACGGCGTCGGCAAGACCACCACGCTGCGCGCGATCGTCGGTCTGACCCCGCGGAACGGCGAGGTGCGCGGCACGGTCCGGATGGGCGCGCAGACCCTGCTCGCCCGACCCACCCACCGGCTGGTCCGCGACGGGCTCGGGTACGTGCCGGAGGACCGCTGCGTGTTCGCCGGGCTCACCGTCGCGGAGAACCTGCGGCTCGCCGAGCGGCGGGGCACCACCCCGGCGTACGACCGGGTCTTCGCGCTCTTCCCCGAGCTGGACCGGCGCGGACGGCAACGGGCCGGCTCGCTCTCCGGCGGGCAGCAGCAGATGCTCGCCATCGGCCGGGTGCTGCTCAACGACAACCGGCTGCTGCTGGTCGACGAGCCGACCAAGGGGTTGGCGCCGAAGGTGGTGACCGAGGTGGCCGAGGTGCTGGAACGGGTCGCGGAGTCGGTCCCGGTGCTGCTGGTCGAGCAGAACCTGGCCGTGGTCCGCCGGTTGGCCCGGGACGCGGTGGTGCTCTCCGCCGGCCGGGTCGCGTGGCACGGGAACGCCCACGAACTGCTGCTGGAGACGGCCCTGACGAAGTCCCTGCTCGGCGTCGGCCCGGAGGTGCGCGCGTGAACACCGTCGTGCTGCTGGCGCTGACCGGGCTGGGCCTGGCGGCGCTGTACTTCCTCGTCGCGTCCGGGCTGTCGCTGGTGTTCGGCCTCGCCGACGTGCTCAACTTCGCGCACGGGCTGTTCCTCGGCGTGGGGGCGTACGCGACCTGGTGGGCGGCGGGCAACCTGCCCGGCGCCGGCGCGGAGGGGCTCGGCTTCGTGCTCGCGGTCGCCTTCGGGGTGGCCGCCGGCACGCTGGTCGCGGTGCTGGTCGAGCTGGTGCTGATCCGGCCGCTGTACTCGCGCACCATCGAGCAGGTGCTGGTCACCGTCGGCCTGTCGCTGGCCGGGGTGGCGCTGCTCCAGGCCACCTGGGGCGCCGACGCCCGGCCGTTCCCCCGCCCCGAGTGGACCCGGCGGGTCACCGGGATCCTCGGCGCGCAGGTGCCCAACGGCGGCCTGCTGCTGATCGGCGCGGCCGTGCTGGTGCTGGGCGGGCTGCTGGCGTTCCTGCACTGGACCCGGTACGGCCTGATCATCCGGGCCGGGGTGGAGAACCGGGAGATGGTCACCGCGCTCGGCATCGACGTGCGCAAGGCGTTCACCCTGGTCTTCGCGATCGGCGGGGCCGCCGCCGCGCTGGCCGGCGCGCTCGGCGGCGTCTACCTCGGCACCGTCTCGCCGGGCCAGGGCGGTTCACTGCTGATCTTCGCGTTCATCGTGGTGGTGATCGGCGGGATGGGCTCGGTGGTCGGCTCCGCCTACGCGGCGGTCGCCGTCGGCCTGCTGCAACAGTTCGTCAACTACTACGGCGCGTCCGGCGTCGGCGACCTGTGCGTCGTCGCGCTGCTGGCCGTGGTGTTGCTGCTGCGTCCCCAGGGCATCGCCGGAAAGGTGGCTCACGCATGACCGAGTCCGTGGTGGAGGTGCCCCCGGCGCGGGTGCCGGACGAGTTGACCCCGCACCGGCGGGCCTGGCACGGGCTGCGGCCGTACCTGCCGCTGCTGGCGCTGGCGGTCGCGGCGGTCCTGCCGTACTCGACGGTGCGGTTGCCCGGAATCTTCGAGGGGCCGCTGAACTCGCCCGGCACCCTGCAACTGCTCGCCGTCTGCCTGGTCTTCGGCGGCCTGGCCGCCGGCTACGACCTGCTGTTCGGCCGCACCGGGATGCTCTCCTTCGGGCACGCCCTGTACTTCGCCGCCGGGGTGTACGGCACTGACATCCTGATCACCCGGGCCGGGCTGCCGCTGTGGCAGGCCGCGCTGCTGACCGTCACCGGCGGGACGATCCTGGCCGGCCTGCTCGGCGCGGTGGCGCTGCGTACCGCCGGGATCGCGTTCGCCATGGTCACCCTCGCCTTCGCCCAGGTCGGGGCGATCCTGGTGGCCCGGGACTTCGGCGGGCTGACCGGCGGCGAGGAGGGGCTGCCGCTGGACGTGTCGGGGCTGCCCGCCGGGCTGGTCGGGGTGGCGAACACGGTCAACCTGTACTGGCTGGCGCTGGCGTACCTGGCCCTGGTGGTCTTCGTGGTGCACCGGGTCGCCGGCTCGCCGACCGGGCGGGTGCTCGCCGGGCTGCGCGACGACGAGCGGCGGATCGGGGTGCTCGGGCTCGACCCGTACCGGTTCAAGCTGGTCGCGTTCACGCTGGCCGGCGGGCTCGCGGCCAGCGGGGGAGCGGTCTACTGCCTGATCGTCGGCGGCGCGTCCCCGCACATCACCTCCAGCGAGCTGACCCTGTCGCTGCTGGTCATGGTGGTGCTGGGCGGTCCCGGCACCCGCTGGGGCCCGGTCCTGGGCGGCATCCTCTACATGTACCTGGACCACCGCCTGACCGCCTTCGGCACCAGCGACGCGGTCGAGGCCCTCCCGGCGTTCCTCAGCCGCCCCCTGAGCCAGCCCCTGTTCGTCCTGGGCACGGTCTTCATCCTGGCCGTCTACTTCTTCCCCGGCGGCCTGGCCAGCCTGAGATCCCGCCTGGCCCCCCTCGTGAAGGCGGGGCGGGCGGAGCCGGAAGGGAGCCGGGTGGGGCGGCGCTGGTAGAAATGCCGGATGAGCCAGGATCGGGCGGCGGTACGGGAGCGGGCCGAGGCGGTGCTGCGGCGGTTGGCCGGGGAGCACGCCCGGCTGCGGGAGGACCAGTGGCGGGCCATCGAGGCGCTGGTCGTCGACCGGCGGCGGGTGCTCTGCGTGCAGCGCACCGGGTGGGGCAAGTCGGCGGTCTACTTCGTGGCCACCGCCCTGCTGCGGGAGCCCCCCGCCGCCGCCGGCCCGACGGTGATCGTGTCGCCGCTGCTGGCGCTCATGCGCAACCAGGTCGAGGCGGCGGCCCGGGCCGGCATCCGGGCCCGCACCATCAACTCGGCCAACCTCGACGAGTGGGACGAGATCACCGCCGAGATCCACGCCGGCACGGTCGACGTGCTGCTGATCAGCCCGGAACGGCTCAACAACCCGGACTTCCGGGACACCGTGCTGCCGAGGCTGGCGGCCACCACCGGCCTGCTGGTGGTCGACGAGGCGCACTGCGTCTCCGACTGGGGGCACGACTTCCGGCCCGACTACCGGCGGCTGCGTACGTTCCTCGGCAACCTGCCCGAGCGCACGCCCGTGCTCGCCACCACGGCCACCGCCAACGCCCGGGTCACCGCCGACGTCGCCGAGCAGCTCGGCACCGAACTGGCCGCCCCGGCCGCCGAGCGCCCGGACGTGCTGGTGCTGCGCGGGACCCTGGACCGGGAGTCGCTGCGGCTGGGCGTGCTGGACCTGCCCAGCCCGGCGCACCGGCTCGGCTGGCTCGCCGACCACCTGGACCGGCTCCCCGGGTCGGGGATCATCTACACGCTGACCGTGGCGGCGGCCGGCGAGACGGCGGAGTTCCTGCGCTCGCGGGGGTACCCGGTGGCCTCGTACACGGGGCAGACCGAGGACGCCGACCGGCGGGCCGCCGAGCAGGACCTGCTGGACAACAAGATCAAGGCGCTCGTCGCCACGAGCGCGCTGGGCATGGGCTTCGACAAGCCCGACCTCGGCTTCGTGGCGCACCTCGGCGCCCCGCCGTCGCCGATCGCGTACTACCAGCAGGTCGGCCGCGCCGGCCGGGCCGTCGAGCACGCCGAGGTGCTGCTGCTGCCCGGCGTCGAGGACGCGGCCATCTGGCGGTACTTCGCCTCGCTCGCGTTCCCGCCCGAGGAGCAGGTCCGGGCCGTGCTGGCCGCCCTGCACACCGACCGGCCGCTGTCCACCCAGGCCCTGGAGCCGATCGTCGACCTGCGCCGGGCCCGGCTGGAGCTGATGCTCAAGGTGCTCGACGTGGACGGCGCGGTCCGCCGGGTGCGCGGCGGCTGGCTCGCCACCGGCGAGCCCTGGGTCTACGACGAGGCCCGGTTGCGCCGCGTCGCCCAGGCCCGCACCGCCGAGCAGCAGGCCATGCGGGAGTACGCGACCACGCCCGGCTGCCGGATGCGGTATCTGCGCGAGTGCCTGGACGACGTCGGGGCGGGCGACTGCGGCCGGTGCGACCGGTGCGCCGGGCCGCTGTTCACAGCCGAGGTGTCCGGGCCGGCGCAGGGCGCCGCGCAGGCGTACCTCGGGCGTCCCGGGGTGGAGATCGCGCCGAAGAAGCTGTGGCCGACCGGGCTGGACGCGGTGGGCGTACCGCTGAAGGGCCGGATCCCCCCGGCGGAGCAGGCGCTGCCGGGGCGGGCCGTGGGGCGGCTGTCCGACCTGGGCTGGGGCGGTCGGCTGCGCGAGCTGGTCGGGCCGGACGCGGCCGACCGGCCGGTCCCCGACGACGTGGCCGGCGCGGTGGTCGAGGTGCTGAAGGCGTGGGCGCACGGCGACGACCCGTGGCCCCGCCGCCCGGTCGGCGTGGTCGCGGTCGGCTCCCGGCGGCGGCCCGCGCTGGTCGGCTCGCTCGCCGAGCGGATCGCCACGGTGGGCCGGCTGCCGCTGCTCGGCCAGGTGGTTCCCGCCGGGTCCGCCGGCCCGGACGGGCCGCGCGGCAACAGCGCCCAGCGGGTACGCGCCCTGCACGACGCCTTCGCCGTGCCGGACGAACTGGCCGGCGCGCTCGCCGGGCTGGACGGCCCGGTGCTGCTCGTCGACGACCTGGTGGACACGGGCTGGACCCTGACCATGGTGACCCGGCTGCTGCGCCGGGCCGGCGCGCCCGACGTGCTCCCCCTCGCCCTCGCCGTCGCCGGCTGACGCGCGGGCGGCCCTCGGGCGGGTGCGCCGGAGGCCGCCGGGTTCCCGCGTCGGGCGGCAGCCAGGGCGGCGACCCGGAAGCGGCCGGGACGGAAAGTTCCCGGGCGGGGCGGATTGCGACCGGTGCCACGCCACGCGGTCGTTGGCCGGCCGGTCGGGAACCCGGCGGTACCGTGGGCCCATGAGCGATCAGCGACCCGGCCCGGCCGAGGCGCCGCCGTCGTCGCCCGCGCCGGGCGCCGGCCCGGCCGAGGTGTCCGCGTCGCCGTCCGCCCCGCCCGGGGGCGGCGTGCCGGAGACGGCGGGGGCGCTGGTGGACCGGGACACGCTGCGGCTCGCGCTGGTGGTGGGCGGGCTGGTGCTCGCGGTGCTGCTCGGTTTCGGCCTCGGGCGGCTCAACCCGCCACCCGCCGACGCGACCGGGCGGACCTCGACGGCCGCCACGGACCACCCCCACGCGCCCGGCACCGGGGCGCACGAGCACGGCACCGGCACCGACACCGGCGGCGCGACCGAGGTCGGCGGCCTCGCGGTCGGCTCCGGGGGCTGGACGCTGGCCCCGCTGTCCACCGCCTTCGCCGCCGGGCGGCCGGGCGAGTTCCGGTTCCAGGTCCGGGACGTCCAGGGCCGACCGGTGACCCGGTTCGCGGTCGTGCACGACAAGCCGATGCACCTGATCGTGGTGCGCCGGGATCTCAGCGGCTACCAGCACCTGCACCCGACCATGGCCGCCGACGGCACCTGGTCGGTCCCACTGACCCTGCCGCAGGCCGGGGCGTGGCGGGCGTACGCGGACTTCACCCTCGTCACCGACGACGGCGGGCAGAGCGTCCGCACCCTCGGCGTCGACCTCTCCGTCCCCGGCGACTACGCGCCCCGGCCGCTGCCGGCCCCGACCCGCACCGCCACCGTGGACGGGTTCACGGTGAGCTGGTCCGGCGAGCCCCGGATCGGCGCGACCCGGCCGCTCCGGTTCGCGGTCCGCGCCGGGGACGTCACCCCGACGCTGGAGCGCTACCTGGGCGCGTACGGCCACCTGGTGGCCCTGCGCGAGGGGGACCTGGGCTACCTGCACGTGCACCCGGAACCGGGGCCGGCCCCGGACGGGGTCACCTTCCAGCTGACCGTGCCGGGGCCGGGGCGTTACCGCCTGTACTTCGACTTCCAGGTGGCCGGCGAGGTGCGGACCGCCGAGTTCACCCTCACGGCGCCCTGACCGCCGGCGGCACCCCGGCAGCCGCCACGGCGCCCCGGCGGACCATCCTGGCGGTGCTGCTCAGCCGGCCCGGCGGACGGGCCGGCGGGCCAGGTAGCGCAGCAGGTCGCGGATGTGGTGCTTCTCCTCGGCCGGCACCGCCGGGTCGGCCAGCCGCTGGAGGATGACCCGGACGTCGGCCTCGACCGGCCCCTCGTCGCCGCGCCGGCGCGGGGCGGGGCCCGAGTCGGGCAGTCCGAGAGCCCGGAAGGCCGCCGCCACGGGAAGGTCGAGGGCTGCGCAGAAGCCGCGCACCTTCGCCAGCTCGGGATAGTCGTGCCAGTCGCCGGCCAGCCAGCGGAAGACGGTGGAGCGGCCGACCCCGGTGTGCCCCGCGAGGTCGCTGACGGTCCAGCCGCGCTCTTCCCGAGCGTCGTCGATGGCCCGGCGCACGAAGCGTGCGAAAGCCATCTGTGGCGAAACCTCTGACGCGACCATCCCTGCGGGGTCTTCCTTCCGGCCGGAGCACCGGACGGTGCCCTTCGAGCGTAATGCCCCCGGCGGCGGACGCAAGCCATCGCCCGCCCCTTGATCGTCGTCCGTGCCGCCGGCCCCGGATGACCTGCGAAGATCGCTCACCTCGTCCTGGACCGACGTGCCGGGGCTGGTTCTCGACGGTCGGGATCGCGACTGTCGGTGTTTGTCGAACGTCAACTAAGATTGATGCTCGTCCACCTGGCGTCCGCGGTCGCCCGTCCCCACCGACCGCGTCGATGAGGAGCAGCATGGCCGATCCGAGCCGTCCCCCGCCGTACCGTCCGGGTGCGGTCAGCCTCTTCTTCGTGGCCAAGGCCGGCGTCTTCGCCGCCGGCTTCTGGATCTGGCTCCTGGTCCTCGTGCTCGACACCGACCAGGCCAACGGGGCCCACGTCCTGGCCGCCGCCGGCGCGGTCACCACGACGCTCGTCGGCGTGGTGCTCGGCGCCCGGCTGGCCCTGCAACGCAACGCGGCCGTGCGGCACGCGGAACTCAAGCGGCTGCTGGTCGACATCTCCTGGAACGCGTTCGCCGCCGCCGGCAACGCCGAGACCCCGGGCAAGGTGGTGCCCTTCCCGACGGTGTCGTCCGACGGCGAGCGCTCCGGCCGGGGAGCCGGGGACCGGGTGTCGATGTTCGACCGCGGCTCCACCAACGAACGGGCGCCGGGCCGGGACCGGGGCGGCAACGGCGAACGCCGCCGCTGAGCGCCCGGCCGGCCGGATCGGCGGGGGTCAACCCTCTCGGGCGGCGAGCAGTGTCTCCAGGCGCGGGGTCACCTGCCACTGGTCGAGCAGGGCGCGGTACTCCGCCCGTTGCTCGGGGCCGGGCGCGGCGTCGACCCGGCGGGCCCGGATCAGCAGGTTGCGGGGGGTGTGCCGGGAGTCGACGAACTCCACCACCTCGGTCCGGTACCCGTGCATCCGCAACAGGGCGGCCCGCAGCGAGTCGGTCAGCACGTCCGCGAAGCGCTCGCGCAGGATCCCCTGCCGGGTCAGCAGGTCGTACGGGGCCGGGGCTGGCCGGGCGCGTAGCTGGGCGGCGAGGTCGTGGTGGCAACACGGCGCGGCGAGCACCCACCGGGCGTCCCACCGCACGGCGCGGGCCAGCGCCTCGTCGGTGGCGGTGTCGCAGGCGTGCAGCGCCAGCACCAGGTCGGGCGCGGGCTCGACCGCCGCGTCGGCGATCGTGCCGGCCACGAAGCTCACCCGGTCGGCCCAGCCCAGCCGCTCGGCCAACTCGGTGTTGCGCCGCCGCTGGTCCTCCCGCACGTCGACGCCGACCAGCCGCACGTCCAGGCCCCGCTGGGAGAGGTAGCGGTACGCGGCGAAGGTCAGGTACGCGTTGCCGCAGCCCAGGTCGACCACCCGCAGCCGGCCGGTGAGGTCGTCCGGCAGGGTGGCGGCGAGTGCCCGCAGGAACGCGTCCACCTGCCGGCGCTTCGCCGCCGAGCCGCCGATCTCGGCGAAGATCTCGTCGCCCGGGTCGAGCAGCCACTCCTTGGCCCGGTCGTGGCCGCCCGGTTCCGGCGCGGGACGCGCGGCGGCGACCCGGTGCACCTGCGCCGCACCGGACTTGGTCACCCGGAGCTGGAGCGTCACGTCGGCGGTCTCCACGTGCCAGTTGCCGAACGGCTCGGCCAGCAGGGCGTCCACGGCCGCGCCGGCCTCCGCCCCGGGCGCGACGTTGCGGGTGTACGGGCGGGCCCCGTCGGAGGTGGCGATCTGCAACCGGGGCCCGGCCTTGAGGGCGACCGGGCGCAGTTCGGCGCGGACCACCGAGGGGCGGTGCCCGCGTCGGCGGCCGGCGGCGACCGCCCGGGTCAGCGCGGGGTCGAGCAGCAGCGCCCGGACCTCGGTCAGGGCGGCGTCCAGCGGTTCGGGCATCTCTCCATCTTCCTCGTCGCCCGAGCGGTCCCGTCGGGCGGCCGGTCCCGCCGAACGGCGGCTCGGCCGGAACGCGACATCCCCCGCGCCGGGCGGACCGGCGCGGGGGATGTCGACGTCTGGGACGTGGGTCAGTCGGCGGTCGCCTCGGCGGGCATACCCGCGCCGGAGCCGCCCCGCCGGCGCCGGCGCCGGCGCGGCTTGCCCGGCTCGCCCTCGGCGGCGGCCGTGGCCGGTTCGGCGGCGGCCGACTCGGCGGAGATCACCGCGGTCGGCTCGCCGACCACCACCTCGCCGGCCCGGCGGCGCCGGCGGCGGCGCGCGGTCCGGGCGCCCTCCTCGGCGGCCTGGTCGACCGGGACCTCGGCGGCGTCCGGCCCGGCGGCCGGGCCGGAGCGGCCCCGGCGGCGCTCGCCACGACCGTGCCCTTCGTCGCGACCGCGTGCCTCGTCGCGCCCGCGGCCCTCGCCGCGCCGGGAGCCCCGGCCGCCACCGGTGCCCTCACCGCGCCGGGGCCGGCCGCCGAGGTCCTCCTCGACCTCGGCCGACAGCCCGGCCCGGGTCCGTTCCGCCGTCGGCAGGGTGCCGGTGACGTCGCGGGAGATGTCCAGGTCGGTGTAGAGGTGCGCCGAGGTGTGGTACGTCTCCGGCGGCTCCGGCATGTCCAGCCCGAGCGTCTTGTCGATGATCCGCCAGCGGGGCATGTCGTCCCAGTCGACGAAGGTCACCGCGACGCCGGTGGCGCCGGCCCGGCCGGTACGACCGATCCGGTGGGTGTAGGTGTCCTGGTCCTCGGGGCAGTCGTAGTTGATGACGTGGGTGACGCCGGTGACGTCCAGCCCCCGGGCGGCCACGTCGGTCGCGACCAGGATGTCGATCTTCCCGGCCCGGAACGCGCGCAGCGCCCGCTCCCGGGCGCCCTGGCCCAGGTCGCCGTGCACGGCCGCCACGGCGAAGCCGCGGAAGTCGAGGTCCTCGGCGACCCGGTCGGCGGCCCGCTTGGTGCGGGTGAAGATCATGGTGAGCCCGCGCCCCTCCGCCTGGAGGATGCGCGCCACGATCTCGACCTTGTTCATCGAGTGGGTGCGGTAGACCAGCTGCTGGGTCTGCGGCGACGGCCCGGTCTCGGCGGTGTGCCCGGCGTGGATCGTCACCGGGCGGCGCAGGAAGCGCCGGGACAGCGCGACGATCGGGTCCGGCATGGTGGCCGAGAAGAGCATCGTCTGCCGGTCCTCCGGCAGCATCGCGAGGATCTTCTCGACGTCGTCGAGGAAGCCCAGGTCCAGCATCCGGTCGGCCTCGTCGAGGACCAGCGCGTGTACCCGGTCGAGCCGCAGGTGCTTCTGCTTGGCCAGGTCCAGCAGCCGGCCCGGCGTGCCGACCAGGATCTCGACGCCCTTGCGCAGCGTGTCGATCTGCGGCTCGTACGCGACGCCGCCGTAGATCGGCAGCACCCGCACGCCGCGGGTCCGGCCCGCCGCATCGAGGTCCTTGGCGACCTGGATGCCCAGCTCGCGGGTGGGGACGACGACCAGGGCCTGCGGCACGCCGTCGCCGCCCTCGGCCGGGGCGAAGACCCGCTCCAGCAGCGGTACGCCGAAGCCGAGGGTCTTGCCGGTGCCGGTGGGCGCCTGGCCGATCAGGTCGGTGCCGCGCAGCCCGATCGGGAGCGCGTACTCCTGGATGGCGAAGGCCCGGGTGATGCCGGCCGCAGCCAGCGCCTCGACGGTCTCCGGCCGGGCGCCGAGCTCGGCGAACGTGGGGGCCTCCGGGCGGACCGGGGCGGTCGGGGCCAGCTCGTGGCCGCCTGTGAGATCGGAAATCTGCTCGCTCATATGGATTTGGGGGTGCCCTCTCGTGGTGCGCCCCTCATGTCCTCAGGGCGCGGTCGGTAGGTGGCGCGGGCCACACGGTCGGGGGCGGAGTCGCCGAGCCGGACCGGGCCGCACGCGCGCCGTGGGCAGGACTTCGGGTCAGACCGGACCTCGGTCAGATCGAACCTGGGTCAGATCGAACCTGGGTCAGATCGGTGCCCACGGCAACTGCTCCATACTACCTGAGCCGCCGCCGTGTCGTCCCTGTTCAGGGATGCGGCCCGACAGTCGGGGGTGTTAAGTGTGATCTGAGTCACGTCCGGTGGCTCTGGCGTCCGGTCACCCGGGGCGATACCGGGCATCCCGCCGCCCGACCGGCTCGCCGCCCTCGGCCGCCTGAGGAGGCGATGGCGCCGTACGAGGAGGCGATGGTGCCGTACGTCGAGCCGTCGCAGGCGTACCACGACTCGACCGGGCCGAAGGACCGGCTGGAGGCGGTCCCGAGGGCGTACGTGGGCTACGCGGCCCGGCGACCCGTCGGGGAGACGGTCTTCCAGGGCGGCGGACCGGGGCGCGCTCACCGCGCTGGTCGCTGGGGAGCAGGTGGACGCGTCGACGCTGTTCCCACCGGCTGACGGCCGGGTACTCCGACCGGATGACGGCGGTCGGTGTCAACGACTGACGCCACGGCCCGCCGGGCAGGGGCGCTGCCAGCACCGGACCGCGCGACGGCGCCCGTGGCGGACGGTGGGCGGCGCGCCGCACCCCGCCACGGACGCCGGCCGGATCAGCGGACGGTGAAGCCGACTGCCCGCGGCGACGCCTCGGCGATCTCGACGTAGGCGACCTTGCTGACCGGCACGATGACCCGCCGGCCCTTCTCGTCGGTCAGGGAGAGCGTCCCCTCGCCCTTGGCGATGGCGTCGGTCACGATCTGCTCGATCTCGGCCGGCGACTGCGCGCTCTCCAGAACCAGCTCGCGCGGCGCGTACTGCACGCCGATCTTGACCTCCACGGTGCCTCCTCAACTGGGGCGAAAAAGCCGCCGTGGGAAGGCTATCCGATCTCGCGACCGGATGTTCAGGCTGACTCACCTTGCAGCGGGAAGCTGGCGATGCCCCGCCAGGACAGCGCGGCGACGAGCGCCTCGGCCTCCGCCTTGGGCACCTGCCGGCCATCGGCGAGCCAGAACTGCGCCGCCGTCTCCGCCGCGCCGACCAGCCCGGAGGCGAGCAGCTCGGCGTGCGCCCGGCTGACCCCGGTGTCGGAGATGATCGTGTCGGTAATCGCCGCGATGCAGCCCTGCTCCACCCGTTCCACCCGTTGCCGCACGGCCGGGTCGTTGCGCAGGTCGGACTCGAAGACGAGGCGGAACGCCTCGCTCTCGTGGTCGACGAAGTCGAAGTAGGCGCGCACCGACGCGCCGACCCGCTCCTTGTTGTCGTTGGTGCCGCGCATGGCGTCGTGCACCTTTGCCACGATCGCGTCGCAGTGCGTGTCCAGCAGCGCCAGGTAGAGCTCCATCTTGCCCGGGAAGTGCTGGTAGAGCACCGGCTTGGAGACCCCCGCCCGTTCGGCGATGTCGTCCATCGCGGCGGCGTGGTAGCCCTGCGCGACGAACACCTCCTGCGCCGCCGCGAGCAGCTGCTTGCGGCGCGCCGAGCGGGGCAGGCGCGTGGGCCGGCCGGCGGTCTGGGCGCCGTTCCCGACAGCCGTCATGGGAACCTCCGAAACTGTTCGTACGAGCCGGCACTTATCGCCCGAACCGGTCGAGGCTCGTGAGCCCCTCGCGGAATTGGCCCGCCGCTGTAACTTATCGCCACTGTCACCACACGGTAGCCTCAGCGGGGGCGACCAAGGAGCGCGCGGTGACTGAAACAGGGCAACCCGGTGCCGCCACCCCGGGAGAGCACGGCGACGGGACGGGTCAGCAGGATGACCTGGCCCGTTCCGTCAACGGATGGGCGCCCTCGGCGGTCGGCTGGTCCACCGGCGGCGAGGGGACGCGGGAGCCGCAGCCCCCCTGGCGCCGGTCCGAGCCCGTCTCCGGTTGGGGTGCCTCGTCACCGCGCCACGGGGACCTTCCGGCGCCGCTGCCCGGCCTGCCCCCCGAGCCGGGGCCGCCGGCCCGGATCAACGGCCACCCGCGCGTCAACGGCGTGAGCCACGGCGGGGAGGAGGCACCGGTGGGCCGCCAGGCGCCGGTCAGCGCGCCGCCGCTGGGCGGGGAGCCCGGCCGGGACGGCGACGGCGAGCGGCTGGCCGTCCCCGCGCAGCGCCCCGCCCCGAGGCGGGAACGGTCGACCGGCCCGCAGCACGGCGGCGAGGCGGACGCCGCCGCCCGGCACGCCTCCGGGGAGGACCCGGCGGCCCGCGCCGGTCGCTGGTCGGACGGGAACGTTCCGTCGTCCGCGCCGCCCGCCGTGCAGGTGCCGCCGCCGGGCACGGCCGCCTCCGGCTTCGAGGTGCCACCCGGGCTGCACGCCCCCACTCCCGAGCGCTCCGTGCCCGAGCCGACCGCGTCCGCCGGCGGGGCGTCCGACTGGGTCGACCGGCCGTCCGACTGGGCCGACCGGTTCCCGCCCGACGTCGATCCGCGCGGCTATCCGCAGGCCGACCCGCCCGGCGCTGACCGGGTGACCCGCCCGCCGGTGGCGGAACAGGGCGGTCGCCCGGCAGCCGAGCCGGGGTCGGCGCAGGCCGCCGGCCCGTCCGCCGCCGACCAGCCCGCCCGGTCGCCTGCCGCCGACCAGCCCCCCCGGCCGCCGGCCGCCGACCGGGCCGGTCAGCCGCCGGCCGCCGCCGACCGTCCGGATGCCGACGACCGCCGGGCTGCCTGGGAGCGCGCCGCCGAGCGCGCGGCGGCCCCCGAGCCGGGCTGGGCCGGCCCCGACTGGAACCGGCCGAGCTGGGGCGGCGGCTGGGCACCGCCGTGGCCCCCGGAGCAGGGCGGGGGGCCCGGCCGTCGGGCCCGCGAGGAGGAGGAACCCGCCGGTCGCCGGCCCCGCGAGGACGAGGACCCGGCCGGCCACCGGTCCCACGGGGAGCGCGAACCGTCCGGCCGCCGGTCCCGCGAGGACCGGGCCGTAGACTGGGCCCCGGACCCGAGCCGCGGCTACCAGCCCGAGGCGGGCCGCACCCACGCGGCGGATGCCGATCGCCCGTACGCCGCCGAGCCCGGCCACCCCCACGCCGCCGAGCCGGCTAGCCCCCACGCCGCCGAGCCGGCCCGGCCGTACGAGCCCGCCCGGCCCTACCAGCCGCTGCGCCCCGAGGCCGCCCGGCCGTACGAGTTTCCCCGGTCCGAGTCGCGTCCCGGGTACGAGCCGGCGGCCCGGCCGGCCCCGGAGCCGGTCGAGCGTCCCGGCTGGGCAGGTGGGCGTCCCGCGTCCGCCCCCCCCGGGCCATCCGCGTCCGGTCCCGAGGACGCGGCCGTCGATCCCGCCGAGGCGCGGGCCGCCCGGCCGTTCCGGCTGCGACCCGTCTCCGATGACACCCTGCCCGTTGAGCCCCCCGGCCAACCGCCGGCCCCCACCAGCGCCGGGCCGGCCGTCGTACCCGCCACGAGCGGGATCGGACGGCTCATCCGGACCCCGTCCGCGCCCGTCCCGACGAGCGCACCCCCGTACGCGGCCCGCCGATCCGCACCCGACCCGGTATCCCCGGCCACCCCGGTCGACGACGACCGGCGGCCGGACCGCACCTCGGCGGTGCTGCCGCAGCGCGTCCCCGCCGAGCCGGACGTGCCCGTCGTGCCGGAGCCGCCAGCCGTGGAGCCCCCCGCCGAAACCCCGGAACTCGCCCGCATCGCCACCCACCTACGCCGCGACGACGAGCCCGCGCCGCCGCAGGAGCGGCCCGAGGGGTTCGACGTCAACGCGATCCTCGACGCCGTCCGGGGGGTCGCCGGGGTGCGGGACGCGGCGTTGCGCCGTACCCCGGCCGGGGCGCACAGCCTCCGCCTCGACCTCGCCGACGGCGCGGACCCGGCCGAGGTGAGCCGGCACGTCGCCCGCCTGCTCCAGGAGCGGATGGGGCTGGCCGCCGCGCCGCAGAACGTTCCCGGGTTCCCCAACACCCCGCCTCCCCCACCGGTGCGACGCCGCTCGGTGGACCCGCTGCCCGACGCCCGGGTCCCCGAGGCCCGCAGCGGCGGGCCGCGGACGCCCGAGGGTCGCGCGCCGGCCGAGGCCCCGCCGCACCGGGGCGAGCGCCGCACCGAGCCGGCGGGCGAGCCGCCGCGCCGACGCCGCCAGCCGACCGGGCACCGCGGCCGGGCCGCCGTGGAGGAGCCGGGCCAGGTGACGACCGCCGCGCCCGGCGCCGCGACCGGCAGCCCGGCGACGCTCGGCGCCTCGTACTCGGGCGGGCAGATGACCACGACGGAGACCGCGCCGTCGCGCCCGCTGGACACCGGCGGGTTGCCGGGCCCCCGGGTGGTGATCGACCACGTCCAGGTCAGCACGTTCGGCCTCGACGCCACCGTCGAGGTCCGGCTCCTCGCCGGCGCGGAGAGCGCGGCGGGGTACGCCACCGGGCCCGCCGTGGACGGCTACGTGCTGCGGCTCTGCGCGGTCGCCGCCGCCGCGGCGATCGACAGGCTGCTGCGCGGCGGGGAGCAGGAGGCCGACCGGAGGCGGTGTTTCGTCGAGCACACGGCGGTGGTGCCGTTCGGCAACTGCGAGGTGGCCACGGTCGTGGTGCTGCTGGTCTGCGACGGCTGGGTCGAGCAGCTCGCCGGGTCGGCGCTGGTCGCCGGCGATCCGCGGCAGGCCGTGGTCCGGGCGACCCTGGCGGCGGTCAACCGGCGGATCGAGGCGCTGCTGGCCTGACCGGTCGCGTGCCGGCCCGCCGGCCGGACCCGACCGGGTGCGGCGGCGGCCCGACCCGGGTGGCGGCCCGACCCGGGCCTGGCTCGCCGGGCCCGCGCCGGGCCCGCGCCGGGCCGGCACCGGCCGCGGGGGGTGGACACCCGCGCGGGGCCGATCCGGGCAGACTTGAGCCATGAGACGAGCCACCCTCGGGCCGGACCACCTGCTACCCGGGCCCGAGGCCCCGCCGCCGTGGCCCGGCCGGGAGGTACGCCTCGACGACTCGGTCACCTACGTCCGGGACACCCCGGCCAGCGCGCCCGGCGCGGAGCCGGCGCTCTACGTGCACGGCCTCGGCGGTTCGTCGCAGAACTGGACGGACCTGGCCGGGCTGCTCGCCGACCGCCTCGACGGCCAGGCCGTCGACCTGCCCGGGTTCGGGCTCAGCGAGCCGGGGCACCGGTACACGGTCCGCAGCTTCGCCGACCGGGTGGTCCGGCTGATCGAGCACGCCGGGCGGGGGCCGGTGCACCTGTTCGGCAACTCGCTGGGCGGGACGATCTCGGTGCGGGTCGCGGCGCTGCGTCCCGATCTGGTGCGCACTCTGACGCTGATCTCCCCGGCGCTGCCGTTCCTCGACTTCCGCCGGTCGTTGCAGGGCCGGATGCTGCCGGTGCTGGCCGTCCCCCGGGGCGAACGCCTCGTCGGCTGGCAGTTGGCCCGGGTGGCCCCCGAGGTGATGGCGCAGCAGGTGATGGAGTCCTGTGTGGCCGACCTGACCCGGATCAGCGAGCAGCGCCGGCGCGAGGCGCTGGAGGAGATCCGGACGCGCTACCACGCCGAGCACCACGCCGCCGCGTACGTGCGCACCTTCCGGGGGCTGGTCGCCAGTTTCCTGCGCTCGTACCTGCGCGGGTCGGAGTCGCTGTGGCGGATGGCCGCCGCGGTGTCCGCGCCGACGCTGGTGATCGGCGGCACCCATGACCGGCTGGTCGACGTGCGGGTGGCGCCGCAGGCCGCCCGGGTGATCCCGGACAGCCGGCTGCTGATGCTCGACGGGGTGGGGCACGTGGCCCAGATGGAGGTGCCCCGCACGGTGGCCCGGGCGGTGCTCGGGCTCCTCGCCGAAACGGAGGACGCGGCGGCCCGCCGCGACATGGCAGGCTGACCGGGATGCCCCGATTCCTCTCCCGCCGGGCTCCTCGCACGGGCCCCCCGGCGGCTCCCCTCGTGCGCCCCGCCCGCCGGTGGTGGCGGACCGTTCTCCCGCTGGTCACGCTCGCCGTGTGCGTGCTGGCCGGGGTGGCCGTGCTGGCCGGCCGGCCCTCGGCCGGCGAGGTGTGGCGGTCGCCGGCCGGGGTGGCGGAGGCGGCGCTGGACCAGCCCGCGCCGCCCCTGGCGTCCGCCCCGGCCGGCCCGGCCGCCCTGGCCGATCCCGCCGGCCCGATCGGCCCTGCCGTCGCGGCTCCCGGGTCGGTGTCCCACCCGGCCGCGCCGGCCCCCGGCGGGTCCGCGTCGCCAATGCTGCGGCTGCCCGGCCCGGTGCCCTCGGCCGGCCGGGGCGGTTTCCGGTACGACGACCGGGCCGGCGAGGTACTCGGCACGTCCGGTCGGCTGCGCCGCTACCGGGTGGCGGTGGAGCCGGAGACGGGCGAGGACGTGCGGGCGTTCGGCACGGCGGTGCAGGAGGCGCTGGCCGGGCCGGGGAGCTGGGTGGACGGCGGCCGGCTGCGGTTGCAGCGGGTGCCGGGCGGGGCCGGGCACGACTTCACGGTCTACCTGGCCACGGCGCGCACCGCGGGCCGGATGTGCGCGGCCGGCGGTGTCGACATCCGGGTGGGCGGCCGGCCGTACACCTCCTGCCGGGCACCCGGGAAGGTGATCATCAACCTGGACCGGTGGCGGAGTTCGGTGCCGCACTTCGTGTCGGCCGGCGTGCCGCTGGCGGTCTATCGGACGTACGTGGTGAACCACGAGGTCGGGCACCAGCTCGGGCACCACCACGAGCGCTGCCCGAAGCCGGGCCGGCCCGCGCCGGTGATGATGCAGCAGACCCTGTTCCTGCGGGGGTGCGTGGCCAACCCGTGGCCCTACCTGGACGGCCGCCGGTACTCCGGCCCGTCGCTCTGACCGGCGGCGACCCGGTCCGGTGGCCGGGCCGGGCGGGGGGCCGGCTTGCCGCCGACGGTCTTGCGGGCGATGAACTCCGGGCCACCCGCGAACGGCGACGGGACCGGCGGGGCCGGTTCCGGATGGCGCGCCGGGGCGGGCAACGCGAAGGCTTTTCGCGGTAGTTGAGGCAAAGGCGCGGAAATGCCCGTTTGGTCTGGCAGGCTGGGGCCGTGACTTCGGCGTCCCCTTCCGTCCCGTCCCGCCCCGCCGGTCCGCGTCCCGGCAGGGCCGGGCAGCGGGCGCGGCGACCCCGCCCGCGTACCCTGCTCGGTGGCCTCGCCGGGCTGGTGGCGCTCGTCGCGGCGGCAACCCTGGTCCTCGGCGGCCCGCCGACGGCCGGCCCTGGCGGGAGCTGGGTCGTGCCCGGCGGTGGCCCGGTCGGCCGGGTCGTGCCGACCGGCCCGGCCGCGGCGACCGGCTGGCCGAGCAGCGGCCCCGGCCGGTTCACCCCGGCGGCGGGCGAGAGCCCGGTCCGGGGCGCGGACGGCCCGGTGCGCCACTACCGGGTGCTCGTCGAGCAGGGCACCGACCAGGACGCGGACGCCTTCGCGGCCACCGTCGACGAGGTGCTCGGCGACCCGCGGAGCTGGATCGCCTCCGGGGAACTGCGGGTGCAGCGGGTGGCCGCGGCGGCCGACGCCGACTTCACCGTCTACCTGGCCACCCCGGTCACCTCCGAGCGGCTGTGCGCGCTCGGCGGGCTGAGCACCGAGCGGTACACCTCCTGCCGGCTCCCCGGCCAGGTGATCATCAACCTGGCCCGCTGGATGACGGCGGTCCCGGACTACGGGGCGCCGCTGGACGTGTACCGGACGTACGTGGTCAACCACGAGGTCGGGCACGAGTTCGGCGAGCTGCACGAGGCCTGCCCGGGGCCCGGCGAGCCCGCGCCGGTCATGCAGCAGCAGACGTACGGCCTGGACGGCTGCCTGGCCAACCCCTGGCCCTACCTCGACGGTGCCCGGTACGCCGGGGAGCTGATCCCGGGCGTCTGAGATATTCCCGCTCCCGCATGTCGGGCGACGTGGCCCTGCTCATGGCCGAACCCCGCTGCGGCGAGCAACAATGGCGCGGTTCCCACCGCCGATCCCGGGGAGTCCACCGTGTCGTTGCCCCCGCTCGTCGAGCCCGCCGCCGAGCTGACCGTTGACGAGATCCGTCGCTACTCCCGCCATCTGATCATCCCAGACGTCGGGGTCGAGGGGCAGAAGCGGCTGAAGAACGCCCGGGTGCTCTGCGTGGGCGCCGGGGGCCTCGGCTCGCCGGCCCTGCTGTACCTGGCCGCCGCAGGCGTCGGCACGCTCGGCATCATCGACTTCGACACCGTCGACGAGTCGAACCTCCAGCGGCAGATCATCCACGGGGTCTCCGACGTCGGCCGGTCCAAGGCCGAGTCCGCCGCCGCGTCGGTCCGCGAGATCAACCCGCTGGTCAACATCGAGATCCACAACACCGCGCTGGACCGGGACAACGTCCGCGAGATCTTCTCCGGCTACGACCTGATCGTCGACGGCACCGACAACTTCGCCACCCGGTACATGGTCAACGACGCGGCGGTGCTGCTCGGCAAGCCGTACGTCTGGGGGTCGATCTACCGGTTCGACGGCCAGGCGTCGGTGTTCTGGGCCGAGCACGGTCCCTGCTACCGCTGCCTCTACCCGGAGCCCCCGCCGCCCGGCATGGTCCCCTCCTGCGCCGAGGGCGGCGTGCTCGGCGTGCTCTGCGCGTCGATCGGCTCGATCCAGGTCAACGAGGCGATCAAGCTGCTCGCCGGCATCGGGGAGCCGCTGGTCGGCCGGCTGATGGTCTACGACGCCCTGGAGATGGAGTACCGCAAGATCAAGGTTCGGAAGGACCCGAACTGCGTGCTCTGCGGCGAGAACCCGACGGTCACCGACCTGCTGGAGGACTACGAGGACTTCTGCGGCGCGGTCTCCGAGGAGGCCCAGGAGGCGGTCGTCGACTCGACCATCACCGCCGCCGAGCTCAAGGAGTGGCAGGACACCGGCAAGGACGTCTTCCTGGTCGACGTCCGCGAGCCCGCCGAGTACGAGATCGTCCGGATCCCCGGGTCGACCCTGATCCCCAAGGGCGAGATCATCTCCGGAGAGGCGCTGGCGAAGCTGCCCCAGGACAAACAGATCGTGCTGCACTGCAAGTCCGGCGTCCGGTCCGCCGAGGCGCTCGCCGCGCTCAAGGCGGCCGGCTTCCGCGACGCGGTGCACGTCCAGGGCGGCGTGCTGTCCTGGATCAAGCAGATCGATCCGTCCCTCCCCGCGTACTGAGCCGAAAGGAAGGGCCCCTTCTCCACCGAGGTGTGGAGAAGGGGCCCTTCTTCGCACCTGCTCGCCCAGCTGTCGCTCGGCCGACCATCCGAGGCGTGATCGCGTTTGCGCCGGTAGCGTGGCTGCCGTGGTCGACTTGGACGCCGCGATCGGCTTCGTGGTGGCGCACGGTGACGCGGTGGACCGCGCCCGGCTCTCCTGGCTGCGCGCCGGCGCCGCGCCCGCGCCGGAGCTGCTCGACAGCGCCGAGGTCGGCCAGACCCCGGAGGGCGGCTGGCCGGCGGTCTGGGGCGGCGACGTCGCCTCGGTCGACGCCACCTGCTTCCGCCTCGCGGAGCTGGACGACCTGGGCGCCCTCGGCCGTCCCGCCGCCCGCCGGGCGCTGGACTGGCTGGCCACCCGCCAGCAGGCCGACGGCTGCTGGGAGGAGGCCCCCGCGTTGGCGGACGCCGCCCCGGCGTGGGCCCGGCCGGGCGACCCCGAGGCCCGCCTCTACCTGACCGCCAACGCCGCCTTCTGGCTGACCGTGGCCGGCCTGGACGCCCGCGCCGCCGGCCCGCTCGACCACCGGGTCGGCGGCGCGTACGCCGGGGTGGTGCACGCCGCCGCCCAGGCGCTCGTCGTCGAGCTGAAGCCGGACGGCACCTGGCCGTCGTACCTGGCCGTCGGTTGGCTGAGCGCGGCGGTGTTCCACCGGCAGGAGCTGTTCTACGAGTCGGCCCGGATCCAGGTGGTGCTGGCCGACCGGATGCCGCGGATCTCCCCGGCCAACGCCGCGTGGCTGGCCGCCGCCCTGCGCCGGGTCGGCGTCGACGAGCAGCACTGGACCCTGGTCGCGGCGCGCCGCCGGCTGGCCGAGACCCAGCGCAGCGACGGCGGCTGGGAGAGCGACGACGGCCACCAGTTCGACGTGCACACCACGCTGGCGGCCATCCGCGCCTGCCGCTGACCCGCCGTTGCCCGCCTACCCGCGCAGGTGGCCGTCGCCGGTGACGACGTACTTGGTGCTGGTCAGCTCGGGCAGGCCCATCGGGCCCCGGGCGTGCAGCTTCTGCGTCGAGATGCCGATCTCCGCGCCGAAGCCGAACTCGCCGCCGTCGGTGAACCGGGTCGAGGCGTTCACCATCACCGCCGCCGAGTCCACCCGGGCCACGAACTCCCGGGCCGCCGACTGGGAGTCCGTGACGATCGCCTCCGTGTGGCCGCTGCCGTACCGGCGGATGTGCGCGACCGCCGCGTCAAGCGAGTCGACGACGGCGACCGAGATGTCGGCCGACAGGTACTCGGTGGCGTAGTCGTCCTCGGTGGCCGGCACCACCGCGGCGGAGTGCGCGGCGACCTCGGGGGAGCCGTGCACGGTCACCCCGGCCTCGGCGAACGCGGCCAGCACGGCCGGCAGGAAGGCGTCCGCGACGGCGGCGTGCACCAGCAGCGACTCGGCGGTGTTGCAGGTGGACAGCCGCTGGGTCTTGGCGTTCAGGGTGATCGCCACGGCCTTGGCCAGGTCGGCGGCGGCGTCGACGTACACGTGGCAGTTGCCCACCCCGGTCTCGATCACCGGCACCGTCGACTCCTCGACCACGGTGCGGATCAGCGACGCGCCGCCGCGCGGGATCAGCACGTCGACCAGGCCCCGGGCGCGCATCAGCTCCTTGACCGAGTCGCGGCTGGAGGCGTCGAGCAGTTGCACCGCGTCCGCCGGCAGGCCGGCCCCGGCGACCGCGTCGCGCAGCACCGCGACCAGGGCGGCGTTCGACCGCGCCGCCGAGGAGGAGCCACGCAGCAGCGCCGCGTTGCCGGACTTCAGGCAGATCCCGGCGGCGTCCACGGTCACGTTCGGGCGGGCCTCGTAGATGATCCCCACCACCCCGAACGGCACCCGGACCTGGCGCAGCTCCAGGCCGTTGGGCAGGGTCGAGCCGCGGACCACCTCGCCCACCGGGTCGGGCAGCGCGGCCATCTCGCGCAGCGCGTCGGCGATGCCGGCCACCCGGCCCGCGTCGAGGGCGAGCCGGTCCAGCACCGCCGCGCTCAGCCCGGCCGCGCGCCCGGCCGCCAGGTCCGCCGCGTTCGCGGTCAGGATCTCGGGGGTACGCGCCACCAGCGCGTCGGCCATCGCGGCCAGCGCGCCGTCCTTGACCGTACGGGTGGCGACGGCCAGCGCCTCCGCCGCGTCCCGGGCCCGCCGGGCCTGCTCGTCGACGCTCATCCTGCACTCCTCACGGTGTTGGGAAGGGTCCCTTGGCTACAGCAGCACCAGGTCGTCGCGGTGGACGACCTCACGTTCGTACGCCGGGCCGAGCGCCGCGGCCAACTCGCCGGTGGAGCGGCCGAGCAGGCCGGGCAGCTCGACGGCGTCGTAGTTGACCAGCCCCCGGGCGACCGGGGCACCCCCGGTGTCGACCAGGTCGACCGGGTCGCCCGCGGTGAACGCCCCGTCGACGGCCGTGATCCCGGCCGGCAGCAGCGACTTGCGCCGGCCCACCACGGCCGCGACCGCACCCTCGTCCAGGTGCAGCCGGCCGCGCGGGCTGGTGGCGTGGGCCAGCCAGAACAGCCGGGCGGCGGGCCGCCGCCGCCCGGCGTGGAACAGGGTGCCGACCTCCTCGCCGGCCAGCGCCCCGGTGGCCAGCGGCGCGGCGGTGAGCACCACGGGGATTCCGAAGCCGGTGGCGATCCGGGCCGCCTCGACCTTGGTGACCATGCCGCCGGTGCCGACCCCGGCCCGGCCAACCCCGCCGACCTGTACGCCGGCCAGGTCCCGCTCGTCGCGGACCTCGGTGATCCGGGTCGACTCCGGCCGGGCCGGGTCGCCGGTCCACAGCGCGTCGACGTCGGAGAGGAGGACCAGCAGCTCGGCGTGGACCAGCGCGGCGACCAGGGCGGCCAGCCGGTCGTTGTCGCCGAACCGGATCTCCTCGGTGGCCACCGTGTCGTTCTCGTTGACGATCGGCACGGCCCGCAGGTCGAGCAGCTTGCGCAGGGTCCGGTACGCGTTGCGGTAGTGCGCCCGCCGGGTCACGTCGTCGACGGTGAGCAGCACCTGCCCGACGGTCAGGCCGTGCCGGGCGAAACCGGCCGCGTACCGGCCGATCAGCAGGCCCTGGCCGACGCTGGCGGCGGCCTGCTGGGTGGCCAGGTCGCGCGGGCGCCGGGTGAGCCCGAGCGGGGCGAGCCCGGCGGCGATCGCGCCGGAGGAGACCAGCACCACCTCGCGGCCGGCGGCGGTGAGCGCGGCGAGGGTGTCGACCAGCGCGTCGACCCGGGCGTCGTCGAGGCCGCCGGACGCCGTGGTCAGCGAGGACGAGCCGATCTTGACGACGACCCGCCGGGCCGAGGTGACTGCTTCGCGCACCCGCCCATTCTGCGTGGTCGGTCCCGTGCCCCCGGCCGCGGTTCCCATACTCTGGCCGGTCGGGACAGGCTGGGGGGTGGCGGACGTGACACCTGAGGAGTACGTCGAGGCGGTGCTGGAACTGGTCGAGCGCATCCCGCCGGGCCGGGTGATGTCGTACGGCGCGGTCGCCGACGCGCTCGCCGAGCGCTCGGGACGGGCGTCGGCGCGGCTGGTCGGGTCGATCATGGCCCGGCACGGGGGCGGGGTGCCGTGGCACCGGGTGGTCAACTCGACCGGCCGGCTGCCGCCCGGCCACGAGGTCGAGGCGCGGGCCCGGCTGCGCGCCGAGGGTGCCCCGCTGCGCCCGTCGGGCGTCGACGTGGCGGCGGCGAGCTGGTCGCCGGAAGAGGGGATGTGACCCCGGCCATAACGTGAGTAACATTCGGCGTCATGACGCTGCCGCCGGTCGGATCCGGTACGCCGCCCGGCGGGCTACCCCGTCGGGTGCACCTCGGCTACGCCCTGGGTTCGCTGGCCACCGGGGCCTTCGGCACGGTGCCCGGGCTGTTGCTGCTGCCGTACCTGACCGACACCCTGGGCGTCGCCGCCGGAGTGGCCGCCCTGCTGGTGCTCCTGCCGAAGGCGTGGGACGTGCTGGTCAACCCGGTCGTCGGCCGGATCTCCGACCGGACCAGGTCGCGCTGGGGGGCCCGCCGGCCGTACCTGCTGCTCGGCGGGCTCGCCCTCGCCGCGCTGTTCGCCGCGATCTTCGCCGCCCCGTTCGGCTCCGGCCCGGCCGCCGCCGGGTACGTCGCCGTCGCCTTCCTGGCCACCGCGACGGCGTTCGCCTTCTTCCAGGTCCCGTACGTGGCGATGCCGGCCGAGCTGACCGCCGACTACGCGGAACGTACCCGGCTGATGAGCTGGCGGATCGCGGTGCTGGCGGTGGCCATCCTGGTCTCCGGCGCGGTGGCCCCGGCCGTGGTGACCGCCGGCGGGGACGGCGTCCCCGGGCACCGCTGGATGGGCCTGTTCGTCGCCGCGCTGATCGTGCTCGGCGCGGTCGGGGCGTTCCTCGGCACCCGGGGCGCGCCCACCGGCACGGCCGGCGAGAGCGAGCCGACCCTGCGCGCCCAGCTCGCCGTCGCCGGCCGCAACCGGCCGTTCCGGGCGTTGCTGGTCTGCTTCGTGATCCAGTCCGCCGGGGTGGCCACCATCCTGGCCGGGGTCAGCTACTTCGCCGACCAGGTGCTGCGCGACCCGGACACCGGCCCGACCGTGCTGTTCGCCTGCTTCGTCGGGCCAGCGCTGCTGGTGATGCCGGTGTGGACCCGGGTCGGCGCCCGGGTCGGCAAGCGGGCCGCCCTGGTCGCCGCGTCGGTGCTGCTGGCGGGCGGCGCGGTCATCCTGGTCGCCGCGCCGGCGCTGCCGGCCGTCGCGGTCTACCTGGTGGTCGCCGTGATCGGCGTCGGGTACGCCGGCCAGCAGGTCTTCGCGCTGGCCATGCTGCCCGACTGCATCGCGTACGACACCGCGCGTACCGGCCGGCGGCAGGCCGGCGTGTTCACCGGCCTCTGGACGGCGGGCGAGACTTTCGGCCTAGCCCTCGGACCGGGCATCTACGGCCTGGTCCTCCAGCTCAGCGGCTACGTCTCGTCCGACACCGGCGCGGCGGCGGCCCAGTCCGACACCGCCCGCCTCGGCGTCCTGCTCGGCTTCACGATCCTGCCGGCCCTCCTGGTGGCCCCGCCCCTGCTCCTGCTCCGCCACTACACCCTCACCCCGGCCGACCTGACCGCCGCCGTCCCCCACCACCGCTCCGCCGATCATGGAGTTGTGCTGGGAGAGAAAAGCCGCTGACCGCCACGAGAAGGGCACCACTACTCCATGATCGACGACCAGGACACCGGCCGGGCGCTGCCGGAGCGCGGGGTGCCGGCCGACCGGGTGCTCCGGGAGCTGCGGGGGCTGCGCGAGGGGGACCGGCCGACGCACGGGGGGCGGCTGTTCGCGTACGTGTACGACCCCGCCGTTCCCGGGCTGGACGAGCTTGCCGCCGCCGCCCACGCCGGCAGCGCGCACGTCAACGGGCTCGACCCGACCGCCTTCCCGTCCCTGCTGGCGATGGAGAACGCGCTGGTCGGGGCGGCGGCCCGGCTGCTCGGCGGCGGCCCCGGCACGACCGCCCCGGACGTCGTCGGCAGCGTCACCAGCGGCGGCACCGAGTCGCTGATCCTCGCCGTCAAGGCGGCCCGGGACGCCCGGCCCGACGTCGCCGCGCCCCGGATCGCGGTGCCGGTGACCGCGCACGCGGCGTTCGCCAAGGCGGCCCGCTACCTGCGGGTGGCCCTCGACCCGGTGCCCGTCGACCCGGCCACGCTGCGCCCGTCGGCCGCCGACGTCGCCGCCGCGATCCGCCCCGACACCGTGCTGGTGGCCTGCTCCGCCCCCTCGTACGCGCACGGCGTCGTCGACCCGGTCGCCGAGATCGCCGGGGTGGCCGCCACGGCCGGGGTGCGGTGCCACGTGGACGCCTGCTTCGGCGGCTGGACCCTGCCCTGGCTGCGCCGGCTGGGCGCCCCGGTGCCGCCGTTCGACTTCGCCGTCGACGGGGTCACCTCGATCTCGGTCGACCTGCACAAGTACGCGTACGCCCCGAAGGGCGTCTCGGTGCTGCTGCACCGCGACCCGGGGCTGCGCGCCCCGCAGTACTTCGCGTACGCCGACTGGCCCGGGTACACCATGGTCAACCCGGTGATCGCCTCCACCCGCTCCGGCGGCCCGATCGCCGCCGCGTACGCCACCCTGCGCCACCTCGGCGAGGACGGCTACCTGCGGCTGGCCGCCGCGACCCGGGACGCGGTGGCCGGGCTCGCCGACGCGGTGCGGGGCACCGACGGGCTCCGGCTGATGGCCGAGCCCGAGTCGACGGTGGTCTGCTTCACCTCGGCCGACCCGGGGCTGGACCTGTTCGTGCTGGTGGACGAGCTGACCGTGCGCGGCTGGCACACCCAGCCCCAGCTCGCGTACGGCGAACTGCCGGCGAGCGTGCACCTCACGGTGACCGCCTCGGTGGCCCCCCGGGTGGCGGAGTTCGGCCCGGACCTGGCCGACGCGGTGGCGGCGGCCCGGGCCGCCGGACCGGTCGAGCTGCCCGCCGAACTGACCGCGCTCGCCGCGACCCTGACCCCGGACGCGCTGACCCCGGAGCTGGTCGCCGGCCTGGCCGCCGGGCTCGGCCTCGGCGGCCCGGTTTCGGGCGGCCCGGTTTCGGGCGGCCCTGGCGTTCCGGGCGCTGACGGAGGAGCGGGCGCGGGCGGGGCGGTTCCGGACCGGACGGCCATGGTCAACGCGCTGCTGAACGCCGCGCCGCCGGCCCTGCGGGAGCGCCTGCTGGTCGAGTTCGTCGGGCTGCTGCAACGTCCGACGTACTGAGCCGAACCGGGGGTGCGACCGTCGGCTGCACCCCCGGCCCGCTCACCGGAACCTGATCGTCACCTCGTTGTTGTCGGGCTCGGGCTCCAGCAGGTGGTGCAGTCCCGGCCCGAGCGGGCGGACGTCCAACCGGGCCGTGCCGGCCGGCAGGGTGACGCCCTCGGGCAGCCGTACCCCGAGCTCCAGCAGTACCTGCCCGCGCGGGCCGATCCGGCCGAGCTGGCAGGTGAGCGGGGGTTTGTAAGCGTCCGGCTTCCCGGCGCAGGCCGACCAGCCGCACGCCGGTCGACGGGCAGTCCGACCCGGCCCGCCAGGCGGGCAGCGTGACCGGCGTGGCGAGCAGCTCGGCCCGGCTGATCCGGCCGTCCGGGGCCGTCCGGGCGGGGCTGGGACCGGTCGTGGTCGGCGCCGGGGCGGGGCTGTCCGGTGTCGGGCCGGCGACAGGCTGCCCCCGGCCCGGCGGTCCACGGCCAGCGGCCGGCTCGCTCGCGCGCCGTGGCGTCGGAGCGACCGGTCGGCCGGGGCGGCGGCTGTGGTTGACTGGCGCAGGAAGAGAGGGGGCGGTCGTGCAGCTGCCGGCAGTGCTGGGAGAGCCGATCCGGTTCGTGCTGAACTGGGGCCGCCGCTACTCGCTCTGGGTGTTCAACTTCGGCCTCGCCTGCTGCGCGATCGAGTTCATCGCCACCAGCATGGGCCGGCACGACTTCATGCGGCTCGGGGTGATCCCGTTCGCCCACGGCCCGCGCCAGGCCGACCTGATGGTGGTCTCCGGCACGGTCACCGACAAGATGGCCCCGGCGATCAAGCGGCTCTACGACCAGATGCCCGAGCCGAAGTACGTCATCTCGTTCGGCGCCTGCTCCAACTGCGGCGGCCCGTACTGGGACTCGTACTCGGTGACCAAGGGCGTCGACCAGCTCATCCCGGTCGACGTCTACGTGCCCGGCTGCCCGCCCCGCCCCGAGGCGCTGCTGCACGGCATCCTGCGACTCCAGGAGAAGATCGCCGCCGAGCAGTCCGGCATCGGCGGGGTCCCCCGCCCCGACTTGCTCGCCTCGCCGGCCGACGCCGCCGCCCCACCGGCCGGCGGGCAGCCGCCACGCTCGGTGGACTCGCTGACAGCGCCACCGGTCCGCCCGCCGGCCGGCTAGGGCCTGTATCGACATCCGCCGTCGTGGTGCGGTAGCTGCGGGGCGGGACTTCACGATCGTCTGCTGATTTTGGAGAACTCGCCCGGCGTGTCGTCTCACAAATCAGCAAACGATCACGCCACGACACGCCGCCTGCTGGTCTACCTCGCCACCCTTCAGGTGGAGGCCGCCGCGGAACTGGCTCAGGGGGGGTCCCGCCCGTCAGGCTGGCCGAACGCTTCACCGGTTGGGCCCGCCCCCGTAGGTAGGCCGCCTCGTGGCGGCCGGGGGCTAGCCTGCGGTCCATGACCCAGTCCGCGGACCAGCGTTCCGCCTTCATCGTCGACGTGCTCACCGAGGAGTTCGGCGCGTCGATCACGCTCGACCCGGCGGCGTTCCGCCGCAAGTTCCGCAAGATGGCCGCCTCACCGTTCGCCTTCTACCGGGGCAGCGCCTCGCTCTTCTACGCCGACCAGCGCGGCGACTTCGCCGACGACGCCTTCCTGGACGAGCGCACCAGCCGGGTGTGGATCCACGGCGACCTGCATGCGGAGAACTTCGGCACCTACATGAACGCCTCCGGGCAGCTCGTGTTCAACGTCAACGACTTCGACGAGGCGTACGTCGGGCCGTTCTCCTGGGACCTGAGGCGTCTCGCCGCCAGCGTGGCCCTGCTCGGGTACGCCAAGGCGCTCTCCGACCGGGCGATCAGCGACCTGGTCACCGGCTTCGCCCGGTCGTACCTGACCGAGCTGAGGGCGATCGCCGCCGGTGGGGACGACGCGATCGGCTCGATCACCCTGGACAACGCCGACGGGGTGCTGCGCCGGGTGCTCCAGCAGGCCCGGCTCAACACCCGGGTCGACCTGCTCGCCGCGCAGACCACCATCGACAACTACGAGCGCCGGTTCTCCCTCGGCGACGGGGTCTTCGAGATCGACGGCGACACCCGGGACAGGGTCTGCGCCGCCTTCCAGGACTACCTGGGCACCCTGCCCGAGTCCTCGGCCCGGCTGCGCCCGGTCGCCGCACACATCAAGGACGTGGTGCTGCGCAAGGGGGTGGGCATCGGCTCGGCCGGGCTGCCGTCGTACAACCTGCTGTTGGAGGGGCACACCCAGGCGCTGGAGAACGACGTGGTCATCTACATGAAGCAGGCCCAGGTGCCGGCGGTGGCCCGGCACATCGACGACGAGCGGGTGCGCTCCTACTTCCGGCACCAGGGGCACCGGACGGCGGAGTCGCAGCGGGCGCTCCAGGCACACGCCGACCCGTGGGTGGGCTACACCGAGCTGGACGGGGCCGGTCAGCTCGTCGCCGAGGTCTCCCCGTACGCGGCCGACCTGGACTGGGCGGACGTCAACGAGCCGGAGGAGCTGGCCGGGGTGCTGGCCGACCTGGGCCGGGCGGTGGCCCGGATGCACTCGGTGGCCGACGACGAGTCCAGTCACGACCTGGTCGACTACTCCACCGAGGAGGCCATCGTCGCCGCGGTGGACGCCGATTCCGACGGGTTCGTCACGGGGTTGGTGGAGTTCGCCCACGCGTACGGGCTGCGGGCCCGCGAGGACCACCAGCTCTTCGTCGACCTGTTCCGCAACGGCCGCCTGCCCGGCGTCTGACCGGCCGTGCCACCTCGCCTGCCCCGGCCGGTCGCCCGGTCGCCCGGTCAGGCGGTGAAGTCCAGCACCACCTTGATGTCGTCGGGGGTGGGGGTGTACGCCTCGGTGTACGCCTCCACCGGCACCCGGCGGGTGATCAGCGAATCCAGCCAGGACCGGTCGGCCCGGGCGAGGGCCTCGGCGGCCAGGTCCCAGTGCCGGCGGTTGGCGTTCACCGAGCCGAACACCACGTTGTTCTCCAGCACCAGTTCCCGGTTGAGCGCCCCGGCGTCGAAGTCGATGCGCCGGCCGCCGCTGGACACCCCGGTCAGGCAGACGATCCCGGTCGGTCCGGCCTTGCACATCGCGTCCAGCACGACCACCGGCGCTCCGGTGCACTCGACGATCACGTCCGGGTCGAAGTCGAGCTGCGCCACCGGCTCCGTGTGGTACGTCGCGCCGAGCGCCCGCACCAGGTCCGGCTTCGGCCCGGTGGTGGCCCGGTCGAGCACGTGCACGGAGAACCCGCGCTGGGTGGCCAGCAGCGCCGCCAGCAGGCCGATCGGCCCGGCCCCGGTGACCAGCACCGTCTGCGGCTGCCACTCGGCGCGGGCGCCGACCCGTTCGATGTGGTCCCACGCCTTGGCCACCACGCTGACCGGCTCCAGCAGCACGCCGACCGGGGCGAGGGCCGGGTCCAGGCCGACCGCGAATTTCGGCTGCACCCGCCACCGGTCCCGGGCGAAGCCGGGCAGCGCCTTGATCCCGTGCTCGGTGTACTCGCCGTTGCGGCACATGTCCCACTCGCCGACCGCGCAGTTGGCGCAGGGCACCGGGTCCGGGTGCCGGACGACGCCGGCCACCAGGTCGCCGGGTTGCAGCGTGCCGGTTGGGTCCTCCAGCACCCGGCCCAGCGACTCGTGGCCGAGCACCAGGGTCGACGCGCCGGGCGGGGCCTCGCCGTAGTCCCCGGCGACGATCTCGTGGTCGGTGCCGCAGATCCCCACCGCGAGCGCCTCGACCAGGATCGCGCCCTCCTCGGCGGGCGGCTCGGGATGGTCGTGCGCCAGGCGCAGCGAGTTCGGGACCCCGGGGTTGACAGTCACGGCGCGCACGACCCTCATCCTTCCCTGCCGGGCCGGCCGCCGTCGGCCAAAGCGGCCATCCGGTCGGCCGGGCCGCCCTGCGCCGGGGACCCGGAGCCGGGGCGGGCCACCGCGTGCGGCCGGCGTCGGCCATAGGATCAGCGGCATGACTCCGGAAGAGGTCGGCCAGCGGCTGGTGGCGCTGCTCGCCCCCGTCGAGGCCATCGCGTCGGTCTCCGGCGGCCAGGCGTACGCCCGGGCCACCGTCGACGTACCCCCGGCGAGCTGGCGGGACGCGCTGGCCGCCGCCCGGGACGACGCGGACCTGGCCTGCGACTTCTTCGACTGGCTCTCCGCCGTCGACCAGCTCGCCGACGGCTGCGAGGTGGTGGCCCACCTCTGGTCGACCGGCCACCGGCACGGCCTGTTGCTGCGCACCCGGGTGCCGTGGGACGAGCCGCAGGTGGCCTCGGTCGTCGACCTCTACCCGGGCGCGGCCTGGCACGAGCGGGAGACGTACGAGATGTTCGGCGTCGACTTCCCCGGGCACGGCGAGCTGAGGCCGCTGCTGCTGCCGCCGGAGTTCGAGGGGCACCCGCTGCGTAAGGAGTTCGTCCTCGCCTCCCGGGTGGCCAAGCCCTGGCCGGGCGCGAAGGAACCCGGCGAGTCCGAGGCCGGCGGCGGCCGGCGCCCGGTCCGCCCGCCGGGCGTACCGGCCCCGGGGGAGTGGGGGACGACGCCGACGCCCGCCGGCGCGGCCGGGGCCGGCGAGGGCCCGCGCGGCGGCCCGCCCGCCCGGCCGGCCCGGGAACGCCCGGCGCGTCCCGCCCCCGCCGAGCGCCCCGCCCCGGCCGAGCCACCGGGCCACTCGGGTTCGGGTTCGGGTGCGGCGGGCGACGACGCCGGCGGGAACGGAGGTACGGCCTGATGCCCGACTGGTTGGAGGCCGTCCTGCGGGTGGTCGGAGTGCTGGCCGCCTTCCTCATCCTGCCGCTGGTGGTCGGGCAGGCCGAGCACAAGGTGATGGCGCACATGCAGGGCCGGCTCGGCCCGATGTACGCCGGCGGCTTCCACGGCTGGGCCCAACTCGTCGCCGACGGGGTCAAGTTCGTGCAGAAGGAGGACGTCACCCCGCGCGAGGCGGACCGGGCGGTGTTCCGGCTGGCCCCGATGGTGGCCCTGGTGCCGTACCTGCTCGCCCTGCTGGTGATCCCGCTCGGCCCCGGCGACCTGGTCGGGCAGCCGCTGGACATCGGCCTGTTCTTCGTGCTGGCCGTGGTCGGCGTGGGCGTGCTGGCGGTGCTGATGTCGGCGTGGGCGTCGGCCAACAAGTACAGCCTGCTCGGCGGGCTGCGCGGGGCGGCCCAGCTACTCGGCTACGAGCTGCCGCTGGTGCTGGCCGCCGCGTCGGTGGCCATGGCGGCCGGCACGCTGAGCCTGCCCGGGATCGTCGAGGCGTGGCGGCCCTGGTGGCTGCTCTGGCAGGCGCCCGCGATGATCATCTTCTTCGTCGCCGGGCTGGCCGAGATCCGACGGCCCCCGTTCGACATGCCGGTCGCCGACTCCGAGCTGGTCTTCGGGTACATGACGGAGTACACCGGCCTGCGCTTCGCGTTCTTCCTGCTCGCCGAGTACGTCGGCATCGTGGTGATCGCGGCGCTGACCACTGTGCTGTTCCTCGGTGGCTGGCAGGGCCCGTTCGCCGACGAGCAGCTCGGCTGGCTGTGGACGCTGCTCAAGGTCTTCGCCGTCGCGTTCGTGATCATCTGGCTCCGGGTGGCGTACCCCCGGCTGCGCGAGGACCAGCTCCAGCGCCTGTGCTGGCTGGTCCTGGTCCCCGCCGCGCTGGCCCAGCTCGTCCTGACAGCCACCGTCCGCGTCGCCCTCTAACCCCTACCCCCGCACCCCGCCCCCGCGATCTTGCGGTTGCGGCCCCGGCACAAGGTGCGAAAGGTGCATCGCGGGGGCCCGAAGTGCAAGATCGCGGGGGACAGCGGAGGTGGTTGGTCAGCGCAGCGGGGTGTGGGGTGGGGCGACTCGCTCGGCGGGCGGTGGGGGCGGGGGCGGGGTGCCGTCGCCGAAGGGCCGGCCGCCGAGTTGCTCGCGGCCGTGCGGAGTGAGCCAGTTGGACAGGTCGGGGCCGAGCGGAACGATCCCGGTCGGGTTGATGTCCCGGTGCACCTCGTAGTAGTGCCGCTTGATGTGGTCGAAGTCGATCGTGTCGCCGAACCCGGGCGTGGCGAACAGGTCCCGGGCGTACGCCCATAGCACCGGCAGTTCGGTGAGCTTCTGCCGGTTGCACTTGAAGTGGCCGTGGTAGACCGGGTCGAACCGGACCAGCGTGGTGAACAGCCGCACGTCCGCCTCGGTGATCGCGTCGCCGACCAGGTACCGCTGCCCGGCCAGCCGCTCGCTCAGCCAGTCCAGCCGGTCGAACAGCCGGTGGTACGCCCTTTCGTACGCCCCCTGGCTGCCGGCGAAGCCGCACCGGTACACGCCGTTGTTGACGTCGGCGAAGACCGCCGCGTTGACCTCGTCGATCTCGTCGCGCAGCCGCTCCGGGTACAGCTCCGGCGCGCCCTCGCGGTGGTACGCAGTCCACTCGGTCGACAGGTCCAGGCTCATCTGGGCGTAGTCGTTGGTGACCACCTGCCCGCTCGGTACGTCCACGAGCGCCGGCACGGTGATGCCCCGCTCGTACCCGAGGAACCGGGCGAAGTACGCCTCGGCCAGCCGCTCGATGCCGAGCACCGGGTCCCGTCCGCCCGGGTCCAGGTCGAACGTCCAGCTCCGGGCGTCGTGGGTGGGCCCCGCGACGGCCATCGAGATGGCGTCCTCAAGGCCCAGCAGCCGGCGCACGATGATCAACCGGTTGGCCCAGGGACAGGCGCGGCTGACCGCGAGCCGGTACCGGCCCGGCTCGACCGGCCAGCCGTCCCGCCCGTCCGCGGTGATCCGGGTGGCGATGTACCGCTGGTCGCGGGTGAACTCCCCGCCGGGCTCGACGTACTTCCCGCCGGTCGTCGCGCCTGTTTCGCCGCCCACGTCGCCCCCTCGGGTCCGCCTGCCGTCTCCGTCCCATCTTGGCCGATCTTCCGCCGGTTGGCAGGCCCAGTGGTTCCCATCCGCGCCGAGCGCCACGCCCGGCCGCTCCTGCCGGCCACCGGACGGGGGTGGCGGCCGGCGTGGGTCGGCCGTGGGCGGCGCGGTGGCTAGGCTTCGCCGGTGAACGACGTGGAGACGGCGGCCCGGCGGTTCGTCGCCGACGTGTGGAACGCCCGGCGCGAGGAGTCGGTGTACGAGCTGGTCGCGGACGGGTGCCCGGGGCTGGGCGGGACCGGGCCGGCGGCGGCCCTGGCCTGGCACCGGGATCGGCGGGCGGCCTTCCCCGACCTGCGCTACAAGATCGTGGACGTGGTGGCGTCCGACGCCCGGGTGGCCGTGCACTGGCGGGCCGCCGGCACCCAGGCCGGGGCGTTCGGGCCGGTGCCGGCCACCGGGCAGGTGGTCAGCTTCTCCGGGGCGACGTTCCTGCGCTTCGACCCGGCGGGGCGGATCGTCGACGTGTGGCACTGCACCGAGCTGTTCCAGCTCCTCCAGCAGCTCGGCGTCGAGGTGCTTCCGCCGGTCACAGGTGCCGGGGCGTGATCCGGCTGACCGGCAGGTTGACCGGGAACGGCTCGCCGGTGTCCACGAACTTCGTCCAGCGTCCGGTCTCGGTGTAGACCTCGTCCACCGGGTCGATCCTGTGCGTGTGGACGGCCAGCCCGTCGTCCTCCACCTCGATCCGCCAGAAGTACGGGATGCCGGCCTGCGCGTAGAGGGCGGGCTTGAGCACCCGGTCGATGGAACGGGTGCTGGGGGAGACGATCTCGACCGCGAGCACGACCTCGTGTGCCTCGTACCGCGACGGCTGGCGCCGCGCCGCGACCGACGTGGTGACCAGCACGTCCGGGATGAAGGAACGGGTGCGGTTGATGCGCACCTCGACGCCCTGGGTGACGTCGTAGTCGTCGGGGCAGTCCTCTTCGAGCGCGACGCCGAGCCGCATGGCGATGGTCTGGTGTACGCGGGTGGGGGAGGGGGACACGAGGAGCACTCCATCGAGCAGTTCGCGGCGACGACCGTCCTCGGGCAGCGCGTCGAGGTCGTCGGTCGTCCACCCGCCCTCGGGCGGCTGGTCGCTCTGCAGCGCGGCGGTCATGGGAAAGGTCCTTCCCGGTGCGTCGTTCTCCCCGCCGCCACCGTACCAACGCAATGCGCCGGGTCGTGGTCGCGCGCGCCGGGGGCACAGGGCAGGATGGGCGGCATGAGCGAGCGGAGCGAGCGGGTCGGCCAGCTCGGCGGGAGGGTGCCGCACGGCGTCGGCGGGCGAACCGGGGTGGCGGCGTGAGCGAGCGGAGCGTGCCGGGCGAGGGGCTGGCGAAGGGGCTGGCCGTCACGCTGAAGACGATGACCCGTCGCTCGACCACCCAGCAGTACCCGGACGTGGCCCCCGAGCTGCCGCCCCGGTCCCGGGGTGTGATCGCCCTGCTGGCCGAGAACTGCACCGTCTGCATGCTCTGCGCCCGCGAGTGTCCGGACTGGTGCATCTACATCGACTCGCACAAGGAGGAGGTGGCGGTGCCCGGCGCCGCCCGTCCCCGCCAGCGCAACGTGCTCGACAAGTTCGACATCGACTTCTCGCTCTGCATGTACTGCGGCATCTGCGTCGAGGTCTGCCCGTTCGACGCGCTCTACTGGTCGCCCGAGTTCGAGTACGCCGAGTACGACATCAAGGACCTACTGCACGACAAGGACCACCTCGGCGAGTGGATGGGCACCGTGCCGCCGCCGCCGGCGCACGACCGCAACGGTGAGCCGGCGAAGGAGGAGACCACCGCCGCGCGCAAGGCCGCCGCCCCGGCCGGCCCCGCCGCCCGGCCGGCCGCCACGCGGGTACGCCCCGAACCCGGTGCCGCCGAGCCGGGGGCCGCCGAGCCGGGAGCCGCCTCGTGACCGGTGTGGACGTGCTGCTGCTCGCCCTCGGCGCGGTGGCGGTCGGCGCGGGGGCGCTGGTGGTGACCACCCGGCACCTCGTCCGGGCCGGGCTCTACCTGGTGGTCTGCCTGGGCGCCCTGGCCGGCGTCTACCTGGTGCTCACCGCCGAGCTGGTGGCCTGGGTGCAGGTGCTGATCTACGTGGGCGCCGTGGTGGTGCTGCTGCTGTTCGCGGTGATGCTGACCCGCGCCCCGATCGGCGCGTCCGACGACCTGGACCGGCCCGGCTGGCCGGCCGCCCTGATCGGCGGCGGCGCCGGCCTCGGGCTGGCCGCCCTGCTGGTCGACGCGTTCCGCTGGACGCGGGTCGACCTGCCCGAGCCGGGCACCGCCGAGCGCCTCGGCGAACAGGTGTTCCGCTCCTGGGTACTGCCGTTCGAGGTGCTCTCCGTGCTGTTGCTGGCCGCCCTGGTCGGCGCGATCGTGCTCTCCCGCCCCGACATCGGCCGCCCGGCGGCCGACCGCCCGGCGCCCGCACCGGGGAGCCGCCGGTGAGACCGGTCATCCCCTACGTCACCGCCGCCCTGCTGTTCGGCCTGGGTGGGTACGGCGTGCTGCGCCGCCGCAACGCCGTGTTGGTGCTGATGGCGGTGGAGCTGATGCTCAACGCGGTCAACCTGGTCCTGGTCACCGCCGACACCACCGTCCGGGCGCAGCTCCCGCACGCCGGCCAGGTCTTCGCCCTCTTCGTGATCGTCCTGGCCGCCGCCGAGATCGGCGTGGGGCTGGCGATCGTGCTCCAGCTCTACCGGCTGCGGGCCAGCGTCGCCGTCGACGAGGTGCCGCTGACCGAGCCACCGCTGACCGAGCCGCCGGCCGGGGCGGGCACGACGGCGACCTCGGCGGGCACGACGGCCGGCGAGGTGACCCGGTGACCGGCCTGCTCGGCGCGCTGCTGCCGGCCGTACCGCTGGTGGCGGGCCTGGTCGGGCTGCTGCTGCCGCCCTCGCCACGCGGCGCGGCCACCGGGGAGGACTCGGCCCGGCGGGCGGCGATCGGCCTGGGCGTGGCCGGGGCGGCCGGGGCGCTGCTGATCGCGGTCGTCCTGCTGGTCCGGGGCGGCCCGCCGGTGCAGACCTCGACCACCTGGGTCGACCTGGGCGGGCTGCGGGTCACCCTCGGGGTCCGGCTCGACGGTGCCGCCGCCCTAGTCGCGGTCGCCGTCGCGGCGGTGGCCCTCGCGGTGCAGGTCTACTCGGTCGGCTACCTCAGGCGGGGCCCGCACGACGACGTCGAGGTCGACCACCGCTATCCGCCGTACGCGGCGCAGATCAGCCTCTTCACCGCCGCGATGCTGCTGGTGGTGGTCGCCGGCGACCTGATCATGCTGCTGGTCGGCTGGGAGGTGATGGGCCTCTGCTCGTACCTGCTCATCGCCCACGACCGCCGGCTGCCCGAGGCGCCGGCCGCCGCGATGAAGGCGTTCCTGGTCACCCGGGTCGGCGACGTCGGGTTCCTGCTCGGCATCGCCCTGCTCGGCGTCTCGGCGGGCAGCTTCCGGATCGCCGACGTGCTCGCCCACGACCACTCCGCCGGCACGCTCACCGCCGCCTGCCTGCTGCTGCTGGCCGGGGTGGCCGGCAAGAGCGCCCAGTTCCCGCTGCACACCTGGCTGCCCGACGCGATGGCCGGCCCGACCCCGGTCTCCGCGCTGATCCACGCCGCCACCATGGTCGCCGCCGGCGTGTACGCGGTCACCCGGCTCTACCCGTTGTTCGAGCGGGCCCCGGCGGCGCTCGCCGTGCTCGGGGTGATGGCCGCGGTCACCCTGCTGCTCGGCGCGCTCGCGGCCACCGCCCAGGACGACCTCAAGCGGGTGCTCGCCTGGTCGACGGTCTCCCAGATCGGGTACATGACGGGCGCGCTCGCCGTCGGCTCGCCCACCGCCGCACTGTTTCACCTGCTCAGCCACGCCGCGTTCAAGGCGCTGCTGTTCCTCGCCGCGGGCGCGGTGATCCACGCCGTCGGCACCACGCTGATGTCCCGGATGGGCGGGCTGCGGGCCACCATGCCGGTGACCTTCTGGTGCACGGTGGTCGGCCTCGGCGCGCTGGCCGGCGTCCCCCCGCTGTCCGGCTTCTGGAGCAAGGACGGCGTGCTCGCCGCCGCCGAGGCCGCCGCGCTGGACGGGACCGGCCCGGCCCCCGCCTGGGTGGGCTGGCTGGTCTGGCTGGCCGGGCTGGCCGGCGTCGCCGTCACCGCCTGGTACGCCACCCGGCTGCTGCTGCGCACGTTCCTCGGCGAGACCCGGATGCCGCTGGTCCACCCGCACGACCCGCCCGCGCTGATGCGCTGGCCGGTGCTGCTGCTCGCCGTCCCGGCCGCCCTGCTCGGGCTGGCCGCGTTCCTGCCGCCGTTCGCCGACCGGCTCGCCGTGCCCGACGGGGACCTGGCCCACCTCGGCCCGGCCCTGCTGCTGCCGCTGGCCCTGCTGGCCGTCGGCGCGGGGCTGGCCTGGGCCGGCTGGCGGCGGGACCGGACCGCCGACCCGGCCCGCGTGCTGGGCCCGCTGGGGCCGCTGTCCGCCGCCGGCTTCCGGCTCGACGACGTCCAGCACGCCCTCGTCGTACGCCCGGTGGGCGCCCTGGCCCGGGCCGCCCGCGCGGGCGACGAACTGGTGGTCGACGGTGCGGTGGAGGGCACCGCCCGGGGCGCTCGCGGCCTCGGCGGGGCGTTGGCCGGGCTGCACCGCGCCGCGCTGCCCCGGGCGGCGGCGGGGGTGCTGGCCGGCGCGCTGCTGATCGGGCTGGCCGCCGTGCTGATCGGAGGGGCCGCATGACGTTCGGACAGGTCCTGCTCGTCGCGGCGCTGGCCGTGCCGGCGGTCGGCGCGGCCGTGGTCGCCGCCGTCCCCGGGGACCGGGCGGCCCGCCTGGCCGGCACGGCGGCGGCCGGGCTGACCCTGCTCGCCACGGTGTGGCTGGTGGCCGGCGACCACCTGTGGACCGGCTACGGGCCGGCACCGGCCGTGCGGCCCTGGCACCAGCTCGACCTGCCCTGGGTGCCCGGCCTCGACCTGCGTTTCCACCTGGGCGTGGACGGCATCTCGTACCCCCTGGTGGTGCTGACCGCGCTGCTCACCCTGCTCTGCTGCGCGTACACGGTGTGGAAGGTGCCCGCCGGCGGCGGCAGCGGCCGGGCCCTCGTGGCGCTGCTGCTGGTGGTCGAGGTCGGCATCCTCGGCACCTTCCTCGCCCTCGACCTGGTGCTGTTCTTCTGCTTCTTCGAGGTCGTCCTGCTCCCGATGTACGCGGTCATCGCCGGCTGGGGCGGCCCGGACCGGCGGCGGGCGGCCCGCAAGTTCGCCCTCTACACGCTGCTCGGCTCGGTGCTGCTACTGGTCGGCGTGTACGTCGTGGTGGCCGCCGCCGGCACCGCCGACCTCGTCGCGCTGACCGGCGGGGCCGGGCTTCCCCGGGGCACCCAGCTCGCCGCGTTCACCCTGCTGGGGCTGGCGTTCGCGGTGAAGAGCCCGCTCTGGCCGCTGCACTCCTGGCTGCCCGACGCGCACACCCAGGCGCCCACCGTCGGCAGCGTCGTGCTCGCCGGGGTGCTGCTCAAGATGGGCACGTACGGGCTGGTCCGGGTCGCCGTCGGGGTGGCGCCGGAGGGGGCCCGCTGGGCCGCCCCGGTGCTCGGGGTGCTCGCCGTCGCGGCGATCCTGATCGGCTCCCTGGTCTGCCTCGCCCAGGGCGAGCTGAAGCGGCTGATCGCGTACTCCAGCGTCGGGCACATGGGGTTCGTGCTGCTCGGGGTGGCCACCCTGACCGCCACCGGCATCCAGGCCGCGCTGATCGGCAACATCGCGCACGGGGTGATCACCGGACTGCTCTTCTTCCTGGCCGGGGCGGTCAAGGACAGGTCGGGCACCGGGGCCCTCGCGGAGCTGTCCGGGCTGCGGGAGACCGCGCCCCGGCTCGCCGGGCTGCTCGGCTTCGCCGCCGTCGCCTCGCTGGGCCTGCCCGGCCTGGCCGGGTTCTGGGGCGAGGCGTTCGCCGTGGTCGCCGCGATCCAGCGGGGCGGGGTGTTCTGGACCGTCCTGGGCGTGCTGGCGGCGGTCGGCGGCGCACTGACGGCCGCGTACCTCCTGCGGCTGCTGCGCCGGGTCACCCACGGCCGGCCCAGCCCGGCGGTCGGCCGGGTCGGCCCCGGCCTCGCCGCCGCCGAGCTGACCGCGTGGGCCCCGCTGGTGCTGCTCGCCCTCGCCGTCGGCCTGGCCCCCACCCTGGTCCTCGGCGTCGCCGCCGACCCGGTGGCCGCCCTGGTGGCGGTGCTCCCATGAGCCCCATGGCGGAAGTCGCGAACGAGAGGGGGCTTCGGTGAGTGCGAGGAGTGCAGCGGAGCGGAGCCCCGCAGTCGCGAACGAGAGGGGGCTTCGGTGAGTGCGAGGAGTGCAGCGGAGCGGAGCCCCGCAGTCGCGAACGAGAGCGGGCTTCGGTGAGTGCGAGGAGTGCAGCGGAGCGGAGCCCCGCAGTCGCGAACGAAGGTGGGCTCAGATGAGCGTGGTGCAGAGCGTCGACAGCGTGGCGCTGCTCCCGGCATACCTCGCGGCCGGCACGGCCGTCCTGGTGTTGCTGACCGACCTGCTGGTGGCGCGGGCCGCCGCGACGGTGGCGGTGGCCGCCGCCGGGTCGGTCGCCACCGCGCTCGGCTGCGCCGTCGTCGGGGCGGGCGGCGAGCGCTCCACCTTCTGCGTCGGCGCCGACTGCTCGTACGTCTTCGGTGGCCGGGCCGCCCTGGTCGGGGCCCTGTTCGCCCTGCTCACCCTCGGGGTGCTGGCGCTGTCCGGGCCGCTGCTGCGGGCCGGGAAGTCCCCGGTGGGGGAGTACTGCTTCCTGCTCGCCTGTTCGATGACCGGCGGCGTGGTGCTCGGCGCGGCCGGCGACCTGATCACCCTGATCGTGGCGCTGGAGACGTTGACCCTGCCGCTGTACGTGCTCGTCGGGCTGCGCCGGGGGAGCCTGGCCGGCGCCGAGGCGGCGGTGACGTTCTTCGTGGTGAGCGTGGTCGCCACCACCCTCACCCTGCTCGGCGCGGCCCTGCTCTACGCGGTCACCGGCGGACTGCACCTGGGCCGGGTCGGCGCGCTGTTCGCCGAGCGCCCCGACCTGCTGGACGTGCCGCTGACCACGGCGGCGGTGGCGCTGGTGCTGCTCGGGCTGGCGTTCAAGGTGGCCGCCGTGCCGTTCCACGCCTGGGCCCCGGCCACCTACGACGGCGCGCCGCTGCCCGTGGCGGCGTACCTGTCGACCGCCTCGAAGCTCGGCGGGGTGGTGGCCCTGCTCGCGGTGGTCCAGCGGGCCCTGCCGGCGGAGGTGACCGGCCCCGTGCTCGCCGGACTCGCCGTGCTCACCATGACCGTGGGCAACCTGGTGGCGCTGCGTCAACGCCGGGCGGTCCGGCTGCTCGCCTGGTCGTCGGTGGCCCAGGCCGGGTACATTCTCGCCCCGCTCGGCGCGCTCGCGCTGGCCGCCGGCCGCGCCGCCGACGCCCGCGCCGCCGCGTACGCCGCCGCCGTCGCGTACGCGGTCTTCTTCGTGGTGCTGGAGCTGGCCGCGTTCGCGGCGCTGGTGGCGCTGCGGCCGGCCGACGCCGACGGCGGCACCCTCGTCGAGCTGCGCGGCGCGGCCCGGCGGCGGCCCTGGGTGGGGGCCGCGTTCGCGCTGGCCCTGATCGGGCTGGCCGGTCTCCCGCCGGGGCTGGCCGGTCTCTTCGCGAAGGTGACGGTGGTCCGGGCCCTGCTGGACGGGGGCGCGGCCTGGCTGGCCCTGGTCGTGGCGGTGAACGCGGTGATCGGTCTCGCCTACTACCTCCGGGTCGCCGCCCTGCTGTACGCCCCGGCGGCAGACGCCGCGCCCGTCCCGGCCCGCCCGGCCGGAACCGTCGCCGTCGCGCTCGCCGCCGCCACCGCCGTCGCGCTGGTCGTCGGCTTCGCCCCGCAGCTCGTGCTGGACCTCGCCGCCCGCTGACCCGGCGTATATCGCCCCCGGGGTGCGGCCAGACCGGATCGCTCCTGACCTGGGGCTCAGTCGCCGCTCAGCTTTTCCAGGTAACTCACAGTCATTAGATGGATGGTTGACGGGTACCGGATTGTTGGACCGGTCAGCGGGTCCGCGTGACCCGCGCACCGAAGGAGCGATCGTGCATCACAACCGTCTGAAGACCGCAGCGCTGCTCGGCCTGTTGACCTCGCTGATCCTCGCGGTCGGCTACTGGTTCGGCGGGAGCGGCGGGCTCGTCATCGCCGTCGTCATCTCGTTGGTGATGAACGGTGTGACCTACTTCTACTCCGACAAGCTCGCGCTGCGCTCGATGCGGGCGCAACCGGTCAGCGAGGCGCAGTTCCCCGAGCTGTACCGGATGGTCCGTGAGCTGGCCACCGAGGCGCGGCAGCCGATGCCCCGCCTGTACGTCAGCCCCACCTCACAGCCCAACGCGTTCGCCACGGGGCGCAACCCGGCCAAGGCGGCGGTCTGCGTCACCCAGGGCATCACGGAGATTCTCGACTACCGCGAGCTGCGCGGGGTGATCGGGCACGAGCTGTCACACGTCTACAACCGGGACATCCTCATCTCCAGCGTGGCGGCCGGCCTGGCCGGCATCATCACCATGCTGGCCAACCTGGCGTGGTTCATCCCGCTGGGCTCCTCCGACGACGAGGACGCCCCGAACCCGGCCGTGTTGCTGCTCACCCTGATCCTCGGCCCGATCGCGGCAACCGTGATCCAGTTGGCGATCAGCCGCAGCCGGGAGTTCCAGGCCGATGCGTCCGGCGCCCAGCTCACCCGGGACCCGCTGGCCCTGGCCAGCGCCCTGAAGAAGATCCACATGGGCACCCAGGCCCGCCCGCTACCGGCCCAGGGGCAGCTCACCAGCACCGCCCACCTGATGATCGACAACCCGTTCAAGCGGGGCGGCGGCATCGCCGCGCTCTTCTCCACCCACCCCCGGATGGAGGAGCGGGTCGCCCGGCTGGAGCGGATGGCCGCCAGCGCCGGCCCGGTGCAGTTCCAGCGCTGACGCCCGTACCGCCCGATCCGCCCGTGCCCGGTCCCACCGGGCCCGGGCGGATCGCCGTGTACGCGACGAGACGCCGGCCATAACCGGTTCACTCCCGACAGTCGCGGCGTTAGGGTCGGGACGTCTTCCGCTCATTACATCCCTGGAGGTTTCCCGTGGCCGCACTGCGCCAGTACCTGGGCGTCTGGCGGATCCCCGGCGCGCCGATGCTGCTCGTCCTCGGCATCATCGGCCGGCTCGGGATCGGCATGACGCCGCTGGCGCTGCTGCTCGTCGTGGAGCAGGTCACCGGGCGGTACTCTCTCGCCGCGGTCGCCGGCGGCATCTACGCGCTCTCCGGCGCCGCGCTCAGCCCGATCGCCGGCCGGGTCGCCGACCGGGTCGGCCCGACGCCGGTGCTGCTGGCCACCGCCGTCGCCCACCCCCTCGCGCTGTCCGGCCTGCTGCTGGCGAGCCGTTCCGACGCCGGCAACCTGCCCCTGATCTACGTGGCCTCCGGGATCGCCGGCGCCACGTACCCGCCGCTGACCGCCGCGATCCGGGGCGCCTGGAACGACCTGACCGGCTCCGCCTCCGGCCGGTACCACCTGCGCAACACCGCCCTGGCCGCGGAGACCTCGCTCTTCGAGGTGGTCTTCGTGCTCGGCCCGCTGCTGGTGGCCGGGTTCGTCCTGTTCGCCGACGCGACGGCCGCCCTGGTCGGGGCGGCGGTGGTCACCCTGGTCGGCACCACCGCCGTGGCGCTCGGCCGGGTGATGCGCGGCTGGCGCCCGCACCCGCGCGAGCACCAGGCCCGGGGGCTCGGCCCGCTGCGGGTCGGCGGCTTCCCCGCGCTGCTGCTCTGCGTCGCCAGCCTCGGCATCGCGTTCGGCGCCGCCGGGGTGATCGTGCCGGCCTTCGCCGGGAGCCAGCCGACCGACGACCCGGAGAGCCTCGCCGGGCTGCTGCTCGCGGTCTGGGGGGTCGGCAGCGCGGCCGGCGGGTTCTGGTTCGGCGTCCGCAAGCCGGCGGCGAACATGACCCGCCAGTTCGCCTGGCTGCTCGCCACCGTCGCCGGCAGCTTCGCCGTGTTCGCGGTGATGCCCGGGCCGCTGCCGCTGGGCGTCGCCCTGATCGTCGGCGGGGCCACCATCGCCCCCGCGCTGACCCTGGAGAACACCCTGGTCGGGCGGATCGCCCCCGCCGGCATGCTGAACGAGGCGTACACCTGGGTGGTCACCATGTCGGTGGCGGCCAGCGCAGCCGGCGGCGCGGTGGCCGGCCTGATCGTCGACCACACCGGCGGCGTGCCCTGGGCCTTCCTCTTCGCCGGGTCGGCGGTCGCCGTCGGGGCCGCGGTCGCCGCGCTCCCGTCCGGCCCGATCGCCCGCGCCGAGGCCACGGCGGTACGCGCCGAGCAGACCCTCGCCGCCTGAACCCGGGGCCTGGGGGATCCTGACCGTGGTACCGGTGCTGATCCTCTGCGGCTGAGATGGGGCGTGCCCGCCGGTAGTGGTCGGCTCGGGCGGTTCCGGTCCGCTCGGCGGCGCCAACCGGCGCACGCGGAAGCGCCGGGATGCTGGCTGAGCCGGGACGGACTCCAGGCACTCCGGGCACCGGGATTCCGGTGCCCGGAGTGCCTGTCGAACCGATCAGACCTGAACGTGCGCCCTGCGGCGGATCCGGCTGGCCCCGAGCAGGAGGCCGCCGGAGGCCAGCAGGCCGCCAGCCAGTGAGAGGGCACCGGCGGAGCTGTCACCGGTGACCGGCAGCTTCGGCTCGTCCTTGTCGCCCTTGTCGTGCTTGCCGTGCTCGTCGTCCTTGCCGTCGTGCCGGTGGTCGAACTTGCCGTCCCGGATGCAGACGGTGACGGTGGCAGGGTCGGAGGTCACGGTCTTGCCGTCGAACTTGCCGGTCGCTCGGGCCGTGTTGACCACCTTCCCGGCCTTGACGTCGGCCGAGGTCACCACATGCGGCTTGACGGCGTGACAGTCGGTGCTCGTACCCGGCGCCAGCGTGGTGCTGTTGCAGACCACCGCACCGGCGGTCGGGTCGTCGACGGCGACGTTGGTGATGGTGACCGTGCCGGTGTTGGTCACCCGGTAGGTGTAGAAGATCTTGTCGCCCTTGGCGGCGAAGCCGTCGTTCTCACACTTCTTGTGACAGTCCGACTCGACCCGGGCCTTCTTGTCGATCGACAGGCTGGCCTGCTTCGGCGGGGTCGGCTCGGTGGTCACGGTGAACGTCGCCTGGTTGGACGACACCTTCTGCTCGTGGAACGTCCCGGTCGCCTGCGCGGTGTTGACGATCTTGCCGTTGTCCACGTCGGCCTTCGTGACGGTGTACGTGCCGGTGCAGGTGGTGCTCGCCCCCGGCGCGAGCGACGTGGCCTGGCAGGTGATGCCGGAGACCGTGTCGTCGGTGACGGTGATGCCGGTGATCGGGTCGGTCGTGCCCGTGCTCTGGTTCGTCACCGTGTAGGTGTAGGTGACCTTGTCACCGGCCTGCACGCCGGTGGCCGGGGTGCCGGTCTTGGTGAGCCCAAGCTTCGGGTTCACCTGGGGGTTCGATGCCGCGCAGGTCTGGCTGAGCACGAAGAAATCCGCGCTTCCGGAGATCACGGCGGTGGCACCGGTGAGCGTCCAGCCAGCCGGGAGCCGGATCCACGCCTTGCTGGTCCCCATGCCGTTGACGATGGCGCTGTTGGGGTCGGTGGGGATCGTCCGCGTGACGGTGCCGCTCGGCGTGCTGAACGTCGCTGTGATCGACTCGAAGATGCCGCTGGTCTGTGAGTCCCCCGGCAGGTTGAACACCCACACGTCCTCGTTGGGGAAGGGCCCACCGCCGAGGTTCGGGTCGCAGTCTTGGGTGAACTCGGCCGCCGTCGTCGGCACGTTCCCTGGGTTGATGTTGATCGTCGACGCGGCGACGGCCGGCGAGCCGGCCGCGAGCAGCAGGGCGCCGGCCAGCAGCGTGAAGGCGGCCAGTCGTACCCGGATGCCGGCCCGTCTGCTCGGCGAAGAGGTCTTGCTCATGTGGATCCCCCGTGTCGTGGACTATTGACAAAGGGGGCAACGAGTAGTAGGAGACGCACGTCACGCTGGGGAAGGTGAAATCCCCCGCTAGGTGGAAAAGATGCACTTTCTACCACCAAGTCGCCTTGGCTGCGCCCATGCGTGTGCCGAGAGCGGCTGCTCTGGGTGAGCTTCGTGCCCGCGAGCCGTCGAGTTGCAGCCGCTCGCCGGTGGCGGCCGGCCCCGGGGTGGCGGCCGGCCGCACCGCGTCAGCGGTAGTTCGTGAATTGCAGGGCGACGCCGAAGTCATCGCCCTTGAGCAGGGTGATGACGGCCTGGAGGTCGTCCTTCTTCTTGCCGGTGACCCGGAGCTGATCGCCCTGGATCTGCGCCTGGACGCCCTTGGGACCCTCGTCCCGGATCTTCTTGCTGATCGCCTTGGCCTTGTCCGATTCGATGCCCTGGATCACCTTGGCATCGATCTTGAAGATCTTGCCGGAGGGACGCGGGTCGCCGGCGTCGAGGGACTTCAGCGAGATGTTCCGCTTGACCAGCTTCTCCTTGAAGACGTCCAGGGCCGCCCGGACCCGCTCCTCGGTCTCCGCCTGGAGGCTGATCGCCTCCTCACCCGACCAGGAGATCTCCGCGCCGGTGCCCCGGAAGTCGAACCGCGTCGCGAGCTCCTTCTCCGCCTGGCGGAGGGCGTTGTCGACCTCCTGCCGGTCGACCTTGCTCACGATGTCGAACGACGGGTTCGCTGCCATGCTCATGCTCCTGCTGTCCGGCGGTCAGTGCACGTACGTCGCCCGCCGACCAGCGGCACGACCCTCTGACGGTACCCGGTTGCGCCGGACCCGGGAGCAACCGCTATCCTTGGCTCCGCTGCCGCGCACGGCGTGGTGGTGATGCCCTGGCGGGTTGCCCGAGCGGCCAATGGGAGCGGACTGTAAATCCGTCGCGAAAGCTTCAGAGGTTCGAATCCTCTACCCGCCACCAGGTGCAGATGCGGCCCCTGACCAGCAGAGATGCTGATCGGGGGCCGTTTTCGTTGATCTAGCGGAGTCCGGCTGAGTCCAGTCGTTGACGACTGGTTGTGGGCAGATGGTGGGCAGGTCGATCTTGCCTCTGAGTGCTCCTCTGTGGCTGCGCCTGTTGGTGTTGGCAGCGCGGGCCGGGCTGGCGCGGGCCGTGCTCGTAGGGGCCGGCTGAGGGCTCCGCGCTGGCGTGTCGCTGGCTACGGGAGGCAGGCCGGGGGCAAGCCAGTCCCGGGGTTGGACTGGCGCGGCAGCCGGAAGCCTCGACCCTCGATCAGGTCGACCCGTTCGGCTTCCGTACCGCCTGGCCGTGGTCGTGCCGGTTCGGTCATCGGTGGGGGCGGTTGTCCGGCGGCAGTCGGTGGCTCTCCGCCCCGGCGCCGGAGGCGGCCGGGGCGGGTTGCCGCCGGCCGGCTTACCGCCCGCGGTGCCTTGATCCAATACAGAGGAATTCGGCAGCGCGAGTGGGTTGAATTATGTCGTCGCCGCAGCTTCGCCAACGCCGAACATTGCTATAGAGCGTGAAATGTCATGCAGTTGGAGAACCGCGATCGGCGGTATGGGGGTGCGTGAGTAAATCACTTTGGAAGTGCCGCAGTCCCATGCCCTAGCTGCGACGGTGGCTCTGCCTGTTTCAGGCGTCTAAATCCCCCTGGCAATGATTCGTCACGAACGGCAAGGAGGTACGAAGAAGCGCTCGCTTGCCTTAATCCGCGTAATTCACCGACGGTCTGGATAGCTGATTGGCCTACCCCCAAAGCGAATCCGACGCCAGTCGCGAGTGTCGTAAGAATGTTATTGCTGCCAGCAAGCTGACTGATTGCTGCGGCTGCGATCGGTGGTACTGCCGCTTGGGCTGATATGATTCCAAAACATCCATTCAGTCGCCTCTGCTGAAGTGATTTCTGCAGTTCGACAAGTCCGGGGTATACCTCTCGCTCGTACTTGATGCTCAAGATGTCCCTAAGTGCGTTACCGTCGATCGTGCCAGTCTCGGCTGACATAAATGAGCCTGTGCTGACTTGCTGCATGTAATGCTGGAAAGCAATCAATGCGGCCCGATGTTTCGATCTAATGTCTACAATGACTTCCGCAGTGAGGCGATCCGAAGCCGCAGGCAGAACCGCCCGTACAGAGGCCATGCCCAGCAAGCCTGACAAGTCTTCTCCCAGATCAACGGGGGGCAGTTGGCCGCCTGGCTGGAGGAGTGCCTGACGTATGATATCGCTCGTCCAACTGAATGAGCCTAAGAGTGGGGAGTGATAGACGCTCATTGGTTCTGCGAGATTAACCCTCGCAAGATCCTGCATAAGCATGCTGTAGTAGATTCGGCCGAGATTGGCTGGCGTCAGCAGCCGATCCCACATCTGGTAGATGTTCTTCTTGAAGGATCCGATCTGTTCATCAAGAACCGCTTCTCGGAGCGTGTCGGGGATGAAATCTGTATAGATTCCAAACGTCTTTGCGTCACTCCTGGCGGGTCTGGCTCCTTGAAACCTCATTACTTCTCTGAGTTCCGGCCCTGATTGACGAATCACCTCGACCAGTGGGGCCGCCACTCTTCGTTTGTCGGCGCGGGAGAGTTGAACCTTGCGAATTATTTCATGGTCTACAAGACCATCGAAAAGCCTGTCGCGCCTGGCATTAATTGGGGGCGAGGGTAGAGGGTAGTTATATTCGTCTGACACGCCTGGAATAAGAACTATGAGACGATCGAAGTATAAGGCTGCCGAAATCAAGGAATTCTCGTTGACGTCGCGTTGCCTCATGAATCCTGTGACCATTCATTGATTATATAAGTTATGTCAACGAGGGTGAGGTCGGCGCGCTGCAATCCCAGTCCATTCGCTACGGTAATTTTCGTCGGCGGTGGCTTGCGAATCCTGAGTCGGATATGTTCCAGAAGGGTCTTGTCGGGATTGACGTCCTGCGGGCGTGATCGTTCAACCCGGTCGCCGGCAGTTCTTGGTTTAGCTGCGGTAGGTGCGGCTCATGCTTACGCCGCCTGGGGGTCTCGACTTGCCGTTGGGCGTGCGTGCGGCGGCCTCACGCCTACCTTAAGAACGGAAGCTATCTGCGGGCGCCGGCGTATTGCGTGGCCGGGGTCGGAGCATCCGCGGTGCGACGGGCGGCGCCCACGCGCCCGTGCGTGCGGCCCGTGAGGAGGACGTATCGAAGGCGCGAACTGTTCTATTGCTTCGTCTGAAGCAGTCGGTAGGTTCTGACGACTGTTCTGACGGCTCCGCTTGTTCGAGTGAGGCTCTGTTGTTCCATCAGGGCTGTGCCGACCTCGACAGCGAAAAGGGCTGCAAGCTCTACGTCAGCAGTGACTTGGCGCTGCTGCGTTTCCGTCTCGGAACCCTCGTCTGGCCCACGCTCGTGCTGGCGGGGGATTGCGTAGGTGCCGCGGCCGTGTTCGGTGGCCACCAAGCCTGCCTCGCGTAACGCGGCTATTGCCTGACGAACCGTGCCGCGTGCCGCCTGGAATTCGGCGGTGAGCGCGCTCTCAGCCGGCAGAAGGGCTCCGGGTGGCATGACGCCGCTCTCGATGCGTTCTCTCAACTGCTCGGCGATGACGCGGTAGCGGGGCTGTCCGTAGTGCGGGGTGGGCACCTGCTCACCGTACCTGGCACTTGTCTTAGCAAGTGACAACCAAGCGACCCGTTTTGATGTATGGACAACTCATCCACTTGTAGGTACGTTTCTTGGTGTGCGGCCAGGGTGACGGCTCGTAACAGGGGTGGCTACGGGCTGGCCCTGGTCGCACCTGATGCGCGGCGTCCTGTCGGACCGGTTGCGGTAGCCGCGCGTACAAGTTGGCTCGGCGATACCCGACCCGTCTGTGTCGGACGGTGCGCCGTGCCTTCATCCGGGCCGGTGGCCGGCCGCCTCCCCCGTGACTGGCCACCGGCCCTCCCTACCTTTGGAGGTGCCATGTCCGGCTCTCATCGTCGGTCCGGCTGGTTTTCGTCCTGGTGGCCTCGGAGACGCACGCCGATCCGGGCCGCCAGCAGCACCGCCCCGTCAAGCCCACGCACGGCTTCTGTCCTGCCCTCGCCATCGTGGTCCCTAGCGCCAACGTGGAAGTTGCCCGTGCTGCGGGACGCGCCGCTGATGACGCTGGCCCAGACCTACCGGGGCAACGGTGGACGGTGGCCGCGATGAGGCGCACGAGCAAGCCGGCGGACAGCCCAAGCCATCCTGACTGGTGCACCCCGGATCGCTGCGGCTACCTGGTGCCGCCAGTGATGGCGCACATGGCCCGCCGTCATCGCGGCCCGATGCATCTGGTCGGCGACAAGCGGGCGGGCGGACTCGTCGTTACGTACCTCATCGGTTGTGACGCTCTGGGGCCGATGGTTGGGGTTCACGCGTCGTGCCGGGGCGGGAACGCCTGGGCGGAGTTGTCCTTGCCGCAGGCGGCCGAACTGGTCGAGCAGCTTCGCGGGTTGTTGGCGCAAGTCACCGGGGACCAGGGGGCCGACGATGAGTGAGGGTAGACCCATGACGGAGGGCCGGCCGCCGTCGTCGATCGCGCCGGCCGTATGCCCCGCGTGGTGCAGGGGCTGCGGGCCGAACGACCCGATGCACCGAGGGCTTCTCGCGACCATCGGGCGGGAGCGGACCGGCTGGATCAGCGTTCAACTGCTCGTCGACCGGTTCGCGCGGCGGGACCTGGCGGTCAAGCTCGACGCGACCCGCTACGGCGCAACCCAAGCCGTCCTCCTGTCGGCGGCGCAGGTAGACCGGCTCATCGAGGAGCTGACGCACGCGCGACAGGTGATGCGGGCGCCAGCCAGTCGGCGCGGACAGGCGGGGGAGACGCGATGAACGCGAGCAACCGCCGGGGTGTAGCTGCCCCTCGTACTCCTGGCCCACGCCGGGCGCAGTCACCCCGAGCAGCGGTAACGGTCCCTCCGGTTCCCGAGCGGCCGGCCGGGGGGACCGCCTGGCAGACGTTGGAACGTCTAGGCGGTACGGTGGCCGGTGTGCATGGCAGGGACTGGCGCCCTCGTTACCTGCAACTCGCGGAAGAGTTGCGGGTCAAGATCATGGGCGGGGAGATGGCGCCCGGCACGCTGATGCCGAGCGAGACCGAGTTGGCCGAGTCGTCCGGCCTGTCCCGCACGAGCGTGCGTAACGCGATCCGGCAGCTTCGGGAATGGGGTCTGGTCCGGGCCGAGCAGGGGCGTGGCACCTACGTGCGGGCTCCCCGGCAGCGGGTACGCCGTCGCAACACTGAGCGGTACCAGTGGGAGAAGGATCGGGTCCTGCTCGACGAGGGCGAGCGGTTGAAGACCGGCGCGACCGAGCATGACACCGGTCTGACCGTCGACGACCTGAAGTTCCACGCCGAGTACTCCCGGGTGGACGCGGATGCGGAGATGGCGGCGGCCCTGCAGGTCGAGCCGGGTACGCCGTTGCTGCGCCGGGTGTACTGGACGTCGTCGCGGCACGAGAACGCGCCGCTGACCGTGTCGTACTCGTACCTGCCGTACGACCTGGTGGCCGCGAACCCCGACCTGCTCGACGAGAGCAAGGAGCCGTGGCCGGGCGGAACGCAACACCAGCTCTACACCCTTGGCATCGAGCTGGACCGGATTGACGACGAGATCCGCGCGCGTCCGCCGTCGCCCGACGAGGCCGAGTTGCTGGACATCGACCCGGGCGTCTCCGTGCTCACCGTGCGCAAGACCTCCGTCGACACCACCGGCCGGGTCGTCGAGGTCGCCGACGTGGTGATGCCGGGCGACCGCACCGAGCTTGTCTACTCCCACAAACTCCAGCGGTGGAAAACTTGACGCAGCTCGTCTCGGTCATCACCCCGGTCCACGCGCCCAGCATCGAGTACCTCGCTGGCGCGTACGCGTCGCTGGCCAAGCAGGAGATGCCGGCCGGGTGGGACTGGCAATGGCTCGTCCAGGAGGACGGGCAAATCGGCGCCCTGGTCGACGCGCTGCCCGATGATCCCCGGATCCGTCTCGGCACCGGCCGTGCCGGTGGGCCTGGTGTTGCCCGTACCCTCGCTCTTTCCCGGGTGTCCGGGGAACTCATCAAGGTCCTGGACGCTGACGACCAGTTGACCCCCGGCGCGCTCGCCCGGGACATCGCCGCGTTCGACGCGCACCCGCAGATCGGCTGGGCCACCTCGCGGGTACTCGATCTGCTGCCTGACGGGTCCACCGCCGGCTGGGACAAGGATCCCGCCGGCGGGCTCATCGACCGCGGTGCGGTCCTGTCGTTCTGGCAGGCCAACGACTACCGGGCGTCGGTGCACCCGGCGACCCTGTGCCTGCGCCGGGATCTCGTCTTCGCCCTGGGCGGCTGGATGGCCCTGCCCGCTTCCGAGGACACCGGCCTCCTGCTCGCCGCCAACGCGGTCAGCGAGGGCTACTTCACCCGGGAGTACGGCTTGCTCTACCGCAAGTGGCCCGGCCAGGTCACCAGCCAGGCCGCGCACCGGGAACCGGCCGAGTATCAGGCGCGGATGAGGATCATCGAGGCCAGAGCCAACGCCCTGGCCTCGATGGTGCCGAACGGCTTCGGCGGCGGCGCTACGGCGTAGCCTCGTGCCCCGGCATCCCGTGGGTGCGCCGCCGCTCCTTCATCTCCGCCTCGTAGATGTGCCGCCGGCCGCCGGCCAACTTCTCGCGAGCGTCCCGCTCGATCTCCTGGAACGCGGCGTAGTACCCGTCATCGAACTCCTCCACGATCTGGAACGTCCACCGGCCGGGTAGCACGTTGCGCCCCAACAGCTCGTGCTCAACCCGGTCGGCCACCGTGTCGTGCCCGGCCTCGCGGAGCAGCTTCACCACCCGGTCGAGGGTGAGATCCGCACCGCCCACGAGCTGATGGGCCGAGTACAAATGCCCTCGTACGCGGTGGATCGTCTCTAGCGCCTTGCTCAACTCGCCCAGCGCCTCAACCGTCGTGTTGTTCATACCTGGCACCCGCCTGTGTTGCTGATCTACTGCTTCAATACTTTCCGCATCCATGGTCAGCTAATACCCAGAAGTAGGGCACGCCACCTACCTTCCGCCCTGCGGTGCCCGAAGGGCTGGTGACGCTGCCACCCGTTGCATGCCGGCCACCGAAGAAGTCGAAGGTGAACCTCATTCTTGGCCGTCAGCGGCAATAAGAGTGACGAATCTCTAGATGTATTTTGGCAATTCCTCGTAGTATCTGTAGTGGTCCGCGTCGTAGGTATCGCTGCCAGGGAAAACCTTCCTCATCGAGAACTTAAACCAATCAAATTGTCCATCACTGTAAGTGACTCTGTCGTGCCCGAGGATTTCTTGAAGCTCCTCTTCGGTGTAGGCCGGACTTACGTTTGATTCGAGGCCGGAGCTCGGGTAGAGGTAGTCGAAATACCAGGTAAAGGAGCCAATTTTGTCGTCACAAAATACGCCTCTTGGGCGAATCTCATGCCCTGTCGGCAGGGTTATGCGCGCCACTGAATCAAGTCGCTCGTCTACACTCTGGAGCTGGTAACCAAGCTGGCTGCCATGTCGGTTCGCCATCCGGATGAAGTAGCCCCGAGTGACTCCTACGAACCTATTCGGTGACTCGGTCGCGAATACTCGCCAACCGGCAGCAGCGGCGCTTTTTGGTAGGAAGCGCTGCGCCACCGCCCACCCCCGAGGGCTATTCAGCATTCTCTCTAGCTCTACCCCGTCCCAGACGTGTACTAGAACCCCTCGATTTCGCTCTATCGCCTCTAGGCGGCCCATGAGACTGCTTGATGGCTGGGTGGAGCATACGAGAAGGTAGCCATGCGCGTTATGCTGCGAGACGGCATCAACGACGCCCCCGTCAGAGCCCACATCCTCACCATTGACGGATCTTCCTGTTCCCTGGCTTGCATGTGCTGTGTGCTTGCAAGAAACAAGCCAGCGACGCGTCTTTTTTCCGAGAAGAGCATCTCCCTGCTCCTCAAGAATGAGATCTCGGCCGCCGTCCGCGCCTCTACCGAACCACTGGACGCGGTAGTCAAGCGCTAGGCACAGCTCGCGAACAAGCTGCTCAAGGTCTTCCCCATTGGGAGAAAGTTCAGTGAAGTCAAGCACGACCTGAGTCTCCCACTGCCAGATGCCTGTGAGGTTCACGGCCGGAGCGTCCCGTCGCCAAGGCTTCTGCTGATGTCCCTGCTGGAGCTTGCATGGCAGCCCGCCGCCGCGAGCCACTTGTTGACTTGTCTGCCAAGTGCCGTCTACCTTGGAGTCTCACTTGGCAGACATGCCAACAACCTGGAGGTTGAGCGATGGCTCTGCGTGGCGGTACGAGGTTCGCCGTGCGTTGCGAGGACGTGTTCCCGGCGGGGTGCGCGTTGGTGCCCGAGTCACTGGGTGAGGTGGAGGACTACGACGAGAAGACCGGCCGGCGTAGCCCGGCGAAGGACAAGCTGACCGGCCAGCGGGTGTGGCAGGTCCGCGTGATGGACCTCGACCCGGAACTCGGGAAGCGCTCCCGGGAGACGACGGTGAAGATCTCGGCTGACTACCAGCCGGTTGCGCCGACGGGCGCCCCATTCGAGGGCGTCGAGTTCGAGGGCATGACGGTCACGCCGTACGTGTCGAACAACGGTCGGATGGCGTACTCGCTGCGGGCGACCGGGATGCGTGCCCCGGCGGGCGTGGCCGGCAGCAAGAAGGCGGCGGCGTAGCCGCTTTTGGTGGGGGCGGGGCTGTCAGGTCTTGGAGGACGGCAGCCCCGCCCTCTGTCTCTTCCCCCTGCTCTGTCGAGAGAGGTAGTGACGTGTCCAAGCGTAGGCGATCGGCTGCCCCGGCCCGGTCTCGGTGCGGCGTGTGTCAGTCCCGGTTCGACCCGGCCAGCGGTGCGGCTGACCGGTGCCCGCTCTGCGTCGGGCAGCTCGTTCTTCCCCTTCCCCCGGTCCGCGATGCGTCGGGTCGGTTCGTGTCGGTGCGGGGTGCGCGATGATGCGCCGGCCGCGTGGCCAGGTGGTGATGACGACCGCCGGGGACCTGGTGGTGATCCGGCCGAAGCGGTTCGAGCTGCCAATGTGGGCGGTCGTGCTCGGCCTGGTGCTGCGTTGGCTCGCCGGGGGCTGCTGGTGGTGCCTGCGTCACCCGGTCACCGTGGGCCTGGCCGTGCTCGCCGTCTTCCTCTACGTCGAGTACGGCTGGGCGGGCCTGGTCGTTCCGCTGGTCCTGGCGTCGGCGGTGTCCGCGGTGTGGCGGTGGCGCGATGAGACGTCCTGGTGGCGGTGGTGCGCCGGGCCCCTGCTCGGCCGGTTCCGTCAGGTCTTCGTGTACCGGCGGGCGTGGCGTGAGGCCATGACCCTGTGTGGCCTCGCCGAGACGTACGACCACCGCGCCGTCCTGCCCGAGCTGCTGCGCGTGCGCTCGGATCAGGCCCTCGACGTGCTGACCATCCGCATGGTCCGCGGGCAGACCCCTGCCGACTTCCAACGGGTCACGGCGAACCTCGCGTACGCATTCGGTCGGCGGCACGCCCGGGTCTACTCCGAGCGGCCCGACGACGCGCCGACCCGGACCGGCTATTGGGCGCTGGTGTTGGGGTGGGTGGATCGGGTGCGGTTCCGGGACCGGCCGACCGTGGTCTACCTGGTGCTCGTCCGCACTGACGCTCTGCGGCCGGTCGTGGCCCCCTTCGAGGCTCCGGCTGTCCCGGACTTCACCGCGCTGCCGCTGGCGCGGCGGGAAGACCTGGGCATCTGGTCGCTGCGCCTGCTCGCTACGCACGTGCTTATCGGTGGGGCCACCCGCTCCGGTAAGGGCTCGGTGCTCTGGTCGCTGGTCCGTTCGCTGGCCGGTGGCATCACCTCCGGCCTGGTCCGGCTCTGGGTGATCGACCCCAAAGGCGGGATGGAGTTCGCCATGGGCCGGCCGCTGTTCGCCCGGTTCGCCTGCAAGTCCTTCGAGGCCATGGCCGATCTGCTCGACGAGGCCGTGACGGTGATGCGGGAACGTCAGGATCGGCTCGCCGGAACCGTCCGGGTCCACACCCCGACCGAAGCCGACCCCCTGGTCGTGGTCGTCATCGACGAGATGGCCGCCCTCACCGCGTACCTGCAAGATGTCGACCTGCGAAAGCGCATCGCCGGCTTGCTCGGGCTGCTGCTGTCGCAGGGTGCCGGCGTCGGCGTCCTGGTCGTGGCCGCGTTGCAGGACCCGCGCAAGGAGGTGCTGCCGTTCCGGGACCTGTTCCCGACCCGCATCGCACTCGGGCTGACCGAGGCGTCGCAAGTCGACCTGGTCCTCGGTGACGGCGCCCGCAACCGGGGCGCGCTGGCTGACCAGATGCCCCGATGGGCCAAAGGCGTGGGCTACGTGATCCTCGACGGCACCCCCGAACCCCTGCGGGTCCGCTTCTCGTACGTCACCGACGACCACATCCGCGACCTCGCCCGCCATTACCCGGCCCCGGCCGACGCGGCGGACATCCTCGCCCAGGTCGGCCGCGAGTCGACCCCGGAACCGGTCCGCCGGCCACTGCCCCGGCCGCGTCGAGGGCCACTGCTGCCCGATGCGCTTCGCGACATCCTCGACGCCGACGGGGGCGAGCCGCGGTGACCACCTCGACCTTCTACCGGCTCCGTGCCCCCGCCACCGACGGAGCGAGCAGTACGGCTGTCTCGGTGCGCGTCGACCCCGAGCGACCGGACCCGTACCCGGTCTACCTGGCGGTCGGTGCGGGTCGGCGGCGGATGTCCCTGACCCCCGACGAGGCGTGGGCGCTGTGGCGCTGCCTCTCCGAAGCCGTCGCCGCGCTCGGCACCCCGCCCGACTACATCCGCACCGACATCCGACCAGCCCGGAGGTAACCGCCGTGAACACCCTCACCCGCCTCATCAACCGGCTTCGGCGTCCGCTGCGCATCCGGCTCGTCGGCCCGGCCGACCAGACCGCCGCCGCCCTGCACGGCTTGGCGCAGATGGTCAGCCGCCGACCCGACATGAACGACCGGCGCATCCGCATCGACCTCACCATCCGCGAGAAGCCGTTGCAGGAATGGCGATGACCGAGCGCACCGAATCCGCCGTACGCCTGGTGATCCTGCTCGCCATCGGCAGCATGGCCGGCGCCGCCGCCTTCACCCACGTCCACGACCTGTCCGTAACCCACGGCCAACCCGACTGGATCGGCTGGGCCAACGCCGTAGCCGTCGAACTGATGGCCATCTACCTCGGCCTGGAACTCCGCGCCCGCCGCCGTGCCCGTCGCCCGGTCGGCCTGGTCGCCTCGCTGCTCGTCGCGTTCGCCCTGCTGTCGCTTGCCGCCCAGGTCGCCGAAGCGGAACCCTCGGTGTGGGGATGGACCGTGGCGGCCGTACCGTCCCTGGCGTTCCTCGCCCTGGTGAAGGTCGTCCTGTCCAACGCCCCGGCCACCCCGCCGGCACCCGAACCGGACCAACCCCCGGCCGACTGGTACGAGGTGCCCGAGCAGGCCACCACCCACCCCGAACCCGAGCGTCCGGCCGACCCCGTGCCGCCGACTGTCCCGGCACCGGCTGTCGCCTTCGCCCCGGCGGCGGTGCTGCCTCCGCGTGGCGTCGTCGGGTCGAACCGGCCGCACGTCGTCGGGATCATCCGATGACGGCTCCGACCCTGCCCGGCCTCGAACCCGCCCCGACCCCGGCTGCTGCTCCTCGGCCGGGGTCGCGGGCGGCCCGCATGGCGCTACCCCGCTCGGTCGACGTGCTCAAGGAAATCGCGGCCGAGTACGGCGTCTGCGTCCGCCCGCTTGCCATGCGCCGCACGGATCTCGACACCGGCCTGACCGAGGTCATCGACCTTCCCTGTGGGGCCACCCGCGAGGACAAGTGCGCGCCGTGCGCCAAGAAGAACCGCCGGCTACGGCAGGCCCAGATCCGGGAGGGCTGGCACCGCGACGACGAACCGCTACCCGGCCCGCAACCAGCCACCGAGGAGCAGAAGTCACTGATCCTCTTCCGGGCACACCTGGAGTTCTCCCGCGACGAAGCGGCACGAGCAAGCCAATGGGACCAGGTCGCCGACCTCGACGAGGCCATCCGCGAGGTAGAGGAAGCCATCGCCGCCGAAGGGCTGCGCGGTCGCGTCGGACCTCCCCACGCGGCCGTCGACGAGGACCAGAGCGACGAGGACACCGGCCGCCGGCGCAAGCGCTCCACGAAGCGGCGCCAGGATGCCCCCGAGCTACCCCGGCGCAAGGTCGAGCGGCGCACCGTCGGCAAGACGTACACCGCCTCGGACGGCTCGACCTACCGGCCGTCGATGTGGCTCACACTCACCCTCGACTCGTACGGCCCGGTCCGTCCCGACGGCACTCCGGTCAACCCCGACCGGTACGACTACCGCCGGGCCGCCTGGGATGCCGTCCACTTCCCCCGGCTGCTCGACCGGTTCTGGCAGAACCTACGCCGCTGCGAGGGCTGGAACGTCCAGTACGCCGGCTGCGTCGAGCCCCAACGCCGACTCGCCCCTCACGCGCACTTCGCCATCCGGGGCACCATCCCCCGCGACACGCTGCGCACCGTGGCGGCGGCCACCTACCACCAGGTGTGGTGGCCGAGCGTGGATGTCCAGCGGTACACCGCCGACCGACCCCCGGTCTGGGACGCAGATGCCTCCGCGTGGGTCGACCCGGACACCCACCAGCCGCTGACCATCTGGACCGAAGCCCTCGATGCCATCGACGCGAACCCGGACGCCGAACCGGTGCACGTCGCCCGCTTCGGCGCCCAGGTCGACGCGCGCGGCGTTATGCCCGGCACCGACGACGCCGAGCGGACCATCCGGTACGTCACGAAGTACATCACCAAGCACACCGGCGACTGCCACAAAGCGACCACCGACCGGCAGCGCGCACACCTCGACCGGCTCTGGTGCCAACTGCGGGTCACCCCGTGCACCGACCGGTGCGCCAACTGGCTGCTCTACGGCGTCCAGCCTCGCAACGCGAACGCCAAGCTCAAGCCCGGCCGCTGCAAGGGAAGGGTCCACCAGCGGGACACCCTCGGCATCGGCGGCCGGCGCATCCTCATCTCCCGCGACTGGTCCGGCAAGACCCTCGCCGACCACAAACACGACGTACGGGCCTGGGTTCGGGCACTGCTCGGCGTGACCACCGACAGCGCCACTGCCGACAACCCCGGGCAGCTCGCCGACGACCAGGGCGCCGCCGTCGAACGGGTCCGGCACGCCTGGGAACTCGCCCGACCCGACGACCCCGACGTTGGCCCGCTGTCCCACCGACTCATGCGCTCGATCAGCGAACGCGCCCGCTGGCGCTCCGAACTACTCGCCGCGAAGGACCGGGCCAAACAGGGGCCCGCAGACCTTTCGGCAACTCAGCACACGGCACCACAGCACAACGGGGAGAGATCAGGTTGAACGAGGAACTGCTGACCGTGCCGGAAGTACTCGCCGAACTGCGGGTACCCCGCTCGACCTGGTTCTACTGGCGGCAGACCGGCAAGGGACCACGGGTCATCAAGCTCCCGAACGGGCAACTGCGAGTCCGCCGGTCCGCGCTCGGGCGTTGGCTCGGCGACCTTGAGCAGGACGCCGCGTGAAGAGCTACGAGGTCCAGATCTGGGAGATCGGCAAGCGCGCTGACCGGAAGGCTCGGCCCTGGCGGGTCCGCTGGGCGGTGAGCGGGCAACGCTTCGAGGACATGTTCCGTACCAAGGCCCTGGCGCACTCGTTCCGCGCCGAGCTGGTCCAGGCGGCCAACGCGGGGGAGCCCTTCGACCCGGCCACCGGCCGCCCGGTCTCCGAGGCCAGAACCAAGAACCCCACCACCTGGTACGCGCACAGCCGCGCGTACGTCGAGATGAAGTGGCCCCGGGCGGCGGCCAAGACCCGTCGGTCGATCGTCGAGGCGCTGACCTCCATCACGGTCACCCTGACCCGGCCGGCGAAGCGGGGCCGCCCGGATGACGCACTGCTTCGTGAGGCGCTGTACCTGTACGGCCTCAACCCGCGCCGCTGGTCCGACGAGATCCCGGCCGACCACGCGGCGGCGCTCGCCTGGCTCGAAACCGCGTCCCTGCCGGTCGTCGAGCTGGACTCGCCCGCGATGGTCCGCCGGGTCCTCGACAGCCTCTGCGTGCGGCTCGACGGCAAGCCTGCGGCGGCCTCCACCGTCCAGCGCAAGCGTGCCACCTTCTACAACACACTCGGGTACGCCGTCGAGCTGGAGCTGATCGACTCCAACCCGGTCGACCGAGTCCAGTGGACCGCCCCCGAAGTCGCGCAGTCGATCGACCGGCGGGTGGTGGCGAACCCGGCCCAGGTCGCCATGCTGCTGGAGGCGGTGAAATCTCTCGGCAAACGTGCCGACAAGGTGACGGCGTTCTTCGGCTGCCTCTACTACGCGGGCATGCGGCCCTCCGAAGCGGCCGACCTGCGGCGCGATGACTGCGACCTTCCCGGCCACTGCCTCGGTTGCGGGACCGACTTCGACGACCTGGCGGCGGTCAAGCCCTCGGCGTCCTGCGACCACGGCAAGATCGAACATCGCTGGGGCCGTCTGGTGCTCGCCGGCACCTCGCCGCGCGCCGGCTCGCACTGGACCGATGACGGCGGATCCCACGAGCGGCGTGGCCTCAAGCACCGGGGCCGGCAGGAAACCCGGACGGTCCCGATCCCGCCCCGGCTCGTCGAGCTGCTGTGCGCGCACTTCGACAACCACGGCGTCGGTCCGGACGGCCGGTTCTTCCGGGGCCTGCACGGCGGACCGCTCTCCGAATCGGTCTACGACCGGTGGTGGAAGCTCGCCCGCGAGAAGGCGTTGACCGAATCGCAGGTCGCCTCGCCCCTCGTCCGCCGTCCCTACGACCTACGTCACGCGGCGGCCTCGCTCTGGCTGAATGCCGGCGTCCCGCCGACCGAGGTCGCCCGGCGCCTGGGCCACGGCGTCGCCGTCCTGCTCCGCGTCTACGCCAACTGCATCGACGGCGGAGACGACACCATGAACGACAAGATCGGCGACGCCCTCGGGTGAGGGACCGACTACAAGAGACTCCCTTCGCCGTCCGGGCGTCCCCGGTCCAATGATGCTTGACCAACTGCGGGACACTCGTAATCATGTGGCAACTGACTGTGGTCGGCCGTGCGTCGGGAGGCGTGGGTCAAGGGGGCGGTACAAATTGAAGGCTGATCTCGCCATCAGGCGGGTGCTGCCAACGCCTCGTCCGTCAGGCCCGCGGACCGCTCAAGCGCGTTCAGTCCGCAATCGAGCGGCACTGGTGGTGCTCATACTCCTGGCCTTGGTGGTCGCTGGCTGCGATCCAGAGACTGAGGGCAAGGGCAAGCTCCGCTACAAGCCTCCGCTGCTGCCGGTAGCGCTGACGCTCGGACCCGATGGCGTGGCTGTCGAGGGCGAAACGAGCTTCGTTACTCCCATCGGCGAGTTCTCGATCGGCGCCGAGTACTCCCTCCCGCCGCGAGACGGAAGCACGATCTATGTCCTGCTTCGCGACCGCAAGAAGGGCAAGACCGGGTTTGACAAGGTGTTCAGGGTCCAAGCTGGCCGTGAGCAGCTCACGGTGATCGTGAACGGGACGACCACGATCCAGGTGAAGGACGGGCAAGTCCTGATCGACATCACCGACGGCGCGGTGAAGAAGATCCAGTTCAAGCGAGTGGATCAGGCCACGGTGAAGGAGGGCGGCGATTCGTTCTGGGCCAAGACCGGCGCGAAGTGGGATCAGGGCTGGGAGTCTTCGATCTACAAACCCTTCGTGTTGACGCGCTGGGCCTACGACGATTCCACCATCGACAAGTGGTGTGGTCTGGGGTTCGTCTGGTTCCTGCTGCGTCTGGCGCTCACGCTTGTGCTGCTGCTCGTAGACCTGGTGTTGAGCTCGATCTTCTTGATCGCCCAGATCGCCTACCTGATCTTCGGCGCCACTGGTCGCAACGTCGTCTGGGGAGTCGCCATCCTGGTGGTGATCATTGCGGGGTTCCGCTGGCTGCTTGCGTGACCCGGACATTGTGGGCGTGGGCAGATGGTGGGCGGCTGACCAGCCGGCACCTGTCTGGAGGATAGAAACAGCAGCTCAACGGGGGTGACCGAAGCAAGATCGCAGACGCCCTGTAAATCCGTCGCGAAAGCTTCAGAGGTTCGAATCCTCTACCCGCCACCAGGTGCGACAACGGCCCCTGACCAGCAGAGATGCCGGTCGGGGGTCGTCGTCGTTAGTCCTGCTGAGTCTCACTCAGGACCGCTTGATCTCAGTGGTTGTGTCGGATGCGTGTCTGCGCGCCGATCTTCCTCGGCCCGTGCCTCGGCCAAGGTCGGCGAAGCGTCCCGCCAGTGGTTCGACTCCGTGTGGTCGACCATCGCCTACCGGTACGACGGATGAACGCCGACCTCGGCCGGCTACTCGGCGAGGTTGGCGCGGTACTGCTCGACTTCGACGGCCCGGTATGCAGCATCTTCGCCGGCTACCCCGCCCCGCAGGTTGCCGCGGAACTGGTCGAGTTGCTGCGGCAGCGGGAAGTCGACGTGCCGGCGAACCTTGCCAGCGAGCCAGACCCGCTCGAAGTGCTGCGGCACTTCGGCGCGGCCGGCGACAACAGCGTCACGCGGGTAGAGGACGCGCTCTGCGCGGCTGAGTGCTGGGCCGTCGAGACTGCCGACCCCACGCCGTACGGCCGTGAGGTGATTGTCGCGGCCTGGCAGGCCGGCATGCCGGTGGCGGTGGCCAGCAACAACTCAGCCGGCGCGGTGAGCGCCTACCTGACGGCGCACCGGCTCGCCGCGTACGTCTCGCCAGTCGTCGGTCGGGCGTACGCCGACCCGGACCGCATGAAGCCCAACCCGGAACCAATCCTGCAAGCCATCCGAACATTCGGCGAGATTCCGGGTCGATGCGTCCTTGTCGGTGACTCGCTGTCGGACATCGAGGGAGCACAGGCGGCAGGCGTGAGGGTGATCGGCTACGCCAACAAGCCTTCGAAGGTCGAAGCCTTCGATACGGTCGGAGCGGATGCGGTCGTGACCAGCATGAGTGAGATAGCCGGGGCGTTGGTCGACCGTCTAGCGAACGGGTGAGGTGACTTCGGTCCGACGCAGACGTCCAGGAATTGCCGCGATGCGATACGAATAGGAGCTGTGGAGCCATCCCCCAAGTTGTCCCCAGCCGCGTCCACCGTGAAGGTTGAGGTTCCCGCAGCTTCAGCGACAGACAGCCCGGTACCAAGGCTGAAGCTGTGGGAGATTCGCTGGTCAATCGTCTCGATGGTTGGCATTGCTGTTCTGCTCATCATCGGGCTGCTCGTCGGCGCACTGTGGTACGCCGGGTTCCCGTCGTTCGTACGGGACGGCACGGTGAGAGTGAGCACCCTGTTTGAACTTCTCAAGCTCGTGTTTGCGATGGTGGCTGGCATCGGTGGCGTTGCAGCTCTGGTTGTCGCCTACCGCAAACAGCGGGTAGCGGAACATACGAACAAGCTGGCTGAGTTCGCGCACCAACTGGCGCACGCGGCCGATGCGCGGGCAGAGGTGACCAAGGCTCTCGCTGAGGCGGCTGATGAGCGTGCCAAGCTTGAAACAGAGCGCAACGGAATTCGGCTGTTCAACGAGAGGTTCGCCGAGGCATCCGAGCAACTCGGCTCGGACAAGGCAGCCGTACG
>NZ_QKKX01000003.1 GCF_003434305.1 Micromonospora sp. MW-13
TAGCCGGGGTGTACGCCATGGCTGGGCTGGCTGATGACTGGCTTGAGAGCCGGCAAACCTGCATCGACGTCCTCTGCGCCTACCTCCGTATGCCTTACACACCTCCACCTGCACAGGGGAGCGACAGTCAGTCTGCCGTGGCGGGGCGCGAAGGGCGGAAGCAGGCCGAAGAAGCGACGCGGTACGCGCGTGAGGAGCGAGAGGTACGGCACACGGTGATCCGCCTCATCGGCAGGCACCTACGAAGCACAGAAGAGGCAACCAACTCATGGTGTGGCTGCGACTTCGACTTCACTGGGGCCACCTTCGACGGTGGCGACTTCTCAGGCGCGGTGTTTTCCGGTGGGCGGGTGTCCTTCGAACGGGCGGAGTTCTCGGGTGGACGGGTCTCCTTTGAACGGGCGACCTTCTCGGAGGGAGAGGTTTTTTTCGGCGGGGCGAGGTTCTCGGGCGGGTCGGTATCCTTCGAACGAACGGCCTTCTCGGGCGGGCGGGTGTCCTTCGGCGCGGCAAGGTTCTCCGGCGGTCGGGTGTTCTTTAACGGGGCGAGGTTCTCCGGCGGGTGGGTGTTTTTTAACCTTGCGAAGTTCTCGGGCGCGCGGATGTCCTTTGACGGGGCGAGATTCTCCGGCGGGTGGGTGTCCTTCGAACGAACGGCCTTCTCGGGCGGACGGATGTCCTTTGCCAGAGCGGCGCTCTCCGGGGGATGGGTGTCCTTCGAACAAACGGCCTTCTCGGGCGGGGAGGTGTCCTTCGGTGGAGCGGCGTTCTCGGGCGGACGGGTGTCCTTCGACGGGGCGAAGTTAGACGTACCGCCAATCTTCGACCGAGGGTCGGACGGCGAGTTTCCACCCGGGGTCGATCTACCGGAGACGTGAGTGCGTGTCGCCCTTGTGTCGCCAGCAGGCAGGGACAAAGGATTAAACCAGGTCAGCGCTCTCAAGTTGGCGCTCTGTAAATCCGTCGCGAAAGCTTCAGAGGTTCGAATCCTCCCCGCCACCAGGTGCACCAGCGGCCCCGACCAGCAGGAATGCTGGTCGGGGCCGCTGTCGTCGTGTCGCTCCCAGTTCTCCGGCCCGTTCGGTCGCTCCCCGATCGGATCGAATCGGGGCCGCCGCCGACCGGCAGATTTTGCGCCGACATCCTGTGCGCGGTCCCGCCCGAGAACTGATCGTGCAGCGGTACGCGCCCCCGGCGTACCGGTCAGGCGTTCTTGACCTGGGCGAGCTGCACGAGGAGTTGGACCACGTCGTACGCCTCGGCGACGTCTCGGCCGGTGAAGGTGACCGTCCGCGCGCCGGCGGCGCGCTCGACGCCCGGGATCAGCGTCGCCATGTCGACGGCGGCGGGATTGTGCAGATCCACCTCCAGCGCCACCGGACCGCTGATCGACAGAGGCGGCACCTGCGCCCGTCGTCCCATCGCGGTGGCCGCACCCTGCCGGAGCCGGTCGCGCGCGACCGCCGGGTGCAGCACCTCGGCGGCGAGCTGACCCAGCGCCCGCTTGACCGGGACGGTCGAGGCTTCGGGCACCAGTTCCAGCAGTTCGGCGCAGGCTGCGTCGTCGCCGCTGAGCAGCACGACCGGGGCGCCGTGCTGACCGGCCAGGGCGGCGTTGATGCCGATCTCGCCGACCTCACGCCCGTTGAGCCGTACGCCGAGGACGGCGTCGCTCATGGTGTGGGCGAGCGTGGCGGGGCCGGTGCCGGCGCGGGCGTGGTAGCCGACGAACAACACGGCGTCCACGTCGTCGTCGAGCCCCGCCAGCATGCCCCGTGGGCGGGGTCGGCCGCGGATCAGCCGCACCCGCCGGTCGAGATCCTCCACCAGCAGGTTGCGGAAGGGACCGTGCCCGTCGACCACGACGATCTCGGCCGACGGCTCCGCGTCCAGCACCCCGGCGACGACGGCGTTGACGTCGGCGGTCATCAGCGCCCGGCCACGCTCATAGTCGTACCGGTCGGGGTTGGTCTCGGTGGAGTGGACGATGCCGGAGACGCCCTCCATGTCGGCTGAGATCAATACCTTTGCCATTCCCCACCCTAACGCGATCAGCCGTCCCCCCTCGGGGCCCGCCCGGCCCGGGTGGGCGGGGGAGGCTGGGGCCGGTGGTGGAAGCGGCGACCGCGCCGAGGGCGAGCACGAACCGGCTCCTGACGCGGAATTCCGGGCCGCGCGCCAGGGGGGACGAACGACCGGTCGGTGCGCCCGTTCGAGGCCCTGGGTGACCCGGATCGGCACGTTCGGCACGTTCGGTGGTTCGATGCGCGGTACGCCTGGTCAGGTACTCGGTCGAGGGCGAGCGGGCGGTGGGCCGGTCGGGTGGCCGAGGCGTCGGTGGCCCGTCGGCGTAGAAGGCGGACCCCCTCCCGGGCTGCCGCCACGAGGTGGAGCGCGGCCGGGTGGGGTCCGGAGAACGACGGTCCCTTTCGATATCTGCTCTACTGTGGTGTGCTGTTCCGGAGCGAAGCGCCATGCGGCTTTAGAGGCACTCAAGGCTTTAGAGGCACTCAATGAGTTTCCGGGGACTGCCCCGTGATTGGCGAATTAGGTCCGAGTGTTCGCCAAATGAAGCGAGGCGTGGAAGGCGAGGTCGCGGGGGTATCGCCCCGCCAGGCAGGGCGTCCTACCGATCGGTCGGACTTGCTGCCGACCAGGCGGAGCCAGGCCACCGAGGGCTTTGTTGCTCTCAGTGTGTGTGGCACCATCATGGAATCTTCACGCCCCCCGTGCTGCCCGTTTCGTGACAGGAGCCCCACAGATGCCTACTCAAAAGCTGGGTCGGCTGCTCGGCATGACCCTGATGCTCTTCGCGCTCGCCTCCGGCGTCGCTTCGGTAGCCTCCGTCGCCGGTGCTCCGCCCGCTGGCGGGCTGGCGACCCTCGAGTTCGAGTGGAACTAGGTTCTTCCCGGTTCGTGTGACACCTGCCGCCGCCCGGGTGACCGGGCGGCGGCGGTAGCGACCAGGCATCGGCGCGGAGTTCACTCTCGGTGACGACAAGGGAGCAGGATGACGAGCCGTGCGACAGCCGTGCGACGACGCGGGACTGACCTCGCCTGGTTGATAACCGGGCCGCTGGCGTTCCTCGCCGTCATCTGCTGCCTGCTGATCGCGCTGGTGGAGCGGGAGCCGTTCGGCGAGTGGGGCCTGGGTCTGCTGCTGCTCACCGCCCTGGTCGCCGCCCACCTGCCGGTCCTGAGCTTCGTCGTCCGGCGGCAGACGTTCTCGGCCACGATCACCGAGATCCCGCTGGTCCTCGCCCTGTACTACCTGCCGCCGCTGACCCTGGTGCTGGTCGCCACCCTCGCCGCGCTGATCGCCCAACTCCGGCGGCGACTCGGTCCGGCCAAGTTCGCCTTCAACGTCGCCCGCTCCGCCGCGGCGACCTCCCTCGCCGCCCTGGTCCTGCTGGCGCTCCCCCCGATCCGGGGCGTGGGGCCCGGCACCTGGGGCATCCTCTTCGCGGCGGTCAGCACCATCACCCTGGTCACCCTCGCCGCCGTGGTCGGCGTGATCACCCTGCTCCAGGGCTGGCAGGCCGGGCTCGAAGTGGTCCGCACGTCCACCGTGCCGCTGCTGGTCGCCGGCGTGAACGCCACCGTCGGCCTGATCATCCTGCTCGCGGTGACCGCCACCTACTGGTCGCTGCTGGTGCTCGGGGCGCTCGCGGTGACGGTGGCCGTGGTCTACCGGGCGTACGCCCAGTTCCTCCGCCAGCACCGCAGCCTCGCCGACATCTACGAGCTGACCCGGGCCATGGCCCGCAGCGGCCAGGACGGCACCCTGCCGGACGCGCTGCTCGGCCGGGTCCGCGCCCTCATGCAGGCCGAGTACGCCACCCTGTGGCTGCCCGCCCAGGGCCGGCATCCGGAGGTGCTGCTGACCGCCCGGGTGGACGGCCACGGCCTGCTCGACTTCTCCAAGATCCCCGCGGCGGTCCGGGAGCGGGTGGTGCAGCAGCGGCAGACCGTCGCGCTCGGTGCCCGGCTCGGCGGCGACCGGGAGCAGCTGGCGATGCTGCGGACCGCCCCCGCGAAGGACGCGATCATCGTGCCGCTGCGCTCGGGGGAGGCGGTGATCGGAACGCTCGAGGTGGTCAACCGGCTCAGCAGCCTCGGCCACTTCACCCCGGCCGACGTGCCGGTGATCGAGACGGTGGCCGCGCACGCGGCGGTGGCCCTGGAGAACTCCCGGCTGGTCGACCGGCTGCGGCACGACGCGTACCACGACACGCTGACCAAGCTGCCCAACCGGCGGCGGATCTCCGGCGCGCTCGACGAGGCGGTGAAGATCCGTGCCCCGGGCGAGGTGGTGGCCGTGCTGCTGTTCGACGTCGACGGGCTGCGCCAGGTCAACGAGTCGCTCGGCCACGCCGCCGGGGACCAGGTCCTCGCCGAGGTCGCCGCCCGGCTGCGCGCCTCCGCGCCGTCCTCGTCGCTGGTCGGCCGGGCCGGCGGCGACGAGTTCCTGGTGACGCTGCGGCTGGAGAACGCCGAGGCGGCGCTGGAACTGGCCACGCGGCTGCGCGAGGAGATCCGCGCCGAGATGGTCTTCGACGCGTTCACCCTCGACGTGGACACCGCGGTCGGCGTGGCCGTGCACCCCGACCACGGCAGCGACGCGGCGACCCTGCTGCAACGGGTCGACCTGGCGGCGTCGGCGGCGAAGTCGATGCCCGGCAGCATCCAGCTGTTCAACCCGGCTCTGGAGTCCCGGTCGCTGCGCCGGCTCGGCCTCGCCGGTGACCTGCGCCGGGCCCTCGACGACGGCGCGTTGGAGGTCTACTTCCAGCCCAAGGTGACCCTGCGGGACCGCCGCCTGGTCGGGGTGGAGTGCCTGGCCCGCTGGGAGCACCCGGCACACGGCGAGGTGGCCCCGGAGGACTTCGTGGCGGTGGCCGAGCACACCGGCCAGCTCGGCCGGCTGACCGAGGCGGTGCTGCGGGAGGGGCTACGGCGCAGCCGGGACTGGACGCACGCCGAGCAGCCGCTCGCCGTCGCGGTCAACCTCTCCGCCCGTACGCTCATCGACCGGCACTTCCCCGACCAGGTGCGTGATCTGCTGGCCGAGTACGACGTCCCACCGCAGCGGCTCACCTTCGAGATCCGGGAGGCCGGGGTGCTGGACGGCACCGACCGCCCGATCCCGACCCTGCGCCGGCTGCGCGACCTCGGCGTCCGGCTGTCGGTGGACGACTTCGGTACCGGCTCGTCCTCGCTGGCCTACCTGCGTCGGCTGCCGGTGCACGAGGTGAAGGTCGACCGGTCGTTCGTGCAGGGCATGGCGACCGACCCGAGTGACCTGGCCATCGTCAACGCGGTGGTGACCCTCTCCCAGCAGTTCGGCCTGGCGGTGGTGGCCGAGGGCGTGGAGAGCGAGCTGACCCTGGAGTTGCTCCAGGACATCGGCTGCGAGATCGGCCAGGGCTTCCTGTTCAGCCGTCCGCTGCCGTACGAGCGGCTGGAGGCGTGGTTCGGGGCCCAGTTGGAGTCCGAGGCGCTCGTCGGCCCGGATGTCCGCCGGCTGCGCGTCGTCCCCTGACGCGCCGGCTCCAAAGGGGCGCTGACCTGGGCGGACGTTTACCCACCCGACGGCGGGGGGATCCGATTTCACCTCCGGGGCGGGGCCGTGTACTCTTACCTCTGCGCGGCCACCGAGTGATCGTGCAAGCCCCCTTAGCTCAGTCGGCAGAGCGTCTCCATGGTAAGGAGAAGGTCTACGGTTCGATTCCGTAAGGGGGCTCAAAGGGTCCGGTGGGGCCCGCCGCGGCGGTGTAGCTCAGATGGCAGAGCAAGCGGCTCATAATCGCTGTGTCGCCGGTTCAATTCCGGCCACCGCTACTCTCGTCCTCCGGGTTCGTTCCCGGTGGTCGGTGGGATGGGCGCCACAGGCGCCCACTTTGCATGTCCGCGTTCTCAGCACGTAAGCTGAGGCGCTTTAGTTGTTGACCGTTAGCGAGGAAGGCACTCCGCCGTGGCGAAGGCTACCGATGTCCGGCCGAAGATCACTTTGGCGTGTGTGGAGTGCAAGGAGCGCAACTACATCACGCGCAAGAACCGCCGCAACGACCCGGACCGCATCGAGCTGAAGAAGTTCTGCCCCCGGGACGGCCGGCACACGGTCCACCGCGAGACCCGCTGACCCACCGCCGGCGCAGGCCGGCCACTCGACACCCGATCGCCGATCCGGAACGGATGCGCGGCTTCTGCCGCACGTCCGCCCCCGGGTCGGCTTTCGTGCTTTCCGTGTAGGTTCTCGGGCATGCCCTTGGACCAGTCCTTCGTCGGCCGGACCTATCCGCCGACCGCCCCCTACCAGGTGGGCCGAGAGAAGATCCGCGAGTTCGCCACCGCGATCGGCGCCGCCGACCTCGCGTACCACGACCCGGAGGCCGCCCGGGCGCTCGGTCACCCGGACGTGGTCGCACCGCCGACCTTCCCCATCGTGCTGACGATGGCCGCCAGCCGGCAGATCATCGACGACCCGGCGATCGGCGTCGACTACAGCCGGGTGGTCCACGGCGACCAGCGGTTCGCGTACACCCGCCCGGTGGTGGCCGGTGACGAGTTGGTCTGCGCGAACACGATCGAGGCCATCAGCAGCCGGGGCGGGCACGACTTCCTGACCACCCGCACCGATGTCACCACCGTCGCCGGCGAGCCGGTGGTCGCCGTCTGGTCCAAGCTTGTCGTACGCGGGGAGGCCTGACATGGAGCTGCCCACCAAGACCTTCCGGGTCACCCGGGCCGACCTGGTCCAGTACGCGGGCGCCTCGGGCGACTTCAACCCGATCCACTGGAGCGACCGGTTCGCCACCGGCGTCGGCCTGCCCGGGGTGATCGCGCACGGCATGTTCACCATGGCCCTGGTCGGCCGGGCGGTCAGCGAGTGGGCCGGCGCGCCCGACGCGGTGGTCGACTACGGGGTCCGGTTCACCCGTCCGGTGGTCGTTCCGGACGACGACGACGGCACCGAGGTCGAGGTGACCGCCAAGGTCAAGGACACCACCGAAGAGGGCCTGACCAGGCTGGACATCATCGCGACGTGCCGGGGGGAGAAGGTGCTCTCGCAGGCCCGGGCGGTGATCCGGACGCCCCGCTGAGGGGATTCCGCCACGCGAGGGGGTGGACCGGTTGGGAAAGTGGCGTCGCTACCCGTACACTGGTCCGCCGTGGGGCAAGTGACCCCGCCCGGTGCTTCATGGCCGGGTCGGGCGAGCGTTGCCGCACAGGGGTGTAGCTCAATTGGCAGAGCAGCGGTCTCCAAAACCGCAGGCTGCAGGTTCAAGTCCTGTCACCCCTGCGCCTCAGGCCTGACCGTTCCCGTGGGTCGCGCCGCCAACCGGCGGCGTCCGGCCCGTGGTGGTGGTATCGGCGTGGTGGTTCCGAGGCATCGGGCCCGTCCGTCGATCCGCCGGCCGCGGCCCGTCGCGGGACGGTTGGTCCGGCCGGCGTGACCAGCGCCGCGCATGCCGCACCGGCGTGCGACCCGATTCCGCGACGGAGGGCGAAGTGGCCGAGAACAAGCGGCGCAGCGAGGACGCCGGCGACGACGACCGTCTGAACGACGAGGTCGTCGACGACGTGGCCGCCGACGACGCCACCGACGCGGACGAGCCGGTCTCCCGTGGTGGCACGGCCACCCGGGCGCGGGCCAAGGCCGAGTCGGCCGATGAGAGGAAGACCCGCAAGGACACCGAGCGGGTGGGGCTGTTCGCCCGCATCGCGCGGTTCTTCCGCGAGGTCGTGGCCGAGCTGCGTAAGGTCATCTGGCCTACCCGCAAGGAGCTGCTGACCTACACCGCCGTGGTCGTCACCTTTGTCGCCGTGATGCTGACGATCGTGGCCGGCCTGGACTACGCCTTCGCGAAGGGCGTGCTGTGGGTCTTCGGCAACCCCAGCTGACCGGCTGACTCAAGCCGATAGTGACGGAAGTGAGCGAGCGTGCCTGAGTACGACGAGACCGCCGAGACCACGGACGAGCAGTCCGCGGTGGCGACGGCGGCCAACGATGAGTCGGTCGAGGCCGCCAGCGAGCCGGACTTTCCGACCACCGAGCCCGCCCCGGAAGTGGACTACGACCCGGTCGCGGAGCTGCGCCAGAAGCTGCGCTACGCGCCGGGTGACTGGTACGTGGTGCACTCGTACGCCGGCTACGAGAACAAGGTCAAGACCAACCTCGAGACCCGGATCACCTCCCTCGACATGGAGGAGTACATCTACCAGGTCGAGGTGCCGACCCGGGAAGAGGTCGAGGTCAAGAACGGCAAGCGGTCCCAGATCCAGGCCAAGGTGTTCCCCGGCTACATCCTGGTCCGGATGGAGCTGACCGCGGAGTCCTACTCCTGCGTGCGCAACACCCCCGGGGTCACCGGCTTCGTGGGGGCGACCGACCGGGCCGACCGACCGGCGCCGCTGAGCCTCGACGAGGTGATCAAGTGGCTCGCCCCGTCGATCGAGACCGAGCAGAAGAAGGCCAAGCCCGAGATCAAGGTTCTGGACTTCGAGGTGGGCGACTCGGTCACCGTCACCGACGGCGCGTTCGCCTCGCTGCCGGCGACGATCAGCGAGATCAACGCCGACCAGCAGAAGCTCAAGGTGCTGGTGTCGATCTTCGGCCGGGAGACCCCGGTCGAGCTGAACTTCAACCAGGTCACCAAGATCTGACGTTCCGGTCGCCGGCGGTGGGCAGCAGCCCGCCGCCGGCGTACCCGTTCCGCCCCCTCGCCGGACCTCGGCGCAGGGGGCGGCGGAGCGTTGCGCTACCCTAGAACGTCGGCCGTCGCCTCGCGCTGACCGTGCGCGCCCCCGGCCGGCACCTTTCCCAGTTCCAAGCCCCAGGAAGAGACATGCCTCCGAAGAAGAAGCTCGTCAAGACGTTCACGCTTCAGCTGCCGGCTGGCCAGGCCACTCCGGCGCCGCCGGTCGGCCCCGCGCTCGGCCAGCACGGCGTGAACATCATGGAGTTCTGCAAGTCCTACAACGCGCAGACCGAGTCCCAGCGGGGCGACGTCGTCCCCGCCGAGATCAGCGTGTACGAGGACCGCTCCTTCACCTTCATCCTGAAGACCCCGCCCGCCACCCGGCTGCTGATCAAGGCCGCCGGCGTGCAGAAGGGCTCCGGCGTCCCGCACAAGGAGAAGGTCGGCTCGGTCACCCGCGCCCAGTTGCGGGAGATCGCCGAGAAGAAGATGTCCGACCTCAACGCCAACGACGTCGAGCAGGCTGAGAAGATCATCGCCGGCACCGCCCGGTCGATGGGCATCGTCGTCGCCGACTGACCTCGGTCACTGCTTCCCGATCAGTTCGTGGGAGGGCACGCGGACGCCGCGGCCCGCCATAGACCACAGGAGTAACCAGAAATGCAGCGCAGCAAGACCTACCGCAAGGCCGCCGAGGTCATCGACCGGTCGAAGCTCTACACGCCGGCCGAGGCGGTCAAGATCGCCAAGGACACCACCAGCGCCAAGTTCGACGCCACGGTCGAGGTCGCCATGCGCCTCGGCGTCGACCCCCGCAAGGCGGACCAGATGGTCCGCGGCGTGGTCAACCTGCCGCACGGCACCGGCAAGACCGCCCGCGTGATCGTCTTCGCCGCCGGCGCGAAGGCCGAGGAGGCCGCCGCCGCCGGTGCGGACGAGGTGGGCACCGACGAGCTCGTCGCCCGGATCCAGGGCGGCTGGCTCGACTTCGACGCGGCGATCGCCACGCCGGACCAGATGGCCAAGATCGGCCGGATCGCGCGGATCCTGGGCCCGCGCGGCCTGATGCCGAACCCGAAGACCGGCACGGTGACCATGGACGTCACCAAGGCCGTCTCGGACATCAAGGGCGGCAAGATCACCTTCCGGGTGGACAAGCACTCCAACCTCCACCTGATCATCGGCAAGGCCTCGTTCTCCGAGACCCAGCTGGTCGACAACTACGCCGCGGTCCTCGACGAGGTGCTGCGGGCCAAGCCGTCGGCGGCGAAGGGCAAGTACCTGAAGAAGATCACCCTCACCACCACGATGGGCCCGGGCGTGCCGGTCGACCCGAACCTGGTGAAGAACCTCCAGGAGGGCGCGACCGAGGCCTGAGCACCGCTGCCTCGATGGGGCCCCGCCACGAGCTGTGGCGGGGCCCCATCCGTCTGTCCGGTGTGGCAGGCTCGCGGCATGCGGTGGGAGGACGTCTGGCTGCGATACGGCCGGCGCGGTCCGTGGGTGCTGCGGGAGGCGAACCTGCGGCTCGGCCCGGGCGAGGCCGCGGTGGTGGTCGGCCGCAACGGCGCCGGCAAGTCGACGCTGCTCCAGTTGGCGGCCGGGGTGCTCAGGCCGACCCGGGGCCGGGTCGTCGACCGCCCGCGGCACGTCGGCTGGGTACCGGAACGGTTCCCCGCCGACCAGCCGTTCACCGTGCAGCGTTACCTGGCCGGGATGGCCCGGGTGGCCGGGCTGGGCGGGAGCGAGGCCGACCTGGCGGTCGACCGGTGGACCGGGCGGCTCGGCCTGACCCGGTTCCGGGGCGTGCGCCTTCCCGAGCTGTCCAAGGGCACGGCCCAGAAGGTCGGCCTGGCCCAGGCGATGCTGCGCCGGCCCGGCCTGCTCATTCTCGACGAGCCCTGGGAGGGCCTCGACACCGCGGCCCGGGAACTGGTCCCCGGGCTGATCGACGAGGTGCTGGCGGCCGGCGGGTCGGTGCTGGTCAGCGACCACCGGGGCGAGACGGCGCGGCTACCGGGCGCCACTCACTGGACCGTCGCCGACGGCACCGTCACCGCGCGGGCGTCGGCCGACGCGCCGGTCGAGGCGCTCGTCGTGGTCGAGGTCGCGGTCCCGGCCGCGCGGGCGGCCGGCACCGTCGCCAGGTTGCGCGCCGACGGCCACCACGTTCTCGGGGTACGCGCCGCGGCCCCGCCCGACGCCCCCGCCCCCGGAGCGCCGGCCACACCGGTCGCCGGTGAACCGGGCGGTCCGCCGGCCCCTGCCGACGGGGCGGGCGGGGGCGTGCCGGCAACCGGGCCGGCCGGGCGGGTGGGCCGGTGAGCGGGCTGGTCCGGCTGCGGCTGGCCGGCTTCCTGCGTACCGGACGGGCGGTCGCGCCCCTGCTGGCCGGGCTGCTCGCCCTCGGCGTCCTGTACGGCGGCGGTCGGGCGCAGCCGGCCGAGGCGTACGGCGTCTCGGCGGTGGTGCTGTTCCCGGTGCTGGCGTGGCAGACCAAGATCCTGCTCGACGTCGAGCCGGACGTGCAGCGCCGGCTGGCCCTGGTGCTCGCCGGGGCGGCCCGGGAGCGGGCCGCCGGGCTGCTCGCGGCGGTCGTGGCCGGGCTCGGCACGGTCGCCGTCGGGTTGGTCCTGCCGTGGCTGGTGGGCGGGGTGACCAGCCAGGTGACGCCGGGCGGCCGGTCCCTGGCCGCCGGCGTCGCCCTCGGCGTCTGGGCGCACCTGCTCGCCCTGCCGGCCGCCGTGGCGCTCGGCGCGCTGGCCAGCCGGGCGGTCACGGGCAGCGCCGGGTATGGCGTCGCGGTGCTGGCGCTCGGCGTGGTCGGCACGCTGGTCCTGGGTCTGTCCGACTCGGTGGTGCCGTGGTTGGCGCCCCCGGTGATGCCCGCCGCCCGGGCCATTGCCGCCGGCCCGTCCGGCGCCACCGTGGCGCTGCTCAGCGGGTGGGCGGTCGCCTGGAGCGCCACGGCCCTGGCCGGGTACGCCTGGCGCCGGCGGGCCCGCGCCTGATCGCGACCGCCCGGGTGCCGCACCTCGCGTTCGCTGGGCCGCTGCGGGCCCGGTGCGCGGCGAGCGGGGTCGATCACCGGCGGGGGAGTGACGGGGCGCACCCGGGGGCGATTTGGCGGTCGCGGGGCGTGTCGCGTAACCTTGGCGCGAAGTACCACCCAGAGACCGCTGGTCACCGTGCTCCGGCACGGTCGAAGGTCCCGCTTCGACGGGCGACCCGCGCAGGGCGGCAAGCGAAACTCGGCTCTGTTCCCGTGGTCCACCGACTGCGGTGCGATCGGCCGGCCCTCGCCCCGTGCGCCCTGCGCCGGGGCTTTTCTCGTTGTCGTGGCCCCTCCGGTACCGCGGAAGCCTGCCGGCTTCCCGGTGGACCAGCCTGGAGCAACGAGAGAGGAGGGACATGGCGGACAAGCCGATCCGGGCCGACAAGGCCACGGCCGTCGTCGAGCTGACCGAGAACTTCCGCAACGCGGGCGCTACGGTGCTGACCGAGTACCGTGGTCTGACGGTTTCCCAGCTCACCCAGCTGCGGCGCTCGCTCGGCAAGGAGACCACCTACACGGTCGCGAAGAACACGCTGGCGAAGCGTGCCGCGACCGACGCGGGTATCTCCGGGCTCGACGAGCTGTTCACCGGTCCTACCGCGCTGACTTTCGTTTCGGGCGACGTCGTCGAGGCGGCGAAGGGGCTTCGCGACTTCGCGAAGGCCAACCCGAAGCTCGTCATCAAGGGCGGCGTCTTCGAGGGCAAGGCCATTTCCGCGGCCGAGGTCACGAAGCTCGCCGACCTGGAGTCCCGCGAGGTGCTGCTGGCCAAGCTGGCCGGCGCGATGAAGGGCAACCTGAGCAAGGCCGCGGCCCTGTTCCAGGCCCCGCTGTCGAAGACCGCCCGGCTGGCGGCAGCGCTGCAGGACAAGCGCGAGAAGGAGGGCGCCGAGGCGGCCTGAGGGCCCCCCGGCGCACCCACGTTCTTAGTCAAACATTAGGAAAGGACGCCAGACATGGCGAAGCTCAGCACCGACGAGCTGCTCGACGCGTTCAAGGAGATGACGCTGATCGAGCTCTCCGAGTTCGTGAAGCAGTTCGAGGAGACCTTCGAGGTCACCGCCGCGGCTCCGGTCGCCGTCGCCGGCCCGGCGGGCCCGGCCGGCCCGGCCGCCCCGGTCGAGGAGGAGAAGGACGAGTTCGACGTCGTCCTCGAGGCCGACGGTGGCAAGAAGATCCAGGTCATCAAGGTCGTGCGTGAGCTGACCGGCCTGGGCCTGAAGGAGGCCAAGGACGCGGTCGAGGCCGCGCCGAAGGCCATCCTGGAGAAGGTCAACAAGGAGACCGCCGAGAAGGCCAAGGCCAAGCTCGAGGGCGAGGGCGCCAAGGTCACCCTCAAGTAATTGGGGCTGTACCGGGCGCGCCCGGCTCACGTGAGCCAGGGCACAATCCGACGCGGCGGGCGGCGATCCGAATTCGGGATCGTCGCCCGCCGTGTTCGTGCTGGGACCGCCAGCAACGGTCTGAGCAGGGCGTGGGCGCCCGGTACCCGGCGGTGCGGCGGGGCCGGCCGGTCGTCCGTCGGTGGGAAACACGTGTCGCTGACGAGACCGGCCCTTGACGCGGCCCCGGGCCGCCAGGCACGCTGACACCAGCAAGACCTTCCGCGCTTGCAACGGCCACCTCTTGGGTATTGGCAACGGCGGCACCACCGGCCGCCGCACCCGAGCGGTTCCGTAGGTCCGCCGCGTTCCGAGCGGCCCGGTCAGTCCCCCTTTCGGGGGAAGCCGAGGCGCGTTCCGCGACGACTTGCGGGCTGGGCTGGACAGCGGTTAGCCTCTCGGCTACACTGCTAGTTTGCGCTGCCTTCTGACTTTATCCCTGCGCAGAAATGTCCGATTGCGGGTATTTCTGGTGGGGTCATTGGAGTGCACGCGTACCAGCCGTTCTGCAGCACCGGTCCTCGGAAGGACGCATCTTGGCAGCTTCCCGCCCTGCGAAGACCAGTCGTACGTCGAGCGCTTTCGCTCCCCGCCGAGTCTCTTTCGGCAGGATCACCGAACACCTCGAGGTCCCCAACCTCCTCGCCATCCAGAACGAGTCCTTCGACTGGCTCGTCGGCAACGAGGCTTGGCAGGGCCGGTCGGCGGACGACCCGCACGCACGCTCGGGTCTCGCGGAAATCCTCGACGAGATCAGTCCCATTGAGGACTTCTCCGGCACCATGTCGCTCTCCTTCTCGGCACCGCGCTTCGACGAGGTCAAGGCCTCGATCGAGGAGTGCAAGGAGAAGGACCTGACCTACTGCGCCCCGCTGTTCGTGACGGCGGAGTTCACCAACAACACCACCGGCGAGATCAAGAGCCAGACGGTGTTCATGGGTGACTTCCCGATGATGACGCCCAAGGGCACCTTCATCATCAACGGCACCGAGCGCGTCGTGGTCAGCCAGCTCGTCCGGTCCCCGGGCGTGTACTTCGACAAGCAGCCGGACAAGACCTCCGACCGCGACCTCTCCAGCGTCAAGGTCATCCCGAGTCGGGGTGCCTGGCTGGAGTTCGACATCGACAAGCGCGACACGGTCGGCGTCCGCATCGACCGCAAGCGCCGGCAGGCCGTCACGGTCCTGCTCAAGGCCATCGGTTGGTCCGCCGAGCGGATCCGCGAGAAGTTCGGCTGGTCCGAGCTGCTGATGACCACGCTCGAGAAGGACCACATCGCCGGCCAGGACGAGGCGCTGCTAGACATCTACCGCAAGCTCCGCCCTGGCGAGCCGCCGACCCGCGAGAACGCCCAGACCCTGCTCGACAACCTCTTCTTCAACCCGAAGCGGTACGACGTCGCCAAGGTCGGTCGGTACAAGTTCAACAAGAAGCTCGAAGTGGGCGTGCCGATCACCACCGGCACTCTGACCGAGGACGACATCGTCGCCACCGTGGAGTACCTGTGCCGGCTGCACGCCGGTGAGGACGGCTACGAGGCCGACGACATCGACCACTTCGGCAACCGGCGCCTGCGTACCGTGGGTGAGCTGATCCAGAACCAGGTCCGGGTCGGCCTGTCCCGGATGGAGCGGGTCGTCCGCGAGCGGATGACCACCCAGGACGTCGAGGCGATCACGCCGCAGACCTTGATCAACATCCGCCCCGTGGTGGCGGCGATCAAGGAGTTCTTCGGCACGTCGCAGCTGTCCCAGTTCATGGACCAGACCAACCCGCTGGCGGGCCTGACCCACCGGCGTCGGCTGAGCGCGCTCGGTCCGGGTGGTCTGTCCCGGGAGCGGGCCGGCTTCGAGGTCCGCGACGTGCACCCGTCCCACTACGGCCGGATGTGCCCGATCGAGACGCCGGAAGGCCCGAACATCGGCCTGATCGGCGCGCTCTCCACCTTCGCCCGGGTCAACCCGTTCGGCTTCATCGAGACGCCGTACCGGAAGGTCGTCGACGGTCGGGTCACCGACCAGATCGACTACCTGACCGCGGACGAGGAGGACCGGTTCGTCAAGGCCCAGGCCAACGCGCCGCTGAAGGCCGACGGCACGTTCGCCGAGGACCGGGTCCTGTGCCGCCGTAAGGGCGGCGAGACCGAGGACGTGGTTCCCGGCGCCGTCGACTACATGGACGTCTCGCCGCGGCAGATGACCTCGGTCGCGACCGCGATGATCCCGTTCCTCGAGCACGACGACGCCAACCGGGCCCTGATGGGCGCGAACATGCAGCGCCAGGCCGTGCCGCTGGTCAAGGCCGAGTCGCCGCTCGTCGGCACCGGCATGGAGTACCGCGCCGCCGTCGACGCCGGTGACGTGGTCGTGGCCGAGGTCGGCGGTGTCATCGAGGACCTCTGCGCCGACTACATCACCATCCACCAGGACGACGGCCACCGCCGGACGTACCTGCTGCACAAGTTCCGCCGCTCCAACGCCGGCTCCTGCGTGAACCAGAAGCCGGTGGTCTTCGAGGGCGACCGCGTCGAGGCCGGCCAGGTCATCGCCGACGGTCCGTGCACCGACGAGGGCGAGATGGCGCTCGGGCGCAACCTGCTGGTGGCGTTCATGTGCTGGGAGGGCCACAACTACGAGGACGCGATCATCCTGTCGCAGCGCCTCGTGCAGCAGGACGTGCTCACCTCGATCCACATCGAGGAGCACGAGGTCGACGCCCGGGACACCAAGCTCGGCCCGGAGGAGATCACCCGCGACATCCCGAACGTCAGCGAGGAGATGCTCGCCGACCTCGACGAGCGCGGCATCATCCGGATCGGCGCCGAGGTCGTCCCCGGTGACATCCTGGTCGGCAAGGTCACGCCCAAGGGCGAGACCGAGCTGACCCCGGAGGAGCGGCTGCTCCGCGCGATCTTCGGCGAGAAGGCGCGCGAGGTCCGGGACACCTCGCTGAAGGTGCCGCACGGTGAGACCGGCACGGTCATCGGCGTGCGTACCTTCTCCCGGGAGGACGGCGACGAGCTGCCCCCGGGCGTCAACGAGCTGGTCCGGGTCTACGTCGCCCAGAAGCGGAAGATCCAGGACGGCGACAAGCTCGCCGGCCGGCACGGCAACAAGGGTGTCATCTCGAAGATCCTGCCGATCGAGGACATGCCGTTCCTGGAGGACGGCACCCCCGTCGACATCGTGCTCAACCCGCTGGGTGTGCCGTCCCGGATGAACATCGGCCAGGTGCTGGAGACGCACCTCGGCTGGGTGGCCAAGACGGGGTGGAACGTCGAGGGCGACGACTCCGAGTGGAAGCGCCAGCTGCGCTCCATCGAGGCGCACGAGTCCGAGCCGGACACCAACGTGGCCACGCCGGTCTTCGACGGCGCCCGCGAGGAGGAGATCTCCGGTCTGCTCGCGTCGACCCTGCCCAACCGGGACGGCAAGCAGCTGATCGGCTCCTCCGGCAAGGCGCAGCTGTTCGACGGCCGCTCGGGCGAGCCGCTGCCGGACCCGATCGCGGTCGGCTACATCTACATCCTGAAGCTCAACCACCTGGTCGATGACAAGATCCACGCCCGGTCGACCGGCCCGTACTCGATGATCACGCAGCAGCCGCTGGGTGGTAAGGCGCAGTTCGGTGGCCAGCGCTTCGGTGAGATGGAGTGCTGGGCGATGCAGGCGTACGGCGCCGCGTACGCCCTGCAGGAGCTGCTGACGATCAAGTCCGACGACGTCCTGGGCCGGGTCAAGGTCTACGAGGCGATCGTCAAGGGCGAGAACATCCCGGAGCCGGGCATTCCGGAGTCGTTCAAGGTGTTGCTCAAGGAGCTGCAGTCGCTGTGCCTCAACGTGGAGGTGCTTTCCAGCGACGGTGTGGCCCTGGAGATGCGCGAGACCGATGACGAGGTGTTCCGGGCCGCGGAGGAGCTGGGCATCGACCTGTCCCGGCGCGAGCCGAGCTCGGTCGAAGAGGTGTAGGTGGTGAGGGTTGGGGGGGCCGATCGACCCGCTCTGGGCGGTCAGGCCTGATCCCGACGCGGGTCGGCCGGCCCCCCAACCCCGCCCATGATCTAGCTGTAAAGACGACGACATAGGGGACATAGTGCTCGACGTCAACTTCTTCGACGAGCTGCGCATCGGCCTCGCCACCGCCGACGACATCCGTCAGTGGTCCCACGGCGAGGTCAAGAAGCCTGAGACGATCAACTACCGCACCCTCAAGCCGGAAAAGGACGGGCTCTTCTGCGAGAAGATCTTCGGCCCGCAGCGGGACTGGGAGTGCTACTGCGGTAAGTACAAGCGGGTCCGGTTCAAGGGCATCATCTGCGAGCGCTGTGGCGTCGAGGTGACCCGCTCCAAGGTCCGCCGGGAGCGGATGGGTCACATCGAGCTGGCCGCTCCGGTGACCCACATCTGGTACTTCAAGGGCGTGCCGAGCCGGCTGGGCTACCTGCTGGACCTCGCCCCGAAGGACCTCGAAAAGATCATCTACTTCGCCTCGTACGTCGTGACGAGCGTGGACGCCGAGTCGCGTCACCGTGACCTCTCGACCATCGAGAACGAGATCCTGGCCGAGAAGCGGCAGGCCGAGAACAGCCGCGACTCGGAGATCGAGAAGCGGGCCGCCAAGCTCGAGGCCGACCTGGCCGAGCTGGAGGCCGAGGGCGCGAAGGCGGACGTCCGGCGCAAGGTCAAGGAGGGCGGAGAGCGCGAGATGCGCCAGATCCGCGACCGGGCCCAGCGCGAGATCGACCGCCTGGACGAGGTGCTCGACACCTTCCGCAAGCTGGACTCGAAGCAGCTCGTCACCGACGAACTGCTCTACCGGGAGCTGCGCGACCGGTTCGGCGAGTACTTCACCGGCGGCATGGGCGCCGAGGCCATCAAGGCGCTGGTCCAGAACATGGACCTCGACGCCGAGGCCGAGAGCCTGCGCGAGACCATCCGCTCCGGCAAGGGCCAGCGGAAGATCCGGGCGCTCAAGCGGCTCAAGGTCGTCGCGGCCTTCCTGAACACCCGCAACTCGCCGCTCGGCATGGTGCTGGACTGTGTCCCGGTCATCCCGCCGGACCTGCGCCCGATGGTGCAGCTCGACGGTGGCCGCTTCGCGACCTCCGACCTGAACGACCTGTACCGCCGCGTGATCAACCGGAACAACCGCCTCAAGCGGCTGATCGACCTCGGCGCGCCCGAGATCATCGTCAACAACGAGAAGCGGATGCTCCAGGAGGCCGTCGACGCGCTGTTCGACAACGGCCGCCGCGGCCGGCCGGTCACCGGCCCGGGTAACCGCCCGCTCAAGTCGCTGTCCGACATGCTCAAGGGCAAGCAGGGCCGGTTCCGGCAGAACCTGCTCGGCAAGCGCGTCGACTACTCCGGCCGTTCGGTCATCGTGGTCGGCCCGAAGCTGAAGCTGCACCAGTGCGGCCTGCCCAAGCAGATGGCGCTGGAGCTGTTCAAGCCGTTCGTGATGAAGCGGCTGGTGGACCTCAACCACGCGCAGAACATCAAGTCCGCCAAGCGGATGGTCGAGCGGCAGCGGCCGGTCGTGTGGGACGTGCTGGAAGAGGTCATCGGCGAGCACCCGGTGCTGCTGAACCGCGCGCCGACCCTGCACCGACTGGGCATCCAGGCCTTCGAGCCGCAGCTCGTCGAGGGCAAGGCGATCCAGATCCACCCGCTGGTCTGCACCGCGTTCAACGCCGACTTCGACGGTGACCAGATGGCGGTGCACGTGCCGCTGTCCGCCGAGGCCCAGGCCGAGGCGCGGATCCTGATGCTGTCATCGAACAACATCCTCAAGCCGGCCGACGGCAAGCCGGTCACCATGCCCACCCAGGACATGGTCATCGGGCTGTACCACCTCACCCACCTCACCGCCGGTGAGAAGGGCGAGGGCCGGCCGTTCAGCTCGGACGCCGAGGCGCGGATGGCCTTCGACGCCGGCGAGCTGCACCTGCAGGCGCCGGTGAAGATCCGCCTGCGCGGGCTGGTCGGGGTCGACAACGGCGCCGGCGCCGAGCCGTGGGTCGCGCCGGAGGGCTGGGTCGAGGGTGAGCCGCTTACCGTCGAGACCACCCTGGGCCGGGTGCTGTTCAACGAGACGCTGCCGCAGGGCTACCGCTTCGTGAACTACGAGATCCGCAAGGGTCAGCTCTCCGCGATCGTCAACGACCTCGCCGAGCGCTTCCCGAAGGTGGCGCTGGCCGCCACCCTGGACGGCCTCAAGGAGGCCGGTTTCCACTGGGCCACCTGGTCCGGCGTGACGATCGGCATGGAGGACGTCATCGCTCCGCCGCGCAAGCGGGAGATCCTGGAGCGGTACGAGAAGGAAGCCGACCGGATCGACAAGCAGTACCAGCGGGGTCTGATGACCGCCGAGGAGCGTCGCGGCGAGCTCATCGAGATCTGGACCAAGGCGACCAACGAGGTCGCCAAGGAGATGGACACCGCGCTGCCGCAGGAGAACCCGCTCTGGAAGATGATCAACTCGGGTGCCCGCGGTAACCTGCTCCAGCTCCGCCAGATCGCCGCGATCCGTGGTCTGGTGGCCAACCCGAAGGGCGAGATCATCCCCCGGCCGATCAAGGCCAGCTACCGGGAGGGTCTGTCCGTGCTGGAGTACTTCATCTCCACGCACGGTGCCCGTAAGGGTCTCGCCGACACCGCGCTGCGGACCGCCGACTCGGGTTACCTGACCCGTCGTCTGGTGGACGTGTCGCAGGACGTCATCATCCGCGAGGAGGACTGCGGCACCGACCGGGCCATCCCGATGCAGATCGGCGAGCGGCGCGACGGCAAGCTGTACGTCCACGAGCACGCCGAGACCAGCGTGCACGCCCGGACCCTGGCCGACGACATCAAGGGGCCGGACGGCAACGTCGTCGCCGAGCGGGGCCAGGACATCAACTCCATCGGGGTCGACCGGATCGTCGCCGCCGGGGTGGAGACGGTGCGGGTGCGCAGCGTGCTCACCTGCGAGTCGAAGCTGGGCGTCTGCGGCGCGTGCTACGGCCGCTCGCTGCCGACCGGCAAGACCGTGGACGTCGGCGAGGCGGTGGGCATCATCGCCGCCCAGTCGATCGGTGAGCCCGGTACGCAGCTGACGATGCGTACGTTCCACACCGGTGGTGTCGCGGGTGAGGACATCACCCAGGGTCTGCCCCGTGTCCAGGAGATCTTCGAGGCCCGCGTCCCGAAGGGCAAGGCGCCGATCGCCGACACCCCGGGCCGGATCCGGATCGAGGACGGCGAGCGGTCGCGGAAGATCATCGTGGTGCCGGACGACGGCAGCGAGGAGATCGTCTACGACAAGATCTCCAAGCGGGTCCGGCTGCGCGCCCACGACGGCGACCACGTCGAGGTCGGCGAGAAGCTCACCGAGGGCACCATCGACCCGCACGAGCTGCTGCGCATCCTCGGCCCGCGCGCGGTCCAGGTCCACCTGACCCAGGAGGTCCAGGAGGTCTACCGCTCGCAGGGTGTGCTCATCCACGACAAGCACATCGAGATCATCATCCGCCAGATGCTCAAGCGGGTGACGGTCATCGACTCCGGCTCGACCGAGTTCCTGCCGGGCGTGCTGGTCGACCGGGCGCTGTTCGAGTCGGAGAACCGCCGACTCGTGTCCGAGGGCGGCGAGCCCGCCGCCGGTCGTCCGGTGCTGATGGGTATCACCAAGGCCTCGCTGGCCACGGACTCCTGGCTCTCGGCGGCCTCCTTCCAGGAGACCACCCGGGTGCTGACCGACGCGGCGATCAACTCGCGCAGCGACTCGCTGGTCGGCCTCAAGGAGAACGTGATCATCGGTAAGCTCATCCCGGCCGGTACGGGCATCAGCAAGTACCGCAACGTCCGGGTCGAGCCGACCGAGGAGGCCAAGGCCAAGGTCTACTCGATGACCGGGTACCCGGAGACCGACTACGGCTTCGGGCCGGCCAGCGGGCAGGCCGTGCCGCTGGACGACTTCGACTTCGGGTCGTACCGCTAGAGCACGCACTGACGACGAGGCCCCCGGCGCCGCCGGGGGCCTCGTCGCGTCCCGGGGACCGTCGGACCGGGGGCCGGGTGCGGTCGGGGATCGAGTCCCGGCAGGTCACGCCGGGTGCCGGACCGGCCCGCACCCGGTTCGCTGCCCCGCGTGGGGCGGTCGACGACCGGTCTGCTCCCCACGGACGCAGCCGGGCGGCCGGCGGGCGGGGCATGATGGGGGCATGACGACCGCACCCGGGCCGGCGCCCGTCGCGCAGCCGGGGCCGCGCCATCCGCTCGACCCGGACCCGGTCCGTTCCAGCAAGGCCCGCGCGGTCTTCGCCCTCGGCCTGATGGGCGCCCTAACCGGGATCTTCGTCGGCGGGGTGGTGCCGGCGACACTCGCTCTGGTGCTCGCCCGGCAGGCCCGCCGGGAGGCGTACGCCTCGGGGGGCTACCTCACCGGCGCCGCCTGGCTGCGGCGGGGGGAGCGACTGGCCTGGACGGGCCTGGTCCTGTTCGCGGCGACCGTGGTGGTCGCGGTGGTGATCGGCGTGGTCCGGCTAGCCGGGGAGCCGTTCGGGCACGACTACGCGCCGAACATGGACTGACCGTCCCGGGGGATGCCTCCCCGCCCACCCACGGGGGGTGGGGCGGCGGCGGTAGCCTGGCCGGTGTCCGTCGCGCGGCGGTGGACACCGACCGGCGACAGGAGGACCTCGTGACGGAACCGGCGCGGCCCTCGGGCGACCGGGCGGAGCCGCCCGCCGCGCTCCCGGACCCGGCCGGGTCCCCGGCGGCGCCGGGAGGGAGCCCGTGGGCCAGGCCGGCCACCGAGCCCCGGATCGCCCCGGAGGTCGCCTCCGTGGAATACGCCCCGCCTCCGGTCTCCCCGCCGCCCGCGTCGGTCGGGAGCGCCGGGTCCGTCCCGGCGAGCCCCGGTCCGCACCCCGGCCCCGGTCCGCACCCCGGCCCCGGTCCGTACCCCGGCCCCGGTCCGTACCCCGGTCCCGGTCCGTACCCCGGTCCCGGTCCGCACCCCGGTCCCGGTCCGCAGTTCGGCGCCGCGCCGCAGCCCGGTGCGTCACCCGGCGGTGAGCGGCCGGCCGACCCCGGCCCGTACCCGGGGCAGGCGCCCTGGTCCGCGCAGCCGGCGTATCCCGGATCGGGGCCGGTGGGACGTCCGGGCCAGCCGACGGGTGCCGCCTGGGGCGGGCCGGGCACCGGCTGGGGGCGGGTGCCCCCGCCACCGCGGGAGGCCCCCCGGCCGCCGAAGCGGGTCGACCCGGTGCCGGGCACCCCGTTCGGTGTGGTGCACCTCGACGTCCCCCCGGTCACCTCGGGGCTCGCCGTCGGCTCCCTGGTGGCCGGGATCGCGTCGGCCCTGATTTCGCTTCTGGTGGTCTGCCTGGGGGCGACCGCCGGCACCCAGGGGGCCTGGGCCGCCGGGGTGTTCGCGGTCCTCGGCGTCCTGGCCGGCACGGCGGCGGTGGTCGCCGGCCTGCTCGGCACGCGGCAGATCCGGCGGCCCGCGTCGCCGCCCGCGGTGCGCTTCGCCGGCCGGGGCCTGGCGGTGGCCGGGATCAGCTGCGGCGCGACGGGTCTGGCACTCAGCCTGCTGGGCCTGGGCCTGGCGCTGCTCCTCGGCCTCGGCTGAGCGGGCGGCGTCGGCGGAGGGCCGGGGCGGGGCCGGGTGACGCTGGTCCCGGCCCTGGCGGCGGTCGTACGGGGGCGACGGGCCGGGTCCGGCGGGAGCCGTTACACTTGTCTCTGTAGGTGCTCGTCGCGGATGGGCAGGCACGACGGTTCGGCCGGCAGGGCGGTGACGCCGATCTCCGGGACCGCCCCGTTTTGACCTGTGCGGCTGTGATAGGTACTCTTCCCCCTTGTGCCCGGGCCTGCCCGGGCAACTCGTGCGTGCGCTGGACCCGGACGACCGGTGATCGCGCGGCGACACGACAGAGCCAAGGACCCGGCGCGCGGCCATCGCGTGCCGGCGACAGAAAACCGGTGCGCGCGCGAGCGGCGGTGCCGGGACCGTGAGCTGGGCGACACGCCCGACCGCGGGTGTCGGGACCATCGCAAGGTGGCCTCGGCCGGAATGTAGGAGAGCCTTCCCATCAGGGCTGGCTACGAGTAGACGGCGCGGCCGCCGGATGGCGGCCGAAGGGAGCGGAGAAACCCGGTGCCCACGATTCAGCAGCTGGTCCGAAAGGGCCGCCAGGCCAAGACGACCAAGACCAAGACCCCGGCGCTGAAGGGTTCCCCTCAGCGGCGCGGTGTGTGCACCCGCGTGTACACCACCACCCCCAAGAAGCCGAACTCGGCGCTCCGCAAGGTCGCTCGTGTCAAGCTCAGCAGCCAGATCGAGGTGACCGCCTACATCCCGGGCGTGGGTCACAACCTGCAGGAGCACTCGATCGTGCTTGTTCGCGGCGGCCGGGTGAAGGACCTCCCCGGCGTCCGTTACAAGATCGTTCGCGGTTCGCTGGACACCCAGGGTGTCCGCAACCGTAAGCAGGCGCGCAGCCGTTACGGCGCGAAGAGGGAGAAGAGCTGAGATGCCGCGTAAGGGACCCGCTCCGCGGAAGCCGCTGGTCGCTGACCCGGTGTACAACTCGCCGTTGGTCACCCAGCTGGTGAACAAGATCCTGCTGCGCGGCAAGCGCCAGCTCGCCGAGCGCATCGTGTACGCCGCCCTGGAGGGCTGCCGCGAGAAGTCCGGCACCGACCCGGTCGTCACCCTCAAGCGGGCGATGGACAACGTCAAGCCGACCCTCGAGGTGCGCAGCCGCCGCGTCGGTGGCGCCACCTACCAGGTGCCGGTCGAGGTTCGTCCGGCTCGCGCGACCACCCTCGGTCTGCGCTGGCTGGTGACGTACTCCAAGGCCCGGCGTGAGAAGACCATGGTCGAGCGGCTGATGAACGAGCTGCTGGACGCGAGCAACGGTCTGGGTGCCGCCGTGAAGCGGCGCGAGGACACGCACAAGATGGCCGAGTCGAACAAGGCCTTCGCGCACTACCGCTGGTAACACCCTGGTTCCGGCGCCGCGAGGCGCCGGAACCGCCACCAGTTGTGTCGAGACGACGATAAGTAGGGATTGAAGTGGCCGCCGCAGACGCGCTCGCCAACGTACGCAACATCGGCATCATGGCGCACATCGATGCCGGTAAGACCACCACCACCGAGCGGATCCTCTTCTACACCGGTATCACGTACAAGATCGGTGAGGTCCACGAGGGCGCTGCCGTCATGGACTGGATGGAGCAGGAGCAGGAGCGTGGTATCACCATCACCTCCGCTGCCACCAAGTGTGAGTGGAAGGGCCACACGATCCAGATCATCGACACGCCTGGTCACGTCGACTTCACGGTCGAGGTCGAGCGGTCGCTGCGGGTGCTGGACGGTGCGGTCGCGGTCTACGACGGTGTGGCCGGTGTGGAGCCGCAGACGGAGAACGTCTGGCGCCAGGCCGACAAGTACGACGTCCCGCGGATGTGCTTCGTCAACAAGCTCGACCGGACCGGCGCCGACTTCTTCCGCTGCGTGCAGATGATGATCGACCGGCTCAACGCCACCCCGCTGGTGCTCCAGATTCCGATCGGTGCCGAGGCCGACTTCATCGGCGTCGTCGACCTGATCGGCATGCGCGCCCTCACCTGGCGCGGGGAGACCCAGAAGGGTGAGGACTACGCGATCGAGGAGATCCCGGCCGACCTCGCCGACTCCGCCGCGGAGTGGCGCGAGAAGCTGATGGAGACCCTGGCCGACGTCGACGACGCGGTGATGGAGAAGTACCTGGAGGGCGAGGAGATCTCCGTCGAGGAGATCAAGGCCGCCATCCGGCGCGCCACCATCGGCGGCAAGGCCAACCCGGTGCTCACCGGTACCGCCTTCAAGAACAAGGGCATCCAGCCCATGCTCGACGCGGTCGTGGACTTCCTGCCGTCGCCGCTGGACATCCCGGCGATCGAGGGCACGGCCACCGACGGCGAGACGCCGCTGCAGCGGAAGCCGTCGAAGTCGGAGCCGTTCTCCGGCCTGGCCTTCAAGATCCAGACCGACAAGCACCTCGGCAAGCTCACCTACGTCCGGGTCTACTCCGGCGTGGTCGAGACCGGTACCCAGGTGGTCAACTCCACCAAGGACCGCAAGGAGCGGATCGGCAAGATCTACCAGATGCACGCCAACAAGCGGGAAGAGCGCGGCTCGGCCCAGGCTGGCGACATCATCGCGGTGCAGGGTCTGAAGCAGACCACCACCGGCGACACGCTGTGCGACCCGGCGAACCCGGTCATCCTGGAGTCGATGACCTTCCCGGAGCCGGTCATCGAGGTCGCCATCGAGCCGAAGACCAAGGCCGACCAGGAGAAGCTCAGCACCGCCATCCAGCGGCTGGCCGAGGAGGACCCGACCTTCCGCGTCAAGCTGGACGAGGAGACCGGCCAGACGGTCATCTCCGGCATGGGCGAGCTGCACCTGGACATCCTGGTCGACCGGATGCGCCGCGAGTTCAACGTCGAGGCGAACATCGGCAAGCCGCAGGTGGCGTACCGCGAGACCATCCGCCGCAAGGTGGAGAAGATCGAGTACACCCACAAGAAGCAGACCGGTGGTTCCGGCCAGTACGCCCGGGTGATCGTCAGCCTGGAGCCGCTGCCGCTGGACAACGACTCGCCGACCTACGAGTTCGCCAACGCCGTCACCGGTGGCCGCATCCCCCGGGAGTTCATCCCGTCGGTGGACGCCGGCGCCCAGGACGCCATGCAGTACGGCATTCTGGCCGGCTTCCCGCTGGTGGGTGTCAAGCTGACGCTGCTGGACGGTCAGTACCACGAGGTGGACTCGTCGGAAATGGCGTTCAAGGTCGCCGGCTCGATGGTGATGAAGGAGGCGGCCCGCAAGGCCGACCCCGCGCTGCTCGAGCCGATGATGGCCGTTGAGGTCACCACTCCCGAGGAGAACATGGGTGACGTCATCGGCGACCTCAACTCCCGCCGCGGCATTATCCAGGAGATGGAGGAGCGCAGCGGCGCCCGCATCGTGAAGGCTCTGGTGCCGTTGTCGGAGATGTTCGGCTACGTCGGCGACCTGCGGTCGAAGACGCAGGGCCGGGCTAGCTACAGCATGCAGTTCGACTCCTACGCCGAGGTGCCGCAGAGCGTGGCGAAGGAGATCATCGCCAAGGCGACGGGTGAGTGACGCTCACCTGAGCTGACCGGATGATCCGGGGTCGGTCGCGGGAGGGTATCCCCGCCCGCGGCCACCTCGGTCGGGTTGCGTGAGACCGGGCCTGTAGGCTTCATCGCCGCAGAACCCACCAAAGCTCTCCGGCCGCGAGGCCGGAAAGGCTGTCGACAGAGTCCTAAGCGCCGACCTGGCGCGCCGGGGCGAACGAACCAAGAAGTCCACAGGAGGACACCAGTGGCGAAGGCGAAGTTCGAGCGGACTAAGCCGCACGTCAACATCGGCACCATTGGTCACATTGACCACGGTAAGACGACGCTGACGGCGGCCATCACCAAGGTTCTGCACGACCAGTACCCGGACCTGAACCCGTACACGCCGTTCGACGCGATCGACAAGGCGCCGGAGGAGAAGGCCCGCGGCATCACGATCTCGATCTCGCACGTTGAGTACCAGACCGAGTCTCGGCACTACGCGCACGTCGACTGCCCCGGGCACGCCGACTACATCAAGAACATGATCACCGGTGCCGCGCAGATGGACGGCGCGATCCTGGTGGTCGCGGCGACCGACGGCCCGATGCCGCAGACCCGCGAGCACGTGCTGCTGGCCCGTCAGGTCGGTGTGCCGTACATCGTCGTGGCGCTCAACAAGAGCGACATGGTCGACGACGAGGAGCTCCTGGAGCTCGTCGAGCTCGAGGTCCGCGAGCTGCTCTCCTCGCAGGAGTACCCGGGTGACGACCTGCCGGTCGTCCAGGTCTCCGCGCTGCGGGCGCTCGAGGGCGACCCGGTCTGGACCGAGAAGCTGCTCCAGCTGATGAGCGCGGTCGACACCGCGATCCCGCAGCCGGCGCGCGAGACCGAGAAGCCGTTCCTCATGCCCGTCGAGGACGTCTTCACGATCACCGGTCGTGGTACCGTCGTCACCGGTCGTGTCGAGCGTGGCGTGCTGCTCCCGAACGAGGACGTCGAGGTCGTCGGCATCCGCGAGAAGGGCTTCAAGACCAAGGTCACCGCGATCGAGATGTTCCGGAAGACCCTGGACGACGCCCGCGCGGGTGAGAACGTCGGTCTCCTGCTGCGTGGCACCAAGCGCGAGGACGTCGAGCGCGGCATGGTCGTCATCAAGCCGGGCACCACGACCCCGCACACGGAGTTCGAGGCGACCGTCTACATCCTCTCGAAGGAAGAGGGCGGGCGGCACACCCCGTTCTTCCAGAACTACCGTCCGCAGTTCTACTTCCGGACCACGGACGTCACCGGCGTCGTCACGCTGCCCGAGGGCACCGAGATGGTCATGCCGGGCGACAACACCACGATGACCGTGAAGCTGATCCAGCCCATCGCGATGGAGGACAACCTCAAGTTCGCGATCCGGGAGGGTGGCCGTACGGTCGGCGCTGGTCGCGTCACCAAGATCATCAAGTGAGCTGGGTAACCCCGATTAGCGTTGCCGCCGGGCGTGCGGCATACTAGTCAGGTTGCGTAACGACAGTTCGTCGCCCGCGTCCGGCGTCCGCTGGACCTCCGGGTCGTTGAACAGTCGCGCGTAGGGTGGTTGGCCTGTCCCTGGCGGCCAACCACCCTCGCACGGCGTCCAGGTCGCGGTGACGCGATCGGCGCCATGACCCACCGCGCGGTCAGCAGAGCTCCGGAGTCCCGGGGCGGAGCCTGGTCCGAGGGCGCGACACGCCCGACCGCGGGGGTCGGCGGAAGTGGGCCTGTGCCAGCCGGCACAGGTGCCCGCGACACAGCGGCATCGAGAGAAGGAACAGAAGCCACCATGGCGGGACAGAAGATCCGCATCCGGCTCAAGGCCTATGACCACGAGGTCGTCGACTCGTCGGCTCGGAAGATCGTCGAGACGGTGACGCGTACCGGGGCGCAGGTCGCTGGCCCGGTGCCGCTGCCCACGGAGATCAACCGTTTCTGCGTCATCCGCTCGCCGCACAAGTACAAGGACTCGCGCGAGCACTTCGAGATGCGTACGCACAAGCGGCTGATCGACATCATCGACCCGACCCCGAAGACGGTCGACTCGCTCATGCGCCTCGACCTGCCGGCTGGCGTCGACATCGAGATCAAGCTGTAGGGACCGGACAAATGGACAGGCAAGTCAAGGGGATCCTGGGCGCAAAGCTCGGCATGACCCAGGTCTGGGACAACAACCGTGTTGTCCCGGTGACCGTGGTTCAGGCCGGCCCGTGCGTCGTCAGCCAGGTTCGTAGCGCCGAGAAGGACGGTTACTCCGCGGTCCAGCTCGCCTACGGCACGATCGACCCGCGCAAGGTGAAGAAGCCGGTCAGCGGGCACTACGCGAAGGCGGACGTGGCGCCGCGCCGGCACATCGTCGAGCTGCGCACCGCGGACGCCGCGGACTACTCGCTGGGCCAGGAGGTCACGGTCGAGCAGTTCCCGGCCGGCGTCAGCATCGACGTCACCGGCAAGACCAAGGGCAAGGGCTACGCCGGCCCGATGAAGCGGCACGGCTTCCACGGCCTGCGCGCCAGCCACGGTGTCGAGCGCAAGCACCGCTCGCCGGGCTCGATCGGCGCCTGCGCCACCCCGGGTCGCGTCTTCAAGGGCACCCGGATGGCGGGCCGGATGGGTGGCGTTCGCTACACCGTCCAGAACCTGACCGTCCAGGCGGTCGACACCGAGAACAACCTCCTGCTCGTCCGTGGTGCCATCCCCGGTCCCAAGGGCGCGCTGGTCCTGGTCCGCAGCGCGGCCAAGACCAAGGCGAAGAAGGGCGGTGTGGCCAAGTGACCACCGTTGACGTCCTCAACGTCGAAGGCGCCAAGAGCGGCTCCGTCGAGCTGCCGGGCGACATCTTCGACGTCCAGGCCAACCTCTCGCTGATGCACCAGGTCGTGGTGGCCCAGCTCGCGGCGGCCCGTCAGGGCACGCACAAGGCCAAGACCCGCGGCGAGGTCGCCGGCGGCGGCAAGAAGCCGTACAAGCAGAAGGGCACCGGTCGGGCCCGCCAGGGTTCGATCCGCGCGCCGCAGTTCGCCGGCGGTGGCGTGGTCCACGGCCCGGTGCCGCGCGACTACAGCCAGCGGACCCCGAAGAAGATGAAGGCCGCCGCCCTGCGTGGCGCCCTCTCCGACCGGGCCCGCGCCGGGCAGGTGCACGTCGTCGAGGCGTTCGTCTCGGGCGAGAAGCCGTCGACCAAGGCCGCCCTGGCCACGCTGGCCAAGCTGACCGAGGCCCGCCGGGTCCTGGTCGTGCTGAGCAGCACCGACGAGCTGAACTGGGTGTCGCTGCGCAACGAGCCGCGGGTGCACCTGATCGAGGCCGGCCAGCTCAACACGTACGACGTGCTGGTGGCCGACGACGTGGTCTTCACGAAGGACGCCCTGGACGAGTTCCTCGGTGTTCCGGCCGAGGCCACCGAGGAGGGTGACAAGTGACCACGATCGCCGATCCGCGTGACGTAATCTTCGCGCCGGTCGTCTCGGAGAAGAGCTACAGCGAGCTGAACCGGAACTGGTACACCTTCCTGGTGCACCCGGACGCCAACAAGACCGAGATCAAGATCGCTATCCAGCAGATCTTCAACGTCCGCGTCCTGACGGTCAACACGCTCAACCGCGAGGGCAAGCGCAAGCGCACCAAGACCGGCTTCGGTCAGCGCAAGGCCACCAAGCGGGCGATCGTCAAGCTGGCTGACGGTGACCGTATCGAGGCCTTCGGCGGCCCGGTCAGCTGAGGGGTGTAGACAATGGCTATCCGTAAGTACAAGCCGACGACGCCGGGCCGGCGCGGCTCGAGCGTCGCCGACTTCGCCGAGATCACCCGGTCGACGCCCGAGAAGTCGCTGCTGGCGCCGCTGCCGAAGAAGGGTGGGCGCAACGCCCACGGCCGGATCACCACCCGGCACCACGGTGGCGGGCACAAGCGCCAGTACCGTCTGATCGACTTCAAGCGGGTCGACAAGGACGGCATTCCGGCGAAGGTCGCGCACATCGAGTACGACCCGAACCGCACCGCGCGCATCGCGCTGCTGCACTACGCCGACGGCGAGAAGCGGTACATCATCGCGCCGAAGGACCTGAAGCAGGGCGACGCGGTCGAGTCCGGCCCGGGCGCCGACATCAAGCCGGGCAACAACCTGCCGCTGCGCAACATCCCGGTCGGTACCACCATCCACAACGTGGAGCTGCGTCCGGGCGGCGGCGCCAAGCTGGCCCGCTCGGCCGGCGTCGGCATCCAGCTGCTCGGCCGGGAGGGCGTGTACGCCACCCTCCGCATGCCGTCCGGTGAGATCCGGCGGGTCGACGTGCGCTGCCGCGCCAGCATCGGCGAGATCGGCAACGCCGACCAGTCGAACATCAACTGGGGCAAGGCCGGCCGGATGCGGTGGAAGGGCAAGCGCCCGACCGTCCGTGGTGTCGCCATGAACCCGGTCGACCACCCGCACGGTGGTGGTGAGGGTAAGACCTCCGGTGGCCGTCACCCGGTCAACCCGCAGGGTAAGCCCGAGGGCCGCACCCGTCGCAAGGGCCAGCCGAGTGACCGGCTGATCGTCCGCCGTCGCTACGCCACGCGTAAGCGCGGCTGAGGGAGATAAGACATGCCTCGCAGCCTGAAGAAGGGCCCGTTCGTCGACGACCACCTGCTCAAGAAGGTGGAGACGCAGAACGACAAGGGCTCGAAGAACGTCATCAAGACCTGGTCGCGGCGCTCGACGATCATCCCCGAGATGCTCGGCCACACGATCGCCGTGCATGACGGACGCAAGCACGTCCCGGTGTTCGTCACCGAGGCGATGGTCGGGCACAAGCTCGGCGAGTTCGCGCTGACCCGCACGTTCAAGGGTCACGAGAAGGACGACCGGAAGAGCCGCCGGCGCTGACGCCGCGGGCATACGGATAGAGGAACAAGGGGTTACAGCGATGCCAGGAAAGGGCGACGCTCCGGTGCTTCCGGGCGCGCGGGCGATTGCGCGGCACGTGCGCATCTCGCCGATGAAGGCGCGCCGGGTGGTCAACCTCGTCCGCGGCCTGCCCGCGAAGGAGGCGCTCACGGTGCTGCAGTTCGCGCCGCAGGCTGCGAGCGAGCAGGTGTACAAGGTGCTCGCGAGCGCGATCGCGAACGCGGAGAACAACGAGCGGCTGGACCCCGATGCGCTGCTCGTCAGCGAGGCGTTCGTCGACGAGGGCCCGACGATGAAGCGGTTCCGGCCGCGGGCGCAGGGCCGGGCGTACCGGATCCGCAAGCGCACCTGCCACATCACCGTGGCGGTCGAGGCGGTCGCGCCGGCCGCGCCGAAGAAGTCCGCGGCGAAGAAGGCCACCCCGGCGAAGCAGGCCGGGGCCGCTGAGCCGGAGAGCAAGACGGAGGGCGCCGAGTAATGGGTCAGAAGGTTCACCCCACTGGGTTCCGGCTCGGCATCTCGACCGACTGGAAGTCCCGCTGGTTCGCGGACAAGCTCTACAAGGACTACATCGGCGAGGACGTCAAGATCCGCCGGATGATGTCCAAGGGTCTTGAGCGCGCCGGCATCTCCAAGGTCGACATCGAGCGCACCCGGGACCGGGTCCGCGTCGACATCCACACCGCCCGGCCGGGCATCGTCATCGGCCGCAAGGGTGCGGAGGCCGACCGGATCCGCGGCGAGCTGGAGAAGCTCACCGGCAAGCAGGTGCAGCTGAACATCATCGAGGTGAAGAACCCCGAGTCGGACGCGCAGCTGGTCGCCCAGGGCGTCGCCGAGCAGCTCTCCAGCCGGGTCAGCTTCCGTCGGGCGATGCGCAAGGCGATGCAGTCGGCGATGAAGAACCCGGTCTGCAAGGGCATCCGGGTCCAGGTCTCGGGTCGTCTCGGCGGCGCCGAGATGAGCCGGACCGAGTTCTACCGCGAGGGTCGGGTTCCGCTGCACACGCTGCGGGCCAACATCGAGTACGGCTTCTTCGAGGCCCGTACCACCTTCGGCCGCATCGGCGTGAAGGTCTGGATCTACAAGGGTGACGCGGTGCCGGGTCGGGAGACCCCGTCCGAGGCGCCGTCGCGCCCGCGCCGTGAGCGTGGCGACCGCCCCGAGCGGCCGCGCCGTGGTCGGTCCGGCTCGTCCGGTACGACCGCCGGTGGCACCGAGGCCGGGCGGGCTGCCGCGACCACCATCGCGCAGCAGGCTGAGACGCCGAGCGGCGAGCCGGTCGACAGCGCTGCTGTCGCCTCGGCCGCTTCGACTCCGGCAGAAACGCAGCAGGAGGGCTGACAGATGCTGATGCCGCGCAAGCCCCCGAAGGGCTTCCGCAAGCCGCACCACCCCGACCGCCACGGCGCGTCCAAGGGTGGCAACCGCGTGGTGTTCGGCGAGTTCGGGATCCAGGCTCTCGAGCCGGCGTACGTGACCAACCGGCAGATCGAGTCGGCGCGTATCGCGATGACCCGCCACATCAAGCGTGGCGGCAAGGTCTGGATCTCGATCTTCCCGGACCAGGCCCTGACCAAGAAGCCGGCCGAAACCCGGATGGGTTCCGGTAAGGGCTCGCCCGAGTGGTGGGTCGCCAACGTCAAGCCGGGGCGGATCCTCTTCGAGATGTCCTTCCCCAACGAGCAGATCGCGCGAGAGGCGATGCGTCGCGCGATCCACAAGCTCCCGATGAAGTGCCGCATTGTTACGCGCGAAGTGGGTGAATCCTGATGGCAGCGGGCGTTAAGGCCTCCGAGCTGCGTGAGCTCTCCGAGGAGGAGCTGGTCACGAAGCTGCGCGAGGCCAAGGCGGAGCTGTTCAACCTCCGCGTGCAGGGCGCGACCGGGCAGCTGGACAACAACCGGCGGTTGCAGGTCATCCGTCGGGAGATCGCCCGGATCTACACGATCATGCGTGAGCGCGAGCTGGGTCTCTCGGCCGCGCCGACTGAGGTGACTGCATCATGAGCGAGAACACCACCACCGCCGACGCGCGGGCCCGCCGGAAGGTGCGTGAGGGCCTCGTGGTCAGCGACAAGATGGACAAGACCGTCGTCGTCGAGGTCGAGGACCGGGTCAAGCACGCGCTGTACGGCAAGATCATGCGCCGGACCAGCAAGCTGAAGGTGCACGACGAGCAGAACGCCGCCGGCATCGGCGACCGGGTCCTGATCATGGAGACCCGGCCGCTGTCCGCCACCAAGCGTTGGCGGATCGTGGAGATCCTGGAAAAGGCCAAGTAGCGAAGGCTCGATCTCGCCCGGCTTCAGTCGGGCGCGGGTTCCGCCAGGCTCCGGCCGCGGCAGGCGGCCGGAGAACCGGCAGACATAGGAGATAGACGTGATTCAGCAGGAGTCGCGACTGCGCGTCGCCGACAACACGGGTGCCCGGGAGATCCTGTGCATCCGGGTTCTCGGTGGCTCGGGTCGGCGCTACGCGAGCATCGGCGACGTCATCGTGGCCACCGTCAAGGACGCGATCCCGGGTGCCGGTGTCAAGAAGGGCGACGTCGTCAAGGCCGTCGTCGTCCGCACCGCCAAGGAGCGGCGGCGGCCGGACGGCTCGTACATCCGCTTCGACGAGAACGCCGCCGTCATCATCAAGGACGGCGGGGACCCGCGCGGTACCCGTATCTTCGGCCCGGTGGGCCGGGAGCTGCGGGACAAGCGGTTCATGAAGATCATTTCCCTCGCGCCGGAGGTGTTGTGACCGTGAAGGTCAAGAAGGGCGACACGGTCGTCGTCATCGCCGGCAAGGACAAGGGTGCCAAGGGCAAGGTCATCGCGTCCTACCCGCGGCAGGACAAGGTCCTGGTCGAGGGCGTGAACCGGGTCAAGAAGCACACCCGCATCAGCACCACCCAGCGTGGCGCCAAGACCGGTGGCATCGTCACCCAGGAAGCCCCGATCCACGTCTCCAACGTGCAGGTCCTGGACTCCGAGGGAAACCCGACCCGCGTCGGGTACCGCTTCGACGACAATGGCCAGAAGGTCCGCATCGCGCGTAGCACCGGTAAGGACCTGTGATGACCACGGCTACCGAAACCAAGACCATGCCGCGCCTCAAGGAGCGGTACCGCAACGAGATCGTGGCCAAGCTGCAGGAGCAGCACAGCTTCGGCAACCCCATGCAGGTGCCGCGGCTGGTCAAGATCGTCGTCAACATGGGTGTCGGCGAGGCCGCCCGGGACGCCAAGCTGATCGACGGCGCCGTGCGGGACCTGGCCACCATCACCGGCCAGAAGCCGCAGGTGCGGCGGGCGACCAAGTCCATCGCGCAGTTCAAGCTCCGCGAGGGCATGCCGATCGGTGCGAAGGTCACCCTCCGCGGCGACCGGATGTGGGAGTTCCTGGACCGCCTGCTGTCGATCGCGCTGCCGCGTATCCGCGACTTCCGCGGTCTGGACGGGCGCAAGCTCGACGGGCACGGCAACTACACGTTCGGTCTGACCGAGCAGTCGGTGTTCCACGAGATCGACCAGGACAAGATCGATCGCCAGCGGGGCATGGACATCACGGTGGTCACGACCGCCACGACCGACGACGAGGGCCGGGCGCTGCTCAAGCTTCTGGGCTTCCCGTTCAAGGAGAACTGAGATGGCCAAGAAGGCGCTGATCATCAAGGCGGCCGCGAAGCCGAAGTTCTCGGTTCGCGCGTACACCCGCTGCCAGCGGTGCGGGCGTCCCAAGGCGGTCTACCGCAAGTTCGGTCTCTGCCGGGTCTGCATCCGGGAGATGGCCCACCGCGGTGAGCTGCCGGGCGTGTCCAAGGCTTCCTGGTAAGGGCGACCGCGCCCCGGCTGCCGGCCGGGGCCCCTTGCACCGATCATGTATTGCTCTTCGCCGTAGGCCCGGGGCTCATCGCCCCGGGAACCCCGGCGAGAAAGGCTGACGAAATCCATGACGATGACCGACCCGATCGCAGACATGCTCACGCGTCTGCGTAACGCCAACCAGGCGTACCACGACCGGGTGACGATGCCCTACTCCAAGATCAAGGCGAACATCGCCGAGGTTCTGAAGACCGAGGGTTACATCGCCACCTGGTCGGTCGAGGAGCCCGAGGAGGGTGCCGTCGGCAAGCGACTGGTCGTCGAGCTGAAGTACGGCCAGAACCGCGAGCGGAGCCTGGCCGGCATCAAGCGCGTGTCCAAGCCCGGTCTCCGGGTGTACGCCAAGTCGGACGGGCTCCCGCGGGTGCTCGGCGGGCTGGGCGTGGCGATCATTTCGACGTCCCAGGGGCTGCTCACCGACCGGCAGGCCCGCAAGCGGAGCGTTGGCGGGGAAGTCCTCGCCTTCGTCTGGTAACGGGAGACAGGTAGAAATGTCGCGTATTGGACGTAAGTCGATCCCGGTGCCCGCCGGCGTCGACATCACGATCGACGGCCAGACCGTCAAGGTCAAGGGCCCGAAGGGCGAGCTGTCGCACACGCTCGCCGAGCCCATCACGGCGGAGCGCGCCGAGGACGGCCAGCTGAACGTCAACCGGCCGAACGACGAGCGCAAGGCCAAGGAGCTGCACGGCCTCAGCCGTACGCTGGTCGCCAACATGATCGTCGGCGTGACCGAGGGCTACCGCAAGAGCCTGGAGATCGCCGGCACCGGTTACCGGGTCACGGCCAAGGGCAAGGACCTGGAGTTCGCGCTCGGGTTCTCGCACCCGGTGCTGGTCCCCGCGCCGGACGGCATCACCTTCACGGTCGAGAAGCCGACCCTGTTCCACGTGGCCGGCATCGACAAGCAGCTGGTCGGTGAGGTCGCCGCCAACATCCGGAAGATCCGCCCGCCGGAGCCGTACAAGGGCAAGGGTGTGAAGTACCAGGGCGAGGTCATCCGCCGCAAGGCTGGAAAGGCAGGTAAGAAGTGAGCGCCACGCTGCTCAAGCGCCGCCGCGGCGTTGCCGCCAAGCGCGCCGTCGGCCGTGCGCGTCGACACTTCCGGGTCCGCAAGAACGTCAGCGGCACCGCCGAGCGTCCCCGTCTGGTCGTCACCCGGTCGCTGCGGCACATCGTGGCCCAGATCGTGGACGACACCAAGGGGCACACCCTGGCGTCGGCCTCGACCCTGGACGCCTCGCTGCGCGGCACCGAGGGCGACAAGAGCGCCCTGGCCGGCAAGGTCGGCACCCTGCTCGCCGAGCGGGCCAAGACCGCCGGCGTCTCGAAGGTCGTCTTCGACCGCGGTGGCAACCGGTACGCGGGGCGGGTCGCCGCGCTTGCCGACGCCGCCCGCGAAGCCGGGCTCGAGTTCTAGAAACCCCGTCACGAGAGAGAAGGAAGGCTGCTGATGCCAGGTCAACAGCGCCGTGGCGGCGGGTCCGGTGGCAACGAGGGTGGTCGCCGCGACAACCGCCGTGAGGGCGGCCGCGGAAACGCGCCCGTCGAGAAGACCCCGCACCTCGAGCGGGTCGTCGCGATCAACCGCGTCGCCAAGGTCGTGAAGGGTGGTCGTCGCTTCAGCTTCACCGCCCTGGTGATCGTTGGCGACGGCGACGGCACCGTCGGCGTGGGCTACGGAAAGGCCAAGGAGGTGCCCGCGGCGATCGCCAAGGGCGTCGAGGAGGCCAAGAAGCACTTCTTCAAGGTGCCGCGGATCGGCCAGTCGATCCCGCACCCGATCACGGGTGAGGCCGCGGCCGGCGTGGTGCTGCTCAAGCCGGCCTCCGCCGGTACGGGCGTCATCGCCGGTGGCCCGGTGCGTGCCGTGCTGGAGTGCGCCGGCATCCACGACGTGCTCTCCAAGAGCCTCGGGTCGTCGAACCCGATCAACATCGTGCACGCCACGGTGGCGGCGCTGAAGGGGCTGGAGTCCCCGGAGGCCGTCGCGACCCGTCGTGGCCTGCCGGTCGAGGACGTCGCGCCGGCCGCCATGCTGGCGTCGCGGGCGGGGGTGGCGTCCTGATGGCTCGCCTGAAGGTCACCCAGGTCCGGTCCGGGATCGGGACCAAGCAGAACCAGCGTGACTCGCTGCGCTCGCTCGGTCTCAAGCGGATCAACGACGTGGTGGTCAAGGAGGACCGGCCGGAGATCCGTGGCATGATCTTCACGGTCAACCACCTCGTGAAGGTCGAGGAGGTCGAGTAATGACGATCAAGGTCCACCACCTGCGCCCGGCGCCCGGTGCCAAGACCGCGAAGACCCGCGTGGGTCGCGGTGAGGGCTCCAAGGGCAAGACCGCCGGTCGCGGTACGAAGGGCTCCAAGGCCCGCAAGAACATCTCGGCGGCGTTCGAGGGTGGGCAGATGCCCATCCACATGCGACTGCCGAAGATGAAGGGCTTCAAGAACAAGTTCAAGGTGGTCTTCCAGGTGGTCAACCTGGACAGGCTCGCCGAGCTGTTCCCGAACGGCGGCCAGGTCGGCCCGCTGGAGCTGGTCGAGGCCGGCGCGGTCCGCAAGGGCCAGCCGGTCAAGGTCCTCGGCACCGGCGACCTGAGCGGCGTGTCTCTCCAGGTGTCGGCGCACGCGTTCAGCGCGTCGGCCAAGGAGAAGATCACCGCCGCCGGTGGCTCCGTCACCGAGCTGTAGGGCAGAACCCGTGGCGCCCGCTCAGTTGTCCATGACTGGGCGGGCGCCTCGGTCTACCCCGAACGTGTGCACCGGGTAATATCGGATTCGGTTTATGTAGCCGGGCACACCTGCCCGGACCGGGATCGGGCTGTTAGAGTCCCATCCCAGCTATGGATATCGGGCGCTCGCCCGGCACCCACCCCGACCCGCCAGGGACCACCACCGGCGGCCCGCCTCGCGCAGGAGGAAGAAGTTGCTGTCCGCCTTTCTCAGTGCGTTCCGTACGCCTGACCTGCGCAAGAAGCTGCTGTTCACGGTAGGCATCATCGCGGTCTACCGGCTCGGCGCGACGCTGCCCAGCCCGGGTGTCTCGTACGGCAACGTCCAGAAGTGCCTCGACACCCTCCAGGGCAGCTCGACAGGTGTGCTGAACCTGCTCGACCTCTTCTCCGGCGGGGCGCTGCTCCAGCTCTCGGTCTTCGCGCTGGGCATCATGCCCTACATCACCGCGTCGATCATCCTGCAACTGCTCACCGTGGTCATCCCGCGGTTGGAGCAGCTCCGCAAGGAGGGCCAGGCCGGCCAGGCGAAGATCACCCAGTACACCCGCTACCTCACCCTCGGCCTGGGCATCCTCCAGTCGTCGGCGTTCGTGGCGCTGGCCCGCTCCGGGCAGCTCTTCCAGAACCGCTGCGACCAGTTCCCGATCGTCCCCGAGGGCACCGGCATCCCGGACTGGCTGACGCTGACCATCCTGGTCATGACGATGACCGCCGGCACCGGCATGGTGATGTGGCTCGGCGAGCTGATCACCGACCGGGGCGTCGGCAACGGCATGTCGGTGCTGATCTTCACCTCGATCGCGGCCCGCCTCCCCAGCGAGGGCTGGAAGATCAAGACCCAGCAGGGCTGGGGCAAGTTCTTCCTGGTGCTCGCGCTGGTCCTGGTGGTCATCACCGCCGTCACCTTCATCGAGCAGGCGCAGCGCCGGATCCCGGTGCAGTACGCCAAGCGGATGATCGGCCGGCGGATGTACGGCGGCACCTCGACCTACATCCCGCTGAAGGTCAACCAGGCGGGTGTCATCCCGGTCATCTTCGCCTCGTCGCTGCTCTACCTGCCGCAGCTCGCGCTCCAGTTCTTCGACCAGAACAACCCGGGCAAGACCCAGGCCTGGATCCAGAACAACGTGGTCAACCCGTCGAGCCCGGCGCACATCGTGATCTACTTCCTGCTGATCATCTTCTTCACGTACTTCTACGTGTCGATCACGTTCAACCCGACCGAGGTCGCGGACAACATGAAGAAGTACGGCGGCTTCGTGCCGGGCATCCGCCCCGGCAAGCCGACCGCCGACTACCTCGACTTCATCCTCAGCCGGATCACCCTGCCGGGCGCGCTCTACCTGGGCATCGTCGCGGTCCTGCCGAACTTCTTCTTCATCTGGCTGAACAACCAGCAGTTCCAGAACTTCCCGTTCGGCGGCACCGCTGTGCTCATCATGGTCGGCGTCGGTCTGGAGACCGTGAAGCAGATCGAGAGCCAACTCATGCAGCGGAACTACGAAGGGTTCCTGCGGTAGATGCGACTCGTTCTGGTTGGCCCGCCGGGCGCGGGCAAGGGCACACAGGCGGAGTTCATCGCCGCTCACCTCTCGGTGCCGAAGATCTCGACCGGTGACATCTTCCGGGCGAACGTCTCCCAGGGCACGCCCCTGGGCATCGAGGCCAAGCGGTACATGGATGCCGGCAAGCTGGTCCCGGACGAGGTGACCATCAACATGGTTCGGGACCGGCTCGCCGAGCCGGACGCCGGTGAGGGCTTCCTGCTCGACGGCTTTCCGCGGACCACGCCGCAGGCCGCCGCGCTGGACAAGCTGCTCGCCGACCTCGGTACCGCGCTGGACCTGGTGCTGGAGCTGGTCGTCGACGACGACGAGGTGATCCGGCGGCTCTCCGGCCGGCGTACCTGCCGGGGCTGCGGGAAGATCTGGCACGTCGAGTTCGACGCGACGACGCGGGACGGCATCTGCGACCGCTGTGGCGCGGAGCTGTTCCAGCGCGACGACGACAAGCCGGAGACCATCGCTGCCCGGCTGCGCGAGTACGCCGAGAAGACCGCGCCGCTGGTGGACTACTACGGCGCCCAGGGCAAGCTGGTGGGCATCGACGCCACCGGCCCGGTGGAGGACGTCACCGTCCGGGCCATCGACGCCCTCCGCTCGTACGGCGGCTGACGACTGCCGGGGCTCCGGCGGATAGAGTGCGAACAGCGGGGTACGTGCGACGTGCCCCGCTGTTCCGCGCGACGAAAGGTAGCGGCTCCATGCGTCGTCCCCAGCTGGACATCCAGCTGAAGACCCCCGACCAGATCGAGAAGATGCGCGCCGCCGGGCTGGTGGTCGCCGAGGCGCTGCGTCGGATGCGGGAGGCGGTCGCCCCCGGGATCAGCACCGCGGACCTGGACGCGATCGCCGAGTCGACGATCCGCGAGGCCGGAGCGGTCCCCTCGTTCAAGGGCTACCACGGCTTTCCCGCCTCGATCTGCTCGTCGGTCAACGAGCAGGTGGTGCATGCCATCCCGTCGCCCGCTCAGGTGCTCCGGGAGGGCGACCTGATCTCGATCGACTGCGGCGCGGTGCTGAACGGCTGGCACGGCGACGCGGCGATCACCGTCGGCGTGGGGGAGGTCGACCCGGCGCTGCTGAAGATGGCCGCGGTGGCCGAGGACTCGATGTGGGCCGGGATCGCCGCGGCGGCACGGGGGGCGGCCAGCGGCAGGGGCCGGCTGACCGACATCTCGCACGCGGTGGAGACCGCGGTGCGCAAGGGCGGCCGGTACGGCATCGTCGACGGGTACGGCGGGCACGGCATCGGCACGGAGATGCACCAGGACCCGCACGTGCTCAACCACGGCCGGCCCGGCAAGGGCCCCCGGCTGGTGCCGGGCCTGGCGCTGGCCATCGAGCCGATGATCACCATGGGCTCGCCGCGTACCGCCGAGTTGGCCGACGGCTGGACGGTGGTCACCCGGGACGGCTCGATGGCGGTGCACGTCGAGCACTCGATGGCGCTGCTGCCCGACGGGGTGTGGGTGCTGACCGCGTTCGACGGGGGCCGGGGGCGCCTCGGCGACCTGGTCACCTCCCGCCAGCCGGTCGCCTCGCCGAGCGCCTGACCCTCGCCGTCGCACGCCTGGCTCTGCCTCCCGACCCGGTGACGGTGTCCTGGGGCCGGCCGCCGGCGCTCCGACGCGTCGTGCGGCATGTCGGTTGCGTCACAACCGCCCCCACCCGGCGGGCCGGAGCCGGGTCGATCCGGCCACCGCGCGTGACCGGGATCACCTTCCGTCGGCCGTCGCGCCGGAGTTCCTTCGGTCGGGTGACGGTGGGGGTGGCCGGTTTGGCGGGCACGTGGGGGCGGGCGTACACTTTCAGATCGGCGCACAGCGTCCACTCCGGCATGCCCACCCTGCGCTTCGGTGGGAGTCGGAGCCGCGGCTGGCTCGGGCACCCGATCGATGTTTCGGGGGCCCGTGTAAGACGTTGTGGGCCGTCCGGAGCAACCGACGTCAGGACAGCGGAGGACATGCCGAAAAAAGACGGAGCCATCGAGATCGAGGGTCGGGTCATCGAGCCCCTGCCGAACGCCATGTTCCGGGTGGAGCTCGCGAACGGCCACAAGGTGCTGGCTCACATCAGCGGCAAGATGCGGCAGCACTACATCCGCATCCTGCCGGAGGACCGGGTCGTCGTCGAACTCTCGCCGTACGACCTGACCCGCGGGCGCATCGTCTACCGCTACAAGTAAGCGACCTGACGGCGGCCGGGTAGTCCCCGTGTCCGTCTTCGACGTCCGGCGTCGCGCGTTGTCGCGTCTCCGGGCCAGATGGGAAGTAAGGCAACCGTGAAGGTCAAGCCGAGCGTCAAGAGGATCTGCAACAAGTGCCGGGTGATCCGTCGGCACGGCCGGGTCATGGTCATCTGCAGCGACCCGCGTCACAAGCAGCGCCAGGGCTGAATCAGTCCGATCGTCCGTGACCTACTGATCACGGCCGGTCGAACCGGTCCGGGCCGCAGGTCCAGCCAACACATCATCAGCTCGTCCCAGCCGCGAGCGGTGCGCGTAGCGCGTACCCCTGCGTGGTTGACCCCCGGTCGGAGGCCGGGGCCCGTTCGGGCAGCGGTCGATCCTCCCGGCGCCACGGCGCCGGGCCGACCGGAGCGGGGTGGGGCGGGTGCAGACCTCCGCAGAACACCACAAGGAGTACGCCCGCACATGGCACGTCTAGCCGGCGTGGATCTCCCCCGCGAAAAGCGGATGGAGATCGCGCTCACCTACATCTTCGGCGTGGGTCGTACCCGCGCCCTGGAGACGCTCGCCGCCACCGGCATCTCGCCGGACAAGCGCGCTCGGGACCTCACGGACGAGGAGCTGGTCCAGCTCCGCAACCACATCGAGGGCAACTACAAGGTTGAAGGCGACCTGCGCCGCGAGGTCGCCGCTGACATCCGCCGCAAGGTCGAGATCGGCTGCTACGCGGGTATCCGGCACCGCCGGGGCCTGCCCGTGCGTGGCCAGCGGACCCGGACCAACGCGCGGACCCGCAAGGGCCCGAAGCGGACCGTCGCCGGCAAGAAGAAGCCCGGCAAGAAGTAACTAGGAGCGCACAGACTTATGCCACCGAAGGCTCGTGCCGGAGCCGCCGTCAAGAAGGTCCGGCGCAAGGAACGCAAGAACGTCGCCCACGGGCAGGCGCACATCAAGAGCACCTTCAACAACACCATCGTGTCCATCACGGACCCGACCGGTGCGGTCATCTCCTGGGCCTCCGCGGGCCAGGTGGGCTTCAAGGGCTCCCGCAAGTCGACCCCGTTCGCCGCGCAGTTGGCCGCCGAGGCCGCCGCGCGCCGGGCGATGGAGCACGGCATGCGCAAGGTCGACGTGTTCGTCAAGGGTCCCGGCTCCGGCCGGGAGACCGCCATCCGTTCGCTGCAGGCCGTCGGGCTGGAGGTCGGTCAGATCTCCGACGTGACCCCGCAGCCGCACAACGGGTGCCGTCCGCCGAAGCGTCGCCGGGTCTGAGAGGTTAGAGAGAGATGGCTCGTTACACCGGTGCTGACTGCCGCCGTTGCCGGCGGGAGAAGATGAAGCTGTTCCTCAAGGGCAGCAAGTGCGATGGCCCGAAGTGCCCGTTCGAGTCCCGGCCGTTCCCGCCCGGGCAGCACGGCCGCGGCCGCACGAAGGAGACGGAGTACCTGCTCCAGCTCCGTGAGAAGCAGAAGGCCCGTCGCGTGTACGGCGTGCTGGAGAAGCAGTTCCGCGGTTACTACCAGGAGGCCGTGGCCAAGCAGGCCAAGACCGGTGAGGTCCTCCTGCAGATCCTCGAGTCGCGGCTCGACAACGTGGTCTACCGGGCCGGCTACGCGCACTCGCGTGACATGGCCCGCCAGCTGGTCAAGCACGGCCACTTCACGGTGAACGGCAAGAAGGTCGACATCCCGTCGTTCCGGGTGAAGGAGCACGACATCATCGAGGTTCGGGCCAAGAGCAAGGAGCTCACCCCGTTCGTCGTGGCGCAGGCTCAGGCTGGATCGAGGACGGTCCCGGCGTGGCTGGAGGCCATCCCGAGCCAGATGAAGGTTCTCGTGCACTCGCTCCCGGCCCGCCAGGTGATCGACACCCAGGTCCAGGAGCAGCTGATCGTCGAGCTCTACTCCAAGTAGTCGGGCTCGTTGCGGTGGTCCGTCCTGCGGGGCGGGCCACCGGAACAGTTTGTGTCGTGGACGTCAAATAGCGGGCGTCCCGGAAGAGAAGAGAAGACATGCTCATCAGCCAGCGACCGTCTCTGTCCGAAGAGTCGATCAACGAGACCCGGTCCCGGTTCACCATCGAGCCGCTGGAGCCGGGCTTCGGCTACACCCTGGGCAACTCGCTGCGGCGCACGCTGCTGTCGTCCATCCCGGGTGCGGCGGTCACCTCCATCAAGATCGACGGCGTGCTGCACGAGTTCACCACGATCCCCGGCGTCAAGGAGGACGTGGTCGAGCTCGTCATGAACATCAAGGAGCTGTGCGTCAGCTCCGAGCACGACGAGCCGGTCAGCATGTACCTGCGCAAGCAGGGCCCGGGCGACGTGACGGCGGGCGACATCCAGCCCCCGGCCGGCGTCTCGGTGCACAACCCGGACCTGAAGCTCGCGACCCTCAACGGCAAGGGCCGGCTCGACATGGAGCTGACCGTCGAGCGGGGTCGCGGCTACGTGACCGCGGCGCAGAACAAGCAGGCCGGCGCCGAGATCGGCCGGATCCCGGTCGACTCGATCTACTCGCCGGTGCTGAAGGTGACGTACCGCGTCGAGGCGACCCGGGTCGAGCAGCGGACCGACTTCGACCGGTTGATCATCGACGTCGAGACCAAGCCGTCGATGGGCCCGCGCACCGCGCTGGCCTCCGCCGGCTCGACGCTGGTGGAGCTCTTCGGGCTGGCCCGGGAGCTGGACGAGACCGCCGAGGGCATCGACATCGGGCCGTCCCCGCAGGACGCGCAGCTGGCGGCGGACCTGGCCCTGCCGATCGAGGAGCTGGACCTCACCGTCCGCTCCTACAACTGCCTCAAGCGCGAGGGCATCAACTCCGTCGGTGAGCTGATCGGGCGCACCGAGGCCGACCTCCTCGACATCCGCAACTTCGGCCAGAAGTCGATCGACGAGGTCAAGATGAAGCTGGCCGGGATGGGTCTGGGGCTGAAGGACTCGGCCCCGAACTTCGACCCGGCGAACGTCGTGGACGCCTTCGGTGAGGCCGACTACGACACCGACGACTACCGCGAGACCGAGCAGCTCTAGTCCCCGCTGCCGCCATACCTGAGGAGCACCAAGCATGCCCACGCCCACCAAGGGCCCCCGCCTCGGCGGCAGCCCCGCGCACGAGCGGCTGATGCTGGCCAACCTGGCCACCGCGCTGTTCCAGCACGGCAAGATCCAGACCACCGAGACGAAGGCCCGGCGGCTGCGTCCGCTGGCCGAGCAGCTCATCACCAAGGCCAAGCGGGGCGATCTCGCGTCCCGCCGGCGGGTGCTGGGCGTCGTCAAGGACAAGGACGTGGTCTACGCCCTGTTCGACCAGATCGCGCCCCGGTACGCCAACCGCAACGGTGGCTACACCCGGATCGTGAAGACCGGCCCGCGCAAGGGTGACGCCGCTCCGATGGCGATCATCGAGCTGGTCGAGGAGTTGCAGGTCACCGAGCCGAAGGCGAACAAGAAGACCACCGCTCGCAAGGCCGCGCAGCAGGACAAGGTCGAGGCGCTCGCCCCCGCGGAGGAGACCCCGCAGGCGAAGTCCGGCGACCAGGACGCCGAGGCGCCGGTGTCGGCGTCCGGCGACACCGACGCCGCCCGCGAGGACAGCGACGAGGCCACCGAGAACAAGGCCTGAGCAACGGCACCGTCGGGCCCGGCACCCCCTGTGGGGTGCCGGGCCCGACCCGTCACTGGAGGTACGCGAGGTGGACGAGCGGACCCGGCTGCGGCTGGACGTCTCGTACGACGGCACGGGCTTCTCCGGCTGGGCGGCCCAGCCGACCCGGCGGACGGTGGCCGGCGTGCTCGTGCAGACCCTGGACCTGGTCCTCGGGGCGGGCGTGGCGACCGGGCTGACCGTGGCCGGGCGGACGGACGCCGGGGTGCACGCCACCGGCCAGGTCTGCCACCTCGACCTGCCCGCCGCCGGGTGGCGCGAGTGGGAGGGCTCGCTGCTGCGCCGGCTGGCCCGGCTGCTCCCGACCGACGTGCGGGTGCGGGCGATGACCGAGGTGCCGGCCGACTTCGACGCCCGGTTCTCGGCGACCTTCCGCCGCTACGAGTACCGGGTGACCCACGCGCCGTTCGGGGCCGAGCCGCTGCGCCGGCACGAGGTGCTGGCCTGGCCGAGGGCGCTCGACCCGGGCCGGCTCAACGCCGCCGCGGCGGGGCTGGTGGGGGAGCACGACTTCGCCGCGTACTGCCGGCGCAAGGAGAACGCCACCACGCTGCGGGAGGTGACCCGGCTGGACTGGCGGCGCGACCCGGACGGCATCCTGGTCGCCACCGTCCAGGCCGACGCGTTCTGCCAGGCGATGGTCCGCAGCCTGGTCGGGGCGATGCTGGTCGCCGGGGACGGCCGGCGCCCGGTGGACTGGCCGGGCGGCCTGTTGACCCGGCGGGACCGGTCCAGCGAGGTGACGGTGGCGCCGGCGCACGGGCTGACGCTGGTCGCGGTCGGCTACCCCGACGATCCGGCCGAGTACGCCCGTCGCGCCGACCTCACCCGCCGGCTCCGCGTCCCCACGCAGGCCTGAGGGCCCGGGGTTCCCACAGCTCGGGGCTTCCCGCACCGGTCAGCCGGCCCGGGGTGCGCGGGCCGGGCAGGGCAGGGCCGTCGGGTCAGTCGGTTCGGCCGGGGCCGGGGGTGGTCTTGGCCTGGCCGGTCGAGCCGCCGGTCGCGCGGCGCTCCAGCACCTGCTTGTCCAGGTGCAGTTCGATCAGGTCGTACAGGACCTCGCGGACCTTCGGGTCGCCGGCCTTGACGGGCTCGCCGTCGGCCCGGACCACCAGGCAGTACGCGAGGTAGTGGCCGCGTACCTGCCAGCCGACCCGGGACGGCGCGTCGGTGAGCGCCTCGGTGCGGTCGCCGGCCGGCATGCCGCGGAACCGGCCCTCCCGCCCGTCGAGCAGCTCCCGCAGGCGGTCCCGGACGCGCTGGGCGGTGGCCAGGTCGGTCAGGTTGAACAGCCCCGCGGTGAGCAGGTACTCCTCGCCGGGGGAGCGCAGGGTGGCCCGGACCACCTGGCTGCAGCCGAGCCGGACGAGCAGGTCGGCCACCTCGCCGGTGGCGGCGGCCGGGCAGCTGGCGCTGGACTGGGTCTTGAGCACCTGGTAGGGCTCCTCGCCGTCGCCGATCGTCAGCGTCCGGCCGGGGAAGACCTCCTTGGCGGTCAGCGGCGCCGGGTCGGTGTCCCGGGAGTCGATGTCCTGCCGTTCGGTGGACGACGGCGACGGGGCGGCGGCCGGCAGGCTCGGGGTGACCTGCGGTTGCGAGGTCCGCTCGGCCAGCAGGGCGGCGCCGGCCAGCCCGCAGAGGGCGAGCAGCACCAGGACCGCCGCGCCGCCGATCAGCACCTGCCAGAGCCGGCCGCCACCCCGGCCGGGTTCCGGGGCCCGCCGGGACTCGGGCGGGTCCAGCGGCTGGGGGGTGGTGGTGGCCGTCCGGGCGGGCGGCGGGGGGGCCGGGGGCGCGCTGCGGGGCGGGACCTGGCCCGGCGGGGTGGGCGGCGCGACGCGGGCGGTCCGGGGCAGGGACGGCGTCGGGAAGCGCGACGGAGAGGGCCCGGTACGGGCGGGACCGGCGTCGCCGATCGTCGACAGTTCCGAGCCGGGCCGGGGACGCTCCGCGAAGGCGTCCTCATCGGATTCGTACCGATACACCATGCCGCCCAGACTAGGGGCTTATTGTCCCTTTAGGGGGTAATAACGGGATATCGCGGTACCGGGTCGTCGGCGCCGCCCACCGCGCCACCGGCCGCCGACCCGCCGGTGCGAGAATGCCGGGCGTGACCGGCGACCACTACTTCAGCGCTGAACCCGGAACCGACGCCCGTCCCCGGGAGGTCGAGTTCACCGTCGCCGGGCGCGACTACACCCTGACCTCGGCCGGCGGGGTCTTCTCCGCCACCCGCCTCGACCCGGGCACGGCGGTGCTGCTGCGCAAGGCGGCCCTGCCGGGGCCGGACGTCGCCGGCCCCCTGCTCGACCTCGGCTGCGGCTTCGGCCCGATCACCTGCGTGCTGGCGGGCAGTGCCCCGGCGGCCACCGTCTGGGCGGTCGACGTCAACGAACGGGCCCGCGCGCTGACCGCCGCCAACGCCGAGCGGGTCGGCGCCGCCGACCGGGTCCGGGTCGTCGCCCCGGCCGAGGTGCCGGCCGAGGTGACCTTCGCCCAGCTCTGGTCCAACCCGCCCATCCGGATCGGCAAGGAGGGCCTGCACGAGCTGCTGTTGCGCTGGCTGCCCCGGCTCGCTCCGGACGGCGTGGCCTGGCTGGTGGTCGCCCGCCACCTCGGCGGCGACTCCCTGCACCGCTGGCTGGTCGAGCAGGGCTGGCAGGTCGGGCGGCACGCCAGCCAGAAGGGCTTCCGGGTGCTGCGGGTCACCCGGTAATCGAGTGTCGCCCGGCCCGCCCGCTCGGGCAGGATGCCGACGTGGGATACGTGGACGTGGCAATGGTCGGGCACATCCTGCCCGACGGCCGGGAACTCTTCACCGACGTCTCGTTCCGGGTCGGCGAGGGCGCCAAGGTCGCCCTGGTCGGGCCGAACGGGGCCGGTAAGACGACGCTGCTGCGGATGGTCGCCGGCGACCTGCCGGTGCGCTCCGGTGCCGTCTCCCGCTCCGGGGGCCTGGGCGTGATGCGCCAGTTCATCGGCATGATCGGCGACGACTCCACCCTCGCCGACCTGGCCCTGTCGCTCGCCCCGCCCGCGCTGCGCGACGCCGGCCGCCGAGTCGCCGAGACCGAGGCGGCCATGCGGGCGGCCGAGACCCGCGGCAGGTTCAGCACCACCGCGGGCAAGGCCCAGCTCGCGTACGCGGACGCGCTCGCCGCCTGGGGCGAGACCGGCGGGTACGACGCCGAGGTCCTTTTCGACACCGTCGCCACCATCGTGCTCGACCTGCCCTGGGACGCCGCCCGGGACCGTCCGGTGCGGACCCTCTCCGGCGGCCAGCAGAAGCGCTTCGCCCTCGAACTGCTGCTACGCGGCCCCGACGAGGTGCTGCTGCTCGACGAGCCCGACAACTTCCTCGACGTGCCCGGCAAGCGGTGGCTGGAGGATCGGCTGCGCGAGTCGCCGAAGTCGGTGCTCTACGTCTCGCACGACCGGGAGCTGCTGGCCCGCACCGCGGACCGGGTGGTCGCCGTGGAGGGTGGCGGCGCCTGGGTGCACCCGGGCGGCTTCGCGAGCTGGCACGAGGCCCGGGTGGCCCGGCACGCCCGCCTCGACGAGCTGCGTAAGCGGTGGGACGAGGAGCACCAGAAGCTGCGCGAGCTGATGCTGATGTACAAGCAGAAGGCCGCGTACAACGACGGGATGGCCTCGCGGTACCAGGCCGCGCAGACCCGGCTGCGCAAGTTCGAGGAGGCCGGGCCGCCGCCCGTACCCCCGAAGGACCAGGACATCCGGATGAAGCTGACCGGCGGACGGACCGGCAAGCGCGCGGTGGTCGCCGAGCAGCTTGAGCTGGACGGCCTGACCTACCCCTTCGACCTGGAGGTCTGGTACGGCGACCGGGTCGCGGTCCTCGGCGCGAACGGCACCGGCAAGTCGCACTTCCTGCGGCTGCTGGCCCGGGGCGGCACCGACCCGGACCCGGCCAACGGCCCGGTCGACGGGGCCGCCGCGCTCGCCCCGGTGGCGCACGACGGGACGGTCCGGCTCGGCGCCCGGGTCCGCCCCGGCCACTTCTCGCAGACCCACGACCGCCCCGAGCTGGTGGACCGCACGCTCGTCGACATCCTCTGGCGCGGCGACGAGCACCGGGCCGGGATGGACCGGCACGCGGCGATGGCGGCGCTGAGCCGGTACGAGCTGGCCGGGCAGGGCGACCAGCGGTTCGGCACCCTCTCCGGCGGCCAGCAGGCCCGCTTCCTGGTGCTGCTGCTGGAGCTGTCCGGGGCGACGCTGCTGCTGCTCGACGAGCCCACCGACAACCTGGACCTGGCCAGCGCGGAGGCGCTGGAGACGGGCCTGACCGCGTTCGCCGGGACGGTGGTCGCGGTGACCCACGACCGCTGGTTCACCCGGTCCTTCGACCGGTTCGTGCTGTTCCGGGGCGACGGCGAGGTGGTGGAGACGCCGGAGCCGGTCTGGGACGTCAGGTGACCGGCGACGAGCTGGTCGACCGGCTCTGCGCGGTGGACGGGGTGGTCGCGGTGGCGCTCGGCGGCAGCCGGGCCCGGGGCGACCACCGGCCCGACTCCGACTGGGACGTGGGCCTCTACTACCGGGGTGGCCTGGACGTGCCGGCGCTGCGCGCCGTCGCCGCCTCGGTGGCCGACGAGGAGGTGGAACTGACCGGGCCGGGCGGCTGGGGGCCCTGGGTGGACGGCGGCGGCTGGCTGCGTGTCGGCGGGGTGGCGGTGGACTGGATCTACCGCGACCTCGACCGGGTGGGCCGGGTCTGGGCCGACTGCCGGGCCGGTCGGTACACCGTCGGGGTGCAGGCCGGGCACCCGCTGGGCTTCTACTCGCACGCCTACGCCGGCGAGGTGGCGCTGTGCCGGGTGCTCGGCGACCTGACCGGGGAGCTGACCGCGCTGCGGGCGGAGACCGGGTGCTACCCGCCGGCGCTGGCCGCCGCCCTGCTGGCCGGCGGTTGGGAGGCCGGGTTCCTGCTCGACGCCGCCGGCAAGGGCGCGGCGGCGGGGGACGCCGGCTACGTGGTCGGCTGCCTGTTCCGGGCGGTCGGGGTGGTCGTCCAGGCGCTGCACGGCCGGGCCGGGCGGTGGCTGGTGAACGAGAAGGGCATGATTGCCTCGGCCGGTCGGCTGCCGGACGCTCCGGTGGACTTCGCCCGCCGGGCGCAGGGGCTGCTCGGCGTGGTCGGCCGCACCCCGGCCGAGCTGGCCGCCACCGTCGCCGACGCGCGCCGGCTGGTCGCGGAGGCGCTCGGCTGATCCGCCACTGGGCGGGTCGTGCCCGGGGTCGTCCGGCTGATCCGCCGGGGCGGGTGCCGGCGGCGGTCGTCCGGACCGCGCGCCGTCTCGCGGCGGCGCCCGGCTGAGCGACCGTTGCCGGCGCGGGTGGGCGGCGCTGGCGCCGCGGGTCGTCCGACCGGTGGCCGCGCCGGGGCGGGCATAGGGTGGATCTCGTGACTGAGATGACCTACCGGCGGCTGGGCGACTCCGGGCTCGTGGTGTCCGTGGTCGGCGTCGGCTGCAACAACTTCGGCCGCAAGCTGGACCTCGACGGCACCCGGGCGGTGGTCGACGCCGCCCTCGACGCCGGCATCAACCTCTTCGACACCGCCGACATCTACGGCGCCGAGCCGGGCGGCTCCGAGGAGCTGCTCGGCCAGGTGCTCAAGGGCCGCCGGGACGACGTGGTGGTGGCCACCAAGTTCGGCATGGACATGCAGGGACGCAACGGCCCCGACCACGGCGCCCGGGGCGCCCGGCGCTACATCGCCCGGGCGGTGGAGGCGTCGCTGCGCCGGCTCGGCACCGACCACATCGACCTGTACCAGATGCACGAGCCGGACCCGGGCACCCCGATCGACGAGACCCTCGCCGCCCTGGACGACCTGGTCCGCGCCGGCAAGGTGCGCTACCTCGGCAACTCCAACTTCACCGGCTGGCAGATCGCCGACGCCGACTGGGTCGCCTCGTCCAACGGGCGGGCCCGGTTCATCAGCGCGCAGAACCACTACTCCCTGCTGGAGCGGGGCGTCGAGGCCGAGGTCATCGGAGCCTGCGAGCGGTTCGGCCTGGGCATGCTGCCGTTCTTCCCGCTGGCCAACGGGCTGCTCACCGGCAAGTACAAGCGCGGCGAGGCGGCACCCGCCGGCAGCCGGCTCGCCGGCGGCGGGAGGTACGCCGAGCGCCTGGCCGGCGCGCGGTGGGACGTCATCGAGGCGCTGGAGGCGTACGCCGCCGAGCGGGGGCTGTCCCTGCTCCAGGTGGCCATCGGCGGCCTGGCCGCCCGGCCGGCGGTGACCTCGGTGATCGCCGGAGCCACCACGCCGGAGCAGGTGCGGGCCAACGCGGAGGCTGGCACCTGGCAGCCGACCGACGACGACCTCGACGTGCTCGACGCCATCCGCTGAGCCGGCCGCACGGGACCCGCCCCCGGGCCGCCCCGCTCGGGCAGCAGGGCGCACCCGCCGGGGCGGGCGCGCCCTGCTGCTGCGGCCGGCGGCGTCATTTCGTCAGGGGGCGGACCGGCGGCGTCGGACGAGTACCAGCGGCACCGCCGCCAGCAGCGCGACGACGCCGAGCCCGCCGGCCGCGAGCGGCCACCACCCGGCCCCCGGCTGTTCCGTCCGCCCGGCCGGTCCGGCCTGCACGGCGACGGGTCGGGCCGAGGGCGGCGGGGGCGGGGACTGGGCGGCCCGGGCCTGCACCGTGGCGCTCGCGGTGGCCCGGTACGGGTCCGGCGCGCTGACCGTCACCCGCCAGCGGCCGGGCGAGAGCAGCGGGCCGCTGGCGTAGAAGCCCTGCCCCTCCCCGGCCGGTTCGAGTTGCACCGGCCCGGCCGTCCGGCCGCCGGCCCCGGTGGCGGTCAGGGTCAGCCGCACGGGCTGGTCCAGCCGGTGGCCGTCGGCGTGCGTGGCCTGCACGGTGACCCCGCCGGCCCCGTCCCCGGCCACCGTCAGCTTGAGCTTCCCGCTGTGCGCCGCGGCCGGGGCGGTCGGCAGCGCCACCAGGGCCGCCGCGACGAGCGCGGCGGCGAGGAACTTCCAGGTACGCATCGGTACGTGCTCCGCTCGGATCGTCGGGTGGGGCCCGGCCCCGCCGTCACCAGGGACGGCGGGACCGGACCCCGGTTGTTCAGAGTGAGCGGCCGGGGGCGATCCGGGTGGGATCGTCACCGAGCCGGCCGGCGCCCTTGACCGGCTTGCCGTCGTTGGCCTTCAGTCCGGCCCCGCTGGCCGCACCGCCGAGCCGGACGATCATGGCGTCGGCGTCGCGGACCAGCACGTCCCGGACGTCGGCCTCGGTCACCAGGGTGGTGTCGGCGGCCAACGCCCGGAAGGCGGTCAGCTGCTGCACCGCCCGCTTGTCGTTGCCCGCCGCCTCGGAGGCCCGGACCGCGTCCAGCTTGTTGGACAACTGCCGGTGCGCCTTGGTCGAGAGCCGCCCGGTCGCCTTGAACCGGTCCAGCAGGTTCTGCATGTCCCGGAACGAGGTGGTGACGAAGAACCGGACCGTCGAGGTGGTGGAGTTGCCCGCCTTGTCGGTCGCGGTCACGGTCAGCTCGTGCAGCCCGAGCGGCAGCTCGTACAGGGCCTGGAGGGTGCCGCCGGCGTACGCCCGGCCGTCCAGCACGCCGGTCGTCGCCTTGATGCCGGAGGTCGGGTCGACCGCCTGCCAGGAGATCCGGACGTCCTGGCTGTCGCCGTAGAGCTGCCCGTCGGCGATCCCGGACACCAGCAGCGTCGGCTTGCTGCCGTCGATCTTCACCACCGCCGACTTCAGCGTCTCGGCGTTGCCGGCGGTGTCGGTGGCCCGGTAGAGCAGCTCGTGCGTGCCGTCACCGGTTACCTCGACCGGCCCGGTGTACGGCGTCCAGGCGCCCCCGTCGAGCGCCCACTCCAGCTGCTCGACCCCGGAACCGGCGTCGGTGGAGGCGAGCACCACCGGGACGGTGCCGGCGTGCCAGCCGTCGTCGTTGGCCGGGGCGAACGCCGCCGAGCTGACCGGCGCGGTGGCGTCGATCCGCACGGCGACCTTCCTGGTCTCCTCCACGTTGCCGGCCCCGTCGGTCGAGCGGAACCGCAGCTCGTGCGCGCCGTCCCCGGTGATCTGCACCGGCCCGGCGTACGCGGTCCACGTGGTGGCCCCGTCGAGCTGGTACTCGGTGCCCGCCACCCCGCTGCCGCCGGCCTCGTCGGCCGCCGCCAGGGTGACCGTGACCGGCCCGGTGTGCCAGCCCTCGGTCGGGGTGCCGGAGACCGTGGCCGTCGTCACCGGAGCGGTCGTGTCGACCGCCTCGGTGCCGAGCCGGAAGTACTCGAACGACGCGGTCTTCGGGGTGGCCGCGTTGGCGCCGAGGGTGAACAGGCCCACCTTCGGGGTGGACCCGACGGCGGTGTTGGTCAACGCCTCCAGCGTCTGCCAGTCCTGCCCGTCTGCCGAGTACGACGCGGTGAAGGTGTTCCCGGTGCGGGCCAGCCGCAGGTGCCACACCGCCGAGGTCAGGTCGCTGACCTGGGGCTGCGGGTTCTGCACGGCCGCGCCGACCTCGCTGCGGAACTCGATCCGCCGGGTCACCGGCTGACCGGCCTGGTTGTCCACGATGAAGTCGAGCTTGACGTAGTTGTCGTCGTCGGCGTGGACGATCAGCCCGGCCTGCTGGTACTGCTCGGCCAGCAGGCTGCCGTCGACCTTCGTCTCCAGGGTCCAGTCACCCGAGGGCGCGGTCTGGAGGACGAAGTTCGTCGGCCCGGTGTTGGCGGCGCCGTAGATGTCGCCGGACGGCACGTCGATGCGCAGCGCGCCGCCGGTCACCCGGTACGCGGCCGGATCCTCCCGCAGCACCGCGTTCCACCGGCACTTGTCCAGGGTGCTGCCGGTGAACTCGTCGGACGCCTCGACCGGCCCGGCCGGGGCGTCCGGCGAGAGCTGGAACCAGTCGAACGCCGCGTCCACCACCGGGGCGCTCGTGCCGCCGTTGACCGCGAACAACCCGATCCGCGGGTTGTCGATGCCGGCGAGCGCGGCGGCCCGGCCGACCGGGGTGAAGGTCGCCCCGTCGGCTGAGAACGCCGCCGTCAGGTTCGTCCCGTCGCTGCTCAGTCGCAGGTAGACGCTGTCGCCGGCCGGGGCGGCGGCGCTGTCGGCCGCCTCGTTGCGGGGCGAGCCGGCGGTCTCCCGGATGAATTCCACCTTGCGGGTGCCGCCGTGCAGCAGGTCCAGCTTGGCGTAGTTGTCGTCGTTGCCGTAGACCAGCAGGCCGGCCTGCTGGTAGTCGGCCGTGGTGGGCAGGGTGATCTTCGTGGTGGCCTGCCAGGCGCCACTCGGGGCGGGCTGGAGGACCAGGTTGGTGGCGTCGTTGCGAGCGCCGTACAGGTCGCCGGAGGAGGTGGGCAGCCGCAGCGACCCACCGGAGACGGAATAGAGCTGGTTCTCCCGGACCACGGTCCAGCGGGCCTTGTCCAGGCTGGTGCCGAGGAAGTCGTCCGAGCGCGCCCCGAAGCAGGACGTGTTCGGCGCGTCGACCCGGACCGGGACGTTCGCGTACGACTTCGCGCCCCGGGCGTCGGTCACCGTCAGGGTGGCGGTGAAGGTGCCCGGCACGGTGTACGTGTGGGTGGCGTCCAGGGTGGTCGCCGTCTGGCCGTCGCCGAAGTCCCAGGCGTACGTCAGCGGGGTGTCGCCCTCGGCGTCGGTGGCCGTGCCGTCGAAGGAGACGGTGACCGGCGCGGTGCCGGTGGCCGGCGTCGCCGTGGCCGTGACCTGCGGCGGCGCGTTCTCCGTCACGCCCCGGCCGAGGAAGTCCATCCAGTTGACGTTGAACACCGAGCCGGCCCCGCCGGCCGGGTCCTTGGCGACGAAGTAGAGCGCGCCCGCGCCCGCACCCGCGCCGGTGACCGGGGCGGTCACGTCGACGAACTGCTGCCAGCCGCCGGTGCCGGGCACGGCGACGGACGCGACCAGCGGTCCGTCGACGGCGCTGGCGTGCACGTCGATCCGCCCGCCCTGGGTCGCCGAGGCCACCCGGAACCGGATCGAGTCGACGCCGGCCAGGCTGGCCGGGGCCAGCGACCACCAGTCGCCGTCCTCGATGAAGCCGATGTTCTGGCCGCCGCCGGCCGGGTCGGAGGTGGCCTCCTTCTGCACGCCCGGGTCGCCGCCGCCGGTGCCGCCGGGGGCCCGGCCGGTGGCGGTGAAGTACTCGGCCTGCTTGCGCTTGGGCTGCAACTGTTCGATGGCCCGGCCGGTCAGCGGGCCGGCCCCGCCAACCCCGCCGTCGTCGGTGTACGTCGCCTCGAAGACCGCGAAGACGTTCGCCTCCGCGCCGTGCCCGGAGGCCAGCGACGTCTGCACGGTGCCCGAGCAGCCGGTGTGCTGCTCCAGCGGGTGCGCGTGCTCGTCGTGGCCGAGCAGCACCTGGAGCCGGACCCGGTCGCAGTCGATAGTGCCGTCCTCCGGGTCGGTCACCTTGATCGTGTACCGGACCTGGTCGCCCCAGTCGAAGAAGCCGCCGTTGGGCGGGAACTCGATGGTCACCGTCGGGGCGGTGTTGCCGACCGTGACCGGCACGTTCGCCACGGCGGTGCGGCCGGCGGGGTTGGTGACGGTGAGCTGCGCCGTGTAGTCGCCGGCCTCGGCGTACGTGTGGGTGGGGTTGGCCTCGGTGGAGGTCTGCCCGTCGCCGAACGCCCAGGCGTAGGTGAGCGCGCCGCCGTCCGGGTCGCGGGAGCCGGCGCTGGAGAACCGCACGGTCAGCGGCGCGGGCCCGGAGGTCGGGTCGGCGCTGGCCTCGACGATCGGGGCCCGGTCACCGGCGACGTAGTCGATCCGGTAGACCCCGGAGTCGTCGTTGTTGCCGCCGAAGCCGGTGCCCCACTCGATCAGGTACAGCGCGCCGTCCGGCCCGAACTCGAAGTCCATCGGGCGGATCAGGCTCATCCCGGTCAGCAACTGGTTGATGTCGACCAGCGTCCTGCCGTCCGCGCCGACCTGCATCGTGTACATCTTCGACTGGTTCCACTCGCCGAACAGCGCCTTGCCGTCGTAGTAGGCCGGCCACTTGGTCTTCGACGGGTTGTCGGCGTCGTACCGGTAGGCCGGGCCGGCCATCGGGGCGCCGCCGCCGCCGATCTCGGGGAAGCGCGGGTTGCCGGAGTAGTCGTAGTCGACCGTGGCCGCGATGGCCGGGGGCAGGGTGGTCAGGCCGGTGTTGTTGGGGGAGTCGTTCACCGGCGCGGCGCAGTCGAACTTCGCCCCGCTCGGCCCCGACGGGAACTGGTAGTCGTTGTACGCGTAGTTCGCCCCGGTGCAGTACGGCCAGCCGTAGTTGCCCGGCCGGTCGACGATGTTCCACTCGACCGTGCCCTCGGGGCCCCGGTTCGGGTTCGCCGCGCCGGCGTCCGGCCCGTAGTCGCCGACGTAGAGGGTGTCGGTGGCCGGGTCGACGCCGATCCGGAACGGGTTGCGGAAGCCCATCGCGAAGATCTCCGGCCGGGTCTTCGCGGTGCCCGGCGCGAACAGGTTCCCCGCCGGCACGGTGTACGTGCCGTCGTCCTCGGGGTGGATCCGGATCACCTTGCCGCGCAGGTCGTTGGTGTTGCCGGAGCTGCGCTGCGCGTCGTAGTCCTGCCGGCCGGCCCGCTCGTCGATCGGGGTGAACGCGTCCGACTCGAACGGGTTGGTGTTGTCGCCGGTGGCCAGGTACAGGTTGCCGGCGGAGTCGAAGGTCATGCTGCCGCCGGCGTGGCAGCAGGTGTTGCGCTGGGTGGCGACCTGGAGGACGACCTTCTCGCTGGCCTTGTCGATGGTGTCCCCGGTGACGGTGAACCGGGACAGGTGGTTGCGCGGGCCGCCGCCGTTCGGGGCGTAGTACAGGTACACCCAGTTGTTGGTGGCGAAGTCCGGGTCGAGGCGGAGCCCGATCAGGCCGTCCTCATTGCCGGTGAAGACGTCCAGCCGCAGCGCGGTGACCGTGTTTCCGCTGTCCGGCTTGACGATCTGCACCCGGCCGTCGCGCTCGACGTAGAACACCCGGCCGTCCGGCGCGACGTCCAGCTCCATCGGGTTGCTGGTGTTGCTGTCCAGCGTGACCTTCTCGAAGCTCGACGTCTTCGACGCGCCACAGTCGGCCCGTTCGACGCCGGCCGCGGTGCGGATGCCGCCGAGCAGGTGGGTCAGGAACTCCGGGTCGGAGTACGACTCCTGGGTGTGCCCGCCGCCGGTGTACCAGGCCCGGCCGCCGTCGAAGTCCTGGCACCAGGCGGTCGGGTGGTCGGCGCCCATCGCGCCGGCCCCGGGGCTGTAGCTCGTCTCGTCCAGGCTGGCCAGCACGTGCACGTCGCCGCGCGGGTTGGACCGGAAGTTGTACCACTCGTCGAACCGGGACCAGCGGCCCGGCAGCGCGGCGGTGGACGGGTGCGCGTGGTCCTCCACCTTGACGGTGGCCTGCTGGTTGGCCGGGTGGCTGGCGAAGTACGCGCCGACCAGGTCGCCGTACCAGGACCAGCTGTACTCGGTGTCCGAGGCGGCGTGGATGCCGACGTACCCGCCCCCGCCCTGGATGTAGCGCTCGAACGCGGCCTGCTGGTCGGCGTCGAGGACGTCCCCGGTGGTCGACAGCCAGATGACCGCCCGGTACTTCGCCAGGTTCTCGTCGGTGAAGGCGGCCCCGTCCTCGCTGGCGTCGACGGTGAACCCGTTGTCGGCGCCGAGCTTCTGGATGGCCGCGAGGCCGGCCGGGATGGAATCGTGCCGGAAGCCGGCGGTCCTGGAGAAGACCAGCACCGCGAACGGGTCGGCCGCGGCGGCCCGCGCCTGCGCCGCCGGTGCCGGGGCGGCCTGCGCCGGCCGGGCCGAGGTCGCCGGGGCGGCCTGGGCGGCGGTGCCGGCGACCAGGCCGCCGGCGACGAGGGACAGCGTGAGGAGGGTGGCGGTGAGAGGGCCGCGGGGTAAGCGGCGGCGGCGGAATCGGGACACTCCATGCTCCTTTGTCCGTGCTGGACAGCGGTGTGCCTGGGGACGCTCGCCGCAGACCGTCCCCGGTCGGATCGGTGCCGGCCACGACGGTGCCGGCTGCCTGTCGTACCGGTGCGGGCCACGCCGAGGCCGCGCACCGTGTCGGGACCGACGGAGGCCACGCCGGGGCCCGCGTCGTCCGGTCGACGGAGGCCACGCCGGGCCCCGCCGAAATTATGTCGATTGGTTGAACAAATTAGCGCCGCTGGATCGGTTTCGGGCAAGGCGTGGGCGTGTAACGATTCGATATCGACGGTTCTCTTTTCCGTCGACGATGGAGGAAAGGGGGAAACCGGGCGGGCTGCGGGCGGCTCGTGGTCCAGCCCACTGGTCCACCCCCTTGGCGGAGCAGCCGATCCGTCGTACGGTGACACGCAAGTAACCCACGGGAGCCCGGTGTACCGGGCTGAGAGGGGGGCTGAGAGCCCCCGACCGTCGAACCTGATCCGGGTAATGCCGGCGCAGGGAGGAGAGTTGCCGTGCCGTCCCTCGGGCGACTGCATCTGATCACCGACACCCGGCCGGGCCGGGACCCGCTCGCCGTGCTGCGCGCCGCCCTCGCGGTGGCCCGCGCCGAGCTGGTCGTCCAGGTCCGCGTCACCGACGACACCACCGACCGCGCGGCGTACGACCTGGCCCGCCGGGTGGTCGCCGCGTGCGCGCCGTACGGGGCGACGTGCCTGGTCAACGACCGGCTGCACGTGGCGCTCGCGGTCGGCGCGGCCGGTGGGCACGTCGGCGCGGACGACCTGCCCGTGGCGGCGGCCCGCCGGCTCCTCGGCCCGGCCGCGACGCTCGGCGCGACCGCCCGGTCCCCGGGCACCGCCGCCGACGCGGTGGCCGCCGGGGCCAGCTACCTGGGCGTCGGCCCGTGCCACGCCACCGACACCAAGACCGGCCTGCCGGACCCGATCGGGCCCGCCGGGGTGCGTGCGGTCGCCACCGCCGTGGCCGTGCCGGTGATCGCCATCGGCGGGGTGACCGCCGCGACGGTCCCGGCGCTGCGCGCCGCCGGGGCGTACGGGGTGGCGGTGGTCGGGGCGCTCTCCGCCGCCGCCGACCCGGGCCGGGCCACCGCCGAGCTGCTCGGGGCGCTGACGTGCTGACGGCCACCGGGCAGGGGACCGCCGACGTGGCGGTGGTGGGTGCCGGGCCGGTCGGGCTGGCGGTCGCCTGGCGGTGTGCGGCGCGCGGGCTGCGGGTCGTGGTGCACGACCCGGCACCCGGGTCGGGCGCGTCGCACGTCGCGGCCGGGATGCTGTCGCCGGTCGCCGAGGCGTACTTCGGCGAGCACGAGCTGACCGGGCTGCTCGCCGCCTCCGCCGCCCGCTGGCCCGGGTTCGCCGCCGAGCTGGCCGAGGCCGCCGGGACCGGGTTCGGGTACCGCACCGAGGGCACCCTCGTCGTCGGGTTGACCAGCGACGACCTGGCCGAGGCGCGGCGGTTGTGGTCGTACCAGCGGGGGTTGGGGCTGCCGATCACCCCGCTGCGCCCCTCGGAGCTGCGCGACCGCGAGCCGGCGCTCGCCCCGCGGGTCCGCGGCGGCGCGGTCGCCCCCGGCGACCACCAGGTCGACCCCCGGCGGCTGGTCGCCGCGTTGCGGGTCGCCGCCGAGCGGGCCGGCGCGACCCTGGTCGCCGGCCCGGTGCGGGAGCTGTCCGACCTGGACGCCCGGGTGACCGTCGTCGCCGCCGGCTGCGGCGCCGCCGCCCTCACCGGGCTGCCGGTCCGGCCGGTTAAGGGGCAGATCCTGCGGCTCCGCGCGCCCGGCGGCGGCCCGCCGGGCTTCGGGCACGTGATCCGGGGGTACGCCGACGGCGAATCCGTCTACCTGGTGCCCCGGGACGGCGGTGAGGTGGTGGTCGGCGCGACCGTCGAGGAGCGCGCCGACACCGGGGTCACCGCCGGGGCGGTGCTGCGGCTGCTGCGCGCCGCCGTCGACCTGGTTCCCGAGCTGGCCGAGTACGACCTGGCGGAGGCGTCCGCCGGGCTGCGGCCCGGCACCCCGGACAATGCGCCGATCATCGGGCCGCTGCCCGGCCGGCCCGGGGTGCTCGCCGCCACCGGGCACCACCGGCACGGCATCGTGCTCACCCCGGTCACCGCCGACCTCGTCGCCGAGCTGGTCGTCACCGGGGAGGCGGACCCGCTGCTCGCCCCCTTCACCCCCGAGCGGTTCGCCGGCCACCGCCGGCACGGCTGATCACGGCGCGACCGGCCACGTCCTGGCGCGACCGGCCATGCCCGGCCCCACCGACCACGGCCCGCGCGACCGACCGCGGCCGGGTCGCCTTCGAGGAGGAGCACGCACATGGAACTGACGGTGAACGGCGCCGGGCGGACGCTGCCCCCCGGTGCGACCGTGGCGGACCTGGTCGGCCTGGTCACCGAGCAGCGCGGCGGCCTCGCCGTCGCCGTCAACGGCGAGGTGGTGCCGCGCGCCGGCTGGCCGGCGACCGCGCTGCGCGACGGCGACCGGGTCGAGGTGCTCAGCGCCGCCCAGGGCGGGTGAGCGGGATGCCCGTCGCACCGGCGTACCCCGACCGGGCCGCCCCCGAGCCGGCGTCCCTCGTCCTGGGCGGCGAGACGTTCGGGTCGCGGCTGATCCTCGGCACCGGCGGCGCGGCCAGCCTGCACGCGCTGGAGCAGGCGATCCGGGCCTCCGGCACCGAGCTGGTCACGCTCGCCCTGCGCCGCGTCGACACCGCCCCGGGCAGCGCCGGCGGGCTACTCGACCTGCTGGAGCGGTGCGGGGTGAAGCTGCTGCCGAACACGGCCGGCTGCCACACGGCCGGCGAGGCGGTCAGGGTCGCCCACCTGGCCCGCGAGGCGTTCGGCACCGACTGGGTGAAGCTGGAGGTGATCGGCGACGAGCGCACCCTGCTGCCCGACGGGGTGGAGCTGCTGCGCGCCGCCGAGGCGCTGGTCGCCGACGGGTTCACCGTGCTGCCGTACACGTCGGACGACCCGATCCTGGCCCGGCGGCTGGCCGACGTCGGCTGCGCCGCGGTGATGCCGGCAGGCGCGCCGATCGGCTCCGGCATGGGCGTCAACAACCCGCACCACATCCGGCTGATCCGGCAGGGCGTCGACGTGCCGGTGATCCTCGACGCCGGGATCGGCACCGCCTCCGACGCGGCGCTGGCCATGGAGCTGGGCTGCGACGCGGTGCTGCTGGCCAGCGCCGTGACCCGGGCCGCCGATCCGGTGGCGATGGCGACCGCCATGCGGTACGCGGTCCGCGCCGGCCGCCTCGCCGCCGGTGCGGGCCGCATCCCCCGCCGCTTCCACGCCCTGGCCTCCACCCCGGACGAGGGAAGGCCGGACCTGTGACCCGCATCGCTTCCGCCGATCGTGGTGGCAACCGGCCCCCGGCGGGACCGCCTCCTACCAGGATCGTCCAGGTTCCGTCGGGCGTTGTCGTGCTCACCGATCGGTGGCAGGCGCGGCGGGGACTGGTCGACGTCGTGGGCGCTGCCGTGGCCGGGGGAGCGCGGTGGGTGGTGCTGCGGGAGAAGGACCTGCCCCGCGCCGAGCGGGCCGCCCTCGCCGCCGACCTGCGCCCGATCCTCGCCGAGGCGGGCGGCACCCTGGTCGTCGCCGGCCCCGACCCCCTCGGCGGGGACGCCGCCCACCTGCCGGCCGCCGGCCCGTACCCGCCGCCGCGCCTCGGCCTCGTCGGCCGCTCCTGCCACGACGCGGCCGAGCTGGCGAGACTGACCACGGAGGACTACGTCACCGTCTCGCCCGTGTATCCGAGCAGGTCGAAGCCGGGGTACGGCCCACCGCTGCGCCCCGCCCGGCTGGGCGAGCTGATCCGGCTCAGCCCCGTGCCGGTCCTCGCCCTCGGCGGCATCGAGACCCCGGGCCAGGTCCGCGCCTGCGTCGAGGCGGGTGCCGTCGGGGTGGCGGTCCTCGGCGCGATCATGCGGGCCGGCGACCCCGGCGGGGCAGCCGCCGCGCTGACCATCCCCTTCGAGCCGCCGCGAACCCGGCACGACCGCGAAGAGGTCTCTCGAACGGGGCTGCGGCCGACCGGGCCCACGGAGGGATCGGGCCTGACCGCCCCGAGTGGGCGCGGTCGGCCGCAGCCCCCGACGGCTGGCGCCGGGAAGCGCAGGTGACCGGCGTGACGCCGACGACCGTGCTGACCATCGCCGGCTCCGACTCCGGCGGGGGTGCCGGCATCCAGGCCGACCTCAAGGTCTTCGCGGCCCTCGGCGCGTACGGCACCAGCGTGCTCACCGCCGTCACCGCGCAGAACACCCGGGGCGTGGACGCCGTCCTGCCGTTGCCGCCGCGCACGGTCACCGAGCAGCTCGACAGCGTGCTCGGCGACTTCCGCGTCCGGGCGGTGAAGATCGGGATGCTCGGCACCCCGGCCGTCGCCGACGCGGTCGCCGGGGCGGCACGGGCGGGCCGGCTGCCGCACCTCGTCATCGACCCGGTGCTGGCCGCCACCAGCGGGCACCGGCTCGGCGTGATCGGGGCGGTCGAGCGGCTGCTGCCGTACGCGGAGGTGGCGACGCCGAACCGCGCGGAGGCCGCGGCCCTCACCGGACGCCCGGTGACCACGGCCGAGGAGGTGGTCGCCGCCGCCCGGGCGCTCGTCGCCGGCGGCCCGGCGCACGTGGTGATCACCGGCGGCGACACGGTCACCGGTGGCGAAGCGGTCGACGTGCTGCACGGGGGCGGGGCGACCGTCCTGCTGCGCGCGCCCCGGGTGCCGACCCGGCACAGCCACGGCACGGGCTGCACGTTCTCGGCGGCGATCGCCGTCCGGCTGGCGCTGGGCGATCCGGTGCCGGTGGCCGTCGTGGCCGCCAAGAGGTACGTCACCCGCGCGCTGACCGGCGCGCGGGACTGGGAACTGGGCGCGGGACATGGCCCGCTGGACCACTTCGGCTGGTCCGGATGATCACCAGGGAGGCTGTCATGCAGGCACGACGCAAGGTCTACGTCGAGGGGGACCGGCCGGACGTCCGGGTGCCGTTCGCCGAGGTCGAGCTGACCGGGGACAACCCGCCGGTCCGGCTCTACGACACCTCGGGCCCCGGCTCGGACCCGGAGGTGGGGCTGCCGCCGCTGCGCGGGCCGTGGATCGCCGAGCGGGGGGACGTCGCGCCGGTCCGGGGCGCCGGGACCCCGCTGGCGGGCGCGGACGGCAAGCGGCCGACGCAGCTCGCGTACGCCCGGGCCGGCCTCGTCACCCCGGAGATGGAGTTCGTGGCGATCCGGGAGAACGTGGCCCCGGAGCTGGTGCGGGACGAGATCGCGGCGGGCCGGGCGGTGCTGCCGCTCAACGTCAACCACCCGGAGTGCGAGCCGGCGATCATCGGCAGGGCGTTCCTGGTGAAGGTGAACGCCAACATCGGCACCTCGGCGGTGACCTCCTCGGTCGCCGAGGAGGTGGAGAAGCTGACCTGGGCCACCCGCTGGGGCGCGGACACCGTGATGGACCTGTCCACCGGCAGCCGGATCCACGAGACCCGTGAGGCGATCGTGCGCAACTCGCCGGTGCCGATCGGGACGGTGCCGATCTACCAGGCCCTGGAGAAGGTCGGTGGGGACCCGGTCAAGCTGAGCTGGGAGGTCTTCCGGGAGACGGTGGTCGAGCAGGCCGAGCAGGGCGTGGACTACATGACCGTGCACGCCGGGGTGCTGCTGCCGTACGTGCCGCTGGCCGTGGACCGGGTGACCGGGATCGTCTCCCGGGGCGGCTCGATCATGGCCGCCTGGTGCCTGGCGCACCACGAGGAGAACTTCCTGTACACCAACTTCGCCGAGCTGTGCGCGTTGCTCGCCAGGTACGACGTGACGTTCTCGCTCGGCGACGGGCTGCGACCGGGGTCCATCGCGGACGCCAACGACGAGGCCCAGTTCGCCGAGCTGCGCACCCTCGGCGAGCTGACGAAGGTGGCCTGGGAGCACGACGTCCAGGTGATGATCGAGGGCCCCGGGCACGTGCCGATGCACAAGATCAAGGAGAACGTGGACCTCCAGCAGGAGTGGTGCCACGAGGCCCCGTTCTACACCCTCGGCCCGCTGACCACGGACATCGCGCCCGCGTACGACCACATCACCTCGGCGATCGGCGCGGCGATGATCGGCATGTACGGCACCGCCATGCTCTGCTACGTGACCCCGAAGGAGCACCTCGGACTGCCGGACCGGGACGACGTGAAGGCGGGCGTGATCGCGTACAAGATCGCGGCGCACGCGGCGGACCTGGCCAAGGGTCATCCCGGGGCGCAGGCCTGGGACGACGCGCTGTCGAAGGCGCGGTTCGAGTTCCGCTGGTCCGATCAGTTCAACCTCTCGCTGGACCCGGAGACCGCGCGGTCGTACCACGACGCGACGCTGCCGGCCGAGCCGGCGAAGACCGCGCACTTCTGCTCGATGTGCGGCCCGAAGTTCTGCTCAATGAAGATCACCCAGGAGCTGAAGGAGTACGCGGCGCGCGGCATGAGGGACAAGTCCGAGCAGTTCGTCGCCTCCGGCGGTCGGGTCTACCTGCCGCTGGCCTGACCCGCCCGGGAGGACGTCGGGTCGAGGCGGCTGGGCGGTCCGGCGGCGTGCCGGGGCCGGTGGGCGAGACCCCGGGTCGGCGGCGTGCCGGGGTCGGTGGGCGAGCCCCGAGTCGGCGGCTTCGGGGTCGGCGGCGTGCCGGGACCTGTGGCGAGACCCGGCACGCCGGCCGTCCGTCGTCGGCCCTCGCCGTCAGTCCCGGTGGTGGCGGCCGGAGGAACGCAGCGACCGCTGGCTGCCCTCCGGCCCGCCGGCCGGGTCCGGCACGGGGCGGGCCAGGCCGGCGACCCAGTCGACGTATTCCTCGTCCTGTGCCGGCAGCGGCTGTGCTTCCCGGCGGTCGTCCCGCTCGGTTGTGGGCGCCGCTTCGCCGGCGGTCCGGGCCCGGTTGCGCCGGAACAGGGCACGCCGGAGGCGGGACCGGGTGGTAGCCGGATCCTCGGGCGCGTCACCAGCCGCCGTGCTCGCGTTCCCCGGTCCGCCGCTGCCCGGTCCGCCGCTGCCCGGTCCGCCGCTGCCCGGTCCGCCGCTGCCCGGTCCGCCGCTGCCCGGCCCGCTGCTGGCCGGCCCACCACTGCCCGGCCCGCTGCTGGCCGGCCCGGCGTCGACCGACCCGGACTCGTCCGGTCCGGGGCTGGTCCGGCCGCTGTCGACTGGTCCGGGGTGGGCGGTCTGTCCGCTGCTGTCCCGGCCACCGCCGCCGTCTCGGCCCAGCTCGCTCGGTCCGGGCTCGGCCGGCCGGGGGTCCGGGGGCTGCGGCCCGGCCCCGCCACGGTCGCCGGTCGCCGTGGGACCCGCCCGCCGGACGGCGTTGCCGAACGCGTCCCAGCTCGTCACCTGCCCCAGGTCGGGAAGGGGCCGCCGAGGCCGGGGGCGCGGGTCGGGGTCGACGGGGTCCGGCCGGCTCTCCGGCGCGGCCGGGGGCGACGGGTCGCGCGGGCCGTCGTTCGTCCGGGTCGGCTCCGGCGGGGCGGGCTGCACCACGTCGTCGAACGAGGGTGCCTCGAAGAACGCGGGCTCGGCTCGCCGCCGGACCGGGGTGGCCGCCGGAGCGGCGGTTCCGGAGCGGTCCGGGGCACCGGCCGCGACCTCATCCGTCCCCGGAGCACTCCCGGAGCCGGCCGGACCCGTCGGGTCGGCGGTGGTTGCCGTGTCCAGCGGGCGCCCGGGTCGGGTTTCGCCCGTCGCGTCGGCGGTGACGCCCGTGCCGGGGCGGCTCGTGCCCGCAGCGTCGGCGGCGCTCCGATCCGTCACGGCGGCCGGTTCGGTGTCGGCCGGGCGGAGAATGTCGGTCGGGCCGAGGGTGTCGGCCGGGCCGAGATTGTCGGCCGGCGGGGGCGTCTCGGCGGCCGGCGCTCCCGGCCCGGTGCCGACCCTCGGACTGCGGACCCGCTTCGGCCGGGGCGCCGGGGCGGCCGGAACTCCCGCGTCCTCGTCGCCGGTGCGGGCGGCGTCGGTGGCGGGAGACGCGTCAGCGGCGCGGGTGTCAGCGGGGCGGACATCGGCGGGGCGGGGGTCGGCGACGGGGGAGACGCCGGTGGGGTGGGAGTCGTGGGCGATGGGGGGCGCGGCGTCGGCGGGGAAGGCGGCGTCGGCGGTGGCGTGCGGGTCGGTGGGGTGGGGCGGGGCGGCCTGCGTGGCAGGCGTCGCGCGGGCGGCCCCGGCGGCCATCGGCCACTCCCAGTGCGCCGGGGTGCTCCCGGCCGGCGTGCCCGTCGCGGCACGGTCCCGGGTGCCGCCGGGCCGTTCTTCCGGCAGCGGGTCGCCGACGGTCACGGGGACCCGACGGGCCGCTGCGGCGTCCGAGGCGGGCGGGTCGACGGGGTCGGCGTCGCCCGCGTCGCTGCCAGCGGGCACGGCCGGGCCGGTCGGCAGCGGCCGGAGGATGTCCGTGGGCTCGATCGCCGGGTCGCCGGCGGCCACGTCCGGCGCCGCGGGCTGGTCGGCGGCGCGGCCGGGGGTACCGAGCGGCCAGCGGGCCAGGGCGGCGGCGGCGGAGCCGAGCACGCCGGTGGCGACCGCGATCAGGGCCCCGTGGTAGGGGGCGAGCTGGTACCGGTCGACGGAACTCCCCGGGCCGGCGGCCAGGTAGGCGAAGGCGACCAGCACCGGGCCCGCCGCGCCGGACGCGCCGCCGATCAGCGGTGGGTGGCCCCGCCAGCGGGCCAGCGCGCCCGAGGCCGCGCCGGCGAGCAGGGCCACCAGCGGCAGCACCAGCATGGCCAGCCGCTGGGCCGCGGCGGAGCCGAGCCAGCCCGGCTCGAACACCCCCAGCCGTACGGTCGGCATCGGGCCGGTGCCGACCAGGGCCGGCAGGGACGAGACCAGGGCGACCAGCCACACCGCGCCGGCCACCATCGCCAGGTTCCAGCCAAGCGGCGGGCGGAGCAGCACGGCGAGCGCCGCCCCCGCGCCGACCACCGCGCCGAGGACGGCGCAGATGCCGACGGCCCAGACCGGGTCGACACCGGTCAGCTCGGTGGCGCGGGCCGGCTGCATGCACAGCGGGGTGACGACGGTCGCGCCCAGCGCCGCTGCGCCGGCCACCCCGAGCTGACCCGTCGTGGTGGCCACGACGGGTTCGGCGCGGGCGAGGCGCTCGGTCGCCACGGCCCCGACGACGGCGGCGACCGCCGCGAACCAGCTCACCCAGACCAACTGGGCCGGCCACCGGTTGACGGTGGCGTCGGTGAACTCGCCGGCGAGCCGGACGATGCCGAACCCGTACGCGACGCCGAGCTGGCCGGCCCCGGCCAGCACGCTCACCCCGAGCGCGGTGAGCAGCAGCTTGCCCCACGTCCGAAAGGCCATGTCGCGCACGTTACGGCCCGGTGCCCCCGATCGCCACCTTGGCGCAGCGCGGCGCGGCGACGCGCCCGGCCTGCGGCTACTTCAGCTCGGCCAGCCGGGCCAGGTACGTCGTGTCTCCGACAGTGGCAGGCAGGTGGACGACCCCGGGGGAGCGGTGGACCGCCGGCCGGCTCGTCGGCGTCGGCCGCCGGCCACCCGGCCCGGTCCCGCCGGTCACGTCGGTCGTCGATCCGCCCCGAGTTGCGGGAGCACCTCGGCGGCGATGAGCTCCAGGTGGTCCAGGTCGGCCAGGTCGATCAGGCGCAGGTGCACCCGGGCGGTCCCGATCGCGGCGAACTCGCCGATCCGGTCGACGAGCTGGGCGGGGGAGCCGATCACCGGGTCCTCCGGCGGCAGGGCGCTCCTGGCGTGCAGCGGTGCGGCCCGGTGCCGCACCTCGGCGTCGGTGCGCCCGACGGCCACCACGAGCCCGGCGGAGAGCACCAGCGGCGCCCGCCCCGAGCCGGTACGGCCGTGGCGGTCGCACGCCTCGACCACCCGGTCGTACGCGGCGGCCGTCTCGGCGACGCTCTTGAACGGCATGTTGAACTCGTCGGCGTACCGGGCGGCCAGTTCCGGGGTGCGCTTGGGGCCGCGCCCGCCGATGATCACCGGGGGGCCGGGCTGCTGCACCGGCTTGGGCAGGGCGGGCGCGTCGACCAGCCGGTAGTGGTCGCCGAAGAAGCTGTACGTCCCGCCGACCGGGGTGCGCCACAGGCCGGTGATCACTTCGAGCTGTTCGTCGAGCCGGTCGAAGCGCTCCCCGACGGCGGGGAACGGGATGCCGTACGAGGTGTGCTCCCGCTCGTACCAGCCGGCGCCGATGCCCAGCTCCACCCGGCCGCCGCTCATCTGGTCGACCTGGGCGACCATCACCGCGAGCGGCCCGGGCAGCCGGAAGGTGGCCGAGGTGACCAGGGTGCCGAGCCGGATCCGGGTGGTCTCCCGGGCCAGCGCGGCGAGGGTGAGCCAGGCGTCGGTGGGGCCGGGCAGCCCGGGGTCGGCACCCAGCGCCTGGTAGTGGTCGGCCCGCAGGAAGCCCTCGAAGCCGCCCGCCTCCAACGTCCGGGCGAAGCGGAGCTGGTCGTCGTAGCTGGCGCCCCGGTGCGGCTCGATGAAGACGGACACCCGCACGGTCAGCGTTCCTTCGCGCCGGCCTGTGCCGGGGTTTGCCGGTGGGTGCCGTGATCGAGCGGCACCGGGGCCGGCCCGGTCGGGGCGTCCCGTTCCATCAGCAGTTCGTGCAGCTCGGCGCTGACCCGGGCCACGTCGGCCAGGTGGGCGTTGCGGCCGAGGGTACGGGGGCGCGGGATGTCCACCTCGACCACCGAGCGGATCCGGCCGGGGCGGGGGCTCAGCACGACCACCCGGTCGGCGAGCAGCACCGCCTCGTCGATCGAGTGGGTGACGAAGACGATGGTGGCGCCGCTGGTCATGTGCACCCGCTGGAGCTCGCCGGAGAGCTCCTCGCGGGTGAGCGCGTCGAGGGCGGAGAACGGCTCGTCCATCAGCATCACCCGGGGGTCGCCGATGAGCGACCGGCACAGCGACACCCGCTGCTGCATGCCGCCGGACAGCTCGTGCGGCAGGCGCTTCTCGAACCCGGCCAGCCCGGCGAGTTCGAGCAGCTCCCGGGCGCGGTCGCGGTGCCTGGCCCGCTTCCAGCCGAAGATCTCCACCGGCAGCAGGACGTTGTCCAGCACCGATCGCCAGGGCAGCAGGGCGGGCCGCTGGAACAGCATGGCGATGTCCCGGCGGGGACGGGTGATCGGCGTGCCGCCGACGGTGATCTGCCCGGCGGTGACCGGCAGCAGCCCGGCGACCATGCGCAGTAGAGTGGACTTGCCGCAGCCCGAGCGCCCGAGCACGGCGACGAACTCGCCCTCGGCCACGTCGAGGTCGATCCCCCGCAGCGCCTCGACCCGGCCGGAGCGGCCGTCGAAGGTACGAGACACCCCGGACAGTCGGATCATCGCCGGTGTCCTCCCTGAGTAAGCGATCAGGAGCGCAGCCAGGGTAGCCCGCCGCCGGGCGTCTCGGGGGGGCCGGGGTGGACGACAGTTCGTTTCCGTTCCGCAACCGACACTCCTGGCTACACCGGCAGGTCCCTTGCGTAGTCTGTGCCGGCGAGAAGTCCCCTCACGACGGTGGCGTCGGCTCCCCCCTCTGTCGACGCCGTCGCTCTCGACGACCCGTCCAGAGGCGCATCGTCCCTGGTCGGAAAGGACATGGTGCACAGATGAACAGGCTGACCCGCACGGTCGCCGCGGCCGCTCTGGCCACTGCCCTCACCCTGGTGTCCGCGTGTAGCGGCGGCTCGGACTCGTCCGGCGCCAAGGGTGGCAACGGCAAGGGGCTGGAGAAAGTGACGTACCTCACTTCTTTTGGCAACTTCGGCCGTGACTCCTACGCCTGGGTGGCGAAGGAGAAGGGCTTCTTCAAGGAAGCCGGCTTCGACGTCGAGATCAAGCCCGGCCAGGGTACCGGTACCGTGATCCAGACGATCGTCGGCGGCCAGGCCGACTTCGGCCCCATCGACCTCACCGGTGGTCTGCTCCAGCTCGGCAACGGCGTGGCCAAGGACTTCATCGCCGTGGCCGCCATCCAGCAGCGCACGATGGCGGGCATCGCGACCGTCGAGGGCAAGAACATCGCCTCTCCGAAGGACCTGGAGGGCAAGAAGCTCGCCGACACCCCCGGCTCCGTGGTCCGCAACCTCTTCCCGACGTACGCCCGGCTGGCCGGTGTGGACGCCAGCAAGGTGACCTGGGTCAACGGCGACGCGCAGACCCTGATGGGCACGCTCGCCAACGGCCAGGTCGACGGCATCGGCCAGTTCGTCGTCGGTCAGCCGACCATCGAGTCGGTGACCAAGAAGAAGGCCGTCATGCTGCCCTACAGCAACGTGATGCAGGACCTCTACGGCAACGTGCTGATCACCTCCACCAAGATCGCCAAGGAAAAGCCGGAGATGGTCAAGCGGTTCACCGCCGCCCTGATGAAGGGCCTGGAGTACGCGCTGACCAACCCGCAGGAGGCGGCCGACATCCTGAAGAAGAACGTCGACGCCAGCAACCCGGCCGCCGCCGCCGCGGAGCTCCAGCTCATGGCCGGGTACGTCCGGTCCAGCAACTCGGGCACCCAGATCGGCACGCTGGACAGCGGGCGGGTCGCCAAGAGCATCGCGATCCTCCAGGGCGCGGGCTCGCTCAAGCAGAACCTCACCCCCGACCAGATCATCGACTTCGACCTCGCGCCGAAGGCCTGACCAGTCCGACCGTCCTCGGGGGTACGCCCCGCCGGCCTCCGGCGGGGCGTACCCCCGTTCCATCCCCCGGCCACCGCGCCGGTGGAAGAGGAGGAGAAGATGACCGACCTCCGGTCACCGGAGCCGGCGGTCGCGCCCCGGCCCGTCGCTTCCGCCCCCACACCCGCACCCGGGCGACCCGGTCTCAACGCCGGCGTGCGGTTCGGACTCAACGGCGCTCTGCTGCCCGCCTCGGGCCTGCTGATCGCGTTCGCGGTGTGGTGGGTCACCGCCCGGCTGGAGCTGGTCCACCCCGCCGCGCTGCCCACCCCCGGCTCGGTGCTGTCGGCGTTCACCGACAAGCCCGACAAGATGCTCCAACACACCGGCAGCACCCTGCTGGAGATCCTGATCGGCTTCGCGCTCTCCGCCGTGGCCGGGGTCCTGCTGGGGCTCTCGCTGGCCGCCTCGCGGACGGTGGAGCGGATGTTCACCCCGTTGCTCGTCGCGGTCAACGCGGTCCCGAAGATCACCCTCGGGCCGCTGCTGGTGGTGGCGCTCGGCTGGGGTCAGAAGCCGATCCTGACCATGGTCTTCCTGCTGTGCTTCTTCCCGATCGTGCTGTCCACCGCGACCGGCCTGACCACCACCCCGGCGGACATCGCCGAGCTGGTCCGCTCCTGGAACGCGTCCTGGTGGCAGGCGTTCCGCAAGGTGCGGTTCCCGGCCGCGCTGCCGCAGATCTTCGTCGGCCTGAAGGTGGCCATGCCGCTGGCCGCGATCGGCGCGGTGATCGGCGAGTTCCAGGCCGGGGAGAGTGGGCTCGGGTACGTCGTCACCCAGTACGCCGGCATCGGCGACACCGCCACCGCGTGGGCGGCCATCATGCTGGTGGCGCTGGTCAGCATCCTGCTCTACTCGGCGCTCGTCTTCCTGGAGCGACTGGCCCTGCCGTGGGTCCGGGAGACCACCTCGACCAGGTGAGCCCGGTCGGTCGGCCGGTTCGCCCGGTCGGCCGACCGGATGTCCGCCGTGACCGGCGCGGTCCCGCGCCGGTCACGGCGGACCCTCGTCAGCCGGCGAGCCGCCAGCGGCCACCCCGGGCGACCAGGGTGGTGAGGGCCTGCGGCATCAGCCCGGAGTGGTTGTCCGGGGTCATCCGGATCGGGCCCGACAGGCCGTCCAACTGGGACGTCTCAAGCACGTCGCGCAGGCCGTCCCGGCCGGGCTTGCCGGGCTGGCCGCCGGCCCGCAGCTCGGCGTCGGCGATGAGCTGCACCGCGTCCGCGGCGAACGACGAGAAGCCGTTGTAGCCGCCGAACCGTGCCGTGTAGTCCTGGAACCACTGGCGGCGGGCCGCCTTGGCGGGGGTGGTGGCGATGACGTCGTCGATCACCATGGTCTGGGTGAAGATCAGGGTGGCCCGTTCGGTCGACCGGGTCGACGCGCCGAGGAAGAGGTCTCCGGCCGCCGCCGCGTCGAAGAACAGCGAGCCCTTGAACTTGGCCTGCTGGGCGGCGCTGGCGGCGAGCATCGCCTGCTCCGGCGGGGTCCACACGATCAGTGCCTGCGGATCGCGCTCGGCCAGCGTGCGGACCGGCTGGCCGACCTCGGTCTCGGTGGCCTTGATCCCCTGGTCGCTGACCAGCCGGATGTCGGCCTTGACGAGCTCGCTGCGCAGGGCGGCGAGCCCCTCCCGGCCGTAGCTGTCCTCGCTGTTGAGCACCGCGACCTTGCGGATGCCGCGGCGGCGCAGCTCACCGGTGAGGGCGGCGGCGCTGTCCACCGCGTTCGGGGCCAGCTTGAACACGTACCGGCGGTCGGCCACCGGGCTGGCGACGGCGCTGGTCGGGGCGAGCGCGACGGTCGGGAGCTTCTTCTCGTTGATCGTGCGGACGGCGCCGACGGCGCATTCGTTGCAGCCGCCCATGATGAGCGCGCTGACCTGCGAGTCGTTGCTGAAGTCGTTCACGTTGCGCAGCGACTCGCTCGCGTCCGAGCGGTTGTCCTTCACCTTGAGTTCGATCTTCCGGGCGCCCAGGGCGCCCGAGGCGTTCAGCTGGTCTCTCTTCAGTTCCAGAGCGCGCTGGTACGCCTTGCCGGCCGGAGCCGCCGAGCCGGACAGCTCCAGGTCCACGGCGATCACGATGGGGCTCGTGTCCTGCTCCGCCGCGCCGAACTGGCAGCCGGTGAGGGTGGTGGCCAGGACGGCCGAGGCGAGCGCCGTGATGGTCACGGAGCGGATGGGGATCAACTCAGTCCTCCAGGTGCGGCGCGGGCGGCTGCCCGGTCACCGCCGCTTGTTCCGTCCTCAGTGGAGAAACGGGATTGGTCTGCCGTACGGTGTGCGCGAAGCCTGCAAAACCTTGCCAATGCCGGGCCCTGTGGTCAAGCGCGGATGCGCCGAAGCGTTTCGGGACGCCCGTCCCACATGCTGGGGTAACCCAATCTTTGCAAACGCTTACTTTGCATAAGCACGTGACCACCCTGGAGTTACATGCCCTGATCAGGGGCTTGAGAAAATGAAGGTATTAGTTGACCGGATCACGCGATGAGTGCCGTGCGACCGTTTCCTACCTCACCGCGGCTTCCCAAACACCATCATCTCTGATGCAATCGCGGCCGTGCCGCGCGCGGCGCTGTCCGCTGCACCGGCCACGGGTCGGCGGTTCAGGCGTGGAAGAAACGACGGAGGCGATGTCGTGAGCACCGGACCTACGACCCTGCCCGAGAGCGGCGAGTCGGACGAGCGGAGTCGGCGCCGTCGGCTGCCGCGCCTACGCGACGCCCGGATCCGTTCGAAGCTGGCGCTGATCCTGGTGGTGCCGGTCGCGGCGGTGATCGCGCTCGCCACCGTCCGGCTGATCTCGACCGGTGAGGGCGCGCTTGAGGCGACCCGGCTCCGGTCGCTGACCGAGCTGTCGATCGACGTCTCCGCACTCACCCAGGACCTGCACAAGGAGCGGATGGCCGCGGCCAGCTACCTGGCCTCGCCGGGGCAGCGGGCCGACGCCTTCAACCTGCGGGTGCGCAGCACGGACGCCCGGATCGCGGAGTACAACGCCGAGCGCGGGCGGGTCGGCGACGTCCCGGCCGCCGTGCGGGACCGGCTCAAGGTCATCGGGGACCACCTGGCGACGCTGAACAGCACCCGGCAGGAGGTCCTGGACCGCCAGCAGATGGCGGTGGCCGAGGCCGCGCTGCGCTACGGGGTCATCCTCACCGACCTGGTCTCCTACGGTGACACGCTGGCCCAGCTCCCCGGCCAGGAGAGCCTGGCGGACACCCGCCGGGCGGTGGCCGCGTTCGCCCACGCCAAGGCGGCGGTCGCCGAGGAGGAGGCGGTGGCCTTCACCGCGCTCTCCGCCGGCCGGCTCGACGAGGAACAGTTCTCCTCGTTCGTCGCCACCCTGACCAGCCAGCAGGAGGCGCTCGTCTCCTTCTCGCTGGCCGCCGACCCCGTCCAGCGGGCCCTCGTCGACAGCACGGTCTCCGGCGACGCGGTGACCCTCGCCGACCGGGTGGCCGCCGACCTGAACCGGTCGGTCGGGCAGGCCCCGCTGGTCTCCGCCGCCGACGCCACCGCCTCCATCGGCGCGGTCAACGACCTGATGCGGTGGGCCGAGATCCGGCTCCAGGACCGCCTGCTCGCCCAGACCGAGGAGGCCCGGTCCAACGTCATCCAGCAGGCGATCATCGAGTCGGCGCTGGTGCTGCTGACCCTGATCGTCGCCGTCACGCTGGCCGTGGTGCTGGCCCGGTCGCTCAACCACTCGCTGCGCCGGCTGCGTGAGGGCGCCCTGTCGGTGGCCAACCGCGACCTGCCGGACGCGGTGAGCCGGCTGCAGAACATCGGCAGCGTCGGCGACGGTGGCGTGGAGGAGATCGTCCGGCAGGTCCGCGACCCGATCAAGCTCACCAACCGTGACGAGGTCGGCCAGGTCGCGCTGGCGTTCAACGTCGTCCACCGGGAGGCGGTCCGGGTCGCCGCCGAGCAGGCCGCGCTGCGGACCAGCGTCTCGGCGATGTTCCTCAACCTGGCCCGGCGCAGTCAGACCCTGGTCGACCGGATGATCGGCGAGCTGGACGCGATCGAGCGCGGCGAGGAGGACCCGAAGCGCCTCGCCCAGCTCTTCGAGCTCGACCACCTGGCCACCCGGATGCGCCGCAACGACGAGAACCTGCTGGTGCTCGCCGGTGCGGACTCGGCGGTGCCGCGCCGCGACGACGCCCTGCTGATCGACGTCCTGCGGGCCTCCCAGTCCGAGGTCGAGCAGTACAACCGCATCGAGTTCGGCACCGTCGACACCGACATCTCGGTGGCCGCGCACGCCGTCAACGACGTCGTCCGGCTGGTCGCCGAGCTGCTCGACAACGCGACCCGCTTCTCGCCGCCGAACACGGTGGTGGTCGCCGACGGCCGACGGATCCGCGACTACGTGCTGATCCAGGTCGAGGACCGGGGCCTCGGGCTCACCGACGAGCAGCTCGACTCGCTCAACCGCCGGCTCTCCGCCCCGTCGACCGTGGACGTCGCCGCGTTCCGGCTGATGGGTCTGGCCGTGGTGAGCCGCCTCGCGTCCCGCTACGGCATCCGGGTGGAGCTGCGGCGCAACGTCGAGGGCGGCACCGTCGCCCAGGTGACGCTGCCCAGCTCGACCGTGGTGCTGCCGTCGCTGCGCGGTCGCGAGCAGGCCCCGGCGCCGTTGACCCCGCCGCGCCAGCCCGCCGCGGTGGAGCAGACGCCGCTCACCCCGATGGGCCTCGACTCGCCGCTCGCCGGTGCCGGCCGCACCGCCACGCTGACCGACCAGTGGCGTACCTCCGCCCCGACGCCGGCCCGTTGGCAGGTACCCGGCGACTCCCGGGAGGCCGCGCCGGCCACGCCGTTCGGCACGCCGGCCGTCGCCCAGCCGGCGATTCCAGCCGCCGCGCCGGCCCCCCTGGGCCAGCCGCCCGCCCCGGCCCAGCCGGCGTTCACGCCCGGTGACGGGTTCTCGGTGGGCAGCCCGACCGTGGCGTTCCCGACGATCGACCCGCTGCCCCGGCGGACACCCGCCGGGGAGGCCGCCCCCAGCGCCTCGGTGACACCCGCCGCGCCGGTGCTGCCCGGCGGCCCGGTCGCCGGAATGACACCGAACGCTCCCGCCGTGCCGGCCGCCCCGGCCGCCCCGGTGGTCGCCCGTCCGGCCCAGCCGGCCGAGGCACCGATCTTCCGGGAGATGGAGGCGGTCTGGTTCCGGTCGCACGGTGACGACGTGACCGCGATCTTCCAGCGGCCCAATTTCGACGACGAGCCGGCCCCGGCCAAGGTGCCCGCTGCCCCCCGGCCACCGCTGCCCACCCGTACCCCGGGGGCCACCCCCGCGGACGGTACGACCGCGGCGACCCCGCCGCCGGCGTACACCCCGCCGGTGGCCCCGCCCCCGGAGCCGACGCCGGCCGCGACCGGGCCGACCGGGCCGGCGGCAGCCACCGGGCCGTCGGCGATCGACCCCGAGGCCTGGCGGACGGCCGCCGACGAGGGCTGGTCGCGGGCCAGCCGGGCGGCGGAACCGACCGCGTCCGGTACCACCCGCTCCGGCCTGCCGAAGCGGGTCCCGCAGGCGCAGCTCGTCCCCGGCGGGATCGAGCAGAAGAGCGGTCGGGACCGCAGCCGGCGCACCCCCGACGAAGTACGCGGTCTGCTGTCGGCCTACCACCGCGGCGTGCAGCGCGGACGGACGGCCGGCGTGGACCAGAACAGCACCTCGACCAAGGAGACGAGCCGATGAACAGGCCAGCGGCCATGCAGGACATGGGTTGGCTGCTCACCAACTTCGCCGACAGCGTGGCAGGCATCGCCCACGTGGTGGCGGTGTCCGCGGACGGGCTGCTGCTCGCCTCGTCGCGGGACCTCCCCGCGGACCGGGCCGACCAGCTCGCGGCGATCACCTCCGGCGTGGTGAGCCTGACCGAGGGCGCGGCCCGCATGTTCAGCGCCGGCGGGGTGCTCCAGACAGTCATCGAGATGGACAGCGGCTACCTGTTCCTCATGTCGATCAGCGACGGCTCGTCGATGGCGGTGCTGGCCGCCCGTAGCTGCGACGTCGGGCAGGTCGGGTACGAGATGGCGCTGCTGGTCGAGCGGGTGGGCGCCGCGCTGGTGCCGCTGCGCCGGGACGCGGTGCGCTCCTAGCGCACGGACGGACTGATCGGGTGCCGAGGGACGGCACCCTCCAGAGGAGGTGATCGCGGATGGACCAACGACGGGAGGACCCGCGCGGCGCGTTGGTGCGTCCGTACGCGGTCACCCGTGGCCGTACCGAGCCGCGCCAGGACATCGCGCTGGAGGCGGTGCTGACGGCCAGCCCCACGGCGGTCGCCGAGTCCCGGTTCGCCGGCCACGACAAGCACCGGATCGCCACGATCTGCGAGGGCCGACCCCAGTCGCTGGCCGAGGTCGCCGCCTACACCCGGATGCCGCTGGGCGTCGCCCGGGTGATCATCGCCGACATGGTGGCCGAGGGCCTGCTGACGCTACACACTGCCGCTCCTCCCGAAGGGTACGAGGAGCGGATGGAAATCCTTGGAAGGGTGCTAAGTGGACTTCGCAGGCTATGACCCCGCCGGGGCACGCCGCAACCGCGGGATCACCTCCGCGAAGATCGTGGTTGCGGGCGGCTTCGGCGTGGGCAAGACGACCCTGGTCGGCGCGGTCTCGGAGATCACTCCGCTGACCACCGAGGCGGTGATGACCGCGGCCGGCGTCGGGATCGACGACCCGTCGAAGGTGCCAGGAAAGCAGACCACCACGGTCGCCATGGACTTCGGCCGCATCACCATGGCCGAGGACCTGATCCTCTATCTCTTCGGCACGCCCGGCCAGACCCGGTTCTGGTTCATGTGGGACGAGATCATCAAAGGCGCGGTGGGCGCGGCGGTGCTGGTCGACACCCGCCGGATCACCGACGCGTTCGCCCCGCTGGACTACTTCGAGAACCGTCGCCTGCCGTACGTGGTGGCGTTGAACCGGTTCGACAACGCGCCCCAGTACGAGCTGGAGGAGGTCCGCGAGGCCCTCGCCATCTCGCCCCAGGTGCCGCTGATCATGACCGACGCCCGGCACCGGGATTCGGTGAAGCAGGTGCTGGTCACGGTCGTCGAGCACGCGATGTTGCGCCTCCAGGCCGAGCACGGCCGCGGCTACCCGACCCCGGTCGGCTGACCGACTGAAGCGCGCCGGCGGTGGCCCGAGTCGTCAGGACCACCGCCGCCGCGCCGCGCCGCCCGCCCCCGGGTGCCAATACACGGAATTAGTGGCCTTGCGGCGCCGCAAGGCCACTAATTCCGTGTATCAGCGGGGTCTTCGGGGCGGCAGCGTCCGCAGCAGGGCGGTACGGGAGAGCATCCGCACCGGTGACGTGGCCAGCGCGCCCGCAGCACCGCCATCGGTGCGGGGGCCATCGGGCGCAGCTCCCCGTCGATCACGGCCGCGTGCCCACGCAGGGTCAGCAGGTGCCCGGCCGCTTGATGGTGACCGTGCGCCGGGGCAGCTCGTCCACGAGGGTTCTGCCATGCGGCGGGGTTTTTGGGTGGTTCGGCGGTGGGCGGCAAGTGGGATGACCGGTGGTCATACCGAAAGTAGGCTGAGCGGCATGACTGCCAAGGTGACACTGTCGTTCTCCGACGAGACGATCGAGGAGGCGCGCCGGTTCGCCAAGCGGGAGGGGCTGTCGCTCTCCGCCTGGATGGACCAGGCCGCCCGGGAGAAGGCGCTGCGCGAGGTCTTCACCGCGCACGCCGCCGCCGTCGGCCGCGCCGGGCTGGACCTGGAGACGGCCGCCCTGGCGGACGCCCGCGAGGTGGAGATGGTCGACGAGGCGCTGTTCGGCGGGCGGCCGCGTGCTGCGTAGGGGCGAGGTCTGGCGCATCGAGGGGGCCCGGGAACGGCTCGGGTTGGTGATCAGTTCCGACGTCTACAACTCCACGGACGTGCCGATCGTGATGGTGGCCGAGGTGGTCGAGACGGCGCTGCTGCGCGACTCTCCGCTGGCCGTCCCGATGGGCGGGTACGTGGTGATGCCCGACCGGCTCTCCTCGCCGATGAAGAAGTGGTTCACCGAGTGCGTGGACGTGGCCGACACCGACACGATGCTCCGGGTCGGGCGCGCGCTGCGCATCCTCCAGGAACTCTGACCGGAACTCCGCACGCCGCGCGGTTCCCGGCCCCGGCCGACCTCCGACCCGCGCGGCTCCGGCCGGCATCTCACCGGCGCGCCCGCCCGGTCGTGCGGTCGTCGTTGCGTGGGCGACTCGGACAGCCGAGGTCGACCTGCGACGACGGCCGGGCCGGTGGAAGATGACCCGCGCCGGAGTGTGACCGAGATCATGATGGCGACGCGGGGCGGCGCGGGGGTGACCCCCCGTTTTGACCTGCCGACCTGCCCCCGGGTATCGTTGCCTGCTGTTGTACGACATCCAGAGGCGTGCCGCATCAGGTACGCTTGGTCGTTCGTGCGCGCCTGGTCACCTCGGCGCGCGACCCCAGACCGACGACGAGACAAGGTAGACCTGTGCGTACGTACAGCCCGAAGCCGGGTGAGATCGAGCGTCAGTGGCACGTTATCGACGCCTCTGATGTCGTGCTGGGCCGCCTGGCCACCCACGCCGCCACGCTGTTGCGCGGCAAGCACAAGCCGACTTTCGCGCCGCACGTCGACACGGGCGACTTCGTCGTCGTCGTGAACGCGGGCAAGGTCGCGCTGACCGGCAACAAGCGCCAGACCAAGGTCGCCTACCGCCACTCGGGTTACCCGGGCGGCCTGAAGCAGGTCGGCTACGAGGAGCTGCTCAGCAAGCGTCCCGAGCGGGCCATCGAGCTGGCCGTGAAGGGGATGCTCCCGCACAACAAGCTCGGCCGTCAGCTGATCAAGAAGCTGAAGGTCTACGCCGGTGCCGAGCACCCGCACGGCGCGCAGCAGCCGGCGCCGTTCGAGATCAAGCAGATCGCGCAGTGAGCGCGGGCGAAGGAAGCAGCATGACCGACATCACCGAGACCGAGGTCGCCCCCGAGGCCACCGAGGCGCCGGCGCCCGTCGCCCGCGCGCCCCGTGGCGACCGGCCGATCCAGACCGTCGGCCGCCGCAAGGAGGCCATCGTCCGGGTACGCATCGTCCCGGGCAGCGGCAAGATCACCTGCAACGGCCGCGACCTTGAGGCCTACTTCCCGAGCAAGGTGCACCAGCAGCTCATCAAGGACCCGCTGGTCACCGCCGAGAAGCCCGAGGCGTTCGACGTCATCGCCAACCTGCGCGGCGGCGGCACCACCGGCCAGGCCGGTGCGCTGCGGCTCGCCATCGCCCGGGCGCTGATCGTCAGCGAGCCGGACGACCGCCCGGCCCTGAAGAAGGCCGGCTTCCTGACCCGCGACGCCCGGGTCAAGGAGAGCAAGAAGTACGGCCTCAAGAAGGCCCGTAAGGCTCCCCAGTACTCGAAGCGCTGACCACCAGCGGCACGTTGTACTTCTGACGGACGGCCGGGTCCGCCTCCCCCTCGACGGGGAGGTGGCCCGGCCGTTTCGCTTTCCTGTTGTGCACCATTTCCTCGGAGGTTGGCGGGTATGGGCCGGTTGTTCGGCACGGACGGCGTACGCGGGCGGGCGAACGCGGATCTCACTCCCGAGCTGGCGCTCGCGGTGGCGGTTGCCGCCGCCCACACGCTGGCCGAGACGGACCGGAGCCATCCGCCGCTCGCCGTGGTCGGCCGGGACACCCGGGCCAGCGGGGAGATGCTGGAGGCCGCCGTGGTGGCCGGGCTCACCAGTGCCGGCGCGAACGTGGTCCGGGTCGGCGTGCTGCCGACCCCGGCCGTGGCCTACCTCACCGCCGAGGCCAAGGCCGACCTGGGCGTGATGCTCTCCGCGTCGCACAACCCGATGCCGGACAACGGCATCAAGCTCTTCGCCGCCGGCGGGCACAAGCTCCCCGACGAGATCGAGATGAAGATCGAGGCGGCCGTCGAGGCGAACGCCACCACCGCCTGGGACCGGCCGACCGGCGCCGGGGTGGGGCGGGTGCACGACCTGCTCGACGGCGCCGACCACTACGTCCAGCACCTGATCGGCACCCTGCCGCACCGGCTCGACGGGCTCAAGGTCGTGGTCGACTGCGCCAACGGCGCGGCGGCCGATGTCGCGCCCGTGGCGTACCAGGAGGCGGGGGCCGAGGTCGTCGCCATCCACGCCGAGCCGGACGGCCTCAACATCAACGACGACTGCGGCTCCAACCACATCGACGGGCTGCGGGAGACCGTGGTCAAGCTCGGCGCGCACCTCGGGATCGCCCACGACGGCGATGCCGACCGGTGCGTCGCGGTCACCGCCGACGGCGACGAGGTCGACGGCGACCAGGTGATGGCGATCCTCGCCCTGGCCATGCGGGACGCCGGCACGCTCACCGACGACACCCTGGTCGCCACCGTGATGAGCAACCTCGGCCTGCGGCTGGCCATGTCCGCCCAGGGCATCCGGCTGGTCGAGACCAAGGTCGGCGACCGGTACGTGCTGGAGGAGCTGCGCGCCTCCGGGCTCGCCCTCGGCGGCGAGCAGAGCGGGCACATCGTCATGCCGGCGTACGCCACCACCGGCGACGGCGTGCTGACCGGGCTGCACCTGATGGCTCGGATGGCCGCCACGGGGAGGTCCCTCGCCGAGTTGGCCGCCGTGGTGACCAAGCTGCCGCAGGTGCTGATCAACGTGCCGGTCGGGGACCGCTCGGTGGGCGCCGCCGCGCCGGCCGTCCGGGCCGAGGTCGAGCGGGCCGAGGCGGAGCTGGGCGAGACCGGCCGGGTGCTGCTGCGCCCGTCGGGCACGGAACCCCTGGTCCGGGTCATGGTCGAGGCGGCCACCGAGCAGACCGCCCGCGAGGTCGCCGAGCGCATCGCCGGGCAGGTCCGCTCCGCCAGCCCCACCGCCTGACCCCGGCCCGGCTCCCTGGGGGACCGGTGCACCTCACAGGCGCAGGCGGGCGACCCGGTCGTAGGTGTCGGCCGGTCCTCGCCGTCGGTGAGGTCCACGTCCTCGACGACCCGTCCGTCGCCGGGCCGGATCAACGCCCATCAACGCCCGGGCGAGGGCGGATTAGGGAACGGCCCCTCCGGAGGTCACCTTCCGCCAAGACTTCGCGCGCGGCCGGTGGTGGGGCGTCAGGTCGCCGCCAGCCGGCGCAGGAATCGGCCACCCAGGTCGGCGACCTGGGTGGCGTCCAGGTCGAGGGCCGGGGCCGCCACGGTGACCTCGGCCATCGCCAGGCCCGGGACCTCGGTGTCCCGCCAGCCGCCGACGAACCAGGCCTTCTCCTCCTCGGCGAGGGCGAGGTTGGCCGCGTTGAGCCGATCCGCCGGGTGCGGCAGCCAGAGCCGGAACTGATGGGTGTGCGGAGGCGTCGGATACACCCGGGCGCCGGGCAACCCGGCCAGGGCGGTGGCCACCGCTGCCGCGTGTGCCACGTACCCGGGCAGGCGGGGGAGCTCCCGGTCCAGCCCGACCAGCGCGGCAGCCGCCGCCGGCCACTGCTGGAACAGCGTGCCCCCGTAGCGGTGCCGCCAGTCCCGGGCGTACCGGACCAGCCGGGCGTCCCCGGCGAGGGCCGCGCCGGAGACGCCGCCGAGCGACTTGTAGAACGAGACGTACGTGCTGTCGGCGAGCCCGGCGACCGTGGCCAGCGGCTGCCCCAGGTGCGGGGTCGACTCCCACAGCCGGGCGCCGTCGAGGTGCACCCGGGCGCCGGCCTCCCGGGCCGCGCCGACCACCGCGACCAGCTCGTCCCAGGTGGGCAGCACGAAGCCCGCGTCGCGCAGCGGCAGCTCCAGCAGCAGGGTGCCGACCGGCTCGGCCAGTTCGGCCACCTCCTCGGCGGTCGGGTTGCGCGGCGCGGTCGTGGTGCGCACCGCGCGCAACCCGCCGAGCAGCGCGTACGCGTCCCGCTCGTGCAGCATCAGGTGGCCCAGCGGGTGCAGGCCGACCGTGGTCCGGCCGGTCAGCTCCGCGCCGTACCGGAGGGCGACCTGCTGGGCCATCGTGCCGGTGGGGAAGAAGGCGGCGGCCTGCGTGCCGAGCAGCTCGGCGACCCGTAGTTCCAGCGCCTCGACCGGGCCGCCCTCGCCGTAGATGTCCGGGAGCGAGTCCGGGGCGAGCGCGGCCCGGACGGCGTCGAGGTGCTCGGCCATCGACACCGGCCGGACGCCGGAGAGCACCCGGTCGCAGCCGCGCAGGGCGGCCAGCCGGCGGACCCGCTCGGCGGGCCCGTCGTTCACCTGTCGGCTCCCAGCCGGCGCAGCCGGGCGACGGCCTCGGTGAGCACCTCCGGGCGCTTGCAGAAGGCGAACCGGACCAGCCGCCGGCCCGCCTCGGCATCGTCGTAGAACACCTGGGTCGGCACGGCGACCACCCCGCAGCGCTCCGGCAGCGACCGGCAGAACTCGATCCCGTCGCGCCCGCCGAGCCCGGTGACGTCGGCGGTGACGAAGTACGTTCCCTCCGGGGTGAGCACGTCGAAACCGGCGTCGGTCAGCCCGGCGACGAGCTGGTCCCGGCGGGCCCGCATGCCGGCCGCGAAGTCGGCGAAGTACCCGTCCGGCAGGGCGAGGGCCACCGCCACCGCCGGCTGCAACGGCGCGGCGTTGACGAAGGTGAGGAACTGCTTGACCCGCAGCGCCGCCGACACCAGCGGGGCGGGGCCGCTGACCCAGCCGACCTTCCAGCCGGTGCAGGAGAACGTCTTGCCGGCCGAGGAGACCCGCAGGGTGCGCTCCCGCATCCCGGGCAGGGTGGCCAGCGGCACGTGGGGCGCGGCGGCGTCGGCGAAGACCAGGTGCTCGTACACCTCGTCGGTCACCGCGTACGCGTCGTGCTCGCGGCACAGCTCGGCCACCAGGGCCAGCTCGCCCGGGGTGAAGACCTTGCCGGTCGGGTTGTGCGGCGAGTTCAGCAGCACCAGCCGGGTCCGCGGCCCGAACGCGGCGCGCAGGGCGTCCGGGTCGAAGGCGTACCGGCCGTCCGGGCCCGGGCGCAGGGTCACCGGCCGCCGCACCGCCCCGGCGAGGGCGATCGAGGCCGCGTACGAGTCGTAGTACGGCTCGAAGCAGATCACCTCGTCGCCCGGCTCGCAGAGGGCGAGGATGCTCGCGGCGATCGCCTCGGTGGCCCCGGCCGTGACCACGATCTCGCCGGCCGGGTCGTACTCCAGGCCCCAGAACCGGCGCTGGTGACCGGCGACGGCGGCACGCAGCGCGGGGATGCCCGGACCGGGCGGGTACTGGTTCTGCCCGCCCCGCAGTGCCTCGGCGGCGGCGGCGAGCATCTCCGGTGGACCGTCGGTGTCCGGGAAACCCTGGCCCAGGTTGACCGCGCCGGTGCGCACGGCCAGGGCGGACATCTCGGCGAAGATCGTCGTCCCGAAGGGGCGCATCCGGGCAACCAGCGGGTCGACATCGGGGGGCGTCGTCACCCGGGTCAGCCTACGGGCCGGGGTTCGGCCACGCCCACCTCAGCCGGTCGAGCAGGTGGTGCGCCAGACTGCCGTGGTCGTGTCGGTCGCCGGTGGGCCCGCCCCGGTGACCGACAGTCGGCAGGTGAGCGGTTCGTTCTCGCCGTAGGGCCGGGTGGCCTCCACCATGACCCGGCTCTGCCCGTTGGTCCTGATGGTGGTCCGCCAGGGCAGCTTCGCGCTGTCGACATGGATCAGGTCGCTGTCGGCGTCGAAGTACGCGACGTCGGCCCGGCCGCCCCCGGTGACCTCGTAGACCACCGTCACCGGAGCCGGGCCGGCGGTCGGCCGGGTCACCGGCTTCTTCGACGGGTCGGCGGGGAAGGTGGGCGGGTCGACCGGCTCGGTTCCGTCCTCGTCGTACCAGGGGTCGACCGGCTCGGTCTCGTCCTTGTCGTACCAGGGGTCGCCTGCTGTCGTCCTGTCCTCCGCTGCGGCGGTGACGAGCCCGCCCAGGCCGGCGCAGCAGCACAGCCCGAGCACCAGGACGACCACCAGCCCGATCACGAGCGCGATCACCTTCGCGTCGCCGCCCGAGCGGGTGGGCGGCTGCCCCGGGTATGCGAACGGCGGCGGATAGCCGGCCGGGGGCCAACCGGCGTGCGCGGGGTTTCCCCCGGCGGGCCAGCCGGGCTGGGTGGGGCCGGGCTGGGTGGGAGGCCAGCCCGCCGGGACGTACCCCGACCGGGGCTGCCCTCCGGGGAGAGATCCGCCCGCCGCCGACGCCTCCGCGGTGGCGGCGGGCGGGAGACCCGCATCGCTCGCCGCCGACGGGTCCCACGGCTCCGGCGCCGCCCACGGCTTCGGTGGGGCGAGCGGGCTGAGGGGCGCCCACGGTGCGGCACCCGGTGTCGAGGGTGCCGGGGCCGGGGGGAGGCCCGGGACGGACGAGGGTGCCTGGTCCGGCGCGGGCGTCGGAGGGCCGCCGGGGTCGGTGCCGGGGGACTGGCTCGGCTCGGGGGTCGACGACGCCTCGGACATCGGAGGGCTCCGGGGGAGGGGCGCGGACGTGGCCGCGGAGGGAACGGGTACGCCGGGGACCGTTACCGAGACCGGCTCCCCGCGAGGAGGCCCTCAATGTACGCGTCCGGTCCGCCCGGCGGGCCCCTGCTGGTGGGCGCCGTCCGGCCGGAACAGGGGGCCCAGAGGTGGGGGAGTTTCGTTCCCGAGACCGCCACGCCTCACCCGTTCGCTCAAATCCAGTGCTTGTTTACCCGGCTTCCGCGCACACGAGATGAGCGAAACTGGGTTAGGCTGCGGGTCATGTGTGGAATCGTGGGTTACGCCGGCGCGCGCCCGGCGCTCGGCATCGTGCTCGACGGCTTGCGCCGCCTGGAGTACCGCGGCTACGACTCGGCCGGCGTGGCCGTCGTGTGCGAGGACGAGCTGCTGACCGAGAAGAAGGCGGGCAAGCTGGCCAACCTGGAGAAGGTGCTGGCCGAGCGCGCCGCCGTCGACCCCGAGGGCTGCGCCGCCAGCCCGATCGGCATCGGCGACGGCACCACCGGCATCGGCCACACCCGCTGGGCCACCCACGGCGGCCCCACCGACCGCAACGCCCACCCGCACCTCGCCCCCGACGGCCGGGTCGCCGTGATCCACAACGGCATCATCGAGAACTTCGCCAAGCTCCGCACCGAGCTGGAGGACGCCGGCGTCCAGTTCAGCAGCGACACCGACACCGAGTGCGCCGCCCACCTGCTCTCCGCCGCGCTGGCCGACCTGCGCGCCGCCGGGGAGCCGGACGGGCCGGGGCTGCTCGCCGCCGCGATGCGCGCGGTCTGCCAGCGCCTCGAAGGGGCGTTCACGCTGCTCGCCGTCGACGCCGCCGTGCCCGGCGCGGTGGTCGGCGCCCGGCGCAACTCCCCCCTGGTGGTGGGTCGGGGCGACGGGGAGAACTACCTCGCCAGCGACGTCGCCGCGTTCATCGAGCACACCCGCGACGCGATCGAGCTGGGCCAGGACCAGATCGTCCTGATCACCCCCGACGCCGTCGAGATCACCGACTTCGCCGGCCGACCGGCGACCGGCAAGGACTTCCACGTCGACTGGGACTCCTCGGCAGCCGAGAAGGGTGGCTACGACTGGTTCATGCTCAAGGAGATCGAGGAGCAGCCGCAGGCCGTCGCCGACACCCTGCTCGGCCGGCTCACCGAGAGCGGCGAGATCATGCTCGACGAGGTCCGCCTCAGCGACCAGGACCTGCGCGACGTGGACAAGATCTTCATCGTCGCCTGCGGGACCGCCTACCACTCCGGCCTGGTCGCCAAGTACGCCATCGAGCACTGGACCCGGATCCCCTGCGAGGTGGAGCTGGCCAGCGAGTTCCGCTATCGCGACCCGGTGCTCGACCGGTCCACCCTGATCGTGGTGATCTCGCAGTCCGGCGAGACCATGGACACCCTGATGGCGCTGCGGCACGCCAAGGAGCAGAAGGCCCGGGTGCTGGCCATCTGCAACACCAACGGCTCGACCATCCCGCGCGAGTCCGACGCCGTCCTCTACACCCACGGCGGGCCGGAGATCGCCGTCGCCTCCACCAAGGCGTTCCTCACCCAGCTCGTGGCCTGTTACCTGATCGGGCTGCACCTGGCCCAGGTGCGCGGGATCAAGTTCGCCGACGAGGTGGCCGCCGTGGTGGACCAACTCCACCAGATGCCCGCCAAGCTGCGCGAGCTGCTGGACCGGATCGAGCCGGTGCGCGAGCTGGCCCGGGAGATCCGGAGCGAGCCCACGGTGCTCTTCATCGGCCGGCACGTCGGCTACCCGGTGGCCCTGGAGGGCGCGCTCAAGCTCAAGGAGCTGGCGTACATGCACGCCGAGGGGTTCGCCGCCGGCGAGCTGAAGCACGGCCCGATCGCCCTGATCGACCAGGGCACCCCGGTGATCTGCATCGTGCCGTCGCCAGTCGGCCGGGGCATGCTGCACGACAAGGTCGTCTCCAACATCCAGGAGGTCCGCGCCCGGGGCGCCCGGACGATCGTGATCGCCGAGGAGGGCGACGAGGCCGTGGTCCGCTACGCGGACCACCTGATCCGCGTGCCGCGTACGCCGACGCTGCTCGCCCCGCTGGTGACCACCGTGCCGTTGCAGGTGCTCGCGGCGGAGATCGCCGCCGCCCGGGGCCACGACGTCGACCAGCCCCGCAACCTGGCGAAGTCCGTCACCGTCGAGTAGCCGCCCGCCGGCACCGGCCCCCTCCGCCCGCCGCCGGCAGGGGGCCGCCGCGTCTCCCGGGGCACGCCGCGTCACCCGTCACCGGCCCAGGACGACGCGGGCCATGCCGTCCAGCGCCGGATTGCCGTGCTCCCAGTAGCCGGTGTGGCCGTACCGGCCGCTGGGAAAGGTCCGGCCGCCGAAGCCCGGGTCGGCCGGGTCGTGCCCGAACCACAACTCGTGGTCGTCCCGGGCGGTCAGCACCGCCGCCAGCGGGCTGAGCCCGCGCAGCACCCGGCGGGGCAGCTCGTCCGGGGCAGGGGCCAGCCGGATCGCGTCGTCCGGCGCGGTGCTCGCCCAGACCTCGCCCGAGGGCAGGCGCAGCCCGTCGGCCCGGTCCACACCCACCCCGGGGGAGCCCACGAACACCAGCGCGTCGGCCGCGAGACCGTGGTCCCGGGCGGCGCTGCCCACGACCAGCGAGCCGTAGCTGTGCCCGAGCACCGTCTGCCGGGCCGGCGGGCCGTCGTGGGTGGCCCGCAGCCCCTCCTGGAAGCGGTGCAGCGCCGGGCCGGCGTCCCGCGCCTGGTCGGGCAGGACGGCCTCGTGCAGGAAGTCCGGCGCGTCGTAGTCCAGCCAGAGCACCGCCGCCGTCGCCCCCGTCGGGTCCAGCGCCGCGCACCGGGCCTGCACCCGGCCCGCCCGGCCCAGTTCCCCGGTGGCGTCGGCGAGGCCGGCGGTCATCCCCGGGACGTACGTCAGCACCCGGTCGGCCCGGTCCGGGTCGCCCAGTGCCACGATCGCCCGGCCCTCGCCGCCCGGGTCGAGCCCCAGCAGGTACGCGCGGGGCTGTCCGCCGCCGGCCAGCCGGGCGGTCAGCGCGTCCAGGCCGGCCAGGGTCGCCCCCACCCGCGCCAGCCCGGCCGTCTCCACCGGCCCGTGCGGCCACCGGCCCAGCAACCGCCGCCGCTCGGCCAGCAGCACCTCCCGCCGCCGGTCGACCAGCAGCCGGTTCGCCTGGTCCCGCGCCGCCGCCGGCACCCCGTCGAGCCGGCCGACCAGGTCCGGCTCACGGGCCACCAGCCAGCGGCGCTGGGCCGGGGTGAGCCCGGCCCACCAGGACCGGACGGTCGACGGGTCGGCGCCGGGCGCCGGACGCCAGGGCGGGGGCGGGGCCACCCAGCCCGCACGGGCCGCCGCGGTCAGTTCGTCGAGCCGGCCAGCCGCCTCCCGGTCGGCCCCGTCGGCCAGCGCGAGGGCGGCGGTCACGGCGGCGGCCACCCGCGCCACCGGCGGGGCGGGCGCCCCAGGCCGGGCCCCCGCCGGGTCCGCGCTCACCCGCCCCCGCCGGTCGATGCGCACCCCGCCGGCCTCGGCCAGGGCGACGGCCTCGGCCAGCCCGGCCCTGGCCCGGCTCAGCCGCCCGGCCAGCTCGGTGAGCACCTGGTCGGCCTCGATCAGCGCCGGCGCGAGGGCGGCCAAATCGGCCCGGAAGGCGGCGATCCGCCCGCCGGCCGCACCGGCGGCGGCTCCCGTCCATCCGGCGCGCAGCGCCCCGGCCGCACCGGCCAGCTCGGCCGACCGCCGGTCGACCAGCCCGGTCAGGCCCCGCCAGGCCGTCCCGGCAGCCGCCCAGCCGGCCGGGTCGGCCGCCCACAGTCGGGCGTAGCCGCCGATCCCGGCGGAGGCACCCGGCGTGCCGGCGTGCCTCTCCGACGCGTGCCTCGCCGACGCGCTCACCGGGGCAGGACCGTCAGCCGGCGGGCCGCCCGCTCGTCGGCCGCCTCGTAGCCTTCGGCGGCGGTGGACAACGCCTGTGCGGCGGCGGCCACCCGTGCGCCGAGCCCGCCGCACCACGCGTGCACCGCCGACTCCAGGGCGGCCAGGGCGGGCGCCGACCGCCATCCGGGCGCCGGCACCACCAGGCCGGGCACCCCGGCCAACCCGTGCCCCAGCCGGTACGCGTCGGCGTCGAGCGTCCCGGCCACCTCCCGCAGCAGCTCGGGGCGGACGGTGAACGGCTCATCGCGCATCGGCGCACTCCTCCGGCTCGGTGCCGTCGACGGGCGACGGCGCAACGACGACCACCCCCGGTTCCGACGCCGACGGGCGACGGCCCCCGACGTTAGGTGGCCCCGGTGCCGGCCGGCACGCCCTGTGGACAACGGGTGTTGGGCGTACCCCCGGGTTGTCCACAGGCGTTGCCCACAGTCGAACCGGTGGCTAATCTGCGACCGCTTGCGCCGGTAGGGTGAGGCGGTGATCGTCGCTGTCGGCATCGACGTCGTCCTGGTCGAGCGGTTCGCCAAGGCGCTGGCGCGGGCGCCGCTGCTCGCCGACCGGCTGTTCACCGAGGCCGAGCGCCACACCGCCGCCGGCAGTCCGCGCTCATCCGAGTCGATGGCCGCCCGGTTCGCCGCCAAGGAGGCGGTGGCCAAGGCGCTCGGCGCGCCGGCCGGTTTGAGCTGGCACGACTGCGAGGTCGTGCCCGACCCGGACGGCCGGCCCCGGCTGACCGTGTCCGGCACCGTCGCGGCGGCGGCGGCCGAACGGGGGGTCAACCGCTGGCATCTGTCGTTGTCGCACGACGGGGGGATCGCGTCGGCGATGGTGGTCGCGGAACGGTGACCGACCGCCGGGCGCACCCGGCGGGGCGATCGACCGGGCCGAGGGTGGACCGCCCCGGACGGACGGCCCCGGACGGCGCAGGGCAGGGACGGGCCGGCACCGACGGCACAGGGCGCGGACGGGCCCGGCAGGGACGGCACAGGGTACCGACGGGACAGGCAAGGACGGACGGGACGGCATGAAACCGGTGTGGCGGGTCGCGGACGTACGGGCGGCGGAGGCCGGGCTGATGGCCACCCTCCCCGCCGGAACGCTGATGCAGCGGGCCGCCGCGGGGCTGGCCCGCCGCTGCGCGCTGCTGCTCGCCGACCGGGGCGGGGTGTACGGCGCCCGGGTGCTGCTGCTGGTCGGCAGCGGCGACAACGGCGGCGACGCCCTGTACGCCGGACAGCGGTTGGCCCGCCGGGGCGCGGCCGTCTCGGCCCTGCTGCTCGCCCCCGGGCGGGCGCACGCCGAGGGGCTGGCCGCGTTGCGCGCCGCCGGGGGCCGGCTGGTGGACCGCCCGCCCGCACAGGTGGACCTGGTGCTGGACGGGATCGTCGGGATCGGCGGCACCGGCGGGCTGCGCGAGGCGGCCGACCGGCTCGCCGCCGGGCTGCCCGGGCTGCGCGGCCGGGACGGCGTGCGGGCCGCCGTGGTCGCCGTGGACACCCCGAGCGGGGTCGCCGTCGACACCGGTCACGTGCCGCCGGCCGCGTCCGGCCGGCCGAACGCGGTCCGCGCCGACGTGACGGTGACGTTCGGCGCGTTGAAGCCGGCGCTGGTGGTCGGCCCGGCAGCGGCGCTGGCCGGCCAGGTCGAGCTGGTCGACATCGGGCTGGGGCCCTGGCTGCGCGGCACCCCCGCGCTGCGGGTCACCGAGTGGTCCGACGTCGGGCGGTGGTGGCCGGAGCTGGGCCCGGCCTCGGAGAAGTACACCCGGGGCGTGGTCGGCCTGGCGACCGGCTCGGCGGCGTACCCGGGGGCGGCGGTGCTCTCCGTCGGCGGCGCGCTCGCCGGGCCGACCGGCCTGGTCCGGTACGCCGGCAGCGCCCGCGCCGACGTGCTGCGCGAGCACCCCTCGGTGATCGCCAGCGGGCGGGTCGCCGACGCCGGCCGGGTGCAGGCGTGGGTCTGCGGCTCCGGCCTCGGCTCCGGCGAGGAGGCGGCGGCCGAGCTGCGCGCGGTGCTCGCCGCCCCGGTGCCGGTGGTGCTCGACGCCGACGCGCTGACCCTGCTGGTCGACGGGTCGATGGCGGACCGGCTGCGCAAGCGGGACGCCCCGATCGTGGTCACCCCGCACGACCGCGAGTTCGGCCGGCTCTGCGGCGAGGAGCCCGGGGCCGACCGGGCCGGGGCGGCACTGCGGCTGGCCGCCTGGATGAACGCGGTGGTCCTGCTCAAGGGGGACCGCACGATCGTCGCCACCCCCGACGGTCGGGCGTACGTCAACCCGACCGGCACCCCCGCGCTGGCCACCGGGGGCACGGGCGACGTGCTCGCCGGGCTGCTCGGCTCGCTGCTGGCCGCCGGGCTGGCCCCGGAGCGGGCGGCCGTCGCGGCGGCGTACCTGCACGGGCTGGCCGGCCGGGAGGCGGCCCGCGGCGGGCCGGTGACCGCGCCCGACGTGGCCGCCGCCCTCCGCCCGGTCGTCGCCCGGCTGCCCTGACCTCGGGCCGCCGCCGCGCCGTTCCGGGCGGCTCCGCCCCGGGTTGATCACCGCGGTCAGTAGGCTGGGGGCATGTGGCAGTCCGAGGTGCGGGTTGATCTTGACGCGATCCGGGAGAACGTGACGCGGCTGCGGGCCGGGACCAGCGCCGAGGTGATGGCGGTGGTCAAGGCCGACGGGTACGGCCACGGCATGGTCCCCTCGGCCCGCGCGGCGCTCGACGCCGGGGCCGACTGGCTCGGCGTCTGCACCCTGGACGAGGCGCTGACCCTGCGCCGGGCCGGACTCACCGCGCCCGTGCTGGCCTGGCTGCTCGCCCCGGGACTGCGGCTGCACGAGGGCGTCGCCGCCGGGGTGGACCTGGCCGCCGCGAGCCTGCCCCAGCTCGACGAGATGGTCGAGGCGAGCCGGCGGGCGGACCGCCCGGCCCGGCTGCACCTGAAGATCGACACCGGGCTGGCGCGCGGCGGGGCCACCGTGGCCGACTGGCCGGCGCTGCTGGAGGCCGCCGCGAAGGCCCAGGCCGACGGCCTGGTCGAGGTGGTCGGCGTGTGGAGCCACTTCGTGTACGCGGACCTGCCCGGCCACCCCACCATCGACCGCCAGCTCGCCGTCTTCCACGAGGGGCTGGACATGGTCGAGCGGGCCGGGTTGCGCCCGCGCTACCGGCACCTGGCCAACTCCGCCGCCACCCTGACCCGCTCCGACACCCACTTCGACCTGGTCCGGCCCGGGGTCGCGGTCTACGGGCTCTCCCCGGTGGCCGGCGAGCGGTTCGGGCTGCGCCCGGCGATGACCGCCCGGGCCCGGGTCATGCTCACCAAGCGGGTCCCGGCGGGCAGCGGCGTCTCGTACGGCCACACCTACCTCACCGAGAGCGACGCCAACCTGGCCGTGGTGCCGCTCGGCTACGCCGACGGGGTGCCCCGGCACGCCTCGAACGGCGGCCCGGTGCAGCTCGCCGGCAAGCGGCGGTCCGTCTCCGGCCGGGTCTGCATGGACCAGTTCGTGGTCGACTGCGGCGACGACCCGGTGGCCGCCGGTGACGTGGTGACCCTGTTCGGCCCCGGCACCGACGGCGAGCCGACCGCCGACGACTGGGCGGACGCGGCCGGCACCATCAACTACGAGATCGTCACCCGGTTCGGCGGGGTCCGGGTGCCCCGCGTCTACGACGGCGAGCGGCCGTGACCGGGCCGGCGGCGTGACCAGGTTCCGCGTCCCCCGGCCGCGCACCGCCGCGGGCCGGGTCGCCGGCGTGCTCGGGGCCGCGGTCGGCGTGGCCGCCGCCGGCCTCGCGGCGGGCGTGGTGAGCGAACGCGTCCTGGTCCGCCGGCTCAAGACCGATCCCGCCGACCCGTACGCCGACGAGGTCTTCGGCGCGCAGCGGTACGACGAGGCGTTCCGGCTGGAACTGGCCGACGGCACCGACATCCACGTCGAGGTGGTCGAGCCGACCCGCCCCGTCGCCGGGCATCCGACGGTGGTGCTGGTGCACGGCTTCTGCCTGGACATGGGCACCTTCCACTTCCAGCGCAAGATGCTCGCCGAGCGGGGCGACTACCGGATCGTCGCGTACGACCAGCCGGGCCACGGCCGGTCGGGGCGGCTGGAGAGCGGTGAGTACGACCTCGCCGCGCTCGGTCGAACGCTGCGCCGGGTGATCGACCGGACCACCCCGGAGGGGCCGCTGGTGCTGGTCGGCCACTCGATGGGCGGGATGACCATCATGGCGTTCGCCGAGCTGTACCCGGAGCTGTTCGGCGACCGGGTCGTCGGCACGGTGCTGATGGCCACCTCCGGCGGGCTGCTGGCCGAGACGAGGCTGGTGGCCCCGGCCCTGCTCGGGCGGGTCGGCTCGCCGGTGCTCTACATGATGAGCAACGCCACCCGGTACGGCGGCACGGCGATCGACAGGGCCCGCAAGTCGGTCTCGAACGTCGCCTGGCTGCTCACCCGCCAGTACGGCTTCGGCACCCCGAAGCCGAGCCCGGCCCTGGTGTCGTACGTCGAGGAGATGAACTCGCGCACCTCGGCCGACACGGTCACCCGCTACCTGCGCACCCTGGCCACCCACTCCCGGTTCCCGGCGCTGGCGGCGTTGGCCGGCACCCCGGTGCTGGTGGTGGTCGGCGACAAGGACATGATCACGCCCGTGACGCACTCGGAGGAGATCGTCCGGCGGCTGCCGCACGCCGAGTTTCTCAAGATCCACGACAGTGGGCACGTGGTGATGCTGGAGCACGCCGACGAGGTCGACGCCGCCCTGGAACACTTCCTGGCGGCGCTGTGAGCGCCGGCAGGAGCGGCCCCTGGTCGCCGGGTGTCGTCGTGCCGCCGGGGGTGGCGCGGTGAGCGTCGTCGTCACGCTGCCGACGATCGAGGACACCCACGCGTTCGGCCGGCGGCTGGCCGGCGTGCTGCGCGCCGGCGACCTGCTGCTGCTCACCGGTCCGCTCGGCGCCGGCAAGACCGCGCTGACCCAGGGCATCGGGGCGGGCCTCGGGGTACGGGGCGACATCACCTCACCGACCTTCGTGATCGCCCGGGTGCACCGCCCGGACCCGGCGCGCGGTGGCGCGGTGGCGCTGGTACACGCGGACGCGTACCGGCTCGGGGACGCCGCAGATCCGCGCGCGGAGATCGACGACCTCGACCTGGACGCCTCCGTGGACGACTCGGTCACCGTGGTCGAGTGGGGGGAGGGGCTGGTCGAGCAGCTCGTCGACGCCCACCTGTGGGTCCGGATCGACCGGCGCGACGACGACACCCGGGTGGTCGAGCTGGACCCGGTCGGCGGCGACTGGCCCGCCCGCGTCGCCACCCTGCCCTGACCCCTTTCCGGGTTCTTGCTCCCGGTGCCCGTTGACGGTCACCGACGGGAGCCCGTCCTCCCGTGTCGGGGTGTCGGACGGGGCTGGTAGGAAGGGGACCGACCGACTGACTGCGAAAGGTTGCCGATGCCCGACGACGCCCCCGCCCTCGACCTGCTCGCGCTGCTGCCCGACGAGTGGCGCGCCGCACTCACCCCGCACCTCGACCCGGCCCGCACCGCCACGTTGGCCGAGTTCGTCGCCGGGGAGTATGCCGCCCAGACCGTGTTCCCGCCGGTCGAGGACCTGTTCTCCGCCTACCGGCTGTGCGGGCCGCAGGAGTGCCGGGTGCTGATCCTCGGTCAGGACCCGTACCACAAGGCCGGGCAGGCGCACGGGCTGAGCTTCAGCGTCCGCGAGGGGGTGTCGGTCCCGCCGTCGCTGCGTAACGTCTTCAAGGAGCTGAGCGAGGACCTGGGTGTGGCGAAGCCGCGCGGCGGCAACCTCGACGGCTGGGCGGCGCAGGGCGTGCTGTTGCTGAACTCGGTGCTGACCGTCCGGCAGGCGACCCCCGGCTCGCACGCCAACAAGGGGTGGGAGGAGTTCACCGACGCCACGATCCGCGCCCTCGACGCCCTCGACCAGCGGGTCGTCTTCCTGCTCTGGGGCGGGTACGCCCGCAAGAAGGCCGCCCTGGTCACCAACCCGCAGCACGTGGTGCTGGAGGCCGGCCACCCCAGCCCGATGAATCCGCGCGGCTTCCTGGGCAGCCGCCCGTTCAGCGCGACCAACAAGGCCCTCGCCGACGCCGGCCTGCCCACGATCGACTGGGAGCGGTCCGCCGGCTGAGCCGGCTCGCGCCGCACCGATCCGCGCCGCACCGGATTCGGTCGCCGTCGCAACGGACGACCGGCCCCGGTGCCGGCCCCGGCCTGGCGGTGTGGCTGCGCCGTCCTGGCGGCCTGGCCTGCGGGGCCGGCGTCCTGGCCGTGGGCCGTACCGTCCCGGCCTCCTGGGCCGCCGGTACGCGAACCGGTCCGCAGCCCGAGCCTCCGTGCGGTGGCCGCCGGCCGGCCGGCCGGAGCAGGGCACGGGTGAAGTGACGCGGTGGTGACTGTCCGCTATAGACTTCGCGGGACCCGGTGGCTCCGCGATCGGAGGCGTCCCATGGCGACGACGGCGACCATCACCCCCCGGCAGTGGCAGACGGCCCGGGAGGCGCTGGAGCGGGCCACTGGCCGGTTCGTCCGGCTGGTCGAGGCGGTCGACCGGCCGGACACCATGGTGACCGCGCACTGGTCGGTCTCCGACACCCTCGTCCACCTGGTCTCGGTCGCCTGGTGGTACGCGACCAAACTCGACCCCGACCATCCGCCGCTGCCGATTCCCGGCCTCGCCGCCCAGCTTCCGACCGTCACAGTGGACACCATCGCCGATGTCAACGACCTGATACTGCGGCACCTGACCGACCGGTCGCCCCGGCCGCTGCTGGACCAGCTTCGGGCCGACGTGGACAAGATCCTCCGGGTCACCGCCGACCGCCGCCCGGACGAGCTGCTCAGCTGGTTCGGCGACGCCCGCGCGCCCCTCGCCGGTCTCTTCGGCCACCTGGTCAACGAGCTGCTCGTGCACGGCTGGGACATCGCCCGAGCGACTGGCCGGCCATGGAAGATGCCCGGATCGGAGGCCGTGCTCTTCTTCGAGGTCTTCCTGGTCGGCGTGCTCCGCGCCGGCTACGGACACCTGCTCGACAACGACGAGCCGCCCCGGGAACGCCCGATCACCGTCGAGTTCCGATCCGCGTACTGCGCCGACATCACCCTCGTCCTGCACCGGGGGGTGGTAACGGTCGCCGCTCCGGGCACCCCGCCGGACGCCCGGGTCCGGTTCGACCCGGCGGCGCTCAACCTGATGCTGTTCGGCCGGGTCAGCCGGGTCCGTACGGTGCTCGCCGGCAAGCTCACCCTCCGCGGCCCCCGCCCCTGGCTCCTCTTCCCCTTCCTCCGAGTCCTCCGAGCCCCAAACTGACCCACCCCCACCCTGCCCTGCCCCGCCGGGGGTGGGGCGGGGTGGGGCAGGGGTGGGGGTCGGCGGGGGGTCGCCGGGGGGAGCGGCGGGGCGGTTAGGGTGGCGTTCGTGCTCGTACTGGTGCTGGACTCCTCGACCCCCGCGGTGACCGCGGCGCTGGTGGAGGTCTCGGCCGACGGCGTGACGGCGCGGGCGCAGCGCCGCACCGTCGATGCCCGCGCGCACGGCGAGCTGCTCGCGCCGCAGGTCGACGCGGTCCTCGCCGAGGTCGACGGCCGCCCCGCCGACCTGGCCGCGATCGTGGCGGGGCTCGGCCCCGGCCCGTTCACCGGGCTGCGGGTGGGGCTGGTCACCGCCGCCACCATGGCCCAGGTGCTGGGAGTCCCCGCGTACGGCGTCTGCTCGCTCGACGGGATCGGCCACCCGGTGGCGGCCGGCGAGCCGGTCCTGGTGGCCAGCGACGCCCGCCGCCGGGAGGTCTACTGGGCGGTCTACGACGGTGCGGGGCAGCGGATCGCCGGCCCGGACGTGGACACCCCGGCGGTCGCCGCACGGCGCGCCCGCGACCTGGGGGTCACCGTGGCGGCCGGCGACGGCGCGCACCGGTACGCCGAGGTGTTCGACCTGCCGCTGCGGGCCGAGCCCCGCTACCCGGACCCGATCGTGCTGGCCGAGCTGGCGGCCGAGCGGATCCGGGCCGGCGCGCCCGGTGAGCCGCTCACCCCGCTGTACCTGCGCCGCCCGGACGCCGTGGCGGCCACCGCCCGCAAACCGGTCCTGCCGTGAACCCCGCTGGGGTGCGGCTGGAACCGTTCCGCTGGTGGCACATCGACGAGGTGCTGCCGATCGAGGCGGACCTGTTCGGCGTCGAGCAGTGGTCGCCGGCGATGTTCTGGAACGAGCTGGCCAACGGCCACTTCTACCTGGTCGCCACCGATGCCGGGGACGCCACCGACTCCACCGGCGCCACGGACCTCACCGGCGCTGCGACCGCCATGACCGCCGCCAATGCCACGACCCCCGTCCGCGCCGGGAAGGTGCTCGGCTACGCCGGGCTGACCGTGGCCGCTCCGGACGAGGCGTGGGTGCAGAACATCGCGGTCCGCCGGGACGCCCAGCGGCGCGGCGTGGGCCGGGCCCTGCTGGAGGCGCTGCTCGCCGAGGCCGCCCGCCGGGGGGCGCGGAGCACGCTGCTGGAGGTCGCGGCCGACAACGCCCCGGCCCAGCGGCTCTACGCGGCGTACGGCTTCGAGCCGATCGGGGTGCGTCGCGGCTACTACCAACCGAGCAACACCGACGCGCTGGTCATGCGGCGCGAGCAGGACTGAGGAGACATGGCTGACGAACCGCTGATCCTCGGCATCGAGACCTCCTGCGACGAGACCGGGGTCGGCATCGTACGCGGGCACACCCTGCTCGCCGACGCGCTGGCCTCCAGCGTCGAGGAGCACGCCCGGTTCGGCGGCGTGGTGCCCGAGGTGGCCAGCCGGGCCCACCTGGAGGCGATCGTGCCGACCATGGACCGGGCGCTGAAGGAGGCGGGGGTGACCATCGCCGACATCGACGCCATCGCGGTGACCTCCGGCCCGGGGCTGGCCGGCGCGCTGCTGGTCGGCGTGGCCGCCGCCAAGGGGTACGCGCTGGCCGCCGAGAAGCCGGTGTACGGGGTGAACCATCTCGCCGCGCACGTCGCCGTGGACACCCTCGAACACGGCCCGCTGCCCGAGCCGGCGATCGCGCTGCTGGTCTCCGGCGGGCACTCGTCCCTGCTGCTCGTCGACGACCTGGCCCGGGGGGTCACCCCGCTGGGCGCGACCATCGACGACGCGGCCGGTGAGGCGTTCGACAAGGTGGCCCGGCTGCTCGGCCTGCCGTTCCCCGGCGGGCCGTACATCGACCGGGAGGCCCGGGCCGGTGACGCCGCCGCCATCGGCTTCCCGCGCGGGCTCACCGCCGCCAAGGACCTCGCCGCACACCGGTACGACTTCTCGTTCTCCGGGCTGAAGACGGCGGTGGCCCGCTGGGTGGAGGCCCGGCAGCGGGCCGGCGAGCCGGTGCCGGTGGCCGACGTGGCCGCGTCGTTCCAGGAGGCGGTCTGCGACGTGCTCACCACGAAGGCGCTGGCCGCCTGCCGGGCCCACGGGGTCGACACGCTGGTGATCGGCGGAGGGGTGGCGGCGAACTCCCGGCTGCGGGTGCTCGCCGAGGACCGGGCGGCCAAGCTGGGCATCCGGGTCCGGGTGCCCCGGCCGAAGCTGTGCACCGACAACGGGGCGATGGTGGCCGCGCTCGGCTCGCACCTGGTCGCCGCCGGGGTGGCGCCGAGCCGGCTCGACCTGCCGGCCGACTCGTCCCTGCCGCTGACCACGGTCAGCGTGTGACGGCGGCGAGGGGAGCGACGACATGATCGTACGGATGTGGGAGGCGCGGGCGGAGGCGTACGGCTTCGCCGACCTGATCACCTGGGTCTGCGACACCGCCCTGCCCGAGTTCGAGCACGACCCGCTGCACCTGTCCAGCGAGGTGTTCAGCTCGACCGACCACCGGGTGGTGGTGATCTCGAAGTGGCGCAGCAGCCCTCGGCCGCTGCCCGACCCGCCCGCGACGCTGGTCGCCCGCCCGCCGCACTCGTGGGACTTCACCCAGGTCGACCGCTGACCGTCGAGCAACCGTGGGGCTACCCTGTGACCCCACCTCGTCAGGCGGCGTCGTCCATGGGATCAAGGGCCCACCTGAGTCCGCGTGGGGATGGCTGATACTGGCGGGATGGCGGACCAGGAGACAAACGGGCTGACCCGGTGGACGATCCATGGCGAGCGGATTGTGGATGACAGCCGGCGTGCTTGGCTGAGTATCGCCGACGTGGAACTGCCGGACGGTGTCCGGTTCGAGCAGTACGTGATCCGGGCTCCCCTGTCTGCGATGGTCGCCGTCCTGGACGACCAGCAGCGGCTGTTGTTGATGCGGCGGCACCGGTTCGTGTTCGACCAGTGGGTGTGGGAACTTCCCGGCGGGTATGTCGACGGCGAGGAGGAGCCGGCGCGGTGCGCGGTGCGCGAGGTCGAGGAGGAGACCGGCTGGCGGCCGTATGAGGTCGAGCCGCTGCTGTCGTTCCAGCCGTGGGTCGCCACGGCGGATGCGAAGAACCTGCTGTTCCTCGCCCGAGGGGCGGAGCACACGGGAGCTCCGGTGGATGTGAACGAAGCGGAACGGGTCGCCTGGATGCCGCTGGTCGAGGCTCGGGTGCTCGTGGAGCAGGGGGAGATTGTCGGAGCCGGCACCGTGATCGCCGTGCTGGAGTTGACGGCACGTCAGGCGCGGGGTGAGTTGTAGCCGTCCCGCCGAGGTCCGAGGGTGGCGTCGACCTGGTGGATGAAGTGGCGTACGGCGGGCCTGCGGCGATGGGGCGCGAGTTGGGTTCGTAGGTCGTACAGATAACCTGCGGCGCGGGCCGACCGGAGCTGCGAGGTCAAGGTCAGCGCTTCCGCGCCGATGGCGCAGGCACGATCCGGTTCGTTTCGCTGTACCTGAACGGTGGCGAGCAGGGCGAGGTTGAAGGCTTTGCCGCGTACGTAGCTCTCGTCCATCCTCAGCGACCGGACGGCGAAGCGTTCTGCCTGGGTGGGCTTGCCGAGCGCGGTGAAGCAGTGGCCGAACTTGGCCGACAGGTATGCCTCGTCGAAGTAGCCCAACCACCGAGGGGCGCTGCTGCGGTCAGCCCGGTCGAGGGTTCGTTCCGCCTGGTGCAGTGCGTGGGCGCAGGCGCTTTCGTTGTGCGCGGACGCGTGGGCGTGTGCCTCCATGACGAACGCCTCGGCGGTCAGGACCGTGACGCCGGCGAGGTTTGCGGTCTGTCCCGCCGCACGGGCGAGATCGACGCCGGCCCCGGTGTGACCGAGGTAGGTCGCCTGGTGACTCATGGCGGCGAGGATCTCCGCTCCGAGAACGGAATCGCCCGCCGCGTGGGCGAGATTCAGCGCGAGGGTGAGGTGTCGCTGGGCGGCCCCGTGATCGGCCGTGTCGTACGCCTGCCAGCCGGCGAGCTGGGTCAACTCCGCGACGGCGCTGAGCAGCCGCCGACCTGTGGGGGGATCGTAGTGGCCCTCGGTCAGCAGCGGAGTGATCTCCTGGTGCAGGTAGCGGGTCACTGTCTTGCGCGCGTGGCCGCCTCCGTACTGGTTGTCCAGTCGCCGGTAGGTCGCGGTCATCTCACGGATGGTGTCGATGTCGGGCTGACCGACGCTGCGGCGACCAGATTGGCCCACGTCCTGCGGTGGGGGCACGGTGAACCACCGGAGCGCTGGCAGGGTGTAGCCGGCGGAGCTGAAGGCCACCTGGCGGATCACGTCTCGACGGTTCACTTCGCCTTCCCAGAGCTGTGCGGCTGCGCTGACGTCCGCGCGCCAGGACCGGGTGACCGGCGGATCACACTGCCGCTGGTGGACAAAGTTGGCCATGTCTTGGGGAAATGAGCGTTGGCGGGGTGCCAGTCCCAATGCCATGCGTGCCTCGTCGGGCATTCGGCAACCATCGGCGATGCGTTCCAGCACGTCGATGGAGGTCACCTTCCGTCCCGCCATGATGCGGCTGACGTAGCCCTGCTCAAGTCCGACGGCGGCGCCGATGCGGGTCTGACTCGCGTGGGTCAAGCGGCTGACGTGTCGGAACAACGCTCCGATGTCACGGGCATCGAGAGCTGCCCGCACCGTCCTGTCCGCCCACAGGTGGCTCGGAATATGAAGCGGATCGAGCAACGGCGAGCTCCCAACGTGGTGATCCGACTACTCATGGTGTTCGACTCGCAGCTTAGGGCGGGGAACGGCGCAGGTCGAGCCGGCTCATGTCGCCGTGACATGAGCCGTCGACATGGCTGCCGAGGGGCGCCGGCGCAATTCTGCGGGCATGCTTTCCGCCTTCGAGAATCTGCCGCCCGACGCACTCGGCTGGCGTCGTCACCTGCCGGTGTGGCTCCCCCCGGCCGCATGACCATGGGCGCGATCCGTGACCTCAAGGCGCTGACCGAGTACGCCCGCGAGCAGGTCGAGACGGCTGACGTGCTGCTGGCGGCCCACGAGGCTGCGGAGCTGGGCCTGTGTCGCTGCGGTCGACCGCACCCGTGTGACGAGCGCCGACAGGGAGTCGAGAGACGTGATTACTACGCACAAATCGTCGGTGATGCTTCGTGACGACCCTGCCGATGTGGGCACCCATCAGTGCGCTGCGCCGCCGCTTTTGGGCTGGGCACTATGAGTGATCTGCGACCGGATGATGAGCCGATAGGCCGGCGGGTGGCACGGTGGCGGGTGCGACGGCGGATGACGCAGCAGATGTTGGCCGACCAGCTCGGCAAGTCGAAGAGCTGGGTGGACAAGATAGAGCGGGGTGTCCGCGCACTGGACCGGTTCTCCGTCATCCAGGACGTCGCCGGGGTGCTGCGGGTGGACGCGTCGGTGCTGGCCGGTGGAGACGCCCGGCCCGCAGCGGCGGTCGGTGCGCTCGACGAAGGCGTGGACAGGGTGCGGGCTGCGCTCGCCCGTTACGACACCCTCCTGACCGGACCGGATCCTCGGCCGACGCCGCCGGTAGCCGATCTGGGTCGACAGGTGGCGCACGCCTGGCTGAGCTACCAGCACGCGCACTACCCGCAGTTGGTGCGGATGCTGCCGGGCCTGCTCGGCGACGCCCAGCGCGCCCACGCGACCGAGGGCGAGGCGGCGGGTGCGGGGGGCCTGCTGGTCCAGGTGTACCGGATCACGGCGTCGATGCTGGTGAAGCTGGGGGAAGCCGACCTGGCCTGGTTGGCCGCCGACCGGGCGATGGCGGTGGCCACCGGTGACCCGCCACTGGCAGCGGTCGCCGCGATCCCCCTGGGGCAGGCGCTGCGCGCCGCCGGGCGGGGCCGTTTGGCTATGGCGGTGACGATCGCCGCCGCACACCGGATCGCACCGGCGGTGCCCCATGACGGTCCGCCGCAGGAGCTGGCGCTGTGCGGGACGCTGTTGGTCGAGGCTGCTCTCGCCGCTGCGAGCTGTGGTGACGCGCGCAGCGTGGGGGAGCTGCTCGACCAGACCGGCGACATCGCCGAATGGGTCGGCGACGGCCAGGACCATCACCGGACGAGCTTCGGACCCACGAGCGTCGAGTTGGCGCGGGTGGCAGCGGCGGTCGATCTGGGCGACGGTGGTGCAGCGGTCACCGGGCACGAGAAGGTCGTCAGCGCGAGTGGGTGGGCGCTGCTGCCGGTCGAGCACCGGGCCGCTCACCTGCTGGACGCCGCACGGGCGTACCTGCACGTCGGTGACCTGCTCCGGGCGGGGCGCGCCCTGGTCGACGCCGAACGGACCGCGCCGGCCGAGATTCGTCACCGTCCGACGGCCCGTACCGTGATCGAGGCCGTGGCTTCTGCTGGCCCGGTCCCGGCCGGGGTGGCGCGACTGGCCTCGTTGGTCGGGCTGACCCGGTGACCGCGCCGTTCCTGTCCCTGGCCCAGATCCGTAACCGCCTCGCGCTGACCGCCCGCACGGTCCTGCGTCACCACCGGCCTGGCCCGGACGGTTGCTGCCGGGTCTGCCGCGTTCCGCGTTGCCCGGTGGGCACCGCCGCACGGGACTTCCTCGCCGCAATCGGGCGAGATCGGTGAGGGGTCTGCACTTCCGGTCCGGAAGGCATGCCTCGTTTCTGCGGAGGGGCGGGCGCGAGTCCGGCCCTTCGGCCGGGCGATTCTGAACAGCGAAAATGCGTTGGCGCAACCGCTTTCTCACGGCCTAACGTCGGCGGGTCATGCGCTTCGAACCGGCCGGCGATCCCGGCGTACCCGACGACCGTTCGGCGGCCCGATACCTGGTGTGGCTGGCCGGTCGGCAACCGTTGCTCTTCTTCGCCGCCATCGGCCTCGGCGTGGTCTGGATGGTCGCCCAGGCCCTGATGCCGGCCACCGTCGGCCGGGCCGTGGACGCCGGCCTCACCCACCGCGACCAGGGCGCCCTGGTCACCTGGGGGCTGGCCCTGCTCGGGCTGGGCGTGCTCCAGGCCGGCGCGGGCGTGCTGCGGCACCGGTGCGCGCTGCACAACTGGCTGGGCGGCGCGTACCGGACGGTGCAGGTCACCGTCGGCGCGGCGAACCGGCTGGGGGCCGCGCTGTCCCGCCGGGTCGCGGGGGGCGAGGTGGTCAGCATCGGTACGGCCGACATCGGCCAGATCGGCCACGCGATCGACATCACCGCCCGGGGCACCGGATCGCTGGTCGCCATCGCCACGGTGGCGGTGATCCTGCTCTCCGCGTCGGTGCCGCTCGGCCTCGTCGTCGTGCTCGGGGTGCCGTTGCTGATGGCCGTGGTGGGGCTGCTCATCCGGCCGCTGCACCACCGGCAGCAGGCGTACCGGGACTCGGAGGGGGAGCTGACCGCCCGGGCCGGCGACATCGTCTCCGGGCTGCGGGTGGTGCGCGGCGTCGGCGGCGAGCCGGTGCTGTCGACCCGGTACCGGGCTCGGTCCCAGGAGTTGCGCGCCGACGGGCTGCGGGTGGCCCGGGTGGAGTCGCTGCTGGAGGCGACCCAGATCCTGCTGCCCGGCGCGTTCCTGGTGCTGGTCACCTGGCTGGGCGCCCGGTTCGCGCTGCGCGGAGAGATCACCGCCGGCCAGCTCGTCGCCTTCTACGGCTACACCGCGTTCCTGGTCAGCCCGCTGCGTAACCTCACCGAGGCGGTGGACCGGCTGACCCGGGGGCACGTGGCGGCCCGCCGGGTGGTCCGGCTGCTGCGGCTCACCCCCGAGCTGGTCGACCCGGCCCGCCCGGCGGCCCTGCCGGCCGGCCCCGGCGAGCTGGTGGACGCCGAGTCGGGGCTGGTCGTGCCGGCCGGCCGGCTCACCGCGCTGGTCGCCGCCGCGCCCGAGGACGCCGCCGCGATCGCCGACCGGCTCGGCCGGTACGTCGACGCGGACGTGACGCTGCACGGCGTACCGCTGCGGGAGGTGGCGCTGGCGGCGGTGCGCGAGCGGATCCTGGTGGCCGACAACGACGCGCACCTGTTCACCGGCCCGCTGCGGGCGGAGCTGGACCCGCACGACGCGGCCGACCCGGCGACGATCCTCGCGGCGCTGGACGCGGCGAGCGCGACCGACATCGTCGACGCACTGCCCGACGGGCTGGACGGCCGGGTCGCCGAGCGGGGCCGGGAGTTCTCCGGCGGCCAGCAGCAGCGGCTGCGGCTGGCCCGGGCGCTGGTCGCCGACCCGGAGACGCTGGTGCTGGTCGAGCCGACGAGCGCGGTGGACGCGCACACCGAGGCGCGGATCGCCGCGCGGCTCGGCCCGGCCCGGCGGGGCCGGACCACCCTGGTCTGCACCACCAGCCCGCTGGTGCTGGGCCGCGCCGAGCACGTGGTCTTCGTGGCGGACGGCAAGGTGATGGCCGAGGGGCCGCACGAGGAACTGCTGCGCACCGAGCCGCGCTACGCGGCCACGGTGAGCCGGGGGGAGAGCTGATGACCGCCGCGCTGCCGGTCGCCGACGCCGACCAGGTCCGCCGGTACGCCCGCGCCCTGGTCCGCCGCCACCCCCGCGCCCTGGCCACCGCGCTCGCCCTGCACGCGCTGGCCGCGGCGGCCGGGCTGGTCGCGCCGCGACTGCTCGGCGACCTGGTGGAGGGCATCTCCCGGGGCACCTCGACCGTCACGGTGGACCGGATCGCCCTGGCCATCGGCGGTTTCGTGGTGGCCCAGTCGGTGCTGGTGCGGTTCGCCCACCTGGCGTCGGCCCGGCTCGGCGAGGGGGTGCTCGCCGAGCTGCGCGAGGAGTTCGTCGACCGGCTGCTCGCCCTGCCGCTGTCCACGGTGGAGCGGGCCGGCACCGGCGACCTGCTCACCCGGGCGTCCCGGGACGTCTCCGCGCTGTCCAGGACGGTCCGGTTCGCGGTGCCGGAGACCCTGATCGCGCTGGTCACCGTCGTGTTCGTCGTCGCCGCGCTGCTGTTCACCGGGCCGCTGCTCGTGCTGCCGAGCCTGCTCGCGGTGCCGATCCTGTGGGCCGGCACCCGGTGGTACCTGCGCCGCGCCCCGGCCGGCTACCTGCGGGAGAACGCCGCGTACTCCGACATCACCGACGGGATCAGCGAGACCGTCGAGGGGTCGCGGACCACGGAGGCGCTGCGCCAGCAGGCCCGCCGCCAGGCCCGCAGCGCCGCCGACATCCGCCGGTCGTACGCCGCCGAGCGGTACACCCTCGGGCTGCGTACCGTCTTCTTCCCGGTCGCCGAGCTCGGGTACGTGGTGCCGGTGGTCGCCACCCTGGTCGTCGGCGGCTGGTTCTACCTGGAGGGTTGGGTCAGCCTCGGCCAGGTCACCGCGGCCACCCTCTACGCCCAGCAGCTCGTGGACCCGGTCGACCGGCTGCTCTCCTGGCTGGACGAGTTGCAGGTGGGTGGCGCCTCGATGGCCCGGCTGCTCGGGGTGGCCGCCGCCGACGACCCGGGCCCGGCCCCCGCCGGCGAATCCCCACGGCCGGCCGCGGACGGTGGCCCGGCGGCTCCCCGGCTCGCCGCCCGAGACGTCCGGTACGCCTACCGGGAGGGCCGGGACGTGCTGCACGGCGTGACCCTGGTGCCCGAGCCGGGGGAGAAGCTGGCCATCGTCGGGCCGTCCGGGGCGGGCAAGTCCACCCTGGGCCGGCTGCTCGCCGGGGTGCACGCCCCGCGCGCCGGGTCGGTGACCGTGGACGGCCGGCCGCTGGACGGGCTGCCCCTGGCGGAACTGCGCACCCACGTCGCGCTGGTCACCCAGGAGCACCACGTCTTCATCGGCACGCTCGCCGACAACGTGGCGATGGTCCGCCCCGACGCCGACCCGGCCCGGGTCCGCTCGGCGCTGGCCGCGGTGGACGCCCTGGACTGGGCGGACGCGCTGCCGCAGGGCCTCGACACCGTGGTCGGCGCGGGCGGGCACGCGCTCTCCCCGGCGCAGGCCCAGCAGCTCGCGCTGGCCCGGCTCGTGCTGGCCGACCCGCACACCCTGGTCCTGGACGAGGCGACCTCGCTGATCGACCCCCGGGCCGCCCGGCACCTGGAGCGCTCCCTGGCCGCCGTGCTGGAGGGCCGCACGGTCGTCGCCATCGCCCACCGGCTCTTCTCCGCGCACGACGCCGACCGGGTGGCGGTGGTGGAGGACGGCCGGATCACCGAGCTGGGATCGCACGACGAGCTGGTCGCGGCGGGCGGCCCCTACGCCGCCCTCTGGCGCTCCTGGCACGGCTGAGGCACCGGGCCGGCAGGGGCCCCGCCGGGACGACGGGCGGCGGCGGACCGGCGGGCCGGTCAGGTGCGGCGCAGGACGCGGGCGGCGACGGGTCAGCGGCTGAGGGCCATCAGCAGGCCGAGCAGGAGCAGGGTGGCGACGGCGACCGCGAAGACGACCAGCAGGTCCCGCCGGCCGTGTTCGGCGGATGGTCCGGCGGGGGCCGGCTCGACCGGCAGGTCCCGGGTCACCGCGGCCAGGTCGCCGAGGGTGCGGGCGGACCAGACCACCGCGACCCGCTCGGAGAACTCGTCCAGGTTGAGCCGGCCCGCCGAGGTGTGCCGTTGCAGCTCGGCGATCACCCGGTGCCGGTCGTCGTCGGAGGCGCGCAGCTCGACGTCCACGTCGGACAGGGTACGCAGCCGCGCCGCCCGGGTCAGGCCGCCGGGCGGAGGGGACCGGTCAGCCGGCGTCGAGGGGGTCGGCTAGCAGCCGCTCGAAGGCCAGCTCGGCCGCACCGACCAGGGCCGCGTCGGCGCCCAGCTTCGGGGTGCGCAGCCGGACGTGCTCCAGGCAGGCCGACAGCCCGATCGAGTTGAGCCGGCTGCGCACCTGGGCCGCCGAGGCCAGGTACAGGTCACGCATGGTGCCGCCGAAGATGACCATCTCGGGGTTGAAGATGTTCACCAGGTTGGCCACGCCGAAGCCGAGCCAGTCGCCGGCCTGGCGGACCGCCGTCTGGGCCCGGGCGTCGCCCCGGCCGGCGGCGTCGAAGACGGCCAGCAGCGCGTCCCGGCCCCGGGCGTCGTGCCGGCCGGCGGCCCGCAGCAGCGCGTGCTCGCCGATCTCGGTCTCCCAGCAGCCCCGGGAGCCGCACTCGCAGCGGGTCCCGTCCCGGACCACCACCATGTGGCCGACCTCACCGCCGTACCCGCCGTGCCCGGTGAGCCGCCGGCCGCCGGCGATGATGCCGGCGCCGACGCCGACGTCCCCGTACAGGTAGATGATGTTCTCGCAGCCGGCGGCGACGCCCCGGGCGTGCTCCGCGAAGGCCGCCGCGTCCGCCACGTTGCCGACCGTGATAGGCACGTCGATGCCCAGCTCGGCGGCCAGCGCCGCGCCGATCGGCTCGTCCACCCAGCCGGTGGGCGGGCTCAGCCGGACCAGGCCGTCGTCGCGGCGGACCATGCCGCAGACCGCCACCCCGACCCCGACGCAGACCGCGCCGGCCGGCACCGCCGGGTGCATCTCCTTGAGCGCCCCGGCCAGCAGCGGCGCGGCCTCCTCGGCCAGCAGGTTGCGGGGCCGGTCCAGCTCCCGGCGGTCGAGGACCGCGCCGCCCAGGCCGACCCGTGCGGCCCGCAGCCGGTCCACCTCCACGCTGTACGCGTACGCGTACACCCGCTCCGCCTCCGGCCGGACGACCAGCGACGGCCGGCCGGCCCGGCCGGTCTCCCGCGGCGTGCCCTCGCTGACCAGGCCGGCGCCGGCCAGGTCGGCGGTCAGCGCGCCGATGGTGCTGCGGTTGAGCCCGAGCACGGTGGTCAGCTCGGCGCGGGTCGTCGCGCCGTGGACGTGCACGTAGCGCAGCAAAGCACCGAGGTTCTGCCGACGGATCTCGTCCTGGCTGGGTCCTGCGCGCATCGCCACCGGCACTCCGTGTCGCACGTCGTCAGCGGGCGCCGGTGGCGGCGGACCGTCGGCGGGACAGCGCGTCCACCCCGGCGGCCAGCATCAGCACCAGTCCGGTGAAGAGGTACTTGAGGCCGGAGCTCAGATCGAGCAGACCCATCCCGTTGATGATCACCGCTACCACCGCCCCACCCAGCACCGCGTTGATCATGCGACCCTTGCCGCCGAAAAGGCTGGTGCCGCCGATCACGGCCGCTCCGACCGCGTAGAGCAGCACGTTACTGCCCCCGGTGTTCGGGTCCACCGACCTGTCCCGGCTGGCCGCGATGATGCCGCCGACCGCCGCCATCGCGGAGCAGACGACGAAGGCGGAGATCCGGATCCGGTCGACGTTGATGCCGGCGCGCCGGGCGGCCTCCCGGTTGCCGCCCACGGCCAGCAGGTGCCGGCCGTACGCGGTGCGGTCGAGCACGAAGGTCCAGAAGACCAGCAGGACGGCGATGAGCGGCACCACGATCGGCATGCCCTTGTTGGAGCTGATCAGCGGGTTGATGCTGCGCTCCTGGTTGAACACGTACACGGCGGGACCGAGGACCAGGGCCAGCGCCGCGACCCGGCCGGCGACCACGGCGACCGGCTCGGTGACCAGCCCCCGGGCCGTCCGGTCGCGGTGTCGCAGGAGTTGCGTGCCGGCGTACCCGGCGACCGCGACCCCCGCCAGCAACCAGCCGATCGGGGGCGGCACCCACCGGTTCTCGATTGCGATGATCACCTCGTCGTTGATCGCGATGTTGGTGCCCTCCCGCATCAGCAGCAGCACCACGCCCTGGAAGGCGAGGAAGCCGGCCAGGGTCACCACGAAGGACGGGATGCCGACCTTCGCCACCAGGAAGCCGAGGGTCAGGCCGATGAGGACTCCGGTGGCGACGGCGGCGAGCACCGCGACGTACCAGGGGTGGCCCAGGTCGCTGACCACCTTGGCCAGGACGGTGGCGCAGACCCCGCTGGCCACGCCGGCCGAGAGGTCGATCTCGCCGAGCAGCAGGACGAAGACCAGGCCCATCGCGATCACGGTGACCGCGGCCCCCTGGGTGAACAGGTTGGCGAAGTTGGCGGCCGAGAAGAAGACCGGCCGGACGATCGCGAACGCCAGGCAGAGCAGGACGAGGGCGGTCACGGCCGGCAGCGAGCGCAGGTCGCCGTCGCGCAGCCGGGCGAGGTAGTCCCGGAGGTGGCTGCCGACGGAGGGCCTCGGGGCGACGTCCGACGGCCCTTCCTGCTTGACGATGGTGGCGGTCATCGGACGGCTCCCCAGGTGGTGGCGTCGGATCCCGTGCCGAGGGCGCCGGAGCGGCCGGAGGTGATCAGCTCGACCACCTGGGCGTGGGTGATGTCGGTGGTCCTCACCTGGGCGACCAGTTGGCCGAGGTAGAGCGCGGCGATCCGGTCGGAGATGGCGAAGACGTCGTTCATGTTGTGCGAGATGAGCACCACGGCCAGGCCGTTGTCGGCGAGCCGGCGGACCAGCTCCAGCACCTGGGCGGTCTGCGCGACGCCCAGCGCGGCGGTCGGCTCGTCGAGGATCACCAGCCGGCTGTTCCAGAGCACCGCCTTGGCGATGGCGACGGTCTGCCGCTGCCCACCGGAGAGGCTGGCGACGTGCTGGCGCAGGAACCGCACCGTCCGGACGCCCAGGCCGGCCAGGGTCTCGGCGGCCATCTGCTCCATGGCCGACTCGTCCAGGACCAGGCCCTTGCTCCGCTCCCGGCCGAGGAACATGTTCTGCACGATGTCGAGGTTGTCGCAGAGGGCGAGGTCCTGGTAGACGACGTCGATGCCCAGGGCGGCGGCGTCCCGGGGGCTGTTGACGCTCACCGGGCGGCCCTCGAAGAGGAACTCGCCGGAGTCGGTGGGGTGGATGCCGCTGATGCACTTGACCAGGGTCGACTTGCCGGCGCCGTTGTCGCCGACCAGCGCGGTCACCTCGCCCTCGTGAACGGACAGGGCGACGTCACGCAGGACCTGGACGGGGCCGAAGCTCTTGTCGATCCCGCGCAGTTCCAGCAGGGGGGTTGCGGACACAGGTCTCCTCCGTACGAGGGTCGGCGGGCGGGTCAGCTGATCCCGGCGGCGGCACACAGCTCGGCGTACGGGTCGGTGCAGAGCCTGTCCCGGGAGACGTAGCCGTCGGCCACGACGTCCTTGACGTTCTCCTGGTAGATCGCCTTCGGCTCCAGCAGCACGGCCGGCACGTCCCGCCCGCTCTCCGGGTCCCGCACCGTCTGGCCGGTGTCCCGGCGGACGCCGTTGGCCAGCGACACGGCCAGCGCGGCGGCGGCGTCCGCCTCCTTCCGGATCGCCTTGTACACGGTCATGCACTGGTCGCCGGCGAGGATGTTGCGCAGGCCCTGCACGTCGGCGTCCTGCCCGGTCACCGGGACCTTGCCGTTGAGCTTGTTCTTCTTCAGCACCGAGATGGCGGCGTTGCCGAGGCCGTCGTTGGCGGCGAGCACCCCGTCGATCCGGCCCTCGGTCCGGGTGAGCATCTGCTCGAAGAGCACCCCGGCCTGCGCGTTGTCCCAGTCCGGCACGGGCTGGTCGGGGCCCCTGACGTACGTCCCGGAGGTGAACTTCGGTCCGAGCACCGAGTTGTATCCGGCCTTCAGCTCGGTGGCGTTGTTGTCGGTCGGCGAGCCGTTGAGGAACGCCACCACCGGGTGCTCGGCGCCCTGGTCGGCCAGGCACCGGCTCAGGCCCTCGCCCTGGAGCCTGCCGACGGCCTTGTTGTCGAAGCTGACGTAGTACTCGGCCGAGCCGCCCAGGGTGAGCCGGTCGTAGTCGATGGTGGCGACGCCCTGCGACCGCGCCCGGTCCAGCACGGCCCTGCCGGTGCCGGAGTCCAGGTTGACGATCATCAGCGCGGTGACGCCGGCGGTGAGCATCCCGTCGGCGATGGTGGAGAAGCTGGACTTGTCGCCCTGGGCGTTCTGGATGGTGTAGTCGACCCCGGCGGCCCGGAACGCCGCCTCCAGGTACCTGCGGTCCGCGCCCTCCCACCGGGCGCTGGTCCTGCTGTCCGGCAGGATCACCCCGATCTTCGGCTTTCTGTCACCGCCGCCGGCCTCCGCGCTGCCGGGGCCGCAGGCGGCCGTGCCGCCGGCGGCCAGCACGCCCACGGTGGCGAGGGTGAGGAAGCCCTTGCGCATGTGCGGGGTCCTTTCGGGGTGAAGGCGGGACGGCGGTTTGTTGTGCCCGGCAACGTATTTCGCGTGCAGGCCCGACACAAGGCCGTCGCGTTCTGAAGTCTCGTCGGCGGCAGTAACGATTCGGCAACGCCCACGACTCCCTGCCGCCCCGCCGCCGGGAGCGGCATCCCGGCCCTGTGCTGCCCGGATGTGGCCCCGGACCCGCCGCCGACCGGACCCGTCGCGCCGGCCAGTCGGGCGGCGCCGGCCAGTCGGGCGGCGCCGGCCAGTCGGGCGGCGGCGGCCTGGCGGGCGGTGGGTCAGCGGGCCGCGATCGGGGCCGTGGCGGCGTCGGTGAGGGCGATCAGGTCGGCCGGGGCGATCTGGAGCTGGAGGCCGCGCCGGCCGGCCGAGACGTAGACGGTGTCGTGGGTCAGGGCGGAGTCGTCCAGCACCGTGGGCAGGCGTCGGCGTTGGCCGAGCGGGCTGATCCCGCCCCGGACGTAGCCGGTGGCTCGTTCGGCGACCGCCCGGTCCGCCATCGTCGCCCGCTTGCCGCCGAGCGCGCCGGCCAGCGCCTTGAGATCCAGCTCACCGGTGACCGGCACCACCGCCACCGCGAGCGCGCCGTCGACCTCGGTGACCAGCGACTTGAACACCCGCTCCGGGGGCACGCCCAGGGCCGCCGCGACGAGCGCGCCGTAGTTCGGCGCGTCCGGCGAGACGTCGTACGGGTGGGTGCTGTGCCGGATCTTCCGCCTGGTCAGCAGCGCCGTCGCCGGAGTGCCCTGTCCCGCCATGCCCGACAAGCTAACCCGGCCCCGACCCCCGGGGCCACCGGTTACCCGCCTTCGGCCGTCAGTCCGCCACCGGCCGGCACAGCAGCACGGTGGGCGCGCCGGCGACCCGGGTCAGCACCAGGCTCGCCGCCTCCGGGCCGGCCAGCCGCAGGTCCCGCCGCAGCTTCTCCGGCTCCAGCGCGGAGCCGCGCTTGAGGATCTCGACCCGGCCCACCCGGCGCTCGCGCAGCAGGGCGCGTAGCCGCTTGAGCGAGAACGGCAGCACGTCGGTGACCTCCAGGCAGCGGGCGAACGGCGTCCCGCCCGGCGCGTCGGCGTACAGGTAGGCGATGGTCGGGTCGGCGAGCGTGCCGCCCAGGGCGTCGGCCAGCTCGGCGACCAGGTGGGCGCGGACCACCGCCGGATCGGGGTCGTGGACGTACCGGCGGACCGGGCCGACCGCCGCCTCGACCGCGCCGGAGCCGGTGAGCTGGTGCCGGGTGACCCCCGCGGCGCAGGTGGGGGCCGGCTCGCGCAGCAGGGTGGCGCGGCGGGGGACCTCGGCGAGCCGGCCGCACCACAGGGCGGCCTCGACCAGGTCGCCGGCCACGCTCACCCACTCCGCCTCGGCGCCGACCGGGATCAGCGCGTGGTCGAGGCCGGGGGCCACCTTGACCACGGTGTGCGGCACCCGCTCGGCCAGGCCGGTGACGAAGTCCCACGGCGGCGAGTAGGCGTTCGGATCGAAGATCCGCCGCCCGGTGCCGGCCCTGCGGCGGGCCGGGTCGCAGAAGACCGCGTCGACCCGGGTCACGTCGAACGCCGTGGCGTCGCCGCACTCCACGGTGAACGCCTCGGCCAGCCCGGCGGCCTCGGCGTTCGCCGAGGCCATCGCGGCGGTCACCGGGTCGGCCTCCACCCCGTACACCCGGATGCCGGCACGGGCGGCGGCGAGCGCGTCGGCGCCGAGGCCGCAGCCCAGGTCGGCGAGGGTGCGTACCCCGGCGGCGCGCAGCCGCTCGGCCCGCCGGGCCGCGACCACCCCCCGGGTGGCCTGCTCCAGCCCGGCGCGGGTGAGGAACATGCCGGCGGCCTCCGGCCCGAACTTGCCGACCGCCCGGCGGCGCAGCTCGGCCTGGGTCAGCGCGGCGGCGGCCAGCCCGGCGGGCACCCCGGCCGAGCGGAGCGCCGCCGCCGCGGCCAGCGGGTCGCCGCCGCCCAGCCCGGTCGCCGCGGTGAGCGCGGCCGACCCCTCGGGGGTACGCAGGGCGGCGAGCTGGTCGAGATCCACCGCTCCATTGTCCGGGTCCACCGGGAACGCCTGTCGGCGGTCGTCCCCGTCGTCCGGCCACCGTCATCGGCTCCGGGTGGGGCACCTGGCGGTCTCGGGCGGGCGGGCGGCCGCGACGTCCCGCAGCCAAAGTCGATCCTGGGCGGTACGGCGTCGACGGGCCGGTCGGGGCGACACGACGGGCGACGCGTTGGCACTCTCCTTGACGGAGTGCTAGCCACGGCATAACCTGCGATTAGCACTCTCCCATCGAGGGTGCCAGCTTCCGGGCCCCGTGCCCGGGCGCTGAACGCCAGGCGGACCGGCACCCGCGACGACGGCCCCGCCCGGTGGCATGTGGCAGATTGACGCTGGTCGGCCCCGTCGACCAGCAACGAAACCAGTACCCCAGGAGGGTATGCCCGTGACTACCGCGACCAAGGTTGCGATCAAGCCGCTCGAGGACCGCATCGTGGTCCAGGCGAACGAGGCTGAGACCACCACGGCGTCGGGCATCGTGATCCCCGACACCGCCAAGGAGAAGCCGCAGGAGGGCACCGTCCTCGCTGTCGGCCCGGGCCGGATCGACGACAAGGGCAACCGCGTGCCGATCGACGTGAAGGTCGGCGACACCGTCCTGTACTCGAAGTACGGCGGCACCGAGGTCAAGTACGCCGGCGAGGAGTACCTGGTGCTCTCCGCCCGCGACGTCCTCGCGGTCATCGAGAAGTAACCAACCGATCAGTGTCACTGCCCCGGTCCGGCTCGCCGGGCCGGGGCAGTGACGCCTCGAAGGGACATTCATGGCGAAGATCCTTAGCTTCTCGGACGACGCCCGGCACCTGCTGGAGCACGGTGTCAACGCCCTCGCGGACACGGTCAAGGTCACTCTCGGCCCGCGCGGGCGCAACGTCGTCCTGGACAAGAAGTTCGGTGCGCCCACGATCACCAACGACGGCGTGACCATCGCCAAGGAGATCGAGCTCACCAACCCGTACGAGAACCTGGGCGCGCAGCTGGTCAAGGAGGTGGCGACCAAGACCAACGACGTCGCCGGCGACGGGACCACCACCGCGACCGTGCTGGCTCAGGCGATGGTCCGCGAGGGCCTGCGCAACGTGACCGCCGGGGCCAACCCGGCCGGCCTCAAGCGCGGCATCGACGCGGCGGCCAACAAGGTCTCCGAGGCGCTGCTCGACCGGGCCGTCGAGGTCGCCGACAAGGAGTCGATCGCGCACGTGGCGACGATCTCCGCGCAGGACGCCACGATCGGTGAGCTGATCGCCGAGGCGATGGAGCGGGTCGGCCGCGACGGCGTCATCACCGTCGAGGAGGGCTCCACCCTCGCCACCGAGCTGGAGGTGACCGAGGGTCTCCAGTTCGACAAGGGCTTCATCTCGCCGAACTTCGTCACCGACGTGGAGGGGCAGGAGGCGGTCCTGGAGGACCCGTACATCCTGATCACCACGCAGAAGATCTCGGCGATCGAGGAGCTGCTGCCGCTGCTGGAGAAGGTCCTCCAGAACAGCAAGCCGCTGCTGATCATCGCCGAGGACGTCGAGGGCCAGGCCCTGTCCACCCTGGTGGTCAACTCGATCCGCAAGACCCTCAAGGTCTGCGCGGTGAAGGCCCCCGGCTTCGGCGACCGCCGCAAGGCGATGCTCCAGGACATGGCGATCCTCACCGGCGCCGAGCTGGTCGCCCCGGAGCTGGGCTACAAGCTGGACCAGGTCGGCCTGGAGGTGCTCGGCACCGCCCGGCGCGTCGTGGTCGACAAGGAGAACACCACCGTCGTCGACGGTGGCGGGCAGGCCAGCGAGGTCGCCGACCGGGTCGCCCAGATCCGCAAGGAGATCGAGGCCTCGGACTCCGAGTGGGACCGGGAGAAGCTGGCCGAGCGGCTGGCGAAGCTCTCCGGCGGTATCGCGGTCATCAAGGTGGGCGCGGCGACCGAGGTCGAGATGAAGGAGCGCAAGCACCGCATCGAGGACGCCATCGCCGCGACCAAGGCCGCCGTCGAGGAGGGCACGGTGCCCGGCGGTGGCGCCGCCCTGGCGCAGATCCTGCCGGTGCTCGCCGACGACCTCGGCCTCACCGGCGAGGAGAAGGTCGGCGTCTCGATCGTGCGCAAGGCGCTGGTCGAGCCGCTGCGCTGGATCGCCCAGAACGCCGGCCACGACGGCTACGTCGTGGTGCAGAAGGTCGCCGCCCAGGAGTGGGGCAACGGCCTCAACGCCGCCACCGGCGAGTACGTCGACCTGGTGAAGTCCGGCATCATCGACCCGGTGAAGGTGACCCGCAACGCGGTCTCCAACGCCGCCTCGATCGCCGGCCTGCTGCTCACCACCGAGAGCCTGGTGGTGGAGAAGCCGGAGAAGGCCGAGCCGGCCGCCGCCGGGGGCCACGGCCACTCGCACGGCCACGGCCACCAGCACGGCCCGGGCTTCTGACCCACGCCGTAGGACACCGTTCAGGGCACGCCGTCACCCGACGGCGTGCCCTGACGCCTTTCCCGCGCCGGCCGATGCTCACGCATGCGCCGCCCCGGTCGTTCGGCGCGCCCGGCGGCCGGTCACCCCGTGGTGGGCGGGTCCGCGGGGTGGTCACCCGATGGTGAGCGTGTCGAAGGGCGGCGGCGGCCCGAGGTACGCGACCTCCGGCGCCAGCAGCACCGCCCACGCGGGCCGGAACGCCGGTGCCCGGCGGTCCAGCTCCGGCCGGAGGTGGCTGCGCCAGGGCCCGCGCCCGTCGTCGGCCAGCCACCCGGGCCACGAGTCGTAGCGCCGTTCGAGGGTGAAGCCGCCGGCGGTCGTCTCCAGCCGTAGGAAGATCCACTGCCCGTGCGCCGGGTCGGCCTCGGCCGTCCGGAGCCGGCGGACCAGGTCGCCGGCCTGGCGGAACGCTGCCCACCCGTCCTCGCCCGGGAGGCTGGCCGGGGCCGCCTCGCCCGGGTGCTGGCTGAGCGCGGTGTCGGTGACCTGGATGAGCAGCGAGCAGCGGCCGTCGCCGGCCGGGGCCCGGCCGCGTGCCCAGTCGACGAGCTCGGTCAGCTCGGGGGTGGGCGCCGGGGCCGGGCGGGGCGCCTCCGTGGCCCGCCGCATCGCCGTCCAGACCAGCCGGTCGTGCTGGTCGTCGCTGAGCACCCGGACCCGCCGGGGCGGGGGCCCGGCCGCCGCCGCCACCGCCGGTGGCCGTCCGCCCGGGGTCAGCCCGGCCCGGGTCGCCATCGCCAGGCCGGCGGGCACGTCGACCGGGCCGGGCCGGAGCCGGCCGAGCAGCCCGTCCAGCGCGCCCGCGTCGAGGGCGCGGTCGGCCGCGGCGGCGAGCAACCGGCCGGCGGCCTCCGCCACCTCGGCCCGCTCCGCCGCCTCGTCCGCGGGTTGGTAGCCGCCCCACTCGAAGACCACCTCGCCCAGCTCCCGCCGGGCCCGGTCGTCGTCGAGCGCCGCCCCGGCGGTGTCCCGCAGCCCGTCGGGCAGCAATGGCTCCGGGTACGGCACCCGGGACCAGCCGCCGTCGTACCAGTAGGCGTAGCCGAGCTGGTCGGCCTCGGCGTGCCGGATCAGCTCGGGCCAGGGCAGCCAGGCGGGGGCCCCGGCGAGCAGGTCGAGCGGCGGGCTGACGCTCACGGTGTCGCTGTACTCGTGGTCGTAGCCGAAGAGCACCGCCCGGCCGCCCTCGACGCGCACCAGCCGCGCCCAGTTGCCCCCGTGGTCGTCGTGGTGGGCGCCGTCCGAGGCGCACCAGTAGACGTCGTCGTGGCCGAGAGTGGCGAGCGCCGAGGCGAGCGCGCCCCACCGGGCCCAGAGCGTGTCCGGATCCGCGATGTCGATCAGCATCCGATGATCCTGGCAGAACAGTGGGACATCCGCCGCCGGCCGGTACGTGACCCGACGCCGCGCCCCGGGCGGCCGGGACGCGGCGTCGGCGTGTGGCAGGCGCGGTCGTCAGGCGACGTTGCGCTGGGCCGGCATCGTGGACTTGTGCGGGCGGCCGAGGCGGGCCTCCAGGCGGGCCACGTCGACGCGGCTGTGCCGGCGGTCGGCCAGGTCCTCCCAGCCGACCGCGAGCAGCCGTAGCCGCTCCGCCTCGCTGAAGCCGCCCCAGACGCCGTACGGCTCACGGACGGACAGCGCGTGCGCGGCGCACTCGGCGCGTACGGGGCAGGCCCGGCAGACCGCCTTGGCGCCGGACTCGCGGCGCAGGCGGGAGGAGCCGCGCTCGCCGTCCGGGTGGAAGAACTGGGCGCTGTCGCGACCCCGGCAGGCGCCGAGCCGCTGCCAGTCCCAGAGGTCGACGATGGGTCCGGGCAGCCTGCGTACGTTCGACATCAGCACCCCTCCTCCCGCGCGGCACCGCGGAGACTCTCAGTTGACCGGTGTCCGGGCGGTGGGCCGCGCTGGCGCACCGATTCCGGCTCGGCTCCCGGTACCCCGGCTCTCGCCGGCTCACACTTCTGTGATCGAAAACCTCGGACAATGTGCGGCATATGCCCTAACTGTCGGAAAAGTTCGGAGGATTGCCGGGAACACCCACCCGACCCCACCCCGCCGTGGTCTGCTTCGGGTCGGAGAGGAGACCACAGTGCGTACTGTTCTCGTGTGCGTTCGGACGCCGCTCGCCGCGCAGCAACTGAACTCCGCGGCGGCCCGGCTCGGGCTGTCCGCCGCCGTCCGGACCGCCGTCTCCGATCCCGAGGTGATGTTGCGGCTGGCGGAGGGCCCGGCGGACGTGGTGCTCGCCGACACGGCGCTCACCCGGCCGGACAGCGCCGGATTCGTGCGTCGCGTGCTGGCCCGCGCGCCGCAGGCCGCGGTGCTGCTGTTCGGGGCCGAGGAGTCCGAGGCGGCTGCGGCCACCATCGGCGCCGGGGCCCGGGGACTGATCCAGGGCACCGACCACGACCTGACCAGCGCGGTGGCCAAGGCCCTGCTGCTGCTCTCCGCGCCGGGCCGGGCGACCCGGCACCGGGTGGTCGACCCGGCTCGGGACGCCGCGGCCGTCGGCGGCCAGAAGCGCCCCGCGTCGGCCGGCCGCGCCCCGAACAACCCCGTCCCGGCCTGGCCGGCGGCCCCGGAGGGGCCGGGCGGCGTGCCGGCGGTGGTGCCCGTGCAGCGGGGCGACGACGAGCCGGAGCCGACCGGCGGCGAGCCCGCGGAGCCGGCGAACGGCCGGCGGGCCGCCCCCGCCCGGGGCGCCCGGGGAGCGGTCGGCCTGACCGAGCGGGAACTCCAGGTGCTGCTCGGGATGGCCGAGGGCAAGAGCAACGCCGAGATCGGCCGGGAACTGTTCGTCTCGGAGGACACCGTCAAGACGCACGCCCGTCGGCTGTTCCGCAAGCTCGGCGCCCGCGACCGGGCGCACGCGGTGGCCGCCGGCTTCCGCGCCGGCCTGGTCGCCTGAGCGCGCCGGCAGGCCCGTTGCCCGGCCGGGGCCCGGTCCCGCGGACCGTGGCACTCGCCCGTCGGGGCCGACCCGACCCGGCTCGGCCCCGCTCGACGCCGCGCTGTCGGACGGGTACCGCGCGGGACCCGGGTCGGCTCAGGTGCCCGGTTCGGTGTCGTCCTCGGTGCCCTCGGTCAGGGTGTCGTGCACGCCGTCGGCGTAGCCGCGCGCGTAGTCCCAGGTGACGTAGTGGTCCGGATCCGGGTCGTAGGCCGGCTCGTGCACCCGGGGCCGGCCGGAGCTGAGCAGGTGGCGCAGGTTGCCCCGGAGCAGGTCCCAGTCGAAGTAGTGCGGCTCCCGGCAGTCCTCGCACTCGATCACCAGCCCGCGCACCCCGACGGGCGCCAGCAGGGCCTGGTAGATCTCCAGGTCCGCGAGGTCCTCCAGCACGTCCTGCCGCTCGACCTCGGTCAGTGGGTCGAGTGCGGCGTCGCCGTCCGGGTCGTGCAGCTCCGCCGCCGGATCGGCCGGGTCGCCGTTGAACGGGTCGATGGGCTCGTCGTGCACCCCCTCACCGTAGACCCCGTGCCCGCGTGCCGCCCGCCCCAGTCCGCCCGGTCACCCGGCGTCGGGGCAGACGGGGGCCGCCGTCACGCAGCGTCGACGACCGGGCCGGCTCCGGCGGGGGCGGCCCGGCCCGATGGGTACGATGGCACCGACGCGCCATCACCCGGCGTGCGCCGGATGCCCGCGCGCGCCGCCTCGCTGAAGCCCGCCCGACCAGCTCAGGAGAGCAATCGTGGACAATTCGCCCAGCACCGATCTGCCGGCCGGCGCCGACCACGGCGAGCTGGGCGGCCACCTGCCGGAGCTGCCCGCCGGCTCGGCCCGGGTGGTCCCGCTCGGCCTCACCTTCGACGACGTGCTGCTCCAGCCCGGCGAGTCGGACGTGGTGCCCAGCCGGGTCAACACCCGCACCCGGCTGACCCGCAACGTCGAGCTGACCATCCCGCTGCTGTCCAGCGCGATGGACACGGTCACCGAGGCGCGGATGGCGATCGCCATGGCCCGCCAGGGCGGCATCGGCGTGCTGCACCGCAACCTCTCCCTGGAGGACCAGGCGCTCCAGGTCGACCTGGTGAAGCGTTCCGAGTCCGGCATGATCACCAACCCGGTGACCGCCAGCCCGGAGGACACCCTGCGCGACGTCGACGCGCTGTGCGGCCGGTACCGGATCTCCGGGGTCCCGGTGGTCGACCGCGACGGCCAGCTCGTCGGCATCGTCACCAACCGGGACATGCGTTTCGTCTCCGAGCCGGCCACCCCGGTCCACGAGATCATGACCCGGACGCCGCTGGTCACCGCGCCCGTCGGGGTGCGCAAGGACGAGGCGCTGGCGCTGCTGCGCCAGCACAAGGTGGAGAAGCTGCCGATCGTCGACGACTCGGGCCGGCTGCGCGGGCTGATCACCGTCAAGGACTTCACCAAGAGCGAGCAGTACCCGAACGCCACCAAGGACGACGCCGGCCGGCTCCGGGTGGCCGCCGCCGTCGGCGTGGGCGAGGACGCGTACAAGCGGGCCCGTGCCCTGGTGGACGCGGGCGTGGACGTGCTGATCGTGGACACCGCGCACGGCCACCAGCGGGCGGTGCTGGACATGGTCCGCCAGCTCAAGAAGGACGTCACGATCGACATCGTCGGCGGCAACGTGGCCACGTACGCCGGGGCGAAGGCCCTGGTCGACGCCGGCGCCGACGGCGTGAAGGTCGGGGTCGGCCCGGGCGCGATCTGCACCACCCGGATCGTCGCCGGGGTCGGTGTCCCGCAGATCACCGCGATCATGGAGGCCGCGCGGGCCGCCCGCCCGGCCGGCGTCCCGGTGATCGGCGACGGCGGCATCCAGTACTCCGGCGACATCGCCAAGGCCCTCGTGGCCGGCGCCGACGCGGTGATGCTCGGCAGCCTGCTGGCCGGCTGCGAGGAGAGCCCCGGCGAGCTGATCTTCATCAACGGCAAGCAGTACAAGGCGTACCGGGGGATGGGCTCGCTGGGCGCGATGCAGTCCCGGGGCCAGGCCAAGTCCTACAGCAAGGACCGCTACTTCCAGCAGGACGTGCTCGCCGAGGACAAGCTGGTCCCGGAGGGCGTGGAGGGCCAGGTGCCCTACCGGGGGCCGCTCTCCGCCGTCGCCCACCAACTCACCGGCGGGCTGCGCGCCGCGATGGGGTACGTCGGCGCGGAGAGCATCCCCGAGCTGCACCGGCGCGGCCAGCTCATCCGGATCACCGCGGCCGGGCTCAAGGAGAGCCACCCGCACGACATCCAGATGACCGTCGAGGCGCCGAACTACCACTCCCGCTGACCGCCACCCCCTCAAGACACCTGGAGCCCCCCATGCGTGACGTGGTCGAGATCGGCCTGGGTAAGACCGCGCAGCGCGGTTACCACCTGGACGACATCGCCATCGTGCCGAGCCGCCGCACCCGGGACGTCGACGACGTCTCCACCGCCTGGCAGCTCGACGCGTACCAGTTCGGCATCCCGTGCGTGGGGCACCCCTCGGACGCGACGATGAGCCCGCAGTCGGCCGTGCGGCTCGGCCAGCTCGGCGGGCTCGGCGTGCTCAACGTCGAGGGCCTGTGGACCCGGTACGAGAACCCGACCAAGGTGCTGGAGGAGTTGGCCGCCCTGGGCGAGGACGCCCGCGCCACCAAGCGGCTCCAGGAGGTGTACGCCGAGCCGATCCGCCCGGACCTGATCGCCGAGCGGGTCCGCGAGCTGCGGGCCGGCGGCGGTACCGTGGCGGTCCGGGTCTCCCCGCAGCACACCCTGGCGCTGGCCCCGGTGATCCTCGACGCCGGCGTGGACATCCTGGTCATCCAGGGCACCATCGTGTCGGCCGAGCACGTCTCCACCACGGACGAGCCGCTGAACCTCAAGGAGTTCATCGCCGACCTCGACCTCCCGGTCGTCGTCGGCGGCTGCACCGACTACAAGACCGCACTGCACTTGATGCGCACCGGCGCGGCCGGTGTGATCGTCGGCATCGGCGGCGACGAGTGGTCGACCACCGAGTCGGTGCTCGGCATCCGGGTGCCGATGGCCACCGCGATCGCCGACGCCGCCGCGGCCCGCCGCGACTACCTGGACGAAACCGGCGGCCGGTACGTGCACCTGATCGCCGACGGGGACATCCAGACCTCCGGCGACATCGCCAAGGCGCTGGGCTGCGGCGCGGACGCGGTGATGCTCGGCGAGCCGCTGTCGCTGTGCGAGGAGGCCCCGGCGGGCGGCGCGTGGTGGCACTCGGCGGCCAGCCACCCGTCGCTGCCGCGCGGGGCGTTCGAGGTGGCCGGCGAACCGCTCGGCGAGATGGAGCAACTGCTGTTCGGCCCGGCCGACGAGCCGGACGGCCAGCTCAATCTCTTCGGCGGCCTGCGCCGGGCGATGGCCAAGTGCGGCTACCGCGACCTCAAGGAGTTCCAAAAGGTAGGCCTGGTCCTAGACCGCTGACCCCCTCCCCCCACACCCTGCACTTTCACGGAAAGAGTGGCTGTTCCGGCCGGAACAGCCACTCTTTCCGTGAATTTGGGGCGGGGTGGGGCGGGGTGGGTCGTAGGCTGCCTCCAGAGCAGGCGAGGTGAGCGATGCCCCGAGCCGGAGGGCGGCTGGTGCGGGGAGGGCCCGGACGGGTCGTCCACACCGGGTGGCCGGGGCCGGGGCCTGCTGGCCGGCTGCCTCGCCGTGGCCGCCCTCGCCGCCTGCACCGGGGCGCCCCCACCCGGCGTGACCGCTCGGTGGCCGGCGCTCGGTAGGCTGCCGCGGACGGAGCGACCGGCCGGGGTCGGGCGGGCCGGGGCCTCCGCCGGGAGGGACGACGTGATGACGCTGAGCCTGCGGGGCCCGCGCCCCGGCACCGGGTTGCTGCTGGCCGTGGCGCTCGGGTTGGCCGCCTGCTCCTCGGCGCCGACCGAGCCGCCCAAGCCGACCGAGCCGACCGCGCCGGGGGCCGCCACGTCGCCGAGCCCGGCCCGGCAGTTCAGGCCCGGCGCGGCCGGGGTGGGCGACGACTACTTCCCCCGGTACGGCAACGCCGGCTACGACGTGACCCGGTACACCGTGAAGGTCCGCTACGACCCGGCGAAGGACCAGCTGACCGGCACCACGGTCGTGCAGGCCACGGCCACCGCGGACCTGTCCTCGTTCAACCTGGACCTGGCCGGGCTGACCGTGCGGAAGGTGACCGTGGACGGCGCCCCCGCCCGGCACGTCCGCACCGGCGACGAACTGGTGGTCACCCCCGCCGCCGGGCTGACCTCCGGCAACGGCTTCACCGCCGAGATCGGCTACGACGGCGAGCCGAAGCCGCTGCGCAACGAGGCCCTCGGCGAGGGTGGGTTCCGGGCCACCTCCGACGGCGCGGTGGCCCTCGGCCAGCCCGAGTCGGCGAGCACCTGGTACCCGGTCAACGACCACCCCTCGGACAAGGCCGCGTACGACTTCGAGATCACCGTGCCGCAGGGGCTGACCGCCGTCAGCAACGGGGTGCCGCTGGGGAAGACCACCCGGGCCGGCTGGACCACCTGGAAGTGGGCCGAGCGCTCGCCCATGGCCAGCTACCTGAGCACCCTGGCGATCGGCGAGTTCCGGGTGACCCGCGCCGAGCACAAGGGCCGGCCGGTGTTCAGCGCGGTCACCACGAAGCTGCCGGAGGGCGCCGCGGACGCGTCGATCGCCCGCACCGTCGAGGTGGCCGACTACCTGGAGGGCGTCTTCGGGCCGTACCCGTTCGGCTCGTACGGCGGGGTGGTCGTCTCCGAGCCGGGCATCGGGTACGCGCTGGAGACGCAGAGCCGGCCGGTCTACTCGGCCAACTTCTTCCGCCGGGGCGAGAACACCGGGGTGGTCGCGCACGAACTGGCCCACCAGTGGTTCGGCAACAGCGTGGCGCTGGCGCGGTGGCAGGACATCTGGCTCAACGAGGGGCTGGCCACGTACGCGGAGTGGCTGTGGGAGGAGCACCGCGGCGGGCGGACGGCGCAGCAGTCGTTCGACGCGGCGTACCTCGGCGCGTCCGGTCAGGTCTGGCGGACCCCGCCGGGGAAGCCGGGGGCGGCGAACCTGTTCGGCGAGTCGGTGTACCAGCGCGGGGGGATGACCGTGCACGCCCTGCGGGCCGCCGTCGGCGACCGGGCGTTCTTCGCGCTGCTACGGACCTGGGCGGCGGACAAGCGCGACGGCAACGCCACCACCGCGGAGTTCGTCGCCCTCGCCGAGCGGGTCTCCGGCAGGCAGCTCGACGCACTCTTCGACGCGTGGCTGTACGGCACCGAGCAGCCGGCGAGGCCGGGGACGACACGCTGACCCGGGCCGCCCGCGTGGCGGCCCGGTGGATTGGCCACCCCGGCGCCGGTCACCTCTTCACCACCAGCTCGGGGTGGGCGGCCAGGTACTGCTCGACCCGGCCCGCCTTCAGCTCGGTGAGGAACTTCCGGCCGACCGGCTTGAGCTGCTCACCGCGGTAGGAGCTGCCCTTGCCCACCCCCTCGCCGGGCAACCCGACCAGGACGAGCCGGTCGGCGGGCAGCCCGCCGAGGGCGTACGCGAGGTCGACGATCCGCGGCCCGCCCGCGTAGATCAGGGTGTCGCCGAGCGCGCCGACGACCTGCTCGACCCGGTCGGGCTGCCGGGGCAGGCCCTCGTTCTGGAGCTTCGTCACCAGCGCCCGGACGAGCTGCTGCTGGTGGCGCTGCCGGGCGTAGTCCCCGCCGTCCAGTCCGTAGCGCTGCCGGGCGTAGTCCAGTGCCTGCCAGCCGTTCAGGTGCCGGTCGCCCTTCTCGTAGACCATCTGCGGGCCGACGTAGCCGCCGCCGCCCGGCGCCGGCTCGCGGTGCCGGCCGTCGGGCCGCCGGTGCAGCGAGACGGTGCGCTGGTCGATGTAGACGTCGATGCCGCCGACGGCGTTCACCAGCTTCTCGAAGCCCTGGAAGGTGACCACCGCCCCGGCGTCGAAGCGCAGCCCGGTGTACCCGCTGACGGTGCTGCGCAGCAGCTCGTACCCCTGGGCGGCGCTCGGCTGCTTCGGCTTGCCGGGCACCCGGCTGCCGTAGCTCATCGCGTGGGTGAGCTTGGTCTTCCCGCCCTCGTACCCCGCCTTCGGGAAGGCCGGGATGTCGACCAGCAGGTCGCGGGGGAGTGAGAAGACGTACGCCCGGTCCAGCTCCCTCGTGACGTGCGCCACCAGCACCGCGTCGCCGTGCGGCTCCCAGCCGGGCACGCTGACCCGGGTGTCCACGCCGACCATCAGGAGGTTCAGCGGCCCGGTCACGTCGGCCCCCGGCGGCGGGGTCGGGGTCGGCGTGGCCGCCGGCGGCGTGGGCGCGGCGGTGACCCGCCCCGCCCCGCGCTCGGGCTGCCGGTCGGCGACCAGCCGGACGGCCACCGTCGCGCCGGCCGCCACCAGGACCAGGGCCGCGAGGACGGCCAGTCCCAGCCGCCACCGCCGACGTCCGGTACCCGCCTGTCCGGCCATGTCCCACCCCCGTTCGTACAACGCTCCGACCGAGTCGCCGGGTTGCGGCCGCTGAGCGACGGATCGACGGCGGCGGGGTGCATGATGCCGCGAAAACGGGCTCTGGCGCGATAGCTACCCGTCGGTAATGATGCGTCCATGCGGTACGACGTGCTCGTCGTCGGGTCCGGCTTCGGTGGCAGCGTCACCGCGCTCCGGCTGGCTGAGAAGGGCTACTCGGTCGGCGTGCTGGAGGCCGGGCGGCGCTTCACCGACGACGAGTTCCCGGAGACCTCGTGGCGGCTGCGCCGGTTCCTCTGGGCCCCGGGGCTCGGCTGCTACGGCCTGCAACGGATCACCCTGCTCCGGTCCGCCGACCGCCGGGCCGGCGGCGGGGTGCTGGTGCTGTCCGGGGCCGGGGTGGGCGGCGGCTCGCTGGTCTACGCGAACACCCTCTACGAGCCCCTCGACGCGTTCTACACCGATCCGCAGTGGCGGGACATCACCGACTGGCGCGCCGAGCTGGCCCGCCACTACGACCAGGCGAAGCGGATGCTCGGCGTCACCACGTACCCGGTGCAGACCCGGGCGGACCGGGCGATGCGGGCGGTGGCCGACCGGATGGGCGTCGGCCACACCCACCACCCCACCCCCGTCGGGGTGCACATCGGCCGGCCGGGGGAGCGGGTCGCCGACCCGTACTTCGGCGGGGCCGGCCCGGAGCGCGCCGGCTGCACACACTGCGGGTCGTGCATGACCGGCTGCCGGCACGGGGCGAAGAACACCCTGGTCAAGAACTACCTGTGGCTGGCCGAACGGCTCGGCGCGCAGGTGCACCCGCTGACCACGGTCACCGCCGTCCGCCCGGCCGACGGCGGCGGCTACCGGGTGCAGACCGTCCGCACCGGGGCCTGGCCGCGCCGGCGCCGCCAGGTGTTCCACGCCGACCAGGTGGTCCTCGCCGCCGGCGCGCTCGGCACCCAGCGGTTGCTGCACGAGATGAAGGCCACCGGGGCGCTGCCCGCCCTGTCGCCCCGCCTCGGCGAGCTGACCCGGACGAACTCCGAGGCGATCCTCGGCGCGTCGGTGCCCCCCGCCCGGGCCCGCGCCGAGGGGCTGGACTTCACCGAGGGGGTGGCGATCACCAGCTCGTTCCACCCCGACCCGCAGACCCACATCGAGCCGGTCCGCTACGGGCGCGGCTCCAACGCGATGGGGCTGCTCCAGTCGCTGCTGGTCGACGGCGGCCCGCACCGGGTCCGGCGCTGGGTGGCCACCCTGCTGCGGCAGCCCGGGACCGCCGCCCGGATGCTCACCGTCCGCAACTGGTCGGAACGGACGGTCATCGCGCTGGTCATGCAGTCCGCCGACAACTCGCTGACCATCCGCTGGCGGCGCGGCCTGTTCGGCCGGCGGCTGGCCGCCGGCCCCGGCCACGGCGAGCCCAGCCCGACCTGGATCCCGGCCGGCAACGCCGCCGCCCGGTTGCTCGCCGAGGAGATCGGCGGTACGCCGGGCGGGTCGCTCACCGAGCCGTTCGACATCCCGATGACCGCGCACCTCCTCGGCGGGGCGGTGATCGGCGTCACCCCGGCCGAGGGGGTGATCGACCCGTACCACCGGGTGCACGGGCACGCCGGGCTGCACGTGGTGGACGGCGCGGCCGTCTCGGCGAACCTCGGGGTGAACCCCTCGCTGACCATCACCGCCCAGGCGGAACGGGCGATGTCCCTCTGGCCCAACAAGGGGGAATCCGACCCGCGCCCGCCGCTCGGGGAGCCGTACCGGCGCCTCGACCCGGTGCCGCCGGCCCACCCGGCCGTCCCGGCGGACGCCCCCGGTGCCCTGCGGGCGTGAGCGGAAGGGCGCCTTCTCGACGCCTCCGGCAGGGAATGGCTCCCCTCCCCCCGGAACATCCGCGCGGGAAGGGCCGGCCGCTGCCCGGGGCGGGCGTGACTGTCGGTAGGCTTCCTGCACATGAGCACGCCTCGTCCCGTCCTCGTGGTGGACTTCGGAGCCCAGTACGCCCAGCTCATCGCGCGCCGGGTGCGCGAGGCGAAGGTCTACTCGGAGATCGTGCCGCACTCGATGCCGGTGGCCGAGATGCTGGCGAAGAACCCGGCCGCGATCATCCTGTCCGGCGGCCCGGCCAGCGTCTACGCCCCCGACGCCCCGCAGATCGACGCCGGGGTGTTCGACGCCGGCGTCCCGGTGTTCGGCATCTGCTACGGCTTCCAGGCCATGGCCCAGGCGCTCGGCGGCACCGTGGCGCGCACCGGCAACCGCGAGTACGGCGGCACCCCGCTGCGCCCCCGCCTCCTCGAACCCGGTGTGCTGCTCCGCGACCTGCCGGCCGACCTGCCGGTCTGGATGAGCCACGGCGACTGCGTCACCGAGGCCCCGGACGGCTTCACGGTCACCGCCGAGTCGGCGGGCGCCCCGGTCGCCGCGTTCGAGGACCTGGCCGGCCGCCGGGCCGGGGTGCAGTTCCACCCGGAGGTCGGGCACACCGCGCACGGCCAGGAGATGCTCGCCCGGTTCCTGTACGACATCGCCGGCATCGAGCCCACCTGGACCCCCGCGAACATCATCGACGAGCAGGTCGCCCGGATCCGGGAGCAGGTGGGCGACAAGGAGGTCATCTGCGGCCTGTCCGGCGGGGTGGACTCCGCCGTCGCCGCCGCGCTGGTGCACAAGGCCGTCGGAGACCAGCTCACCTGCGTCTTCGTCGACCACGGCCTGCTGCGGGCCGGCGAGGCCGAGCAGGTGGAGAAGGACTACGTCGCCGCCACCGGCATCAAGCTCAAGGTCGTCGACGCGCAGGACCGGTTCCTCGGGGCCCTCGCGGGGGTGATCGACCCGGAGCAGAAGCGGAAGATCATCGGCCGGGAGTTCATCCGGGTCTTCGAGGCCGCCGCCCGGGAGATCGCCTCGCGCGGCGACGTCGAGTTCCTGGTGCAGGGCACCCTCTACCCGGACGTGGTGGAGTCCGGCGGCGGCACCGGCACCGCCAACATCAAGAGCCACCACAACGTCGGCGGCCTTCCGGAGGACCTGAAGTTCGCCCTGGTCGAGCCGCTGCGAACCCTGTTCAAGGACGAGGTCCGGACGCTCGGCCTGGAGCTGGGCCTGCCCGAGGCGATGGTCTGGCGGCACCCGTTCCCGGGCCCCGGCCTGGCCATCCGGATCATCGGCGCGGTCGACCGGGAGCGGCTCGACCTGCTGCGCCAGGCCGACCTGATCGCCCGCGAGGAGCTGACCGCCGCCGGCCTGGACCGGGGCGTCTGGCAGTTCCCGGTGGTGCTGCTGGCCGACGTGCGCAGCGTCGGGGTGCAGGGCGACGGGCGCAGCTACGGGCATCCCGTGGTGCTGCGCCCGGTCTCCAGCGAGGACGCGATGACCGCCGACTGGTCCCGGCTGCCCTACGAGGTGGTCGCCAGGATCTCCACCCGGATCACCAACGAGGTGGCCGAGGTGAACCGGGTGGTCCTGGACGTCACCAGCAAGCCGCCGGGCACCATCGAGTGGGAGTGACCCCGGCTCAGCCGGCAGCCGGCGGCACCGGCCCGTCCGGCGCCCGGGCCCCCTCGGGCGCGGTCGCCGGGGCCGGCGGCCAGGCCGGCTGCGGGCCGTACCCCGGGGTGGGCCACGGGCCGGGCGTCGCGGGGTGCGGCCAGGCCGGGGCGCCGGTCGGCTCCTCCGGCATCAGGAACCACATGATCGGGTACGCCAGCGCGGCGAGCCCGCCGGTGAGCACGGTCGCGGCGGCGAACACCACCCGGACGAGGGTGGGGTCGACGGCGAAGTAGCGGCCGAGGCCGCTGGCCACCCCGGCCACCATCCGGTCGGTGGCGGGGCGGCGGAGCTGCTTGTACGGGGCCTGGTGCGGCGGTGTCGAGGTCATGCCCCCACGGTCCGCGCCGGGGGGCGTGCCGACCTCGGTGACGGCCCGGATCATTACCCTGACCGGCCCCTGATGATCCAGTCGTCAGTCAGGAATCTGACTCTTTTCGATGCAGGTCACGCCGGCCGGGGAGAATTTCCCCCCGTGACCACCACGCTGGAGCCGCTCCGCAGGATCGCGGCATACGCAGTTTGTGCTGATTCAGTCGGCCGAGTGTTACTGGTCCGGGCATCGGAGCGCTCCGGCACCCCCGGCACGTGGTCCCTCCCCGGCGGGGCGGTCGACCACGGCGAGGACCCGAACCACACCGTCGTCCGGGAGACCGCCGCCGAGACCGGGCTCTCGGTCGCCGTCGCCGGGCTGGACGACGTGCTCGCGGACATGCGGGCCCTGCCCGAGCGGGGCATCACCATCCACACCGACCGGCTCATCTACCAGGTCTCGGTGCGGGGCGGCACGCTGACCGACCGGGTCGACCGGCCCACCGACCTGGCCCGCTGGTTCACCCTGACCGAGGCCCGCGAGCTGCCACTGCGCGCGTTCACCGCGCGCGCCCTCGGCCTGCCCGCCTGCTCGGCCGACGTGGTGCCCGACGAGCCGCCGGAGTTCCCCTCCTTCTACGCGGTCCCCGGCCCGGACGGGCTGCACCGGGCCCAGCGTTTCGCCGCGTACGCGGTGGCCACCGACCCCGAGGGCCGGGTGCTGCTGACCCGGGTCTCCGACGGGTACCCGGGGGCCGGCTGCTGGCACCTGCCCGGCGGCGGCACCGACTACGGCGAGCAGCCGGGCGCGGCGCTGATCCGGGAACTGGTCGAGGAGACCGGCCAGCGGGGCCGCCTCGTCGAGCTGCTCGGCGTGGCCAGCCACCGCGACGCCGCCTCGCTCGGCCCCGAGGGCTACCCGATCGACTGGCACGGCGTGCGGGCCTTCTACCGGGTGATGGTCGACCAGCCCGCCCCACCCACCGTGACGGACGTCGGCGGCTCCACCTGCGAGGCCCGCTGGTTCGCCCGCGAGGAACTCGGCGCCCTGCCCACCGACCGGCTCACCGAGGTCACGGCCGAGGCCGTCCAGGCCGCCCGGCTCACCTGACCGTCCGCCCCGTCCGGCCCCGTCCGCGTGGGCCCCGCCGCTCATCGGGTTGTCGCCCCGGCACGCCGTTACGGTAGGCGATAGCTTCATGATCGACCGGATACGCGATCCGGGGCGGGCGGGGAGGGGCGCATGGAACAGCGGCGACGGGTCGGGGCGTACGGGGTCTGCCGGGACCGGGACGGGCGGGTGCTGCTCGTGCGGGGGTCAGACCGGGCCGACTTCCCGGGGATGTGGCAGCTCCCCGGGGGCGGCCTGGAGCACGGGGAGCACCCCGAGGCCGGCGTGGTGCGGGAGTTCGCCGAGGAGACCGGGCTCGCCGCCGAGGTGACCGGCCTGCTCGCCGCTGTCGCGGACGTCACCCCGCTGCCCGACGCGGGCGTCACGCTGCACACCGACCGGATCGTCTTCGCCGTGCGGGCGGGCGGCGGCGCGCTCCGGGACGAGGCCGACGGCACCACCGACCTGGTCCGCTGGTCGAGCCCCGACGATGTGGCGGGGCTGCCGCTGCTGCCGTTCACCGCCGAGGCGCTCGGCCTGCCGGTCACCCCGCCCCGCCGGGTCGCGCGCGGCGCCGCGCCGTACCCGCCGCCGCCGGCCGACCGGCGGCAGCGCTTCGCGGCGTACGGCCTGGTCACCGACCCGGCCGGCCGGGTGCTGCTCACCATGATCGCGGACGGTTACCCGGGCGCCGGGCGGTGGCACCTGCCCGGCGGCGGCACCGACCACGGCGAGCAGCCGGCCGGCGGGCTGCTCCGCGAGCTGGTCGAGGAGGCCGGCCAGCTCGGCCGGGTCGTGGACCTGCTGATGGTGCACAACCTGCACAACCCCGCCGCGCTGGGACCTGAGGGCCGGCCGCTGGACTGGCACGGGGTGCGGGTGGTCTACCGGGTGATGGTCGACGAGCCGACCGAGGCGCGGGTCACCGAGCTGGCCGGGGGATCGACGGCCGCGGCGGCCTGGTTCCCGCCCGACCGGGTCGAAGGGCTGTCCATGACCGAGGTCGCGGCCCTGGCAACCGGACATCGGCTCGCATAGCGCCCGCCCGTCGGGCCGGCATCGACCGGCTCCGGTAGTCTGTGGGACGGGGTTGATGGAGGAACGGGCGGTGAAGCCCGAGACGGGAATGAAGAGGCGGTTCGCGCGGTTTGGTCGAGATATAAGTACCGCCGGCAGCTATCGCCAAGCCCCACTCCCCTGTGCAATGGTGTACTCCGCTTGAACGGCTGCCGGGCCAGAAGCGGTCCGGCACGAGACAGCCGGACGCCCGCCCCCGTGGCGGCCAGTCGATCCGGTGATGGAGGAAACGTGCCGAGAGCCCCCTGGCGCCGGCGTCGTACGACTGACAGTCCGCGCCCCGCAGGGCGTCGCTGGGCGGGCCGGTTGCGCCGTAGCAGCACGTTCGCCCGCCAGGTGCTGCTCGTCCGGGTGGGACGCCGCGACGGCGTCGCCGCCACGGGCGCCGACCTGGCCTCGCCCGAGCACCGCTACCTCGACCGGCAACGCCGCCGGTACGGCCTCGACCGGTACGAGCGCACCGAGGTCCAGGCGGTCGTGCCGGTGAGCCCGGCCCTCGCCCCGAGCATCCCGGTCGACGACGCGGCGTCGATGGCGATCCCGCTGCTGCCGGGCGAGCGGACGGCGGCCCGTCGGGCCAAGTTCGCGCTGGTCAACGCCTGCACCCTGGCCAGCCTGGTGCTCGGGATCAACGCCATCTTCGTGGCCATGCAGGGCGAGGTGCGGCTCGCCGCGCTCCTCCTGATCGCCTGTGTCGCGTTCGACGGGCTCGACGGCGCCCTCGCCCGCAAGCTCGGGGTGGCCAGCCCGTTCGGCGCCCAGATGGACTCGCTGGCCGACATGTGCTCGTTCGGCCTCGCCGCCCCGGTGGTGGTCTACGCCTCGCTGGCCGGCGCGGCCCCGCCCGCCGCCGCCGCGGTGGCCGCGGCGCTCGTCGCCGCCTGCGCGGCGATCCGGCTCGCCCGGTTCAACGTCTCGCCGAAGGACGGCCGCTTCTTCTGCGGCGTGCCGACCACGATGGCCGCGGCCGTGCTCGCCCTGACCGTCGCCATCGGGCTGCCGCTGCCCGGCCTGGTGCAGATCGCCGGCGTCGCGCTGCTGGCCTTCGCGATGGTCTCCAGCTTCCCGTACGCGAAGCTGGCCCGGCTGGTGAAGCTGCCGCCGTGGCTCTGGTTGGCCCCGGTGGTCGGCGCGCTCGTCGACATCCGGCTCACCTTCGCCCTGGTCGTGGTGGGCTACCTGGTCAGCGGCCCGCTGCTCTGGCTGCACCAGCGCCGCACCGCCTGACCGACGATTCACCCCGAAAGGGGCGCCGCTGTCCGCGGCGCCCCTTTCGTCGCGTTCGGGTCAGCGCCAGCGGGCGATGACCGTGGACCCGCCGATCACCTTGTCGCCCGGCCCGACCAGCGGGTCGGCCGCGTCGGCCCGCAGGTAGACGTCGGTCCGCGAGCCGAACCGGATCAGGCCGAAGCGCTCGCCCCGGGCCAGCAACGACCCGATCGGGGCGCGCTGCACGATCCGCCGGGCGATCAGCCCGGTGCGCTGGGCGACGACGACCGTGCCGTGCTCGGTGTCGAGCACCGTGTACGCCGCCACGTTGTGCTCGGCGTCCGGCTTCATCGCGTTGACGAAACCGCCGTCGGCGACGAAGTAGTCGACCACCTTGCCGGCCACCGGGGACCGGTTGACGTGCACGTCCAGCACCGAGAGGAAGACCGCGACCCGCAGCCACTCGCCGTCGCCGAAGCGCTCGTCGTGCAGCCGCTGCACCGAGAGCACCTGCCCGTCGGCGGCGGCCACGACGGCCGACGGGTCCTCGGGAACGTCCCGCTCCGGGTCCCGGAAGAACGCGGCCACCGGGGCGGCGGCCAGCGCCGGCAGCAGCCACAGCTTCGACTTCGGCCGGACGGCCCGGGTCAGCGCGGCGAGCCCGAGGGTGATCCCGGCCGCCGCCACGCCGTTGGAGTCGATGTGCATGCTCCGGGTCAGCGGCACGCTGGACGGCCGGTGGGCCGGGGCGAGCCGGGCCGCGACGGCCGCGCTGGCCGGGGTGAAGCGGAGCCGGTGCACCCGGACCGGCGGGGAGTTGCGCAGCACCAGATCTGTCCCGACGCCGTGCAGCGCGCTCTGCCGCTCCAACTCGGCGGCGGCGCCGGCGGTGCGCCCGGGGGCCGCTGGCGCGGCGAGGCTGAGCACCGCGCCGTCGGCGAGGTACTTGGCCAGGCCGTCGATGGTCGTGCGGGCCTCCTCGGCGGTGCCGGTGAGCGGCTCGGCGGCGATCACCACCTCGGCGGAGTCGGCCTCGGCGAGGGACTCCGCCACCCGTACCCGGTCGGCGACCCAGCGGCCCTGGGCCGTCACGTGCTCGCGCAGCGCGGCGGGCGCGGCCGTCGCGGCCGGCACCACGGTGAGGGAGTCGCCGGGCAGCAGGGCGTCGATCGCCGCGGCCAGCGCCGCGGAGTCCGGGGTCGCGCCGACCAGCAGGGCGGCCTTCGGGTCGTTGCGCCGGGCGAGCTCGGTGACGAGGGTCCGGGCGGCACGCTCGCCGATGCGGACCGGGCCGGGCCGGCCGGAGGTGCGCACGGCGGGGGACTGGGTCATGTCGGACGGGCTCCTGACGGGGTAGAGACGGAATCGCGGCGGGACCGCCACGGCGACCCGGTCGGGTCGGCCGCGGACCAGCCCGCGACCTGCCGGGCTCGGTCGCGGATCGACGCCCGACGACCTCGTGGCACGGTCCGGGTGACGCCCGGCGACCTGCCGGCCCGGCCGCGGGTCGACGCCCGGTGACCGGTCGGCGCGGTCGGGGGGTGACGCCCGCCGACCGGTCGGCTCGATCATGGGTGGCGCCCCGCGACCGGTCGGCGCGGTGAGGGGTGACGCCCGCGACCGGTCGGCGCGGTCGCGGACGGGGCCGCGGCCCGTGCCGGCCGGCGGAGGCGAGCTCTCCACCGGCCAGCATATGCGCCCGGCGCGGGCGACCGCACCGCTGTGGTCAGCCGTCCGCCCGCTGCGGCCCACGGCGCGGCGCGTCCGGCGCGGCCGGGTCCGTCGGGTCCGGCGTCGGGTCCGTCGGGTCCGGCGCCGGGTCCACGACGGTCGGGTCGGCCGTCAACCGGGGCAGCGGCTCGGTGACCCGCTCGGCGGCCGGGCCGGGCGGTGGCCCGCCGGCGGGGTCGGTGTCCAGCGGGTCCGTCGGCGACCAGCGGGCCGGCCCGCCGTCGCTGACCGGCCGGTCCTCGACCGCCTCAGGCCACCCGTCGGCGACCGCCGCGGTGGGCCACTCGTCGGCCGGGGCCGGCCCGGCCCCGGTGAGCGGTCCCCCGGTGCCCGGCCGGTCGCCGAAACCGGCGTCCACGGCGTCCGCCGGAGTTGGCCGGGCGGCGTCGTGCCGGTCGCCGGAGCCCGCGTCCACGGCGTTTGCCGGTGCCGGCCGGGCGGCGTCGTGCCGGTCCCCCCGGCCGGAGCGCAGCGCGCCGACCAGGCCCAGCGTGCCGACCAGGATCAGCCCGCCGGCCAGGAACCAGCCGACCGGCGGGAGGTCCAGGCCGAGTAGCTGGGCGAACAGCCACCAGGCGGCGAGGGCGACGAAGACGAGGCCGAAGACGAGCGAGACAAAGTCCGTACGGTGTGCCTTCACCGGGTCACCTCCAGGTTGCCGGCGTTGACGTGGACGTAGAGGCGGAGCCGCCCGCCCCCGGGACCGTCCGCGCCGAGGTCGGTGCTCTCCCGGAGCCGGCCGTCCAGCCCCCCGGAGCGGTTGCCGAAGATCGTGGCGTCCCCGGCGTTGACGTCGGCGATCGTGGTGACGTCGACGTTCGGCGGCACGACCACGGTCGCCTGCCCGAAGTTGACCGCGACGGTGACCTGGGTGTCGTGCTTGTCGAAGTCGATGCCGCGCAGGTCGAGCACGGCGTCGCCGAAGTTGTTCTCGTACCGGTCGGCCAGGTCACGACGGTCGGTGGGGGCCCAGGTGACGTCCCCGTCCACGCCCCGGATCCGGTCGTACGACTCGGTGACGGTGGCGATCCCGAGCGCCGCCACGGTGACCAGCCCGAGCGCGATCAGCCAGCGCGCCCGGCCGAACCAGGCGCCGACGAGCAGACCGAGCCCGACCGTTGCCAGGGCCGCCGCGAAGTACGCCGCCGCCCCCACGTGGATCACGTCCAGCAGGTCGAGCACGGCGACCACCCCGAGCGCCAGGAAGACCAGCGAGAAGGTCACGGCGCCCAGCGGGGAGCGTTCCCGGGGTGGCTTCGGGGGCTTGACCGGTCGGGGCGGCGGGGGGGCCGGCTGCGGGCCACCGGCGTACGGGCCCCTGGCGTACGGGCCGTGCGGGGCGAACGGCGGCCGGTAGCCGGCCGGCGGCCGGGGCGCGGCGACCGGCGGGTAGCCGGTCGTGGGCACGCCGACCGGGGGGAGGGAGCCGGTCGGCGTGTCCGCCGGTGGCCAGGCGGGAAGCCCGGTGGCCGGCCCGGCCGGGGCGGTCGCCCAGGCTGCGGCGGGCTGCCCGGGCGCGGGTGCCCCGGACCACTGCCCCGCGAACGGCGCCCCGGACGGCTGGCCGGGGACCGGGGGCCCGACCGGCGGCCTACCGGGGCCGGCGGGCGGGGTGAAGAGGCCGGGCGCGGGCCACGCGACCGGCGGCACCGGGCCCGGCGGGGTGGGGTTCGGTACGCCGGGCACCGGACCCCGGTCGGCCGGGGCGCCCCGGCCGAACGTGCCGCGCTCGCGGTTGAGCAGCAGCGCGCCGCCGACCAGGATGGCCGCGCCGAGCAGCACCGCCCGGAACGCGTCGGTGACGATGTACCCGAAGCTCACCGCCACCAGGATGCTCAGCACGATCACGGTGACGGGGGACATGCTGGACCGGCCCCGGCCCAGCATGGACTCGACCGGGGAGGCGGTGTCGCCCTCGCCCGGAATGATCAGCCAGGCCGTGACGTACACCAGGATGCCGATGCCGCCGAAGAAGCCGAGCACGGCCAGCAGCACCCGCCACAGCACCGGGTCGGTGTTGGTGGCTCGGCCGATCGCCGCGCAGACGCCGGCCAGGTAGCGGCCCTCGCGGGGCCGGACCAGCCCGTACCGGGAGGTGAAGCCGGCCCCCTCGGGCGGCGGGGGCGGCGGGGCCGCGTACCCCCCGGGGGGTGGTGGCGGTGGTGGGGCGCCCGGGCCGTCGGACCCGGGGGTCCCCCCGGCCGGCGGCGGCCCGGCGGCGCCGGGTGGGGGAGACCAGGCCGGGTCGGGCCCGGCGGTCGGCGGCGGCCAGCCGCCCGGCGCGGACGCTTCCGGGCCGGCGGCGCTGGCCGTGCCCGGTCCCGCGGGGGCTCCGGACGCGGCGGCGGCCGGTGTCGCGGGGGAGCCGGTCGCACCCGGCGTCGCCGGCCCGAAGGCGGTCGGCGCCGTCCAACTGGCGGGCGTGGTGGGGGCCGGATCCGCCGGTGGCGGCCCGTCCGGTCGGGCCGCCCCGGGACGGGGCGACGGGGCAGCTTCCTCGGTCATGCTCCGATCCTGCTGCCCCAACCGGCCGGGTTGCCTCAGGACCCGACCCTGACCCCACCCTGAGATCCGGCCGGCCCGGATGTCGGGGGCGTCCCCGTGGCCCGTTGGGGCCCCGGCGTGTGACGATCGAGACCGGCGCGCCGCTCCGGCGCCCGCCCGTCGCCCCTGAACAGGGAGTATCCGATCAGCGCCGTGACCCAGCCGCCCCGCCTCTACCGGGCGCCCGAGCACCGGATGGCCGCCGGTGTGGCCGCTGGCATCGCCGACCATCTCGGCATCTCGGTGGTGCGGGTGCGGATCGCCTTCACGGTGCTGCTCGGCCTCAGCGGGCTCGGGCTGCTGCTCTACGCCGCCTTCTGGGCGGTCGTCCCGCTGCGGCCGGGCGACACCGCCGTCCCGCCCCGGCGGGACATCGGGCAGTTGCTGCCGTTCGTGGCGATCGGGCTCGGGGTGCTGCTGGTGCAGGTGATGGTCTTCGACTCCGTCGGCGCGGCGGGCACCGCCGGCTGGCTGGTCGCGATCATCGCGGTGGGCGCCGGGGTGATCTGGCACCAGGCCGCGCCCGAGCGCCGCCGGCAGTGGGGCGAGTCGATGCCGGTGCCCTGGCTGGGAGCGGTGGTGGAGGAGAGCGACCGGCGGGCCTTCGTGCTGCGGTTCATCGGCGGCGGGGTGCTGGTCGCGGTGGGCATCATCGGCGTCGTGGCGGTCTACTCGCCGGCGCAGAACTTCGACGCGGTGCTCAACGGCGTCATCTTCGCGCTGGTCGGGCTGGCCGGCGTGGGGGTGGTGGCGGCCCCGGTGCTCTGGCGGACGTACAACCAGCTCCGCTCGGAGCGCGAGGGGCGCATCCGCGAGCAGGAACGGGCGGAACTGGCCGCCATGGTGCACGACCAGGTGCTGCACACCCTCGCGCTGATCCAGCGCAACGCCGCCGACGTGACGACCGTGCAGCGGCTGGCGCGCGGCCAGGAGCGCTCGCTGCGCAACTGGCTCTACAAGCCGACCGCCTCGCCCACCGAACGGTTCGCGGCGGCCCTGGAGCAGGCGGCGGCCGAGGTCGAGGACACCTTCGCGATCACCGTGGAGGCGGTGGTGGTGGGCGACCGGGACACCGACGAGCGGGTCGGTGCCCTGGTCGCGGCGGCCCGGGAGGCGCTGGTGAACGCGGCCCGGCACGCCGGGGTGCGGACCGTCTCGCTGTACGCGGAGGTGGAGCCGGACCAGGTGAGCGTCTTCGTCCGGGACCGGGGCAAGGGCTTCGACCCGGATACCGTGGGAGACCACCGGCACGGGGTCCGGGGCTCGATCGTCGGACGGATGAGGCGGCACGGCGGCCGGGCGGAGATCCGCTCCGAGCCGGGTGAGGGGACCGAGGTCCGGTTGATCCTGCCGATCTCCCGCGACCAGTCCACGGCGGAAAGGGACAGATGACCATGGCCGAGCACGGGCCGGTCGAGGGGGCGCAGGAGCGCCCCGAGCGGCTGCGCGTCTTCCTCGTCGACGACCACGCCATGTTCCGCGCGGGGGTCCGCGCCGAACTGGGTGCCCACGTCGAGGTGGTGGGCGAGGCCAGCACGGTGGCCGAGGCGGTCGCCCGGATCGCCGCCACCGGTCCCGACGTGGTGCTGCTGGACGTGCACATGCCCGACGGCGGCGGCCGGGCGGTGCTGGAGGCGATGCGCCGGACCCACCCGCAGGTGCGGTTCCTGGCGCTGAGCGTCTCCGACGCGGCGGAGGACGTGATCGGCCTGATCCGGGCCGGGGCCCGGGGCTACGTCACCAAGACCATCTCCCCGGACGAGCTGGCCGCGGCGGTGCGCCGGGTGGCCGACGGGGACGCCGTGTTCAGCCCCCGGCTGGCCGGATTCGTGCTGGACGCCTTCGCCGCCCGGCCGGACGCCCCGGTGGCCGACCCGGAGCTGGACCAGCTCACCAACCGGGAGCGCGAGGTGCTCCGGCTGCTCGCCCGGGGGTACGCGTACAAGGAGATCGCCAAGGAGCTCTACATCTCGATCAAGACGGTCGAGACGCACGTGTCGAACGTGCTGCGCAAGCTCCAGATGTCCAACCGGTACGAGCTGTCCCGCTGGGCGGCGGACCGCCGCCTGGTGTGACGCCGGCCGGGGCGGGCCCGGTCACTCCGTCCGCAGGACGGTGAACGCCTCCGCCAGCCGGCCCGGCGGCAGCCCGGCGTTGTCCGCGACCGTGCCGAGCCGGTCCCGGACCCAGGTCTCCACGTCCAGGTGGGCGGTCTGCGAGCGGTGTGCGCGCATCGCGGCGACCTTGTGGTCGTACCGGTCGGTGACGTCACCACGTGGTCCGGGGCGGGACCGCCGGCGTACCAGACCTCGCGGACCACCCACGGCTCCAGCCCGGCGGCGAGCAGCTCGGGGTATGCGAACCGGTTGCGCGCGTCCGGGTAGATCGCGCAGGTGGTGGCCTCGCCGACGGCCAGGTGGTCGGGGTGGCTCGGGCCGGCCAGGTGCTCCCAGCGGCGCAGCGGGGAACTGGTCAGCACCCGGTCCGGCCGGAACCGGCGGATCGCCGCGGTGATGTCCCGGCGAAGCGCGATCGTCGGGGTGAGGGTGCCGTCGACGTACCCGTCGAGGAACTCGACCCGGTGCACGCCGACGGCCGCGGCGGCGGCGCGCTGCTCCTCCTCGCGCAGCCGGGGCAGCTCCGCACGGGGCGTGTCGTCGAACCCGCCGGCATCACCCGGGGTGACAATGAGGTACGCCACGTCCACCCCCTCGTCCACCCAGCCGGCTATGCTGCCCGCACAGCCGAAGTCGACATCGTCCGGATGGGCAAATACGGCCAGCGCACGGTGGATGTCGGCGAGCGCCGGAGCCGAGGCGGGGAAGCTCACAGAGCCGAGCCTACGCGCCGACCAGGGCGAGGAGAGCCGACCGCGTTATGCCTGGTCAGAGCCATGTTGTCGGGTCATATCATGATCTTTTCTCAAGTATCGGCAACACTGCGACCAACTAACGGCTTGATAACGGCACCTTCACGTAACGGGCCGGTAGGTGTCACAGTTGCAGCACCTCACCCCCGGCGTGAGGCGCCCACGTACGGGACCGCGACCACGGAAGCCGCTGAGCAGTCACGGTTCGTGGTCGTCCAGCCCTGCGCGGAGCCGAGCCCGGTGCGGTGCGGTGGCCCGGCGGATCGGTACATCAGGGGTGTCCCGATTTCTCTGCGGTAGACCGGCGGTCAGTGGTTGCGATCGTCGGCGGTGTCACCCCCATGCGTGCGTGAAACTCACGACGGAACCAGGTTAGAAAGAGGAGGCCCCTCGGAATGAGAGTCTCGAAGCGGGCGAGTGGCGCGATCGCGTTGGGTGCGGCTTTCGCACTCGTCGCGTCCGGCTGCTCCAGCAGCAGCGACGACGGCGGCGACGCCGGCAACAGCGCGGACGGCGCCATCACGATCGACGGTGGCGAGCCGGAGAACCCGCTGGTCCCGTCGAACACCACCGAGACCAACGGTGGCAAGATCATCGACTGGATGTGGACCGGCCTGGTCGAGTACCCCAACGATGGCAGCGCCCCGCGGAACGCCCTGGCCGAGTCGATCGAGACGACCGACTCCAAGGTCTACAAGATCAAGATCAAGCAGGACACGAAGTTCCACGACGGCACCGTCGTCAAGGCCAAGAACTTCGTGGACGCCTGGAACTGGGGCGCCTACTCGCCGAACGGCGCGCAGAACTCCAGCTTCTTCGCGGACATCCAGGGTTTCGAGGACGTCAACACCGCCGACCCGGACGGCGCGGACGGCCCGCAGAAGGCCCCGGAGCCGAAGGCCAAGGAGATGTCCGGCCTGAAGGTCGTCGACGACTGGAACTTCGAGGTCACGCTCGCCGCGCCGACCGCCGTGTTCCCGACCAAGCTCGGCTACAGCACCTTCATGCCGCTGCCGGACGCGTTCTTCGCGGGCAGCGCGGAGGACTTCGGCAAGAAGCCGATCGGTAACGGCCCGGTCAAGTTCGTGTCGTGGGAGAACAACGTCTCCATCAAGCTGACTCGTTTCGACGACTACCAGCTGCGCGACAAGATGAAGATCAAGGACGTCAACCTCAAGATCTCGCAGGACGACAACGCGGTCTACAGCGACCTGGTCTCCGGCAACATCGACTTCCAGCAGCAGGTTCCGGTCTCCGCTCTCGCGGGCGACAAGTGGAAGACCGACCTCGGCGAGCGGGCCATCTCGTCGGTCACCCCGGTCACCGGCATCATCGCCTTCCCGATCTACGACAAGCGCTTCGCCGACCCGAAGCTGCGTCGCGCCGTCTCCCTGTCGATCAACCGGCAGGAGGTCACCGACAAGATCTTCTTCGGCAACCGCAAGCCGGCCGACAGCTGGGCCAACCCGCTGGCCCCGGGCGCTGCGCCGGGTAACTGCACCGCCTGCCAGTTCAACGTGGACGAGGCCAAGAAGCTCCTCGCCGAGGCCGGTGGCTTCAGCGGCGAGATGGTCTTCTACTACAACGCGGACGCCAGCCACAAGGAGTGGATGGAGGCCGTCGCGCAGCAGGTCAAGACCAACCTCGGCATCAACGCCCGCGCCGAGGGTGTGCCGACCTTCGCGGTGTTCCGGCAGAACATCAACGCCCACAAGATGAAGGGCCCGTACCGCGCCGGCTGGCAGCAGGACTACCCGGACGTGGAGAACTGGGTCAACCCGCTCTACGTGACCGGCGGCTCGTCCAACGACGGCCTGTACAGCAACAAGCAGGTCGACGCCCTGGCCAAGGAGGCCAGCGCCGCGCCGAGCCTGGACGCCTCGCACGCCAAGTTCGCCGAGGCCGTCAAGCTGATCGACCAGGACGCCCCGTCGATCCCGGTCTACTTCGCTGGCCAGCAGTCCGGCCGCTCCGACAAGATCAAGAAGATGGAGCTGACCAACGTCGGCGAACTCGACGTCACCTCGGTCGAGCTCTGATCCGAACGGTCTGACACCCCGGGTCGGGCTCACCTACCGGTGGGCCCGACCCGGGTCCGTTCCGCGAGGGGTGTACAACATCCCTCGCCACGTTGACGCCATCCGTGTCGGCCGCCCCGCCCGACGCGCCCCCTGTCAGGAGGACCACCCCATGGGCCGTTATCTGTTGAGACGGCTACTGCAACTCGTCCCGGTCTTCATCGGTACGACGTTCCTGATCTACTGGCTCGTCTGGTCGGTGCCGGGCGACCCGTTCGCCGGCAAGTGCGGCGACCGCCGGTGTCCGGACACGTACATCAACTTCATGACCGAGAAGTACCAGCTCGACGAGTCGATCTGGGTGCAGTACGCCACCTACATGAAGAACCTGTTCCAGGGGGACTTCGGCCTCACGTACAACAGCCGCGACGTCGGCGACATCATCGCCGCCGCGTATCCGAACACTCTGAAGCTCGCCCTGGTGGCCCTGGCGATCGAGGCGATCATCGGTCTGGGCGCCGGCGTCCTGACCGGCCTTCGGCGCAACGGCTTCCTCGACAACCTGGTGCTCGTCTCCACCCTCTTCCTGATCGCGTTGCCGGTGTTCGTCATCGGCTTCGTGCTCCAGTGGCTGCTGGGCGTGAAGTGGGGCATCATCCACCCGACCGTCTCCAGCGAGATGCGGCTGTCGGAGTTGCTCCTACCGGGCTTCGTCCTGGGTAGCGCGTCCATGGCGTACGTCGCCCGGGTCGCACGCACGAGCATCGCGGAGAACCGCCGCGCCGACTACGTCCGCACCGCCATCGCCAAGGGCCTGCCGATGCGTCGGGTCGTCGGCGTGCACCTGCTGCGTAACTCGCTGATCCCGGTGGTCACCCTCCTCGGCACCGACCTCGGCGCGCTCATGGGCGGCGCCATCGTCACCGAGGGCATCTTCGGCATCAACGGCATCGGCCGCGCGGTGTTCCGGGCGATCGTCACCAAGGAGAGCGCTACCGTGGTCTCCATTGTGGTGGTTCTCGTGCTCGTCTACCTCCTGATGAACCTGCTGGTGGATCTGCTCTACGCCGCCCTGGACCCGAGGATCCGCTATGAGTGAGCAGCGTGGCGAACGAATTTTGAACGCAGTGTGCCGTGACCACCGTCCCGGCACCCAGCGCAGCGAGGTGGCGGCATGAGTGACCCCAGTACCGCGTCCATCGTCTCGACCCCGTCGGCGACCATGCCCACCGAGGCCGGGTCCGGCGCCCCCGTGAACGCCGGCCTGCCGGAGAACGCCCGCAAGGAGAAGCCGCGCGGCCTCCTCGGCGACGCCTGGCGTGACCTGCGCCGCAAGCCGCTGTTCTGGATCTCGGCGACGTTCATCCTGATCTTCGTGCTGATGGCGGCCTTCCCGTCGCTGTTCACCAGCGGCGACGCGGTCAACGGCGCGTTGGCGAACAGCCAGGTCAAGCCGTCAGCCGACGCCTGGTTCGGGTACGACGTGCAGGGCCGGGACGTCTTCGCCCGGGTCATCTACGGCGCCCGCGCCTCGATCGTGGTCGCGTTGATCTCCACCATCGGCACGCTGTTGATCGGCGGTGCGATCGGCATCATCGCCGGCTACCGCGGCGGCTGGGTGGACGCCCTGCTCTCCCGCTTCGCCGACATCTTCTTCGGCCTGCCGTTCGTGCTCGGCGCGATCGTCATCCTGACCACCTTCAACGGGGCGGGGGCGAGCAACAACGAGTGGCAGATCATGGGGCTGGTCATCATGTCCCTGGTCGTGCTGAGCTGGCCGGTCGTGATGCGGCTGATGCGTTCCTCGGTGCTGGCCACCAGGGAGGCCGACTACATCGTGGCGGCCCGGGCGCTGGGGGCCGGCACCGGCCGGATCATCCTCAAGCACCTGCTGCCGAACTGCCTCGCCCCGCTGCTGGTCTACGGCACCATCATGGTTGGCTCGTTCATCGGCGCGGAGGCCACGCTCTCGTTCCTGGGCATCGGACTGAGGACCCCGGTGGTGTCGTGGGGCATCATGATCAGCGAAGCGCAGAACTACATCCGGGTCTCGCCCTTCCTGCTCTTCTTCCCCTCCGCGTTCCTCGTCACCGCCGTCCTCAGCTTCGTGATGCTCGGTGAGGCGGTCCGCGAGGCCCTCGATCCGAAACTGCGCTAGGGGAGATTGAGTTGTCCGACATTCTCGTGACCGAGCAGTCCCAGCCGGGCGCCGACGGATCCGGCCGCCCCTCGGGTCGCCTCCTGGAGGTCGACGACCTGCGGGTGGAGTTCCGCACCCGGGACGGCGTCGCCAAGGTCATCAACGGGGTCACCTACCACGTCGACGCGGGGGAGACCCTCGCCGTGCTCGGCGAGTCCGGCTCTGGCAAGAGCGTCACCGCGCAGGCCGTCATGGGCATCCTCGACACGCCGCCCGGCTTCGTCACCGGGGGCCAGGTCCGCTTCCACGGCAAGGACATGCTCACCATGTCCACCGAGGAGCGCCGCCGCATCCGCGGTGAGGGCATCGCGATGATCTTCCAGGACGCGCTCTCCGCGCTGAACCCGGTCTTCACCGTCGGGTTCCAGATCGCCGAGCAGTTCCGGATCCGGCGGGGCATCGGCCGCGCCGAGGCCAAGAAGCGTGCCATCGAGATGCTCGACCAGGTCAAGATCCCGAACGCCAAGGGCCGGTTCAGCAACTACCCGCACCAGTTCTCCGGCGGCATGCGGCAGCGCGCGATGATCGCGATGTCGCTGGCGCTCGACCCGGAGGTGCTGATCGCGGACGAGCCGACCACCGCGCTCGACGTGACCGTGCAGGCCCAGATCATGGACCTGCTCGCCGAGCTTCAGCGCGAGCGGCAGATGGGCCTGATCCTGATCACCCACGACCTCGGCGTGGTCGCCGACGTCGCGGACCGGATCGCGGTCATGTACGCCGGCCGGATCGTCGAGGAAGCCGATGTGTACGAGCTGTACGGCAAGCCGGCGCACCCGTACACGCTCGGCCTCCTCGACTCGATCCCGCGGATGGACGAGAAGGGGCAGCAGCTCCGCACCATCAAGGGCCTGCCGCCGAACCTGATGAACATCCCGCCGGGCTGCCCGTTCAACCCGCGCTGCCCCATGGCGCAGCCGGTCTGCCGGGAGAAGCTCCCGCCGCTGCTGCAGATCGGCAGCGGTCGGGCCAGCGCGTGCCACTTCGCCGAGGAGCTGGTGAACCGTGACTGAGAACATCCTCGAGGTCCGTGACCTGGTCAAGCACTACCCCGTCACCCGCGGCGTGGTGTTCAAGAAGACCATCGGTCACGTCAAGGCCGTCGACGGGGTCTCGCTGGAGCTGAAGGCCGGCGAGACGCTGGGCGTGGTGGGCGAGTCCGGCTGCGGCAAGTCGACGCTGGCCCGGGTCCTGATGAACCTGGAGCGGCCGACCGCCGGCAGTGTGCTCTACAAGGGGCAGGACATCTCCAGGCTGTCCGGCGGCGCGCTGCGCCGGCTGCGCCGGCAGATCCAGCTGGTCATGCAGGACCCGTACACCTCGCTGAACCCGCGGATGACGGTCGGCGACCTGATCGGCGAGCCGTTCGAGATCCACCCCGAGGTGGCTCCGAAGGGCAGCCGGCGGGACAAGGTCAAGGAGCTGCTCGACCTGGTCGGGTTGAACCCGGAGCACA
>NZ_QKKX01000004.1 GCF_003434305.1 Micromonospora sp. MW-13
TACCCAGGCGCTGCTGTCGGCGGTGCCGGTGCCGGACCCGACCCTGCGCGACCAGAAGGCGATCATCCGGCTCACCGGTGACGTCCCCTCGCCGATCAGCCCGCCCTCGGGCTGCCGGTTCCGCACCCGGTGCTGGAAGGCGCAGGACGTCTGCGCCGAGCAGGTCCCGCTGCTGGAGATCCGCTCCGGCTCGGACCACCCGAGCGCCTGCCACTTCGCAGAGAAGCGCGAGATCGTCGCCACCCACGAGGCGTGAGCCTCCCGGGCTGACCGACACCGACCGCCTGCCAGCGTCCACCCGACGCCGGCAGGCGGTTCGTCGTCTCCGCCCCGCCTTGGCGGTGGCCCGGCGGGGGCGGGGGCGTTCGGTGGGGTGGGGGTTACAGCGGGCCGCGCCCGGCGCGGAGCAGCAGCAGGGCGAGCTGGGTGCCGTCGGCGCCGAGGGACTGGCGGAACCGCTCCAGGATCTCCCGCTCCCGGCTGAGCACCAGCCGGGTGCCGCCGGAGGCCATCCGGGTCGCCCCGACCTCCTGGGACAGGGCGGCCCGCTCCTGCCACAGCTCGATCAGAGTGCGGTCGATCTCGTCGATCCGCTCCCGGATGGCGACGATCCGCGCCGCAGCCGCCGAGTCGTCGGTCCCGGTCGCCCCGCCGGCCGTCGAGGCCGGTTCCGTCGTGCCGTCGACGGCCGGCCCGTCGGCCCCCTGCTCGTCGCCCGGCCGGGACTGTGCCACGCCGCCGCTCTGCTCCACCACGTCTGTCATCATCGCCGTACCCCTCGGACGTCGGGCCCGGTGCCCGGATCCCGGGACGGAAAAGCCCCGGGCTCTCCGAGCCCGGGGCTTTTCGTAGGTCTGATCTGATCAGGCGCGACCCACGGCTGCCGGACTCCCGGTGCCGTAGTAAAAGTAGAAGCGCTGACCGAACACGCCGTCGAGTATGCCCACCCGCCGGCCCGCTCCGCAAGGATTCGCGCCGGGTTCACGGGGATTCGCGGCGGGAAGGGCCCCTCCTCCCCCACGCCAGGCGGGGAGAAGGGGCCCTCGCGCACACCTCAGCCGAGGCGGGTGATCCGGTCGGCGGTGCCCGGTGCCACCGGGGCGCCCGCGCCCAGGTACGACACCAGGGCGTCGACGTCGAAGCCGGGGGCGGTGGTGCGGCCGGTGCCGCCCGCCAGCTCGGTGAAGCCGTCGCCCCCGTTGGCCAGGAAGTCGTTCGTGGTGACCCGGTAGCTGGCGGCGGGGTCGACCGGGGTCCCGTTCAGCGCCAGGGCGCTCACCCGGGAGCCGGCCGGGGCGGTGCTGTCGTACGAGTAGGTCAGGCCGGCGGAGACCTGGAGGATCCGCTGGGCCGTCTGCCCGTTGAAGCCGGGGAACTGCTGCTCCAGCACGTTCCTGAGCTGGGCCCCGGTGAACGTCTGGGTGACCACCAGGTTGTTGAACGGCTGGATGCTGAACGCCTCGCCGTAGGTCACGTCGCCCGGCGCCTCGCCGCCGGCCGACGCCCCGTACGACAGGGAGGCCCGGACGCCGCCCGGGTTCATCAGGGCGATCTGCGCCCCGTCGCCGGCCGTGTACGCGAGCTGCGCGTCGGCGATCACGTCGCCGAGCGGGCTCTCGCCGTTGGGCCGGACGTCCCGGACGATGTCCGCGCTGATCTTCCCGACCACCCGGTTGGCGATCGGGGCGACCGCCGTGCGGTACTTGTCGGACAGTGCCTTCGCGCCCGCGTCGACCAGCGCGGGGTTGCGGGCGAACACGCCGGGCGCGCTCTGCTGCCAGGTGCCGTCGGCGTTGCGGACGCCGTTCTCGACGACCACGTTGCGGGCGGAGATCCCGGTGAACCGGCCGGAACGGCGGTCCAGCGAGTAGTCCACGTCGGTGATGAGCTGGCCGTTGGTGCCGGCGCTGGTGACCACGCTCTGCTGGCCCGCCGAGTTCGGCAGCGAGCAGGAGTAGAAGCGGTGGGTGTGGCCGGAGACGACCAGGCCGAACTCCGGTCGCAGGCCGCGCACGATGTTCACGATCGGGCCGGAGAAGTTGGCGCAGTCGGAGACGCCCGGGGTGCTCGGCGGCGGGGACTGCGCGCCGCCCTCGTGCACCAGCAGCACCATTGCCTTGACGCCGAAGAGCTTGAGCAGCCCGCCCCACTTGTTGGCGGTCTCCACCTCGTCCTTGAAGGTGACGGAGGTGATGCCGGCGGGGTTGACGATGCCCGGGGTGCCCTCCAGGGTGACCCCGACGAAGCCGACCGGCACGCCGCCGACGAACTTGACGTCGACCGGGGGCAGGATCGGCAGGCCGGTCTTCTTGCTGATCGTGTTGGCCGCGAGGTAGGTGAACTTCGCGCCGGCGAAGCCGTCGCCGTCCTGGCAGCCGTCGACCGGGTGGCAGCCGCCCTTGTTGAGCCGGATCAGCTCGTTGACGCCCTCGTCGAACTCGTGGTTGCCGACCGAGCTGACCTGGAGCCCGATCTCGTCCATCAGCTCGATCGTCGGCTCGTCGTGGAACGCGGCGCTGACCAGCGGAGAGGCGCCGATCAGGTCGCCGGCGCCGACGGTGGTGCTGGTCCGCCCCTCGGCCTTCGCCTCGGCGCGGAGTTTCTTCAGCCAGGTGGCGAGGTACTCCACGCCGCCGGCCGGGGTGCCGTTGACGGTGGCGCCGCTGCCGCCGGGCGGGTCGATGGCGCCGTGGAAGTCGTTGTAGCTCAGGAAGTTGCCCTTGACCTCGCCGCCGAGGGGCTTGGCGTAGGAGACCGAGACCGGGGCGAGGGCCGCCCAGGGGTCGGCGGCCGGGGCCGGCGCGGGCCGCGTGGCGGCCGGCAGTGTGGCGACGACGGCCAGTGCGAGGGCCGGCGCGGCGAGGTGACGCAGCGCCGCCCGACCGCGCGAGCGCGGTTGACTCATGGTTTTTCTCCCAAATCGTGTACGGGGGAGGATCCGGGGTTTCCCGGCCATCGTCGTGGATCGGGGACGGCGGCGCCAGAGCCGGTCGGGTGACGGGTTGGTCTCTTCGGGCTGCGCGCCGGGCCACGGGGCGGCGGCGGGCGGGGCGGTGAGTCGGGAAGTGTCCGCCGGGCGGCATAGACTCGCCCTGCGATGCAGCCTCTCTTCGACATCCCCGCGTCCCCGCCCGCGCCCGAGCCCGCGTCGGCCCCGCCCCGCCGCCCCGGGCCGCCCGCCCGACTCGACCCGCAGGCCCTGGTGGAGGGCCTGAACGGGCCCCAGCGCGACGCCGTCACCCACGCCGGGTCGCCGTTGCTGATCGTGGCCGGGGCCGGCTCCGGCAAGACCCGGGTGCTCACCCACCGGATCGCGTACCTGCTCGCCGCCCGGGACGTGCACCCCGGCGAGATCATCGCGATCACCTTCACCAACAAGGCCGCCGGCGAGATGAAGGAGCGGGTGACCCATCTGGTCGGCCCGCGCGCCCGGCTGATGTGGGTGTCGACGTTCCACTCGGCCTGCGTGCGGATCCTGCGGGCCGAGCACGAGCACGCCGGCCTGAAGTCGACCTTCTCGATCTACGATGCCGACGACTCCCGCCGGCTGATGCAGCTCGTCGCCCGCGAGCTGGACCTCGACCCGAAGCGCTACCCGGCGCGCGGGCTGGCCGCCCAGGTGTCCAACCTGAAGAACGAGCTGGTCGACCCGGAGGAGTTCGCCGGGCGGGCCAAGGGCCCCAACGAGCGGGCGCTCGCCGAGGCGTACACGCTCTACCAGCGGCGGCTGCGTGAGGCGCACGCGCTGGACTTCGACGATTTGATCATGACGACGGTGCACCTGCTCCAGTCGCACCCGCACGTCGCGGAGAGCTACCGCCGCCGGTTCCGGCACGTCCTGGTCGACGAGTACCAGGACACCAACCACGCCCAGTACACCCTGATCAAGGAGCTGGTCTCCGGCACCGAGGGGATCGAGCCGGCCGAGCTGTGCGTGGTCGGCGACGCCGACCAGTCGATCTACGCGTTCCGGGGCGCGACGATCCGCAACATCCTGGAGTTCGAGCGGGACTTCACCGACGCCCGGACGATCCTGCTGGAGCAGAACTACCGCTCCACCCAGACCATCCTGAACGCCGCCAACGCGGTGATCGACCGGAACACCTCCCGCAAGCCCAAGCGGCTGTGGAGCGACGCGGGCGCGGGCGAGCAGATCGTCGGGTACGTCGCGGACACCGAGCACGCCGAGGCGGACTGGGTGGGCCGGGAGGTCGACCGGCTGGTCGACGACGGGGCCGCCCGCCCCGGCGACGTGGCGGTCTTCTACCGCACCAACGCCCAGTCCCGGGTCTTCGAGGAGGTGTTCATCCGGGTCGGCCTGCCCTACAAGGTGGTCGGCGGGGTGCGCTTCTACGAGCGCAAGGAGGTCCGCGACGCGCTGGCCTACCTGCGCGCGGTGGTCAACGACGACGACACGGTCAGCCTGCGCCGCATCCTGAACACCCCCCGCCGGGGCATCGGCGACCGGGCGGAGGCGTGCGTCGAGGCGCTCTCCAGCCGGGACCGGATCTCCTTCGGCGCGGCGCTGCGCCGGGCCAAGGACGCCCCGGGCATCTCCAGCCGGGCGGCCAACGGCATCGGCGACTTCGTCGCGCTGCTGGACGGGGCGCGGGAACTGGCCGAGACCGGCACTCCGGAGGAGGTGCTGGAGGCGCTGCTCACCCGCTCGGGCTACCTGACCGAGTTGGAGGAGAGCCTCGACCCGCAGGACGCCGGCCGGGTGGACAACCTCCAGGAGTTGGTCAGCGTCGCCCGGGAGTACACCGAGCGGATCGAGGCGCTGGGCGCCGAGGGGGAACGGGCCACCGTGGCCGGCTTTCTGGAGCAGGTCGCGCTGGTGGCCGACGCCGACCAGGTGCCCGCGGACGATCCCGACCACCAGGGCGTGGTCACCCTGATGACGCTGCACACCGCCAAGGGGCTGGAGTTCCCGGTGGTGTTCCTCACCGGGCTGGAGGACGGCGTCTTCCCGCACCTGCGCTCGCTGGGCGACACCCGGGAACTGGAGGAGGAACGCCGGCTGGCGTACGTCGGCATCACGCGGGCCCGGCAGCGGCTCTACCTGTCCCGTTCGGTGACCCGCTCGGCGTGGGGGCAGCCGGCCTACAACCCGCCGTCGCGGTTCCTGGAGGAGCTGCCGCCGGAGCTGGTCCGCTGGGAGCGCACCGAGGGGACGTACACCTCGTGGGCCGGGGGTGGTGGCGGCGTCGGCGGTCGCGCGGACCGCGCGCCGCGCGCCGGCGGCTTCGCCGGGGGTACGCCCAAGGCGGCCCAACTGGCCAAGCGGCTCGGCGTGGACGGCAGCCGGCTGGCCACGGCCAGCGAGCTGCCCCAGGGGCCCAAGGTGGCCGCCGGGGACCGGGTCAACCACCAGCGGTACGGCCTGGGCCGGGTGCTCGCCGTGGAGGGGCACGGCCCCGGGGCGCGGGCGCAGATCGACTTCGGCGACCAGACGATGTGGCTGGTGCTGCGGCACGCCCCGATCGACAAGCTCTGACCCGCCCGGCGGCCGGGCCGGCGTGCTGCCGGTCCGGGCCGCCGGACGGGCCGGGTGCCCGGGTGCGGGCGCCCCGGGCTGCGGGCGGTCAGCAGGCCACGTCGATGCCCCGGGCGCGCAGGAACGGCGCGGGGTCGACCTGGTTCCACATCTGGCCCTGGTGCACCTCGAAGTGCAGGTGCGGGCCGGTGGAGTCGCCGGTGGAGCCCTCGTAGCCGATGACCTGTCCCGCCTTGACCCTGTCGCCGACGCTGACGGCGGTGCGGCTCTGGTGGGCGTAGTGGGTCAGGTAGCCGTTGCCGTGGTCGACGAAGACGGAGATGCCGTACCCGTCGCCGACGTCACCGGCCTTGACCACGGTGCCCGCGGCGGCGGCGTGGATCGGGGTGCCGGCGGGCAGGGCGAAGTCGATGCCGGCGTGCAGGGTGCCCCACCGCTGGCCGTAGCAGGAGGTGATCTGGGCGCCCGCCATCGGGATGACCCAGGACGGCGTGGGCCTGCTGGTCTTCTTCGGCGTGGGCTTCGGCTTGGCCTTGGGCTTCGTGGTGACCTGCTTCGTCGGGCTGTCGCTGGCGCTGGCGTTCGACGGGCTCGGCGACGGCGTGGTGGGGCTGGCCGACGGGGCGGCCGGGGTGGCCGATTCGCGGACGGAGCGGTCGGCCCGGGCGGCGGCCTCGGCGCGGGCCTGGGCGTCGAGCGCCACGGCGGCCGGGGTCGGCGAGCCCCCGCCGCCCGTGGTGGCCACGGCGACGCCGGCGAGGCCGAGCCCGACCAGGGCCGTCGCGCCGATCACCAGGGCCCGTCCGCCGGGCCGGGAACGCAGTCGGTGGCGGGTCGGCGCGTCGGGGGTGCTCTCGTTGCGGTTGTTCTCTTCCTGCACGGCGGGGACCTTCACGTCTTCGAGGGGCAGGGACCTCGAAATCCTGATGTTTGCGCTGGTGGCCGGTGGGTAGGGGCGGGGTTCCAGCGGCCCTTCCGCAGCCGGCTCCCGCCCGTTGCGTCCCGTCCCGGGCTGCTCCGTCCGGATAAGTGATCATGGTCGACGTGTCGTCGGTCACATCTGCCGGTGTGGCGTAGCAGACATTCGGGCTGCGGGGGCGACGAAAAACCGCCCGGATCGACTGATCCGGGCGGTCAATGGGCGATACGCAGCGTCAGGAAGCGGCTACGTCCCCGTAAAATGCCTCGACTTGCATCTTGATGTCCACTCCGCGGTCCTGGAGCCACGGCACCGGGTCCAGCGGGTCCCCGTTGACATGGATCTCCAGGTGCAGGTGCGAACCGTAGGAGTGTCCGGTGTTGCCGACCAGGCCGAGCTGGTCGCCGGCCTTGACCTGCTGGCCCTCCTTGACGGTCACCGCGGAGGAGTGGCCGTAGATGGCCTCGCTGCCGTCGGCGTGCTTGACGATGACCGCGTAGCCGTAGCCGCCGAACCAGCCGGCCTTGGTGACGGTGCCGTCGTGGATGGCGACGTAGGGGGTGCCCTCCGGGGCGACCAGGTCGACGCCGGTGTGCAGCTTGCCCCAGCGCATGCCGTAGGGCGAGTTGAAGTCGTAGCCCTGGAGGGGCAGGAGCCAGACGTCCCGCTCGGTGGAGGCCTTCGTCTCCGCCCGGCTGTCACGCGAGGCCCGCTCGGCGGAGTCCGCGCGGGCGGCGGCGTCCTGGCTGGTGATGGAGGCCTGCTTGAGCTCGTCGAGGACCGACGGGCTCACGCTCTTGGCGTCCGGCAGGGCGCCCGCGCCGAGCGCGACCAGGCCGGCACCGACGAACGCGGTGGTGACGACGGCGGCGTAGCGGCTACGCGGGGGGGTGGGTACGCGGCGGCGGCCGCGATATCGATCGGGCTCAGACGACAGGCGCTGGCGCACGCACACCCTCCGTTGTCGGGGTTCCGAAGCGGTCGGCCGGCGCCCCGTGAAGCGGTGGTGAACGTCGGCTGGCCGCGTCGTCACCCGTCCGTGGACCTGATGACAACCGTGGTCACGTTAGCCAACCACCTCGCCGCTCACAAGCCAGACGGGGGAATTGGCGTGTCGATCTGTCCGCCTGCGTACGCTATTGTCCCGTCTCGTCACGGTGGGCGATGCCCTTGTCGCTGCCCGTTCGTCGCGCAGGGTGACGTTGCCCACCGGATGTCCGACCTCGGCCCGCACCCCCTACGCTCTCCCCCTGTGTGGACGCCCGGATTCCCTGGTCTCGGCCGGTCGGGTTACCGTTCGTTCAGGTGACAGTCGTTGCGCCCGAAAGGTGTCCGCTGATGAGCTCTCGTATCCGGGTCGTCGTCGCGAAGCCGGGCCTCGACGGCCACGACCGCGGGGCGAAGGTGGTCGCCCGTGCCCTGCGGGACGCCGGCATGGAGGTCATCTACACCGGCCTGCACCAGACCCCGGAGCAGATCGTGGAGACCGCGATCCAGGAAGACGCCGACGCCGTCGGGCTCTCCGTGCTGTCCGGGGCGCACATGACGCTGTTCCGGCGGGTCATCGAGCTGCTCGGTGAGCGGGACGCGCGCGACATCGTCGTCTTCGGTGGCGGCATCATCCCGGACGCCGACCTCCCCGAGCTGGAGCGGCTCGGCGTCGCGAAGGTCTTCACCCCGGGCGCGACCACCCAGTCGATCGTGGAGTGGGTCCGGGCCAACGTCGCCCAGCCGGTCGGCTGACCCGGCGGTCGCCACCCTCCCCCGGACACGGGGGAGGGGCCGGACGCACCCCTCACACGTCCGGCCCCTCTATGCACGATGCCCCGCCGCCACCCCTCGACCGACAGGGCATCGGCCGTCTCCCGCCGTCGCGCTGACCAGCAGCGCTCCGACATCTGACTCAACGAGGCCCTGGCCGGGGGGTTACGCGGCCCGCCGAACATCGTCGGCAGGAATCCCACGGCTCCCGCCCGCCGCCCGCCCGGCCCTCACCGCCGGCTCCACCGCCCGGCCGGTCCAACGGGGACGCCTGCGCCCACGGGACCGTCTCCGGCCCACCGGTTGACCGCGCGGGACCGCCCGGGTCGGGTGCGCACGGGGCCGATGGGCCCGTTGTGGATTAGGGCACACCGCGCACCCGCTCGGTTGCCGGCCGTGCCGACCTCGCTAGGCTGCGCCCAATGGCCTGTTTCAACTGATGACAGGCGTCAAACTGTTTTCACACGCTGGTGGCGGCGCGACGGCGCGCCGCGGAGACGGGACGGGACGCGCAATCGTGGACCTGTACGAGTACCAGGGGCGGGACCTGTTCGAGCGGCACGGCTTGCCCGTGCTCGCCGGCGGCGTCGCCAACACCCCGGAGGAGGCCCGCGCGATCGCCGAACGCCTCGGCGGTCGGGTGGTCGTCAAGGCACAGGTGAAGGTCGGCGGCCGAGGCAAGGCCGGCGGCGTCAAGCTGGCCGAGGGCGCGGATGAGACGGTGGCCCGCGCCACCGACATCCTCGGCATGGACATCAAGGGTCACACGGTCCACAAGGTCATGATCACGGTGACCGCGGACGTGGCCGAGGAGTACTACTTCTCGTACCTGCTGGACCGGGCGAACCGCACCTTCCTCTGCATCGCCAGCGTCGCCGGCGGCATGGACATCGAACAGGTCGCCGCCGAAACCCCGGACAAGGTCGTCAAGGCCCCGATCGACGCCGTCAAGGGCGTGGACGAGGCCAAGGCGCGCGAGATCGTCACCGCCGCCGGTTTCCCGGCCGAGGTCGCCGACCAGGTCGTCGACGTCGCCGTCGCGCTGTGGCAGGCGTTCGTCGCCGAGGACGCCACGCTGATCGAGGTGAACCCGCTGGCCAAGACGGGCGACGGCAAGCTGCTGCTGCTCGACGCCAAGGTGACCCTGGACGAGAACGCCGGGTTCCGGCACCCCGACCACGAGGCCCTGGTCGACCAGGCCGCGGTGGACCCGCTGGAGCAGGCCGCCAAGGAGAAGGACCTCAACTACGTCAAGCTCGACGGCGAGGTCGGGATCATCGGCAACGGCGCGGGCCTGGTCATGTCGACCCTCGACGTGGTCGCCTACGCGGGCGAGCGGCACGGCGGCGTCAAGCCGGCCAACTTCCTCGACATCGGCGGTGGCGCCAGCGCCGCGGTGATGGCGAACGGGCTGGAGATCGTCCTGTCCGACCCGTCGGTGCGCAGCGTGTTCGTCAACGTCTTCGGCGGCATCACCGCCTGCGACGAGGTCGCCAACGGCATCGTGCAGGCGCTGGCCCTGCTGGAGCAGCGCGGCGAGAAGGTCACCAAGCCGCTCGTGGTCCGCCTCGACGGCAACAACGCCGAAGCCGGTCGGGCGATCCTCGACGGCGCGAACAACCCGCTGGTGCAGCGGGTCGACACCATGGACGGCGCGGCCGAGCGGGCCGCCGAGCTGGCGGCTGCGGGGGTCTGATCATGGCTATCTGGCTGACCAAGGACTCGAAGGTCATCGTGCAGGGGATGACCGGTTCCGAGGGTTCCAAGCACACCCGGCGGATGCTCGCCGCCGGCACGAACGTCGTCGGCGGCACCAACCCGCGCAAGGCGGGCCAAACCGTGGACTTCGACGGCACCGCGCTGCCGGTCTTCGCGACCGTCGCCGACGCCATGGCCCAGACCGGTGCCGACGTCACGGTGATCTTCGTCCCGCCGCAGTTCACCAAGGCCGCCGTGATCGAGGCGATCGACGCGGAGATCCCGCTGGCCGTGGTGATCACCGAGGGCGTTCCGGTGCACGACACCGCCGCGTTCTGGGCGTACAACGTGGCCAAGGGGGAGCGGACCCGGATCATCGGGCCGAACTGCCCGGGCATCGCCTCGCCGGGTGCCTCCAACGCCGGCATCATTCCGGCCGACATCACCGGCACCGGCCGGATCGGCCTGGTCAGCAAGAGCGGCACGCTGACCTACCAGATGATGTACGAACTGCGCGACATCGGCTTCTCGACCTGTGTCGGCATCGGCGGCGACCCGATCATCGGGACCACCCACATCGACGCCCTGGCCGCGTTCGAGGCCGACCCGGACACCGACGCGATCGTGATGATCGGCGAGATCGGCGGCGACGCCGAGGAGCGGGCCGCCGACTTCATCAAGGCGAACGTCACCAAGCCGGTGGTCGGCTACATCGCCGGCTTCACCGCCCCGCCCGGCAAGACCATGGGCCACGCCGGCGCGATCATCTCCGGCTCGGCGGGCACCGCCGAGGCGAAGAAGGAGGCGCTGGAGGCCGTCGGCGTGAAGGTCGGCAAGACGCCGACCGAGACCGCCAAGCTGATGCGGGAGATCATGTCCGCCGGCTGAGCCGCCGCGTGACGCGCCGAGGGGGTCGACCAGGCCGGTCGACCCCCTCGTCCTGTCGGGTCACCTGTTCCAGAACGGGTAGTTGCCGCTCGCCCGCAGGATCGCGCTGCCGATAATGTTGATCACGCCGAAGGCGATGGCGAGGTAGCCCAGCACCGGCGACTGGCCGTACCGTTTGGCGTCCCGGACAGACAGGTATCCGAAGACGATGCCGAGGATGCCGCAGCAGATCAGGCCCAGGACGATGCCGAGTACGCCCCACAGCGTGGTGCGGTCCCGGCCGGCGGCCGGCGGCGGCGGATACGGAGCGTTCACGGTTACCTCCGAGCGGTCTCCGTCGGCCTGTCCCAGCATGCCGACGCCGGCCGGCACCTGAGACAGGCGACGACAGGAAGTTCGTGTCCTGGGCCGAGGCTAGACCGGATCGGGGGCGGTAAGTCGGTGGATCACGGAACTTGCGGCCGGTCGGGGGCGGTATCGGACTGCCCCCGGCGGCGCGGCATGCCAGAGTAGACCCGATGTCCTCCGTCACCCCTGACCAGCCCCGCCGTCCGGCCACCGGGGTGGGCGCCGACGACCGGCCCGCCGGCCGCCCCCCGCGTCCCCGGGTGCCCGCGCCCCGGGCCGGGGAGGCCCGCCGCAGCCGGGCGCCGCTCGCGGTCGCCGCCGGGGTCGCCGCCGCCTGGGCCGCGCTCACGTCGTACCTGCCGGTCGCGCTGGTGCTCGGGCTCGCCCAACTCAGCGAGGACGCCGGCTCCGTCGCCGGGGCGCTGCGCGCTGGCCTGGGCGGCTGGCTGCTCGGTCACGGGGTTCCGCTGGCCACCGACGCCGGCCCGGTCGGCCTGGCCCCGTTGGCGCTCACCGGGCTGGCGGTCTGGCGGCTGGTCCGGGCCGGGGTGCACACCAGCCGGGCGATCGGGGCCCGGGGCGGACGCTCGCCGCGCCAGGCGCTCACCGCGGCCGGCGCGGTCGGCGTCGGGTACGCGTTGCTCGGCACGCTCGCCGCGGTGCTGGCCGGCGTCGGCGGGCCGGCGGTGTCCCCGGTCCGCGCCGGCGGAACCTTCGCGATCTTCGGCGCGCTCGCGGCCCTGGCCGGGACGGCGCGCACCACCGGCGTGGCCGGCCTGCTCGTCGAGCGGGCGCCCGCGCCGGTGCGGGACGGGGTGCGCACCGGCCTGGTCGCCGGGCTGCTGCTGCTCGGGGCGGGGGCCGGAGCAGCCGGGCTGGCGATCGCCACCGGCGGCGGGGACGCCGCGGACATGATCGGGGCGTACCGCACGGGGGTGGCCGGGCAGGCCGGGATCACCCTGGTCAGCCTCGCCTACGCGCCGAACGCCACGGTCTGGTCCGCCAGCTACCTGCTCGGCCCCGGGTTCGCCGTCGGCGCCGACACCGCCGTACGCACCAGCGAGGTCTCGCTGGGCGCGTTGCCGGCCGTGCCGCTGCTGGCCGGCCTGCCCAGTGGGCCGGTGGAGGGCTTCGGGGCGGCCCTGCTCGCGATCCCGGTCCTGGCCGGCATGGCCGCCGGCTGCCTGCTCGCCCGGCGGCTGCTGCGGCTGGCCGCCGAGGACCGGGCGGAGGTGGCCTGGCCGGCCCTGCTGGTCCCGGCGGCCCTCGCCGGCCCGGTCGCCGGGCTGCTGCTCGGGGTGCTCGCGGGGGCCTCCGGCGGGCCGCTCGGCGGGGGGCGGCTGGCCGAGATCGGCCCGGTCCCGTGGCAGGTGGCCGGGACGGCCACGGCGGTGGTCGCGGCCGGCGCCCTGCTCGGCGCCGCCGCCACCCGCTCCCTGTCGAAGGGGAAGAGTCCCTCCTGACGCCGCCGGTGGAGCCGGGTTCCCCGCCCACCAGCCCTCGGCGGGACCGGCCCGTCGCGCACCAGCCGGCGACGGCGACGGCGACGCGCCGGCGGCGGGCGCCTGGCGGGCCGAGGACGCCTGGCTGAGGGGCGCCGGACGCGCCGAGGGGCGCCCCGGAACGGTCCCGGAGCGCCCCTCGGTGGTGCCGCCGACTCAGGTGGTCGGCAGGCTGACGTTCGCCACGATGTTGAGGATGAACAGCACGATGCCGAGCCCGGCAGCCACCGCACCGCAGATCAGACCGGTCTTGGCCTGGCTGTCGTTGCTGGCCAGGCCCTGGGCCGCCTTCTGCCGGCCGAGGTAGCCGGTGACCACTGCGGCGATGCCGACCGGGACGCCCAGGTACAGGCAGCAGACCAGCGGGATCGACGCGATGCCGAGGATCATCGACACCAGGCCGAGGGTGTTCTGCTGGCCCGGCGACTGCGGATAGCCGGCGTTCGGGTAGCCCGGCGCGGCCCCGTAGGGCTGCTGGGCGTACGGGTCCTGCCCGTACGGCTGGCCCGAGATGGGCTGCCCGTACGGCTGCCCCGACGTCGGCTGCTGCCCGTACGGCTGACCGGAGGTCGGCTGCTGCCCGTACGGCGCCGGCGGTTGCTGGCCGTACGGGTCCTGCCCGTACGGCTGGCCCGATGTGGGCTGCTGCCCGTACGGCGCCTGCGGAGGCTGGGCGTACGGGTCGTGGTACTGCGGCTGGTTCGGGTCGTGGGGCTGCTGGCCGTACGGATCCTGACCGGGCTGCATTCGCTGGTGCTCCTTGACTGAGGCTGCTGTCAGTAGCTGGTGGTGCTGGTCTCCGCACCCATGATCGCCCCAATGCCGCCCAGCGCGCAGCACACGATGGCGATGACGTACCAGGCGATGCCGACGATCAGGGCCCACTTGGACCACTTCTTCGACTCGGCCGCCGCCGCCTGCGCGCCCGCGTAGTCGCCCTGCTGGATGAGCGGGTTGACCTTCGAGGCGTTGATGATGGCGGGGATGGCCAGCGGCCAGAAGAGGAAGATGGCCACGATGGACATCGTCATGTTGTTATTGATCTGTTGCGGTTGGGGGGACTTGTAGTCGGGCTGCATCTGGGCCTACTCCTCTAATCCATCGACACAACGCATGTGTCGGGTCACTGACGGGTGCGGGGCCCGGCTTGCGCCGGGCACCGAGCGACCGGCAGCGTACAGGGTGGCGGCGACAGCGGAGGTCACCAATTTGCCACTGTCCGGATCCTGGTCGCCCGCGCCGGCCTGCCCGCCCACGCGCGGACGGCCCTGACCTGCCCGATAGGGTGGCGGCGTGACCGAGCCCGCGTCCGTCGCCCGCATCGTCGTCCTCGTCTCCGGCTCCGGCAGCAATCTCCAGGCGTTGCTCGACGCGGCCGGCGACCCGGCGTACGGGGCCCGGGTGGTCGCCGTCGGCGCGGACCGGGACGGCATCGCCGGGCTGGACCGGGCCGCCGCCGCCGGGGTGCCGACATTCGTCGAGCGGGTCAAGGACCACCCCACCCGGGCGGACTGGGACGCCGCGCTGACCGCGCAGGTCGCCGCGCACCGGCCCGACCTGGTGGTCTCGGCCGGCTTCCTCAAGCTGGTCGGCCCGAACTTCCTGGCGGCGTTCGGCGACCGCTACCTCAACACCCACAACACCCTGCTGCCGGCGTTCCCCGGCATCCACGGTCCCCGGGACGCACTCGCCTACGGGGTGAAGATCACCGGGGCCACCCTCTTCTTCGTCGACGCCGGGATGGACACCGGCCCGATCGTCGCCCAGGTCGCCGTGCCGGTGCTCGACGACGACGACGAGGAGACGCTCACCGAGCGCATCAAGTCCGCCGAGCGGCGCCAGCTCGTCGAGCAGGTCGGCCGCCTGGTCCGCGAAGGTTGGACGATCACCGGAAGAAAGGTCACCTTTCCGTGAGTGCCACTGAGGCCGAGCGCCGCCCGATCCGGCGGGCGCTGGTCAGCGTCTACGACAAGAGCGGCCTGGTCGAGCTGGCCCGGGCCCTGCACGCGGCCGGCGTGGAGCTCGTCTCGACCGGCAGCACCGCGTCGACCATCGCCGCCGCCGGGGTTCCGGTGACCCCGGTCGAGTCGGTGACCGGCTTCCCCGAGATCCTCGACGGCCGGGTGAAGACCCTGCACCCGGCGATCCACGGCGGCCTCCTGGCCGACCTGCGCAAGGACTCGCACGCCGCCCAGCTCGACGAGCACGGCATCGCGGGGATCGACCTGCTGGTGTCCAACCTCTACCCGTTCCAGGCCACGGTCGCCTCCGGCGCCGGCGTCGAGGAGTGCGTGGAGCAGATCGACATCGGGGGCCCGGCGATGGTCCGCGCCGCCGCCAAGAACCACGCCTCGGTGGCCGTGGTCACCGACCCGGCCGGGTACCCGGCCGTGCTGGCGGCCCTCGGCGAGGGCGGGTTCACCCTGGCCCAGCGCCGGGCGCTGGCCGCCCGCGCGTTCGCCGCCATCGCCGAGTACGACGTGGCCGTGGCCGAGTGGTGCGCGGTCGCCCTGGCTCCGGACGCGCAGGGGTGGCCGGAGTTCGCCGGGCTGGCGCTGCGCCGCGGGCCGGTGCTGCGCTACGGCGAGAACCCGCACCAGGCCGCCGCGCTCTACGCCGACCCGAGCAGCCCCGCCGGGCTGGCCCAGGCCGAGCAGTTGCACGGCAAGGAGATGTCGTACAACAACTACGTCGACGCGGACGCCGCGTGGCGGGCGGCGAACGACTTCGCCGGCCAGCCGGCGGTGGCGATCATCAAGCACGCCAACCCGTGCGGGATCGCGGTCGGCGGCGATGTCGCCGAGGCGCACCGCCGGGCGCACGCCTGCGACCCGGTGTCGGCGTACGGCGGCGTCATCGCGGTCAACCGGCCCGTCTCCGTGGAGCTGGCCCGGCAGGTGGCCGACATCTTCACCGAGGTGCTGGTCGCGCCCGAGTTCGCCCCCGGCGCGGTGGAGATCCTCCAGGGCAAGAAGAACATCCGGCTGCTGCGCGCCCCGGCGTACGCCCCGCTGCCGGCGGAGTGGCGGCAGGTCACCGGCGGCATCCTGGTCCAGTTGGCCGACCGGATCGACGCCGACGGCGACGACCCGGCCAACTGGCGGCTGGCCACCGGCGAGGCGGCCGACGAGGCGACCCTGCGCGACCTGGCGTTCGCCTGGCGGGCGGTACGCGCCGTGAAGAGCAACGCGATCCTGCTGGCCAAGGGCGGCGCGACCGTCGGGGTCGGCATGGGCCAGGTCAACCGGGTCGACTCGGCGCAGCTCGCGGTCACCCGGGCGGGCGCCGAGCGGGTCGCGGGCTCGGTCGCCGCGTCGGACGCGTTCTTCCCCTTCGCCGACGGCCCGAAGATCCTCATCGAGGCCGGGGTGAAGGCGATCGTCCAGCCGGGCGGCTCGATCCGCGACGAGGAGGTGATCGCCGCCTGCAAGGAGGCCGGCGTCACCATGTACCTCACGGGCACCCGCCACTTCTTCCACTGACCGTTTCCCCGCTGCGTGCCGCAGCGCCCGGCCGCCCAGGCCGCCCCGGGCGCTGCCACGATCATGGAGTTGTGGTGCCCCGCGAAAGGGTGGAAAGGCGGCATGCCGCCCACCACGACTCCATGATCGGCGAGGGCTAGGGGGTGGGGCGGAGCTCGGCGAAGTGGCAGGCCGACGGGTGGGGATCGGCTGCGCGGGGGACCGCGTGGGGCTCCTCGCGGGCGCAGACCTCCTGGGCCTTCCAGCAGCGGGTGCGGAAGCGGCAGCCGCTCGGCGGGTCGGCCGGGCTGGGGACGTCACCGGTGAGCCGGATCATGTTGCGGTTCTCGCGGGCGTCCGGGTCGGGCACCGGCACCGCCGACAGCAGCGCCTGGGTG
>NZ_QKKX01000005.1 GCF_003434305.1 Micromonospora sp. MW-13
CGTGCTCCGGGTTCAACCCGACCACGTCCAGCAGCTCCTGCACCCGCCGCCGCTTGCTGCCCTTCGGCGCGGCGTCCGGGTGGATCTCGAACGGCTCGCCGATGATGTCGCCGACCGTCATCCGCGGGTTCAGCGAGGTGTACGGGTCCTGCATCACCATCTGCATGTTGCGTCGCAGCCGGCGCAGCTCCGACCCGGACGCCCTGAACAGGTCCCTTCCCTCCAGCGTGGCCCGGCCGGAGGTGGGCGTCTCCAGCCGCATCAGCAGCCGGGCCAGGGTGGACTTGCCACAGCCGGACTCGCCGACGACGCCGAGCGTCTCGCCCCGGCGCAGCTCGAAGCTGACCCCGTCGACGGCCCGCACCGCGCCGACCTGACGCTGGAACAGCACCCCCTGGGTGATCGGGAAGTGCTTGACCAGGTTGTCGACGGCGAGGATCGTCTCGCCCCGCACCTTGGCCGGGCTAGCGGGCGCTGTCATCGTGGACCTCCTGCGCGAAGTGGCACGCGCTGGTCCGGCCGTCGCCGAGGACCAGGTCGTGCGGCACCACGTCGACGCAGACCTGCTGCACGTACGGGCACCGGGGGTGGAAGGGGCAGCCGGAGGGGATCCGCATCAGGTTCGGCGGCAACCCCTTGATCGTCGACAGGGCCTGGCCGCGCACGTCCAGGCGCGGGATCGACTCCAGCAACCCCTTCGTGTACGGGTGGGCCGGTGCCCGGTACAGCGAGCGGACGTCGGCGTGCTCGACGATCCGGCCCGCGTACATGACGGCGATCCGGTCCGCGACGCCGGCCACCACGCCGAGGTCGTGGGTGATCAGGATCATCGCCATGTCCAGGTCCCGGCGCAGGTCGGCGAGCAGGTCCATGATCTGGGCCTGCACGGTGACGTCCAGCGCGGTGGTCGGCTCGTCGGCGATCAGCACCTTCGGGTTCAGCGCCAGCGCCATCGCGATCATGACGCGCTGCCGCATCCCGCCGGAGAACTGGTGCGGGTAGTCGCCGAGCCGGCTGGCCGCGGCCGGGATCCGCACCAGGTCCATCAGCTCGACGGTCCGGGCCCGGGCGTCGGCCCGGGACATCCCCTCCCGCTGGCGCAGCGTCTCGCCGACCTGCCAGCCGACCGGGAAGACCGGGTTCAGCGCGGACAGGGCGTCCTGGAAGATCATCGCGATCTCCTTGCCGCGTACCTGGCGGCGCTGCTCCTCCGACTGGCCGAGCAGGTCCCGGCCCCGGTAGCGGATCTGCCCGGCGCGCACGTGCGCCGGGGGAGTGTCCAGGATGCCCATGATCGCCTGCGCGGTGACGGACTTGCCGGACCCGGACTCACCGAGCACGGCCAGGGTCTCGCCGGCGTCCAGGTGGTACGAGACACCGTTGATCACCTTGGCCACGCCCTCGCCGGTGCGGAACTCGACGTGCAGGTCCCGGACCTCCAGCAGGTGGCCGCCCTCGGGCGTCGGGGAGGCCGGCACGGGTTGGACGGCGGGCTGGCTCATGAGAATCTCACCGCAGCTTCGGGTCGAAGGCGTCACGGATCGCGTCGCCGAGCATGATGAAGGCCAGCACGGTCAGCGCCAGGAAGGCCGAGGGCACCACCAGCGGGGTGGCGGCCTCCCGCATGTGCACCCGGCCGGCGTCGATGTCGATGCCCCAGGAGATGGTCGGCGCCTTGAGGCCGATGCCGAGGAAGCTCAGCGTCGCCTCGGCGGCGATGAACGAGCCGAGCGCGATGGTGAGCACCACGATCGCCGGGGCGAGCGCGTTCGGCAGGATGTGCCGCCACATGATCCGGCCGTTGCCGGCCCCGAGCATCCGGGCGGCGGCGACGTAGTCCTGCCCCTTGGCGGTGATCACCGAGGAACGGACCACCCGGGCCGCCGTGGTCCAGCCGAGCACCGCCAGGACGAAGATCACCGCGAACAGCCGGACGTTGTCGCTGCTGGTGCTCACCCGCTTGAGCAGCACGATCGCGGCGAGCAGCAGCGGGATGCCGAGCACGATGTCGATCACCCGGGAGAGCAGCGCGTCGACCCACCGGCCGAAGTACCCGGCGAGCATCCCGACGGTCAGCGCGATCAGCCCGGTGAACAGCGCCGAGAGCGCGCCGACCAGCAGCGACGCGCGGGCCCCGTACACCGCCCGGGCGTACGTGTCGCAGCCCTGGAAGTCGTACCCGAAGATGGCCCCGCCGGACGGCCCGGCGTGCTGGCGGGAGAGCACGCAGTCGCGCGGGTCGTTGGCGGTGAACAGCGCCGGGACGGCCGCCATCGCGGCGACCAGGACGACCAGGAACAGGCTGATCCAGAAGATCGGTTTGCGGCGCAGGTCGCGCCAGGCGTCGCCGGCCAGGCTGCGCGGCTTCCGCGGCACGCCGACCTGGTCGGGTGCTCCGGGCTCGCCCGACGGCCCCCGGCGCGCGGCCTGGTTCTCGGTGGCCGCCACGGTCTCGAAGTCGCTCATGCCGCCACCTCGCCGCGCCCGGTGCCGGCCCGGGTGCCCGCACCCGCCGTGCCGGTCGTTCGTTCGCTGCGCTCACTCATAGCGGATCCTCGGGTCGAGTACGGCGTACAGGACGTCCACCACCAGGTTGGACACGAGGTAGACCACGACGAGCACGCTGACGATGCCCACCACCAGGGGGCCGTCCTCGGTGCGGATGCCGCGAAACAGGTTGAACCCGACGCCGGGGATGTTGAACACGCCCTCGGTGATGATCGCGCCGCTCATCAGGTTGCCCAGCTCGACGCCGAGGAAGGTGACCACCGGGATGAGCGAGTTGCGCAGCACGTGCACGCCGACGATCCGTCGTTTGACCAGGCCCTTCGACCGGGCGGTGCGGACGTAGTCGGCGCGTAGGTTCTCCGCGACCGAGGTCCGGGTCAGCCGCAGTGCGGTGGCCAGCGACAGCGAACCGAGCACGATGCCGGGCAGCAGCAGCGCGTACAGGTCGGGGTCGGCGCCGGCGGTGGGCGGGAAGAGCTGCCACCTGACGCCGAGGAGGTACTGGGCGAGCGGGGCCAGCACGATCGTCGGGATGCCGAGCACCAGCAGGGTGAGCACCAGCGTCGCGTTGTCGAAGATGCCGGCCCGCCGGATGCCGGCGATCACGCCGGCGGTGACCCCGAAGACGATCGTCACCGCCATGGCGATCAGCGCGAGCTTCACGGTGACCGGCCAGGCGGCGGCGAGGATGTCGCCGATCTGCCGGCCGGTCAGCGACTGCCCCAGGTCGCCCTGGAGCAGGTTCTTCAGGTAGTCGAAGTAGCGGTAGAAGAAGCCGCCGACACCGGTGGCGTCGAGGTGGAACTTCTCCGTCAGGTATGCCCGCTGGGCGGCGGTGACCGGACGTTCCCCCGCGAGCGCCTGGATCGGGTCGCCCTGACCGGCGAACATCAGCGCGTAGACGATCAGCGTGGTCCCGAAGAAGGCGAGAACCATCTGGAGCAGTCGCCGCAGAATGAAGCGGAGCATACTGAGTAGTCTTCCTGAAAAGGGGCAAATCGGTGGCGGGTCGGGTCACCTCGCGCGGCGACCCGACCCGTCCTCCGGGGGAGCTACTTGACGGCTTCGATCTTCAGCAGGTCGATCCGGTCGAAGAGGTCCATCTCCACGTTCTTGACCTTGGTCGAGTGGCCGAAGTTGTTCTGGCCGTACCGGAGCGGGATCACCGGCATGTCCTCGGCCAGCAGGTCCTCCGCCGCCTGGTACTTCTTGACGGCCTCGTCCTCGGTCGGGGCCGTGGCGCCCTCGGCGAGCAGCTTGTCGAACTCCGGGTTGCTGTAGCCGTAGTAGTTCGACGAGCCGTTGCTGCTGTACAGCGGGCCCAGGTAGTTCTCCATCGACGGGTAGTCCATGACCCAGCCCATCCGGAACAGCCCGACCGGCTGCTTGGCCGTCACCTTCGTCAGCAGGTCCGCGAACTTCGGCTCGGCGGTGCCCACGCACTCCACGCCCAGGTTGGCCTTGAGCTGGTTGCAGGTCGCGTCGATCCAGTCCTTGTGCCCACCGTCGCCGTTGTACGACAGCTCGATCTTCTTCGGGCCGCCCGCGGCCTCGTACATCGCCTTGGCCTTGGCCGGGTCGAACTCGCCGGCGGCGCCGATGGTGTCCTCCCGGTAGCCAGCGACGACCGGCGAGACGAACGAGCGGGCCGGCTGCTGCGAGTCCTTGAAGATCGACCTGGTGATCTCGTCCCGGTCGATCGCCATCGAGATCGCCTTGCGCACCTCGGGGTTGCTGAACTCCTTCTGGAACGTCGGGAAGGCCAGCACCTGGAGCGAGGAGGCGGAGCTCTGCTGGAACCGGTCGCCGAGGTCGGTGCCGGCGGTCGACAGGTTCTCGGTCGGGATGGTCTTGATCACGTCCAGGTTGTCCGACAGCACGTCCGCGTACGCGGCGGTCGGCTGCTGGTAGATCCGGAACTCGACGCCGGCCACCTTCGGCTGCTGGCCGGGGAAGGCGTCGTACTTCTCCACCTCGACCTTGGCGTCGTGCTGCCACGAGCCCTTCATCCGGAACGCGCCCTGGCCGATCGGGGCCTGCTCGTATCCCTCGGCGAGCACGCCGGGGGCGGAGAACGCCGCCTTCGGCAGCGGGTAGAACGCCGTGTAGCCGAGCATGGTCCGGAACTCGCTGTACGGCTGGGACAGCGTCACGGTGAAGGTCAGGTCGTCGACCTTCTTCAGGCCGGTCAGCGTCTTCGCCTTCGGCTGCTCGCCCTGGAGATCGTCGTAGCCGGCGATCTTCTCGAAGAAGTAGCTGGAGTTCTGCCCGTTGGGGGCGTACGCGCCGTAGTTCCAGGCGTCGATGTAGCTCTCGGCCGTGACCTTCTCGCCGTTGTGGAAGGTGTAGCCGTCCTTGAGCTTGACCGTCCAGACCGTGTTGTCCGACGACGTCACGGACTCGGCGGCCACCTCGTGCGGCCTGTTCGCCTCGTCGTAGTCGACCAGCGGGCTGAACAGGGCGCTGAGCACCTGCGAGCCGCTGGTCTCGTTGGTGTTGGTCGGCACCAGGTGCTGCGGCTCGGCGATCTCGATCCGCACGGCCGCGTTGGGGTCGCTCTCGCCGGATCCGCCGTCGCCGCCCGATCCGCAGGCCGCCAGGCCCAGGGTCGCCGCGAGCGGGAGGGCGGTCCAGGCGGCAAGCCTACGAACACGCATTCGGTCTCCTCGTCTCCTCACGCTGCGCGGTCAGGCCCGCCGCTGGGGTAACGCTGCGCAACAATCGGCAACGGTAGGTCGCCGGGGGCGTGATCGGCAACGAAGCGGTTGCGAACCGGTAACGGAGCGGGGCTGCCGGCCTTGCCTTCGGCCGGACGTTCTGCTAGGGCCTGCCGGACGTAGGGCGGTGAACAGCGGTTCCGAGGAGCGGTTCGGGTCCCTATGGTGCCCATGCGCGCCGTGCATCCGGTTTGCTCGCCGACGTCCGCGATGCCACGCCGACCGGCCGACCGTCCGGATTCGGCGGTGACATGATCCACAAATTCTCACTATCGGTGACGATGCCCACGTGACTCACCGTCACCGACGGGTGCGGGCCCGGCCGCCCGGGCGGGTCGGCCGGCGGTCGCCGCGGGCGCGGGTCCCGGGATCGGCGCGCCCGGGACGTGAGACGATCTGGACGTGACGGCGACGATCCTGGACGGCAAGGCGACCGCGGCGGAGATCAAGGACGAGCTGCGGACGCGGGTCAAGGCACTGGCGGAACGCGGCATCACCCCGGGGCTGGGCACCGTCCTGGTCGGGGCGGACCCCGGTTCCCAGGCATACGTCAACGGCAAGCACCGCGACTGCGCCGAGGTGGGCATCGCCTCGATCCGTCGCGAGCTGCCCGCCGAGGCCACCCAGCAGCAGGTCGACGACGTGCTGACCGAGCTGAACGCGGACCCGGCCTGCCACGGGTACATCGTCCAGCTCCCGCTGCCGGGCCACCTGGACACCCAGCGCGCGCTGGAGATGATCGACCCGGACAAGGACGCCGACGGGCTGCACCCGGTCAACCTCGGCCGGCTGGTCCTCGGCTACCCCGGCCCGCTGCCCTGCACCCCGCGCGGCATCGTCGAGCTGCTCCGCCGGCACGAGGTGGCGCTGCGCGGCGCCAACGTCGCCGTCGTCGGCCGGGGCAACACCGTGGGTCGCCCGCTCGGCCTGCTGCTCACCCGGCGCAGCGAGAACGCCACGGTGACCCTGTGCCACACCGGCACCCTCGACCTGGCCGCGCACACCCGGACGGCGGACGTCGTCATCGTCGCGGCCGGGGTGCCGGGACTGCTCACCGCGGACATGGTCACCCCGGGCGCGACGGTGGTGGACGTCGGCATCACCCGGGTGATCGGCGCGGACGGCAAGGGCCGCTACACCGGCGACGTCGCCCCCGAGGTCGCCGAGGTGGCCGGGAAGCTGGTCCCGATGCCCGGCGGCGTCGGCCCGATGACCCGGGCCATGCTGCTCACCAACGTCGTCGAGCGGGCCGAGGGCAACTGAGCCACCGGCCGGTCCGTGGCCGCCGGCGGTGCGCCGCCCCGTGCTGCCGAAGTCGTCGGTTATGCCCCGATCGGTGCCAGGATGACTGATACCGTCCTGAAATCCGACGGGTATCAGGGAGTGGGCCGACCATGGGTAAGAAGGTCACTGTCGTCGGGGCCGGCTTCTACGGCTCCACCACCGCGCAACGCCTGGCCGAGTACGACGTCTTCGACACCGTGGTGATCACCGACATCGTCGAGGGCAAGCCGGCCGGCCTCGCCCTGGACCTCAACCAGTCGCGCCCCGTCGAGGGCTTCGAGACCACGGTCGTCGGCGTCACCACCGGCCCGGCCGGCGAGGGGTACGAGGCCATCGCGGGCTCGGACGTCGTGGTGGTCACCGCGGGCCTGCCGCGCAAGCCGGGCATGAGCCGGATGGACCTGCTGGAGACCAACGCCAAGATCGTCCGCCAGGTCGCTGAGAACGTGGCCCGGCACGCCCCGGACGCCGTGGTCATCGTCGTGTCCAACCCGCTGGACGAGATGACCGCGCTGGCCCAGCTCGCCACCGGGTTCCCGAAGAACCGGGTGCTCGGCCAGGCCGGCATGCTCGACTCCGCCCGGTTCACCAACTTCGTCGCCGAGGCCCTGGCCGTTCCGGTGCGGTCGGTGCGGACCCTGACCCTGGGCTCGCACGGCGAGACGATGGTGCCGGTCCCGTCGAGGAGCACCGTGGACGGCAGGCCGCTGCGCGAGGCGATGCCGGCCAAGCAGATCGAGGAACTGGTCGTCAAGACCCGCAACGGCGGCGCCGAGGTGGTCGCGCTGCTGAAGACCGGGTCGGCCTACTACGCCCCGTCGGCCGCCGCCGCCCGGATGGCCAGGGCCGTCGCGGAGGACTCCGGGGAGGTGATGCCGGTCTGCGCCTGGGTCGACGGCGAGTACGACATCTCGGGTGTCTACCTCGGCGTCGAGGCCGAGATCGGCGCCGGGGGCGTCCGGCGGATCGTCGAGACCGACCTGGACGCCGACGAACTGGCCAGCCTGAAGGCAGCCGCCGAGGCCGTCCGCAACAAGCAGTCCGACATCACCCACCTCTAACCCCGCCCCCTGCCCCGCCCTTGATCAACCCTGCGGGCGGGGCAGCGCCACGAACGGCTCGCCCAGGTGCGGGGTGGCCAGGGTCGCCGGGCCGTGGGCGGTCAGGGCGCGCAGCAGCGCCGCCCGGGTCGCGCGCGCCGTGGCCGGCTGTTCCTCGTGGGCGTACGCCAGGTCGGGGTCGACGAGCTGCACCGTGTGCACCAGCAGGTCGCCGGTTACCAGCAGCCGTTCGTCCCCGCCGGCCACCAGCACCGACTGGTGGCCGGGGGTGTGCCCGGGCGTGCTCAGCACCCGTACCCCCGGGGTCAGCGGGGTGTCGCCGTCGAGGACCCGGAGCTGGTCGGCGGCCCGCAACGGCGCGACCAGCCCGGCGTCCAGCCCCGGGTCGACCGACCGCAGCGCGTCCAGCTCGGCACGCTGGAGCAGGTAGTCGGCGTTGCCGAACCAGGGTGTGCCGGCCGGGCCGGTGACCGCCCAGCCCACGTGGTCGGTGTGCAGGTGGGTCAGTACCACCGTGCGGACGTCGGCCGGGTCGATGCCGGCGGCGGCCAGCTCGGCCGGCAGCCGGCCGGGCACCGGGGCCCAGCTTGCGGCGGGGGAGCCGGCCGGGCCGATCCCGGCGTCGACCAGGGTGACCGGGCCGGCCCCGGCCCGCACGGCGAAGCAGCGGAACGGCAGCCACCAGCGCCCGTCGCCGGTGACCGCGGCCGGGTCCCGTTCGTCGGCCGCGAGCCAGTGCTCGGCGGTGGCGTCCGGGAACGCCTCCTCGCGGGGCTGGAAGAACGGCCCCTCCCCGTCGGTCAGCGCGGTGACCGTGATAGACCCGAGGATGCGGCGCGACGGCATCCGGTGATGGTGCCAACGATCTTCGTGCCGTGCACCCCCGTTTCACCGGCCCACCGAGGCCGGCTGGGGACTGCCGGCCAGTTTCCAGTACGCTCGTACTGCTTGAGCATGTGTCCCCCGAGAGGAGCGCCGGTCGATGGCGAAGATCAAGGTAAACAACCCGGTCGTGGAGCTCGACGGCGACGAGATGACCCGGATCATCTGGAAGCAGATCCGGGAGCAGTTGATCCTGCCCTACCTCGACGTCGACCTGCACTACTACGACCTCTCGATCCAGTACCGCGACGAGACCGACGACCAGGTCACCATCGACGCCGCCAACGCCATCAAGGAGCACGGCGTCGGCGTCAAGTGCGCCACCATCACCCCGGACGAGGCTCGGGTCGAGGAGTTCGGCCTGAAGAAGATGTGGCAGTCGCCGAACGGGACCATCCGCAACATCCTCGGCGGTGTCGTCTTCCGCGAGCCGATCATCATGTCCAACGTGCCGCGGCTGGTCCCGGGCTGGACCAAGCCGATCATCATCGGCCGGCACGCCCACGGCGACCAGTACAAGGCCACCGACTTCGTCGTCCCCGGCCCGGGCACGGTGACCATCACCTACACCCCGACCGACGGCTCCGCGCCCGTGGAGATGGAGGTCGCCAAGTTCCCCGGCGGCGGCATCGCCATGGGCATGTACAACTTCGACGAGTCGATCCGGGACTTCGCCCGCGCCTCGTTCCGGTACGGCCTGGACCGCAACTACCCGGTCTACCTGTCGACCAAGAACACCATCCTCAAGGCGTACGACGGCCGCTTCAAGGACATCTTCGCCGAGGTGTTCGAGAACGAGTTCAAGTCGGAGTTCGAGGCCGCCGGCATCACCTACGAGCACCGGCTGATCGACGACATGGTGGCCGCCGCGCTGAAGTGGGAGGGCGGCTACGTCTGGGCCTGCAAGAACTACGACGGTGACGTGCAGTCCGACACCGTCGCGCAGGGCTTCGGCTCGCTCGGCCTGATGACCTCGGTGCTGCTCTCCCCGGACGGCCGCACCGTCGAGGCGGAGGCCGCGCACGGCACGGTCACCCGGCACTACCGGCAGTACCAGAAGGGCGAGAAGACCTCGACCAACCCGATCGCCTCCATCTACGCCTGGACCCGGGGCCTGGCCCACCGGGGCAAGCTGGACGGCACCCCGGCGGTCACCGAGTTCGCCAACACCCTGGAGCAGGTCATCGTCGACACCGTCGAGGGCGGCCAGATGACCAAGGACCTTTCGCTGCTCATCTCGCGGGACGCCCCGTGGCTGACCACCGACGAGTTCATGAACGCGCTGGACGAGAACCTGGCGCGCCGGCTCGCCGCCTGATCTCCCGGCCGTTCCCCCGGACGGGGGTGCGGCACCGACCGAGCCCGCCGGCCCCGTGCCGGCGGGCTCCGTCGTGTCCGGGCCGCCGTGTCCGGGCCGCCGTGTCCGGGTGCTCCTGTACGCGTGCCGTTACCGAGGGTGAGCTGGCTCGTTGAGCTGGGTGGACGTGGTGCCAGTCGCGTCCAGGAAGGTTGACCGCGGGTCGCCTCGCGGCACGAGTGCCGATCAGCCAGCCTTCCCGGCTGTCGCACACAGCCAGCCGTCCCTTCCCCGCGGGGGGCCCGTTCCGGGCCCCCCGCGCCCTGTCTCCCGGCCCGGGATCCCCGCTCAGGCGGCGCGGAGCAGCTCGGCGGCGCGTTCCGGGGCGATGTCGTTGACGAACACCCCCATGCCGGACTCGGAGCCGGCGAGGTACTTCAGCTTGTCCCCGGCGCGCCGGACGCTGAATAGCTGAAGGTGCAGGTGCCCCAGCTCGCGGTCGACCCGTACCGGGGCCTGGTGCCAGGCGGCGATGTAGGGCATCGGCAGGTCGAACAGCCCGTCGAGGCGGCGCAGCACGTCCAGGTGGAGCGGGCCGAGGGCGTCCCGCTCCTCGTCGGTCAGGGCGGGAATGTCCAGCACCGGCCGGTGCGGGGCCACGTGCACCTCGAACGGCCACCGGGCCGCCGCCGGCACGTACGCCGTCCAGTGTTCGTTGCTCGTGACCACGCGCGTCCCGGCGGCGCGCTCGGCGGCGAGCACGTCGGCGTAGAGGTTGCCGCCGCCGGTGCGTTCGGCGTGCCGGCGGGCCGCGCCGAGCATCGCCCGGGTGCGCGGCGTGACGAACGGGTACGCGTAGATCTGCCCGTGCGGGTGGTGCAGGGTCACCCCGATCTCCACGCCCCGGTTCTCGAAGCAGAAGACCTGCTCCACCCCGGGCAGCTCGGCCAGCGCCGCCGTCCGGTCGGCGAGGGCGTCCAGCACGGTGCGCGCCCGGCGGGGCGGGAGTCCGGCGAACGAGGCGTTGTGGTCGTCGGTGAAGCAGACCACCTCGCACCGCCCCTGGCCGGCCCGGACCGGGGTGAACGGGGTGATCTCCGCCGGCTCCTCGGCGATCCGCTGGCTCAGCGACGGGAACCGGTTCTCGAACACGGCGACGTCGTACCCGGGTGCCGGGATCTCGCTGAGCCGGTCGCCCCGCGACGGGCACAGCGGGCACTGGCCGGCCGGGGGCAGGAAGGTACGGGTCTGCCGGTGCACGGCGACGGCCACCCACTCGTCGGTCAGCGGATCGTAGCGGAGCTGGGACGCGGGCGGGGCCGGCGGCAGCTCCCGCCGGTCCGGCTGGTCGCGGACCGCGTCGTCCCGCTCGTCGAAGTAGATCAGCTCCCGGCCGTCGGCCAGCTCGATCCTCGTACGCCTCACGCCGCCGTTCCCTTCCCCGCCGGCGCGGTCGGCGTCCGGCCCGGCCCCCACCGCGCCGCGTTCTCCGCCGGCTCCACCAGGACCAGCTCGCCCACCCGCTAGCCGAGTATTCGGCGGGCCTCCGGGGCCAGCCGGTCGTCGGTGACCAGCACGTCGGCTGCGGCCAGCTCGACGATCGAGGAGATGCCGACCGTGCCCCACTTGGTGTGGTCGGCCAGCACGACCAGCCGGTCGGCGGCGGCCACCAGGGTCCGGTCGGTCTCCGCCTCGGTCAGGTTGGGGGTGGTGAAGCCGGCCCGCTCGGTGATCCCGTGCACGCCGAGGAAGAGCAGGTCCAGGTGCAGCGACCGGATCGCCGCGACCGCCAGGGGCCCGACCAGCGCGTCGGACGGCGTGCGTACCCCGCCGGTGAGCACCACGGTCTGGTCCGCCCGGCCGCCGGTGTGCAGGATCTCGGCCACCGGCAGGGAGTTGGTCACCACGGTCAGCTCCGGCACGTCGACCAGCCGGCGGGCCAGTTCGGCGGTGGTGGTCCCGGCGGAGAGGGCGATCGCCGCGCCGGGCCGGACCAGCTCGGCCGCGCGGGTGGCGATGGCGGCCTTCTCCGGTAGCTGGCGCACCGACCTGGCACGGAAGCCGGGCTCGTCGGTCGAGCCGGGGCCGGTCACCGTCGCGCCGCCGTGCACCTTGGCCAGCAGGCCCCGCTCGTGCAGCGTCTCCAGGTCGCGGCGGATCGTCATGTCCGAGACGCCGAACTCGGCGGCCAACTCGGTCACCCGCATCCCGCCGGCGGCCCGGATGCGTTCCAGGATGGCCGCCTGCCGCTGCTGCGCGAGCATCGCACCTCCGGCTCCCCGCGCCATTCTCACGCGGTCGAACGTGTTCCAACAGAGCTGGACACTAGCCCGGAGGCCGGCAGGCGCGGAAGCGGCCACCACCGTCAGGTGGCCGGGCCAGACGCCGCGCAGCCCGGCCCTCCGGGGAGGGGACCGGGCTGCGCGGGCCGGCGAGCGGCGCTCAGGCGGACTGGAGGCGGGGCTCCACCCACCCGGTCTCGGTCAGGTGGTGCATCACCGCGTGCACCGCCTCGTCGATCGACATGCCGGTGGTGTCGACCACCACGTCGGCGTCGGTCGGCACCTCGTACGGGTCGTCGATGCCGGTCATCCCGGTGAGCAGCCCGGCCCGGGCCCGGGCGTAGAGGCCCTTGCGGTCGCGCTGCTCGCAGACCTCGATCGGGGTCGCCACGTGCACCAGCACGAAGCCCGCCCCGGCGGCGTGGGCCATCTCCCGGGCGGTCGCCCGCGCCGCCGCGTACGGGGCGATCGGGCAGCAGACGCCGACGCCGCGGTGCCGGGCGATCTCGGCGGCCACCCAGCCGATCCGCCGGACGTTGAGGTCCCGGTCCGCCTTGCTGAAGGTCAGCCCGGCGGAGAGTTCCCGGCGCACCACGTCGCCGTCGAGCAGGGTCACCGTCCGGTCCCCGCCCTCGCGCAGCACGTCCGTCAGGCCCCGGGCGATGGTCGACTTGCCGGAGCCGGAGAAGCCGGTCAGGAACACCACGAGACCCCGGTGCCGCCGGGCCGGGCGGGCCCGGGCCAGTTCCTTGGCCACCGCCGGCGGGGTGTGCCACTCGGGCAGCGGGAAGCCCCGGTCGAGCAGGTCATCGATCTCCGCCTGGCTGAGCGCCAGCCGCCGGTTGCGCGGCGGGATGTCCTCCCGCCAGCGCCACTGCCCGTCCCGGCTGTCGTAGGCCAGCTCGCGGGGGACCAGCACCCGCAGGCCGGCGCCGGAGAGCATCTCGCCGGTGGAGAGCAGGTGGGTCACCCCGTACGCGGCGGCCACCCGGGCCTGGAGCAGCGCGTCGCTGATCTCGTCGCGGCGGCGGGCCTGCGGCACCGCGACCAGGGTCGCCGGGGGCATCCGGTCCCGGGCGGCGAAGACCGCCCGGATCAGCGCCTCGGAGGGCAGCCCGTTGGTCGTCCCCTCGCCCACCGGAATCATCACCAGCAGGTGCGCCCCCAGGGTGCGGGCCGCGTGGGCGATCTGGGCGAGCTGCGGGCGGTGCAGGGGCCGGTCGGCGAGGACGCCGAGCACCCGGCCCGGGGGCAGCAGCGCGCGGATCTCCTCCGGGCTGCGGCGCAGCCGCTGGAACGGGCCGTGGCCGCCGTCGCCGAGCCGCCGTACCGGGCCACCGACCCCGGCGACGCCGTCCCGGGCCGGCCAGACGTCCGTGACCTCCAGCGCGGCGACCGGGGCGCCCTCGCCGTCGGTCAGCACCAGGGTCCGGCGCAGCGGGTCGGCCGGGTCCAGGCCGTCGGCGAGGGCCGCCGGCACCTGGAGGGCCACCGGCACCTGCCAGGGTGTGCCGTCGGCGAGCCGACCCCGCCGGCCGACGCCCGCCAGGTCCGCCCGGGTCATGAAGCCGGCGAGCGGCGCGTACGCCCCGGTCAGCAGCAACTCCAGATCGGCCAGTTCCCCGGGCCGCGGCGTGTACGCCGGAGCGTCCCGCAGCACCTCTTCGGGCAGCACCCATCCGTTGCTCATCGCACCCCCCACTACTGGCCGGAACACAGTTTCTCAGCCGACCGGCGATCGGTCGAGAGCGCCATTCCCCCTACCGGGGGTGGAGTTGCCGGGAAAGCTACGAGCACGCGTACCGCGAACTGTTCCAGCGGCCGGCTGCGCACCCTCGTCCAGCAGCGGACCGAGAGCCTCAAGGGCGACGAGGTGATCACCCGCGGCTGAGTCCGGCGGGCGGGCCGGGACCGGGCCGGAATGGTAGGGCTGGCCGGATGGACCCGGCCGGGTCCATCCGGCAAGCTCAGTGCCATGGTGGCGGACACGGGCCGGGCGGCGCCCAGGCAGTCGTACCCGAAGAGCACCCGGCACTGGCTGACCAGCCTGGCGGTCGCCGGCACGGCCGCGGCGGCGACCACCACGGTCGCCCAGTCGGTCGGTGACTTCCACTGGTGGGCCGGGTTCGTCCTGGTCCCCGGGGCGCTGACGGCGGCGGGCGGCGGGGTGCTGCTGGCCCGTGGCGGCGGGCGGGCGTTCGTCGGGTACGTGGTGGGCTGCGTCGGCCTGTTGATCTTCACGGTCGGGGCGCTGCTGATGACCGGCACGACGGGCCGGGGCTGGCCGGCCCTGGTCACGCTGCCCTGCCTGGCGGTCGCCGGCACCTACCTGTGGCGGTCCGCCGACCCGCTGGCTCGGGGGCTGCACCGCACGGTCGCCCTGCTCGCCCTGGCCGGCGCCCTGGTCGGGGTGACCCTGTTCCTCATCCGCGCCCGGCTGGTGGACCCGGGTCAGATCCACTGGTGGGGCGGGTTCGTGCTGCTCGCCGGGGTGGTGGTCTGCGGCAACGCCGTCGAGCTGGCCCGGCACCGGATGCCGTACCGGCTCCAGGCGGTCACCCTGCTGGTCGGGCCGGCCGTGGTCGCCGCCCTGCTCGGCGTCCGCATGCTGCGCGGCTGGTGAGGCCGCGCCGCCTTCCGGTCGCGGGCCGCCTTCGGTCGTGGCCGGAGGGCGGCCCCACCCCGTCGGGCCGACGGGGGCGGGTGTCGGCCAGGGGCCCGGCCGGGCGGTGAGCCCGCCGGCCGGGACCCCGGCTCAGAAGGCGCAGGCGACGACCAGCTCCGGGGCGCGGTCCGGCAGCAGGTCGAGTTTGCCGATCCGGCCGGCCGCCCGCAGGTCGTCGGCGACCAGCGTCAGCCGGTCGAGCAGGGCGGCCGGGCCGAGCGCCTCGGCCAGCGGCACCTCCGCCCGCATCGACAGCTTCCGCTCGGACTTGGCCCGGCGCACCTGGCTCAGCGCGGCGGAGGCCAGCCGCAGCAACTCCGGGTCGCCGTCGCCCTGGATCGCCCGCCCGACCTCGTACGTCGTCGGCCAGGTGGCGCGGTGCGCCGACCCGTACCGCCACCAGGACCAGACCTCCTCGGTGGCGAACGGCAGCACCGGCGCGAACAGCCGCAACTGCACCGACAGCGCGGTCGCCAGCGCCGCGCGGGCCGAGTCGGCCCCCGGTCCGGTGCCGTAGGCGCGCTCCTTCACCAGCTCGATGTAGTCGTCGCAGAACCGCCAGAAGAACGCCTCCGTCGCCTGTAGGGCGGCCGTGTGGTCGTACCCGTCGAAGGCGGCGGTCGCGGCGGCGACCACGCCGGACAGCTCGGCGAGCATGGCGGTGTCCAGCGGCTCGGTGGCCGACAGCTCCAGGTCGCGGCGCGGCGTCAGACGCGCCGAGCTGGAGTTGTCGTACGGGGCGCGCAGCGCGTCGGCCGCGCCCAGCCCGAGGGCGAACTTCGACGCGTTGAGCAGCTTGGTGGCCAGCCGCCGGCCCACCTTGATCTGCGCCGGGTCGAAGGCCAGGTCCATCCCCGGCCGGCCGCTGGCCGCCCAGTACCGGACCGCGTCGGAGCCGTACTGCTCCAGCAGCGCCATCGGGGTGACCACGTTCCCCTTGGACTTGGCCATCTTCTTCCGGTCCGGGTCGAGGATCCAGCCGGAGAGCACCGTGTCCCGCCACGGCAGCACGCCGTGCTCCAGGTGCGACCGGACGATCGTGGCGAACAGCCAGGTGCGGATGATCTCCTGCCCCTGCGGGCGCAGGTCCATCGGGAAGACCCGCCGGAACAGCTCCGGGTCGGTCTCCCAGCCGCCCACGATCTGCGGGGTCAGCGACGAGGTGGCCCAGGTGTCCAGCACGTCCGGGTCGCCGACGAAACCGCCCGGCCGGCCACGCTGGGACTCGTCGTACCCGGGCGGCGGCTCGCCGGACGGGTCGATCGGGAGCGCCGACTCGTCGGGTGTGAGAGGGTGGGAACGGTCCGGCTCGCCAGTGTCGTCGAGCCGGTACCACACCGGCACGGGCACGCCGAAGAAGCGCTGCCGGCTGACCAGCCAGTCACCGGTCAGGCCGCCCACCCAGTGGTCGTAGCGGTGCTTCATGTGCTCCGGCACCCAGCGCAGCTCCCCGCCCCGGGCCAGCAGCGCGTCGCGCAGGCCGGTGTCCCGCCCGCCGTTGCGCAGGTACCACTGCCGGGTGGAGACGATCTCCAGCGGCCGGTCGCCCCGTTCGTAGAACTTCACCGGGTGGGTGATCGGGCGCGGCTCGCCGACCAGGTCGCCCGCGTCGGCCAGCAACCCCACCACGGTCCGCCGGGCCCCGTTCACGGTCTGCCCGGCCAGCGCCGCGTACGGCTGCGCCGGCACGCCGGCCGGCGGCTCCGGCAGCAGCCGCCCGTCCCGGCCGATCACCACCCGGGTGTCGAGCGCCAGCTCCCGCCACCAGGTCACGTCGGTCAGGTCGCCGAACGTGCAGACCATCGCGACGCCCGTGCCCTTGGCCGGGTCCGCCAGCGGGTGCGCCCGCACCGGCACCTCGACCCCGAAGACGGGGGTACGCACGACCGAGCCGACCAGGTCCGCGTACCGCTCGTCGTCGGGGTGGCAGACCAGCGCCACGCAGGCCGGCAGCAGCTCCGGCCGGGTGGTGTCGATCAGCACCTGCCGCCCGCCCGGCCCGGCGAACCGCAGCCGGTGGTACGCCCCCGGCCGCTCCCGGTCCTCCAGCTCCGCCTGCGCCACGGCGGTGGCGAACCCGACGTCCCACAGCGTCGGCGCCTCCGCCTGGTACGCCTCGCCCCGGGCCAGGTTGCGCAGGAACGCCCGCTGCGACGCCACCCGGGCCGCCCGCCCGATCGTGGTGTACGTCAGCGACCAGTCCACCGACAGCCCGAGCCGCCGCCACAGCTCCTCGAAGACCTTCTCGTCGGCGGCGGTCAGCGTCTCGCACAGCTCGACGAAGTTGCGTCGGGAGATCGGCGTCGGGTCCTTCCGGGCCGCGTCGTCGACCGGGGTGGCCGGGGCCCGCCAGTCCGGGTCGTACGGCAGCGACGGGTCGCAGCGCACCCCGTACACGTTCTGCACCCGGCGCTCGGTGGGCAGGCCGTTGTCGTCCCAGCCCATCGGGTAGAACACCGTCCGGCCGCGCATCCGCTGGAACCGGGCCACCGTGTCGGTGTGCGTGTACGAGAAGACGTGCCCCATGTGCAGCTCGCCCGATACGGTCGGCGGCGGGGTGTCGATCGAGAACACGTCCGCCCGCCCCCTGGAACGGTCGAACGCGTACGTGCCCTCCTCCTGCCAGCGGCGCGCCCAGGTCTCCTCAAGCCCGTCCAACGTGGGACGCTCGGGGACGTCGGCGCGGGCCGTCCTCGCCGTGTCAGTCATCCGTCGATCCTAGGCAGCGGCGGTGCGCCGCTCAGCGGTCGACCCGCCACGCGGCATCGGGCGGCGGGCCGCCCTCGGCGACGATGTGCCGGACGATCCGCAGCGCCTCCTCCAGCGGCACGGTGTCCTCGTCGGGATACTCGTCGTCCTGCCCGTTGCCCAGGACGAAGCCGTCGCTCCAGCCGTCCGCCCCGGGGTCGCTCGCGTGCGCGCCCGGGTCGCCCGGCCCGTCGAGCAGCATCACCACCGCCCGCTCGGTGTTGCTCACCACCGCCAGCGAGCGCCCCGACGAACTGCTCAGCCACGATTCGAGCCGGCCGGCGGTGACCCGTTCGCCGAGCTGTCGGACCGCGTCGTCGGCGGTCACCGGCGCCGTCCCACCGTGGAACGTCCAGGTCTCCACCATGGCCCGATCCTTCCAGCCCGACGGCCCGGCCCGGCTGCCCGGGTGGCCGACCGAGCCGGGAAGCGACCGCGATCCCACTCCGGACCGATCGCCCCGCCCGACCTGGCGGACGACGAAGCGCCCGCCCCGATCGGGGCGGGCGCTTCGTGTCGCGGCGTGCGTCTCCGCTCAGCGCTTGACCGGGCCGAAGACCGGGCCGGTGGTGGCCAGCCGGAGCCCGAGGCGGCCATTGGCGCGGGCGTTGACCCGGTCGAGGATGGTCGAGACCGGGGCGTACGAGTTGTGCTCGTCGGGGTTGGCGCACGGCCCCTGCCCGGGGTCGCCGCTGGACAGGATGCCCAGCGCCTTCCCGTCGGACTCGGTGAACAGCGGACCGCCGCTGTCCCCTGGGCGGGCGCAGATCCGCACGTCGATGCCGCCCCCGCTCTTGCCGGTGACCTGACCGCACCGGGTGCCGGGCAGGTAGCCCGCGCCGGCGCCGGAGTCGACGTACGGCTCGTCGGCCTTGGGCGTGTACGCCGAGCCCGTCGCGCAGACCACCCAGCCGGTCTGGATGCCGCTCCACGGCACGTACCCGGTGATCGCCACGTCCCGGCTGGTCGTGCAGCGCGGGTTGTCCGCGACGCACCAGTAGTTGACCAGGCTCGGCCGGCTGGTCGCCGTCGTCGGGTACCCCCACCGCTGCAACGCCCCCGACTGGTACGGCATGACCGCGTAGTCGTGCGGGTAGGCGTTCTCGGCCAGCGCGGTGTTGCCCGACTCGATCGTGACCGGGGTCTTCGGCCCGAGGAACTGGTGCCAGGTGTCGTCGCGCCGGGTGTGCCTGCCGCCGACCACGCAGTGCCCGGCGGTCAGCACGTACGCCGCCCCGTACCGGTCCTGCACGTTGAAGCCAGTGGTGCAGCCGCCGACGGTGCCGTCGTCGCGCGGGATGTCGAGCCGGATGCCGCCGCGCATCGGCGCCCGGGTGCAGTCACGCGGGTCGCACGCCTTCGGCACCGAGGCCCGCGCCACCCGGGCCCGGGCCCGGGTGGACACCCCGGCGTCGGCCAGCGCCGCCGGCAGCCGCCGGTCGTCCGAGGCGACCCGGCCACCGGTGAGCACCACGACCTCGTTGGCCGCCTGGTCCACCACCACGTCGGCGCCGACGGTCGCGTCCAGTGCCTCGGCGACCCGGGCCGCCGAGGCGGTGAGCTGCCGCAGCGAGTGCCGCACCGGCACCACCCGCACGTGCGCCGCGTCCGGCACGGCGGCCACGGCGGCCCGCACCGACTCGGGCCGGGTGGCGGCGACGGTGAGCACCCCGCCGGCCGACTGGTCGAGCCACATGCCGCCGTACTCGCCGGGAAGGCGGTCGGCGAGCGTCGCGGCCAGCGGCGCGGAGAGTTCCTGGAGGGCGAGCCGCCGGGCCGCGTCGGTCGCGGAGATCCCGTACCGGTCGCGCAGGTAGGCGACGGACGCGGGCGCGGCGGCGGCCACCTCGGCGGCCGGCCGACCGGCCGGCACCCAGGCGGACCCGGCGGCGGACGTGGTGGTGGCGGCGGACGTGGCGCGTGCTCCCGGGGCGGCGCCGAGACCGGTCGCGGTGGTCGGAGCGGCCGGGCCCCGGGCCGCGGTGACCGGCTCGTCCGGCGCGGCGGCGGCCACCGGCCTCGTCGTGACCCCGTCGGCCGGCGCCAGCCCGTAGGCGGTCGTCCCGACCGCGCAGGCGGCGGCGACCCCCAAAATGATCATGCGTCGTGTACGCACCCCGTGTCCTCCCCGTGTGGTCGGTGGTGCCCGATCGGTTCGTGATTCTAGGCACCGCCGCCCAGCCCCGGCAGCCCTGTGCGGGCCGGCGGCGTTCCGCGCTCAGTGCAGGGAGTCGCGCCACTGCCGGTGCAGCGCCGCGTACCGGCCGTCGGCGCCGGCCAGCCGGTCCGGCGGGCCGTCCTCCACGATCCGGCCGCCGTCGAGGACCAGCACCCGGTCGGCGGTCTCCACCGTGGACAGCCGGTGCGCGATCACCAGCGCCGTCCGGTCCCGCAGCACGGTGGCGAGCGCCCGCTGCACCAGCCGTTCCGTGGGCACGTCCAGCGACGACGTCGCCTCGTCCAGGACCAGCACCCGGGGGTCGGCGAGGAACGCCCGGGCGAACGCCACGAGCTGCCGTTGCCCGGCCGAGAGCCGGCCGCCGCGCCGGCGCACCTGGGTGTCGTACCCGTCGGGCAGGGCGGAGATGAAGTCGTGCGCGCCGATCGCCCGGGCCGCGGCCCGCACCGCCGCGTCGTCCGCGCCCGGCCGGCCGAACCGGATGTTCTCCGCCACCGACCCGCTGAACAGGTGGTTCTCCTGGGTGACCAGCACGACCGCGCGGCGCAGCTCGGCGTCGGCCAGGTCCCGCAGGTCGACCCCGTCCAGGTGGACGGTGCCGGCGTCCGGGTCGTGGAAGCGGGCCAGCAGCTTGGCGACGGTCGACTTGCCCGCGCCCGTCGGGCCGACCAGCGCGACGGTCTGCCCGGCCGGCACGGTCAGGTCCAGGCCGGTCAGGACCGGCCCGTCGGCCCGGTACCCGAACGAGACCGACCGGAACTCCACAGCCCCCCGCCCCGGGCCCGCCGGCAGCGGCGTCGGGCGGGCCGGCTCGGCCACCGCCGGCCGCTCGTCGAGCACCCCGGCCAGCTTCTCCAGTGCCGCCGTGGCGGACTGGAGCGAGTTGTAGAACTGGCTCAGCTCCTGCATCGGCTCGAAGAACCGGCGCAGGTACAGCAGGAACGCGGCGAGCACCCCCACCTCCATCCCGCCGCCGAGCACCCGGGTCCCGCCGTAGCCGAGCACCACCGCCACGGTCACGTTGCCGATCACCTTGATCCCCGGCGAGTACGTGGCGATCAGCCGGAACGCGTGCAGGCTGGTCCGCCGGTAGTCGTCGTTGACGGCGGCGAAGATCCGCTGGTTGCGCGGCTCCCGCCGGTACGCCTGCACCGCGCGGATGCCGCGCAGCGACTCGACGAAGTGGACGATCAGCAGCGCCACCGCCTCTCTGGTCCGCCGGTACGCCCCGGCCGACGCGCGGGCGAACCAGCGGGACAGCCAGAACAGGAACGGGAACGCCAGCAGGGTCACCGCGGCCAGCGGCGGGTCCAGCCAGAGCAGGATGCCGGCCACGGACAGGATGGACAGGGCGGCGAGGACGAGGCTGTCCACGCCGCCGTCGACCAGTTCGGCGATGGAGTCCAGGTCGCTGGTGAGCCGGGAGATCATCCGGCCCGAGGTGTAGCGCTCGTGGAAGCCGACGGACAGCCGCAGGAAGTGGCCGTACACCCGTTGCCGCAGCTCCAGCAGGATGGCCTGGCCGATCCGGGCGGAGAGGGCGAGGAAGCCGCGCCGGGCCGCGTACTCCGTCAGCGCGGCGGCGGCGAACGCCCCGGCGATCGCGACGAGCGGCCCGCTGTCCCCGGCCCGCAGCGGCCCGATCGCCCGGTCGATGCCGAGCATCACCAGGTACGGCCCGGACATGGCGGCGGCGTTCTGCGCCAGCAGCAGCCCGACGGCCGCTCCGAGCCGGTGCCGGTGCGGGCGCAGCAGATCCCGCAGCAGCGCCCGGCTGCGGGCGCGGAGCCGGGCGAGCGCCTCGGGCGTCGCCTCCTCCGCCCGGCTGCGGTCCGCCTCCGGGTCGGTGGCCCGCCCCCGCCACCGGTCCAGGTCCGGTGCGGTCCGCGTCGGTCGGCCCGCCGTGCCCCGGCCGGTTGTACCCGGCCGGCTCACCGGCTCGTCGGCGGGCTCGTCCTCGGGACTGCGGACCGTGGCGTCGGCGGCGGTCACGACAGCACCAGCCCCCGCTCGTCCGGTCCGGCGGCGGGCCTGGTCGGGCCCGCGTAGGGCGTGGCCGGGCCGGCCCCCGACGTGGCCGGGCCGGCGTGCAGCGTGGTCGGGCCGGCCGCCGGCGCGGTCGGGGCGCCGGAGGGGGTGGGCGGCTCGGCGGAGAGGACCGCCCGGTACGCCGGCACGTCGGCCAGCAGCCGCGAGTGGGTGCCGATTGCCGTGATCCGGCCCCGCTCCAGCAACGCGACCCGGTCGGCCAGCGCCACGGTCGACGGCCGGTGCACCACGAGCAGCGCGGTGGTGTCCCGCAGCACCCGCCGCAGCGCCGTCTCCACCAGAGCCTCGGTGTGCACGTCGAGGGCGGACAGCGGGTCGTCGAGCACCAGCAGCGCGGGCCGGCCGAGCACCGCCCGGGCCAGCGCCAGCCGCTGCCGCTGCCCGCCGGAGAGGGTGAGCCCCTGCTCGCCGACCCGGGTGGCCAACCCCCACGGCAGCTTGTACACGAAGTCGGCCTGGGCCAGCGCGAGCGCCGCCCGGACGTCGTCCTCGTCGGCGTCCGGGCGGCCCAGGGTGAGGTTCTCCCACACCGACATGGAGAACAGCGTCGGCTCCTCGAAGGCCACCCCGACCAGCCGGCGCAGCGAGGACAGCCGCAGCTCGCGCAGGTCGTGGCCGTCCAGGGTGATCCGCCCGCCGGTCACCTCGTGCAGCCGGGGGACCAGGGAGAGCAGGGTGCTCTTGCCGGTGCCGGTCGCGCCGACCAGGGCCAGGGTCTCGCCCGGCTCGACGGTCAGGTCGATCTCCCGTAGCACCGGCGTGGGGGCGCCCGGGTAGTGGAACGACACCCGGTCGAAGACCAGCCGGCCGCAGACCGCCGGCCGGGCCAGGGCGACCGCGTCCGGAGCGTCCACGATGGAGGGCCGGATGTCCAGCACCTCCTGGATGCGGTCGGCGGCGGTCGCCGCCTCCTGGCCGTTGGCGATGATCCAGCCGAGCGACTGCACCGGCCAGGTCAGCATCAGTTGCAGGCTGACGAAGGCGACCAGTTCGCCGATGGTGAGCGCGCCCCGGGCGGCGGCCGTCGCCCCGGCGACCAGCACCACGCCGAGGGTCAGGTTCGGCACCAGGTCGAACAGCGCGGAGGTGCGGGCCAGCAGCCGCCCCTTGGCGACCCCGGTGTCGTGCAGCGCCCGGGCGCCGGCCCCGAACCGGGTGGCCAACTCGGGGCCCCGGCCGTACGCCTTCATGGTGCGCAACCCCTGTGCGGTCTCCTCGACCAGCGTGGCCACGTCGCCCCGCTGGTCCTGCATCCGGCGCGACGCGCCGTGGTAGTACCGCCCGAACCGGCGGCTGATCAGGAACAGCGGGACGGCGCTGGCCGCGACCAGCGCCCCGAGCGCGGGGTGCAGCCGGATCAGCAGCACCACCACGGCGGCGTACGTCACCAGGTTGAGCACCAGGAACAGCAGGCCGAAGGAGAGGAACCGGCGGATCACCGACAGGTCGTTGGTGACCCGGGAGAGCAACTGCCCGGTCTGCCACCGGTCGTGGAAGCCGGGCGGCAGCCGTTGCAGGTGGGCGTAGACGTCGGCGCGGATCGCCGCCTCCATGCCCACCGACGACGAGGACTGCGTCCACCGGCGGATGAAGACCAGCAGCGCCTCGGCCAGGCCGAGCAGCAGGGCCAGGCCGCCGAGCCGGACCAGGCCGGCCGGGTCGTGCCGGGCGATCGGGCCGTCGACCACCCGCTGCACCACGAGCGGCACGGCCAGGCTCGCGCCGGTGCCGGCCAGCGCCGCCGCCAGCAGCCAGCAGAACTGGGCGGCGTACGGGCGCAGGTAGGGGCGGAACCGCCAGAGGTTGCGCAGCGGGCGAGCGCGGTCGGCCGGGTGGGCCGGGTCGCCGTCGCTCTCGGCAGGCACTACCCGACGGTAGCGTCAAACGGGATCGTCGCCCCTGTCAACTTTCAGCACGTCCCAACCCCGCCCGGTCCTCCGTCCCGGCCGGCTTCCGGCCCCGCCGGGTGTGCTGGCCGGCCGGCGGACGCCTCGTGGGCGAGCAGCCACCGCTTCACGTCCAGCCCCCAGCGGTAGCCGCCGAGGCTGCCGTCGGTGCGCAGCACCCGGTGGCACGGGACGAAGAGGGCGGCGGCGTTGCGCGCGCAGGCCGCCGCCGCGGCGCGGACCGCCGCCGGCCGCCCGGCCAGCCCGGCGTACCCGGTGTAGGTGACCGGCCGGCCGGGCCCGACCTCGCGCAGTACCTGCCACGCGTGCGCCAGGAACGCGCCGCCGGTGCGCTGCTCCACCGGCACCGCGTCGATCGCGGTCAACTCCCCGTCCAGGTACGCGCCGACCGCCGCGGTGACCGGGCCGAGCCCGGTCCGTCGCCGCACCGGCCCGCGCAGGCCGGAGTGCATCAGCGGCAGCAGCGCCTCCGGTTCGGGGGTGAAGCCGGCGGCCCGAACCGCGCCGTCGGGGCCGGTCAGGATGCTCAGCGGCCCGGTGGGGGTGTCCACGACCGCGCCGTCGAGGGTGACGTTCATTTTGCTCTCCAGAGTCTGATCACCGCGTACGAGCGCCAGGGGCGCCAGCGTCGCGCGTATCCGTCGAGGGTCTTCGGGTCGTCGGGGAGACCGAGCGCGGCGGCCCCGCGCCGCACGGCCAGGTCGGTGGGGAGCGGGACGTCGGGGTCGCCGAGGGCGCGCATGGCCACGTAGCCGGCCGTCCACGCGCCGATCCCGGGGACGGCGAGCAGCCGCCGCGCGGTCTCCTCCCGGTCGCCGCCCGGGTCGAGGTCCAACTCCCCGTCGACGACGGCCCGCGCCGCCGCCCGGATCGTCTCCCGTCGCCCCGCCGGCATCCGGAACCCGCGGTCGGCGATCCCCAACACCTCCTCCGCCGACGGAAACCCCCACCCCCGACCCGGCCCCCTGGGTTGATCAAGAGGTTGGCGTCCCGGAGGAGCGGGTTCGGCGACGCAGACCTCTTGATCACCCGGAGCGGGGGTGGAGGGTGGGAGGAGGAGGTGGGTGAGGGTGGTTCGGGCCGAGGTGACCGAGACCTGTTGGCCGACGATGGCGCGGACGAGCATCTCGAAGCCGTCGACGGCGCGCGGGACGCGGATCCCGGGCTCCGCCGCCACCAGCGGGGCGAGGGCGGGGTCGGCGGCGAGGGTGCCGTCCACGGCGGCCGGGTCGGCGTCGAGGTCGAGCAGCCGGCGGCACCGGGCCACTGCCGGGGCCAGGTCACGCATGTCGGCCAGCCGCAGCGTGGCCGCCACGTGCCCGGCCACCGGGGTCAGCGCCACCTCCGCCGCGCCGTGCGGCAGCCGCAACCTCCGGTGGTACGTCCCGTCGCGCACCTCCTCCACCCCGGGCAGGGCCCGCAGCGCGAGGAAGTCCAGCAGCGCCGCCGAGTGCAACGGCGGCCGGTACGCCAGCCGCAGCGCGATCGTGCCGGGCCCGCCGGCCACGGGTGCCCGTCCCCGGGCGTTGCGCAGCTCCGACGGGGCGGCGGCGTAGACCTCACGGATCGTGTCGTTGAACTGCCGTACGCTGCCGAACCCGGCCGCGAACGCGACCTCGGCCATCCCGAGCCCGGTCGTCTCGATCAGGATCCGGGCGGTCTGCGCGCGCTGCGCCCGGGCCAGCGCCAGTGGCCCGGCGCCCAACTCGGCGCGCAGCATCCGGTGCAGGTGACGTTCGGTGTAGCCGAGCCGGACGGCCAGCCCCGGCACGCCGTCCCGGTCGACCACCCCGTCGGCGATCAGCCGCATGGCCCGCCCCACCACGTCCGCCCGGACGTCCCACTGCGGCGAGCCCGGGGCGGCGTCCGGGCGGCAGCGGCGGCAGGCCCGCAGCCCGGCCCCCTGCGCGGCGGCGGCCGACGGGAAGAACCGGACGTTGCGCCGCTTGGGCGTCATCGCCGGGCAGGACGGCCGGCAGTAGATCCCGGTCGACGTCACGCCCGTGTAGAACCAGCCGTCGAACCGTTGGTCACGGCTGTCGACCGCCCGGTAGCACCGCTCGAAGTCCAACTCCACGACACCGATACTGCCCCGCCGCCCGGCCCTCCGGCTCGCGGGAATCGGACCTGGCCGTGAAGGTGGGCGAGGACCCCGCCCGGCGCATCCCGGCAGCGGATGGGTCCCCGGTCGACGCCCCGCGCCGATCGCGGTCGGCCCGAGGACGGGGCGGATCTCCCTGCGGGGCGTCCCAGCTCAAGCCGCCCGTCCCTGCTCCGGGAACGGAGATCCGGGCCGAAAGTGTCGGTAGGGGCCGGTACGGTCCCCGCCACCAACTCAAGAAGGGTGCGGCGATGGCGAGCGTGGCCGGGCGAGGTGTCCGTTGATGCGGTCGGGGCGGGCGCGGCTCGACCGCACAGTGGTTCAGGGCTTCTACGACCGGATGCGGGCGGTCGCCCCGGCGGCGTACGGCGCGATGGAGCGGGACCGGACCGGCGACCCGGGGCGGGCGTTCCGGGACACGGCCTGCGGCCGGCTCGCCGCGTCACTCGACGCCGCCGGCCTGCGCGCCCTCGGCATGTGGGCGCACCACTGGTGCATGCGCTTCTACGACGACGACACGCGGGTGGGGCTGCGCCTGGTCCGGGAGATCGCCGGCCGCTCCGGGCTGGGCTGGACGGTCGACGAGGTGCGCTGGATGCTCGGCGAGTCCGCGGCGGCCGGCCCGTCCGCCGCCTACCGGTTCACGCTGCCGGCCGCGGCGGCCCACGAACTGCCGCCAGCGGTCCGCGGTGAGTTCACGACCCACGAGCTGTCCGGGGCCACCGGCCGCGAGCTGCCCACCGGGGAGCGGTCCGGGACCGCGCGCGGCTCGGCCGGCACCGGGCGGGAGGCTGCCGCCGGGAGGGGGGCTGCCCCCGGGCGGGGGGCCGGCGGGCCGGCCGCCGGGGAACAGCGCCTGCTGGCCGGCTGACCCGACGCGGTTCGGGGTGTCCCGGCCCGGCGGGCGGCGCCGGGTGTCGCGCTCCGGGACAGCGTGGGCAGTTGGCCGACGATCGTCGCGGCGACCGCGACCGCGAAGCCGGTGAGTTGCGTCGGGCTCAGCGACTGGCCCAGCGCGAGCCACCCGAGCGCGGCGGCGGTCAGCGGGCTGAGCGCACCGAGCACGGAGACCTGCGTCAGCGGCAGCCGGGCCGCGCCCCGGAACCAGAGGGCGTACGCGAGGGCGGTGCCGACCAGCCCGAGCCAGGCGTACCCGAGCAGGGCCGGGCCGTCGACGGGCGGCGGCGGTCCCTCGACCGCGACCGCCAGTGGCGCGATCAGCAGGCCCCCGGCGGTGAGTTGCCAACTCGTCGCGGCGAGGGTGCCGACGCCGGCCGGGCGGCCCCACCGGCGGGTCAGCACCAGCCCGGCCGCCATCGCGGCGGTGCCGGTCAGCCCGGCGGCCACGCCGAGCGGGTCGACCCCGGCGCCCGGGCGGAGCACGACCAGGGCCACGCCCAGCGGGGCGGCGAACGCGGCGAGCAGCGCGGGCGGCCGGGACCGTTCGCCGAGGGCGAGCACGGTCAGCCCGGCGACCAGCAGCGGCTGCGCCGCGCCGAGCACGGCGGCGGTGCCGCCGGGCAGCCGGTAGGCGGCGTAGAAGAGCAGCGGGAAGAACGCGCCGATGTTGAGCGCGCCGAGCAGGGCGGCCCGCCACCACCAGTCCCCGTGCGGGCGGCGCCGGGTCAGGGCGAGCAGCAGCAGCCCGGCCGGGAGCGCCCGGAGCACCCCGGACCAGAGCGGCCGGTCGGGCGGCAGCAGTTCGGAGGTGACCAGGTAGGTGGTGCCCCAGGCGGCGGGCGCGGCGGCGGTCGCCAGCAGGTCGGCGGTACGTCGGCTCATGGCGGCGCCAATCGTTAGATGCTAAGTAGCTTAGCGCTAAGCTAATCACCGTCGAGTGAACCGCGCCAGTGCGAGGTGCGGCACAATGCCGGGGTGACCGAGCGGGACGACGTGGACGCCATCGTCGAGCAGTGGCGCCGGGAACGGCCCGGGATGCGCCCCGAGCCGATGGCCGTGTTCGGCCGGATCTACCGCCTCGCCCGGCTGGTCGGCGACGAGCAGGAGAAGGTCTACGCCGGCTGGGGCCTGAGCCGGGGCGAGTTCGACGTGCTGGCGGCCCTGCGCCGGGCCGGCCCCCCGTACACGCTCGCGCCGAAGGCGCTGGCCGCCGGGCTGATGCTCACCTCCGGCGGGATGACCGGCCGGCTCGACCGGCTGGAGCGGGCCGAGCTGGTCCGCCGCGCCCCCGACCCGGCCGACCGCCGGGGCCTCCAGGTCACCCTGACCGACGCCGGCCGGCGCGCCGTCGAGGAGGCCGCCGACGCGGGCCTCGCCGTGCAGCGCCGCCTGCTCGACGGCCTCCCGGCGCCGGACCGGGCCCGGCTCGCCGACCTGCTGCGCACCCTGCTCGCCGCCGCCGAACCCCGTCCCTGAGACTTTCGACCGCCCGAGGAGAGGACCCGCCGTGCCCGCCAGCGAGCCGACCATCATCGCCACCAGCATGGGCTTCTTCAGCCGCCGCCGAGGCCCGAACGACCTGCGCCCCGGGCCGGTCTTCGAGCTGGCCGCCGAGCTGGCCCAGGCCGGCCCCGAGCCGCGGCTGTGCTACCTCGGCCAGGCGGTCGGCGACCGGGACGCCTCGATCGCCGCCGTCCACGCGGCGTTCGCCGGCACCCGGTTCCGGGCGTCGCACCTGGCGCTGTTCCCGATGCCGAACGTCGACGACGTCCGGGCCCACCTGCTCGCCCAGGACGTGATCTGGGTCGGCGGCGGCAGCGTGGCCAACCTGTGCGCGGTGTGGCGGGTGCACGGGCTCGACGAGATCCTGCACGAGTGCTGGCAGGCCGGGGTGGTGCTGGCCGGGGTCTCCGCCGGCTCGATCTGCTGGCACCTCGGCGGCGCCACCGACAGCTTCGGCCCCCGGCTGCGCGGCTTCACTGACGGCCTGGGCTGGCTGCCGTACGGCAACGGGGTGCACTACGACAGCGAGGACCAGCGGCGACCGCTGATGCACGCGCTGGTCGCCGACGGCACGCTGCCGACCAGCCACTGCACCGACGACGGGGTCGGGCTGGTCTACCGGGGCGTCCGGCTGGTCGAGGCGGTCGCCGACCGCGCGGGCGTCGCGGCGTACGAACTCGTCCGTCGCGGGGACGGCGGCGTCCGGGAGACCCGGATCGAGCCGCGTCTGCTGAGCTGACCGGAGACGGCGGGTGCCGGCCGCGTAGACTGGCCGCCCGTGAGCCTCACCATCGGGATCGTCGGCCTGCCCAACGTCGGCAAGAGCACCCTGTTCAACGCGCTGACCAAGAACGACGTGCTCGCGGCGAACTACCCGTTCGCCACGATCGAGCCCAACGTCGGCGTCGTCGGGCTGCCGGACGAGCGGCTGGACAAGCTGGCCGAGATCTTCTCCTCGCAGCAGGTGCTGCCCGCCCCGGTGTCGTTCGTCGACATCGCCGGCCTGGTCCGGGGCGCCTCGAAGGGGCAGGGCCGGGGCAACGCGTTCCTGGCGAACATCCGCGACGCGTCCGCGATCTGCCAGGTGGTGCGGGCCTTCTCCGACCCGAACGTGGTGCACGTCGACGGCAAGGTCTCCCCGGCCGACGACATCGAGACGATCAACACCGAGCTGATCCTGGCCGATCTCCAGACCCTGGACAAGGCGCTGCCCCGGCTGGAGAAGGAGGCCAAGCTCCGCAAGGACCGGGCCGCCGCCGTGGCCGCCGCGAAGCAGGCCGTCGAGGTACTCGACGGCGGCAGCACGCTGTACGCGGGCGCCGCCGCCGCGAAGATCGAGCTGGAGCACCTGCGCGAGCTGCACCTGCTCACCACCAAGCCCTTCCTGTACGTCTTCAACGTCGACGAGGCCGAGCTGGCCAACGCCGCGTTCCTCGACGAGCTGCGTGCCCTGGTCGCCCCGGCCGAGGCCGTCTTCATGGACGCCAAGATCGAGTCCGAGCTGGTGGACCTGCCCGAGGAGGAGGCCCGCGAACTGCTGGAGTCGATCGGGCAGAACGAGCCCGGCCTCGACCAGCTCGTCCGGGTCGGCTTCCGCACGCTCGGGCTCCAGACGTACCTGACGGCGGGGCCCAAGGAGGCCCGGGCCTGGACCGTCCCGGTGGGCGCGACCGCGCCGGAGGCCGCCGGGGTCATCCACTCCGACTTCCAGCGCGGCTTCATCAAGGCCGAGGTGGTCTCCTACGGCGACCTGGTCGCGGCCGGATCGATGGCGGCGGCGAAGTCGGCCGGCAAGGTGCGCATCGAGGGCAAGGAATACATCATGCAGGACGGCGACGTCGTGGAGTTCCGCTTCAACGTCTGAATCCGGGCCGGTACGCCATCGGTTGATCGACAGTCAGGCCGGTGCGCTGCATGATGGCGTGATGCGAACTCGGCTGCTCTTCGTCCGACACGGCGAGTCGGTGCACCAGGTCGACGGTGTCGTGGGTGGCCCGCACGGCTGCCGGGGACTGACCGACGCGGGCCATCAGCAGGCGCACCGGCTGGCCGACCGGCTCGGCGAGGAGCTCTCGGCCGCCGGCCCGGTGGCCGTCTACTCCTCGGTGCTGCGCCGGGCGGTGGAGACCGCGTGGCCCATCGCCGGGGCGTTGGGCGTCAGCCCGGTGGCGGACTGCGGGCTGTGCGCCTGGCACACCCCGCCGTACGCCGACGGCCTGTCGACGACCCGGTTCCAGACCGACCACGCGACGGCGGGCGGTGGGGTGTTCCGGCCGTTCGAGGAGGGCAACGAGACCTGGGCGGAGCTGGTCGTACGGGTCAGTCGCGCGATCATGGACATCGCGCACCGGCACCGGGGCGGCACCGTCGTGCTGGTCGGGCACACCGAGACGGTCGAGGGCTCCTTCCACGCCCTCGCCGGTCAACCGGTCTTCCGGGCGTTCGACATGGCGGTGGCCCCGGCCTCGATCACCGAGTGGAGCACCGACGACGACCCCACCGGCTGGCCGCCGGCCCGGTGGACCCTGCGCCGCTTCAGCGACGTCTCCTGACGCCCGGAAAGCGGCGGACCCGGTGGGATGTCGGCGTGGAGCTTGAACTCGACGGTGCCGGGGTGCGGTTGGCGGCCACGCTGGACCTGCCGGTCGGCCCGGTGCGGGGCGGGATGGTGGTGCTGCACGGGGCCGGAGCCGGGCACCGGTCGTACTTCTGTTACGAACACCTGGCCCGGCTGCTGCCCGGCGCGGGGATCGCGGTGCTGCGCTTCGACCGCCGGCCCGGGGTGGACGGTCACGACGTTCCGCTGACCGACCAGGCCGCCGACGCGGTCGCCGCGATCGACGTGCTGCGCCGGCACGCCGGCGACGTGCCGGTCGGGCTTTGGGGGCTGAGTCAGGGCGCGTGGACCGCGCCGCTGACCGCCGCGCTCCGCCCGGACCTGGTCGCCTTCCTCGTGCTCGTCTCCTCCAGCGGGGTCAGCCCCGCCGCCCAGATGCGCTACGGCACCGCCGAACAACTCCGCCTGCACGGCTACGGCGACGCGGACCGGGCCGAGCTGGGCCGGCTGCGGGCCACGGTGGAGGCGTACCTGCGGGGCGACCTCGACCGCGCGACCGCGCAGGCCGCCGTCGACCGCGCCGCCGAGCGCCCCTGGTTCCCGCTGGTCTACCTGCCGCGCGAGCTGCCCGACCAGCCGGGCACCTGGCGCGACATGGACTTCGACCCGGCCCCGGTGTTCGCCCGGGTGGCCTGCCCGGTGCTGTTCTACGGTACGACCGACGCGTGGGTCCCGATCGACGCCAGCGTCACCGCCTGGCGGCGGGCCACCGCCGCAGCCCCACCCCGCCCACCGTCTGCCGGCTCGATGGCTGCGACCACTATCCCACCCTCGACGGGGGCGAGGACCTCGACAGCATCAGCCCGCAGTACGCCGCCACCATGCTGAGCTGGCTGGACGCCCTGCTGCCCGCCGGTTAGGGGCTGGGGTCACGCGCGCAGCGCGTCCTCGACCCCGGTCTCCCGGCGGCCGAGGTGGACCGGGTCGCGGCCGGACAGCAGGTCCACCGCGGCCTTCACGCAGGCGCCGTACTCGCGGGTGGAGCTGATCCGCCACGTCCGGCCGTACTCGCGGGCGGTCTCGTCGCCGACGCCGCTGGCGTCGACGCCGAGCCGCCGGCACACCGCCACGGCGCGGGGCAGGTGGAAGGACTGGGTCACCACCGTCGCCCGCTCCACCCCGAAGATCCGCTTCGCGCGGGCGCACGAGTCGTACGTGTCGAAGCCGGCGTAGTCCAGCACCACCTTCTCCGCCGGCACGCCCTGGCCGAGCAGCCAGCGCCGCATCGCGGTCGGCTCGTCGTAGTCCGGGTTCATGTTGTCGCCGGAGAGCAGGATGGCGCGCACCTTGCCGGCGGTGAGCAGCCGTTGCGCGATCTCCAGCCGGGCGGTGAGGAACGGCGACGGGGTCCCGTCGGGGTGGACCTTGGTGCCCAGCACCAGGGCGACCGGCGCCTCGGGGACGTCCTGCTCGGCGAAGATGTGCCCCTCCGCGCCGCCGCGCACCCACCCGACGCTGGCCACGGTGCCCCCGGTCAGGAGCGCCGCGCCGACGACGGCCGCGACGACGGCGCGGCGCAGCCAGCGCGTACGCCGGCCGTCGGCCGAGCGTAGCCTTCGGATCAGAGTGGAGAATCGACCCCGCATGGGGCAAGTATCCCAGGGCCGCCCAACAACTGATCTTGCCCGCCGGCGGCCCGGATCACCGCCCGTCCCCCGTTGCGGGGAAACGGCACGATCTCTCTGGCGAGACCGAAACGCTGAGCCGCCAGGTGGTGGCGGTGCCGCCCAGGCGGGTCAGGCCGGTGGGTAGAACAGTTCGGTCTCGTCGCCTGGCAGGACCTCCACGTCGCCCTTCAGACCACGCACCTCAAAGACCGGTACGCCCTCGTCGAGCTGCATGGCCCGGCGCTCGTCCGCGCTCGGCATGCGCGCGCGGACGGTGGCCCCCTGCGGCAATTCCACCTGCCGCAGCCGGGGCACCTCCCGGACGTAGCTGCCGTGTCCGCGCACCGTGACGACAAGTCCCTCGGAGCGCAGCAGCGAGATCGCCATCCGGACCGCCTCGCGGCCGATCCCGTACTCCTGGGTCAGCCGCGCCTCGCTCGGCAGTGCGGAACCGGGTGTCAGCTCGCCGGATTTGATCCGCTGTCGCAGCAGGCCGGCGAGCTGCACATAGACCGGAGTGTGCGAGCGCGGATCGATGGTCATGGCGTAGAGCCTTGTTCCCCCGTGGCCCAGAGTGGTTGTGCCCCTGAGCCCCTGCCCGTATAGTCGCAGTCACTTCAGGTGATCGGGTGGGAACGCTGAGGTGCGTCGCCCAATCGGTTGGAACGGGTCCCGTACACAGAGGGGTGGTTGGTGGTGCGCGGCTTCTTCAGGTGGTCCGGCGGATCCGGGCGGGCGTCGTGGAGGCGCGGGGCGTCGCCCTGCCCGCGCTCCTCGACATCCGTGTCGCTGCTGCCCTGGCAGGTGCGGACGCAGCGGTTCCGGCCGGCCCGGTTCGGGCGACGTGGTCTGGACCCGGGGGAGGTGCAGGCGTTCCTGGACCGGGTGGCCACCGAACTGGCCATCCACTACGACGCGCTGCGGGCGGCCCGGCTGGAGACGGCACGGCTCGGCTGCGAGGTGCGGCGTCTGCGCGCCGCGCAGGCTCGCCGACCCAACGCGGGGCGGCACTGATGGCGGCCCGGGGCCGGTTCGTCGTCCACCTGCCCGTGCTCGCCCCCGACCTGGCCGGCGCGGTGCGGCTCGCCCGGGTGGTGGCCGGGTGGGCGGGCGTGCTCTCCTCGGCGGACCCGGGGGAGACCACCGTGTCGGCCGAGGACGAGCAGGGCGTACGGCATCGGGTCTTCTGTGATCTGCGCCTGCCGGGCGGCCGGCGCTGCCTGCTCCGGGCCGACCACGACGGCCCCTGCACCCGCCGGCCGAGCCGCTGACCCTCGGCGGACGGTCGCGCAGGCGGCGCGCAGCCAGGCCGGCAGCAGCCAGCCAACCCGGCGGGTGCCGGCGGCGGATCGGGGTGCCGCCCGGTCAGCCTTGAGGGGTCTGCCCGCGCTGCCACACCTCGCCCTGGGCGCCGTGCCGCTCGGCCGCGTACCGCTCCTGGGTGCTGGCCGCCTCCCGGGCCGCCGCCGAGTCCTCCGGGCCGGACTGCCGCCGCCGGTCCCGCCAGGAGACCAGGACGAACGCGGCCACGGCCAGCGCCACGGCCGCCCCGAGGAAAACCATCACCGTCGTCATGCCACCCATTGTGGAACAGCGGGCAAGCCCCGACCGCCCGCGCCAGCCTGTCGAGGTCGCGCTGCATAGCGGTGGGGGGTGACGGGGCGTACTGTCAGCGGTACCTTTCCGCAGTCGAGGTTGGGACTCGCCATGTCAGCTCCGCAGCAGGCGGGCAGGGTTCGACGTGTCCTCTGCCGACTCGGGCTGCATCTGCCGTCCGAGTTCGTCGGCCCCGACGACCCGTGCCGCTACGAGCGGCGGTGCCGGCACTGCGGGCAGTTCTTCTCCGCCGAGGTGGTGCACACGTACGGCCGCGCCCGCGGCGCGGCGGAGCCCTGCGAGCAGGTTGCCGACTGCGTCCGGTGCGGGCACGAGTCGAGGTGGCGCCAGCACAACCGGACTCGTTCCGTGCCGGTGACCGACCTGCCCGCACCTCAGCGACGGTTTCATTCTGCCGACCCCTGCGACTACGCCCAGGTCTGCGAGGTCTGTGACGAGGTCACCCAGGTGCGGACCGAGCACGACTGGGACCGGGACGAGTGGGGTGGCAGGTGTCGCAGGTGCCGGGAACGGTGGCTCGACGACGAGGCCTAGCCGGTCGCGGGCAAGCGTCGCCACCGAGCCGCATCGAGCGGAGTCCGCCCGGGTGCCGCCCGCCCGGACGGGGTCAGGAGATGTAGTGCAGGATCACGTTGTGCACGTGGTGGCTCTTCTGCGCGCCCCGGAACTCGACCTCGTACGTGTGCGTGCCCACGTGGATGGCGATCGCCCCGGTGGAGAAGAACTCCCCGCCCCATGACTTGTTGCTCACCACGCTCACGCTGGTGATCTTCGAGTACGGGATGCTGGTGATCGCGTACCGCTTGCCGACGAAGGACCGGTCCTGGATGATCACGCGCCGGTCGGTGAGGCCGATGAACCCGGTGCCGGTGCCCACGGCGTCGTAGACGGCGATGATCTGCTCCCCGTCCAGCAGCCCGCTCTGGATCTGCTGGAACTGCTCCTTGCGGTCGTATGTCGCGTTGGCCATGACTCCACGGTAGGTCGGCCGCGCCAACGCCCCGCCGGTCAGACCCCGTCGGCCCGGGCGGCGGCACGATCAACACGATGTGCGGCATGAGGTGGCTTCCGGGCGAGGGGAGGCCACGACGTGCGGCATGTGGAGTGGATCAACCTGGCCCCAACCCGGCTCCAGCCCGGCGGGGTCATTCGCCGGTGACGGCCCGGTACGCGTCCTCGATGCGGGCCGCCAGCAGGACCTCGCCCTCGGTGAGCGGCTCGCCGTCGCCGTGCCCGACCCGGATCTGGGTCCGGTCGTCCCGGCGGCTGATCTCGGGGCGCAGGTGCAGGGCGTCGGCGACCACCTTCACCCGTTCGGTGAGCGCGGCGTGTTGGGTGTCGTCCATCACCAGCGTGCGCCGGATCTGCTCGCCCTCCCTGGTCCATCCGGTCAGCAGGGTCAGTGCGTCGCTCAGGTAGTCGTGCTTCGTCCGCCCCCTGAACAGCACGCGCATCACTGACCCTCCCAGGCGTCGTTGCCGGCTTGTGGCCAAATCGTCGCCGTCCCGTGTCTATGCCGGTGCCTCAAGTTTGTCGCCCGAACGAGGGTGTGTCCACGCCCACACTTCCCACTTCTACTGGACTAGCGGACGGCCACGGTACCCAAACCGCCGATTGATCTGGCACCCTGGACGCCCGTGCAGACCGAACGGGCCAGCGAGGGCGGACAGACCGAACGACAGGAACCGAAGGTGATCGTCGGCGCGGCGATCATCGCGGACGGACGGGTGCTCGCCTGCGCCCGGTCCGCCCCGCCCGAGGTCGCCGGGAGGTGGGAGTTCCCGGGCGGCAAGGTGGAGCCGGGGGAGAGCGAGACCGCCGCGCTGGTCCGCGAGTGCGCCGAGGAACTGGCCGTACGCGTGGAGGTCGGTGACCGGGTCGGCCGCAACGTGCGGATGGCCCACGGCCGTTCCGTGCTCAAGGTGTACGCCGCCCGCCTGCTGCACGGCGACCAGCCGCAGGCCCTGGAACACTCCGCCCTGCGCTGGCTGTCCGCCCACGAACTCGACACGGTCACCTGGCTTCCCGCCGACGCCCCAATCGTCGCCGCCCTGCGCCCGCTGCTCGCCGCCGACTGACCGGGCCCGCTGCTCGCCGCCGACTGAACGGAGCGAGCGGGCGTACGGGCGAAATGCGGACGGGGGCCGCCGGCGTGTGCCGCGGCCCCCGTCTGCGTCGTCGTGCTCAGTGCTTGTCCTGCTCCGGGTGGGCGAAGTTCAGGTGCTCCGGGGGCAGCGGGAACGTCACGTCGTCGCCGAACGGCGACGGCGCGGCGGCCCGGTCGAAGGTGAGCTCCGTCAGCGGGAGCTTGCCGTTGTCGTCCACCGCCGGGGCGGTCGGCTTCGGCACCTCGCGGTGCCAGTTGACGCCGGCCTGGGCCTGGGCCTCGGCTGCCGGGTCGTGCGAGTCGCCCGCGTGCGAGTGCACCCCGCCCTGCGCGCCGTGGGAGTGCACCGCGTCGCCGTGCTTCGCGCTGGTCACGAAGGTCTGAGGCACCTGACCCCTCCGAAAGATCTTGTTACCGAGCCACACCAGGGGATCGTACCTGCGGTCGACGACCCGCTCCTTCATGGGGATGATCCCGTTGTCCGTGATCTTGATGTGCTCGGGGCAGACCTCGGTGCAGCACTTGGTGATGTTGCAGAAGCCGAGCCCCTGCTCGGCCTGCGCGTACTCCCGGCGGTCGGTCCGCGCGTCGAGCGGGTGCATGTCCAGCTCGGCGGCCCGGATGAAGTACCGGGGGCCGGCGAAGGCGTGCTTGTTCTCGTCGTGGTCCCGGATCACGTGGCAGGTGTTCTGGCACAGGAAGCACTCGATGCACTTGCGGAACTCCTGCGAGCGCTCGACGTCCACCTGCTGCATCCGGTAGTCGCCCGGGGCCACCCCGGCCGGCGGCGCGAACGCCGGGGTCTCCCGCGCCTTCTCGTAGTTGAACGAGACGTCGGTGACCAGGTCCCGGATGACCGGGAAGGTGCGCAGCGGGGTGACCGTGACGGTCTCGTTCTCCTCGAAGGTCGACATCCGGGTCATACAGCCCAGCTTGGGCATCCCGTTGATCTCCATCGAGCAGGAGCCGCACTTGCCCGCCTTGCAGTTCCACCGGCAGGCCAGGTCCGGCGCGTCGGTGGCCTGGAGCCGGTGGATGATGTCGAGGACCACCTCGCCCTCGTTGACCTCGACCTGGTAGTCCTGAAGGTCGCCGCCGCTGTCGTCGCCGCGCCAGACCCTGAAGTGACGCTTGGTGCCCATCAGTTCCCCGCCTCCTCGGCGTCGGCGTCGGCGACGAGGGCGTCGAAGTCGGCCAGCTCCTCGTCGGTCAGGTACTTGGCCAGTTCCGCGCGGTCGAAGAGGCCGATCAGCTCCGCCCGCATCTTCGGCAGCGGCTTGTGGGTCAGCCGCACGGCGTCGCCGTCCAGCGAGCAGACCAGGTTCACCCGCCGCCACTTCGGGTCCATCGTCGGGAAGTCCTCCCGGGTGTGCCCGCCGCGCGACTCCTGCCGCTCCAGCGCCGCCTTCGCGGTGCACTCCGAGACCACCAGCATGTTGCGCAGGTCCAGCGCGAGGTGCCAGCCCGGGTTGTACCGCCGGCCGCCGACCGCGCTGACCTTCGCCACCCGCTCGCGCAGCTCGGCCAGCCGGCCCAGCGCGTCGGCCAGCTCGCCCTCCCGCCGGATGATGCCGACCAGGTCACCCATCACCGCCTGGAGGTCCTGCTGGAGCTGGTACGGGCTCTCCCCGGTGTCGCGCTGCAACGGCGCGAGCGCCGTCTCCACCGCGGCCTCCACCGCGCCGATCGCCACCTTCGGGCGCGCGGTGAGCTGGTCGGCGTACGAGGCGGCGTGGCCGCCCGCCCGCTTGCCGAAGACCAGCAGGTCAGACAGCGAGTTGCCGCCGAGGCGGTTGGAGCCGTGCATGCCGCCGGAGACCTCACCGGCGGCGAACAGCCCGCGCACGCTGCCGTACGCGGCCCCGGAGTCCGGGTCCACCTCGACGCCGCCCATCACGTAGTGGCAGGTCGGGCCGACCTCCATCGGCTCCTTGGTGATGTCGACGTCGGCCAGCTCCTTGAACTGGTGGTACATCGACGGCAGGCGGCGGCGGATCTCCTCGGCCGAGCGCCGGGAGGCGATGTCCAGGTAGACGCCGCCGGCGGGCGTACCCCGACCGGCCTTGACCTCGCTGTTGATCGCCCGGGCGACCTCGTCGCGGGGCAGCAGCTCCGGCGGACGCCGGTTGTTGTCCGGGTCGGTGTACCAGCGGTCCGCCTCCTCCTCGGTCTCCGCGTACTGCTTGCGGAAGACGTCGGGGACGTAGTCGAACATGAACCGCTTGCCGTCGGAGTTCTTCAGCACGCCGCCGTCGCCGCGCACCGACTCGGTGACCAGGATGCCCTTCACCGAGGGCGGCCAGACCATGCCGGTCGGGTGGAACTGGAGGAACTCCATGTTGATCAGCGTCGCCCCGGAGCGCAGCGCCAGCGCGTGCCCGTCGCCGGTGTACTCCCAGGAGTTCGAGGTGACCTTGTACGACCGGCCGACGCCGCCGGTGGCCAGCACCACCGCCGGGGCCTCGAACAGGATGAACTCGCCGGACTCCCGGTAGTAGCCGAACGCCCCGGCGACCTTCTCGCCGTCGAGCAGCAGCTCGGTGATGGTGGTCTCGGCGAACACCTTGATCCGGGCGTCGTACGAGCCCAGCTCCGCCTTGTCCTCCTGCTGGAGGGAGACGATCTTCTGCTGGAGGGTGCGGATCAGCTCCAGGCCGGTCCGGTCGCCGACGTGCGCCAGCCGCGGGTACTCGTGGCCGCCGAAGTTGCGCTGGGAGATCTTCCCGTCCTTGGTGCGGTCGAAGAGCGCCCCGTACGTCTCCAACTCCCAGATCCGCTGCGGCGACTCCTTCGCATGCAGCTCGGCCATCCGGAAGTTGTTGAGGAACTTGCCGCCGCGCATGGTGTCGCGGAAGTGCACCTGCCAGTTGTCCCGGCTGTTCACGTTGCCCATGGCGGCGGCGGCGCCGCCCTCGGCCATCACGGTGTGCGCCTTGCCGAACAGCGACTTCGAGATGATCGCGGTCTTCTTGCCGGCGAGCCGGGCCTCGATCGCCGCGCGCAGGCCGGCGCCGCCGGCCCCGATCACGACGACGTCGTAGTGGTGTCGTTCGATGCGATTTGTGGTGGTCATGTCAGGCCCTCTAGTTGATGAACCGCAGGTCGTTGAACCAGCCGGCGGCGATCGCCATGACGTAGAAGTCGGTCAGCGCCAGGGTGCCGAGGGTGATCCAGGCGAGCTGCATGTGCCGGACGTTCAGCCAGGACACGCCGGTCCATGCCTTGTAACGCACCGGGTGCGCCGAGAAGTGCTTGAGCCGTCCGCCGATGATGTGTCGGCAGGAGTGGCAGGAGATCGTGTACGCCCACAGCATGACCACGTTGACCAGCAGGACGATGTTGCCCAGCCCGAAGCCGAAGCCCTTCGGCGAGTGGAAGGCCAGGACCGCGTCCCAGGTGTTGATCAGCGAGATGATCGCGGCGGCGTAGAAGAAGTAGCGGTGCAGGTTCTGGCCGAGCAGCGGGAACCGGGTCTCGCCGGAGTAGGTCTTGTGCCCGTCCGGGACCGCGCAGGCCGGCGGAGACAGCCAGAACGACCGGTAGTACGCCTTGCGGTAGTAGTAGCAGGTGAGCCGGAACAGCAGCAGGAACGGCAGGGTCAGCGCCGCGTCCGGGATGATCCACCAGCCGGGCAGGAAGCTGCCGAAGTGCGAGGACGCCTCGACGCACCGGTCGGTGACGCAGGGGGAGTAGAACGGGGTCAGGTAGTGGTACTGATCCACCCAGTACCACTTGTGCATGAAGACCCGGACCGTCGCGTACGCGACCCAGGCGCCGAGCCCGACGACGGTGATCAGTGGGGCGAGCCACCAGCGGTCGGTCCGCAACGTCTTCGCCGCTATGGCGGCGCGTGCTCGCGCTCCCCGCGGCCTCGTTGCCGTTGATGTCATTCGAGTCGTCTCCCTGACGGGGCCCTCACGGGCGGCATCATGTTCCGGTCGGCATGCGGACCGGCGAACCCCGTGCCCGCTGCCACGTCACGCGCAAGCCAAGACCACACCGGGCGTGCCGGCGCAGCTAAGTGACACACGTTACGCCGATCTCCGCTGGCCGTCCGCGCAAGGGAGTGTCCCGTGTGTCCAGGCCCCCGGAAAGCCCTCGCAACACGTTTGAGCTCCGGATGTTAATAACCTCACTGTCCGGCCGGCCCAGGACCGGCCGGGAGCAGCGGGGTTCAGCCGGAGGCGCCACCGGTGAAGTTCCAGGCGGCCAGCCGCAGCGCCGGTGCGTCCCACCAGACGCCGTCGACCCGGTCCGGCTGCCGGACGGGCCGGCGGCCGATCCCGAGCACCGCGCCGGGCCCCAGCGCCCGGGGGTACGACTCGGTGAAGCGGAAGTCGCGTACCGCCCGGACCGGCACGCCGCCCTCCACCAGCCAGACCCCGTTGCGGGTCAGCCCGGTGATCACCAGTCTCTTGGTGTCCAGTACCCGGGTGTACCAGAGATCGCTGACCAGCAGGCCGCGGTCCATCCCGGCGACCAGGGCGGCGGTCTCGGCGTCGAGCACCGGCCCGACCGGCGGCTCCGGCCCGACCGGCGGCCCGGCACCGGCCGCCCGGGTGGCACCGGGGTCGCCCGCGGCGGCCACCCCGGCGGGGCCGGTGAGCCGCAGGTTGCCGGGCGTCGGGCCGAAGGTGGCCGCCCCCGGCGCCGCGTGCCCGGTGGAGCCCGCGCCGGCCTGCGCGCCGCTGCGCCGGTCGTGCGTCACGGCGACCGTGGTGCCCGCGTCCACCAGGGTCAGCGCCCGCCGGCCGGCGCCCTCGGCGTCGAACGGCAGCCCGGAGCCGCCGAGCGGGTCGTCGACGAGCGTCACCGCCGGGTCGAACTGCACGACGCCCGGCTCGGCGAACGACTGCCGCTCGGCGAACCGCTTGCCGTTGAAGCCCCACAGGGCGAGGTTGTGCAGCAGGTCGGCCACGGCGGCCGGCTCCAGCACCACCTCGTAGCGGCCCGGCGGCAGCTCGACCGGGTCCACGGCGGCCCGGGCCTTCGCGGCGGCCCGGAGCCCCAGCGCCGCCCCGTCGAGGTCGGCGAGCCGGTCCGCGCAGAGCCGGGCCACCCCGTCCGCCCCACCGGCCCGGGCGATGCCGTCCATCGCCGCCTCGGCCGTGCTGCCCCGCGCCGAGTGGCCGGCCGAGTTGGCGAACGCCGCCGACCGGTACGCGGTGCGGCAGTAGCCGGCGGCCTCCAGCCCGCCGACGGCGGCCACGAACGCGCGCACCCGCTCGGCCCGCTCGGCGGGCTCGGCGAACGCGGTGGCCTCGTCCCACACCGGGGCGGCCGGCACCGACACCGGCGGGGCCAGCCCCGGCCAGGCCGGGTCGGGCGGGCAGAGCCGGGCCGCGGTCAGCGTCCGCTCGACCAGGGCGGCCAGCCCGTCCGGGGTGACCACGCTGCCGCCACCGGCGGCCGTCCGCCCGTCGGCGTGCAGCCGCAGCCGAACCCCGACGCCCGACTCGGCCACGTTCTGGTGGACGAAGGAGTTGGCGAACCGGGTCAGCGCCAGCTCGGACCGGGTGACCACCACCTCGGCCTCGGCCCCCGGCCCGCCCAGCCGGTGGACCAGGTCGACCACCCGGCCGGCGAGGTCGAGCGGGTGCCGCTCGGCGTCGTGGCTCATGCGACCACCTCGCCCCGCCCGGCGGTCGCATGCGGATTCACCGCACTGCGCCTGACGATTCGCTCGCTCATGCGCGGACCCCCACTCGGACGTTTCGGAACCGGGCCGGCGCGGCCGGGTGCCCGGTGTGGCCGGTCTGGCCGGGCTGGCCCTTGCCGCAGTTCGGCGTGCCCCACGCGACGGTCTCGGAGGAGAGCATGTCCATCGAGCGCCAGAACAGCGGGCCGATGCCGGTGTAGGTGGGGTTGCGCAGCATCCGCCCCCGCCGGCCGTTCTTGATCTCCCAGCCGACCTCGCAGCCGAACTGGAAGTTCAGCCGCTTGTCGTCGATGGACCAGGAGCGGTTGAGGTCCATCAGCACCCCGTCGTCGGTGGCCGCGACGATCTCGTCGAGGGTGTGCGGGCCGGGCTCCAGGCCGACGTTGGTCATCCGCACCATCGGCAGCCGGGCCCAGCCGTCGGCCCGTACGCTGCCGCCGTGGTCCAGGCCGGCGACGGCGGCCGAGTCCCGGCCGGCGAGCACCCCGACCCACCGGCCCTCGCGCACCGCGTCCCGCCGCGCCGCCGGGGAGCCCTCGTCGTCGAAGCCGAAGCTGCCCAGCGCGCCGGGGATGGTCGGGTCGATGACGACGTTCATCAGCTCGGAGCCGTAGCGCAGCGAGCCGAGCTGGGCCAGGTCCAGCCACGACGTGCCGGCGAAGGCGGCCTCCCAGCCGAGGATGCGGTCCAGCTCGATGGCGTGCCCGACCGACTCGTGGATCTGCAACGCGAGCTGCTCGCCGCCGAGGATCAGGTCGGTCTCGCCGGCCGGGCACTGCGGGGCGGTGAGCAGCGCCCGGCTCTCCTCGGCGATCCGGGCGGCGTGGGCGGCCAGGTCGAGCGAGGTGACCAGCTCCCAGCCGGTGGTGCCGTACTGGCCGCGGTAGCTCGGGTACGACCGGCGCTGGGTCTCGCCGTCGCCGATCGAGGTGGCCGAGATGCCGCCACCGCACTCGCGGATGTGCTGGTCGATGCGGTGCCCCTCGCTGGAGACGAACCACTTCGTGGTGTCCCAGACCTGGTAGAGCCCCTCGGCCAGATCCGCGCCGTGCGCGGCCATCGTGGCGGTCGCGCCGACCAGCAGGTCGCCCTTGTCGGACAGCGCCACCCCGAGCGGGTCCACCTCGCACGCCGAGGCCCAGCTCGCGACGGTCGGCTCGGCCGGCACCAGGTCGATCGGCGGGCCGGGGACGCGCGCGCTCGCGGCGGCGATCCGCGCGGCGCGCCGGCCGGCGTCGTGGGCCGCGGCGTCGGACAGCTCCGGTACGGCGTGGAAGCCCCAGCTCGACCCGACCAGCGCCCGGACGCCCAGCCCGAGGCTCTCGTCCTGGGTCAGCTCCTCGATGTCGCCGTTGCGGGCGGACATCGACTCGTACCGGCGGTGCATCACCCGGGCGTCGGCGTACCGGGCCCCCGCGTCCAGAGCGGCCTGCACGGCCGCGGACGCCGCATCGAATCCGGTCATGGCCCGACCCTAGGTGACGGGACCGACATCCGTCAGGGGACGAGATCCTCCGGCCGGATGGTCGCCCGGACGGGCTCGGTCAGCTCCAGCACCTCGCCCCGTTTGACCGCCGAGTGCTCCACATAGTGGGCGTGTCGACGGTGGTACAGGCGCAGCGCGCCGGTGTCCTGCTCGATCAGCAGGTACCAGTCGATGCCGGCGGCGGCGTAGTAGTGCATCTTGAGCACCTTGTCGGTGGCCGCGTTGCTCGGCGAGAGGATCTCGCAGACCAGCCGGACCTCGTGCGCCTCCACGTTGGGATCGTCGAGGTCGACCGGGTTCGTGACGACGAGATCGGCAACGGGGACCCGTCCGGGCCTGAGCCGGACGGTCACCGCCTCCAGCAGTTCCAGCCCGACGGCCTCGGCGGCCGGTTCGAGGATGTTGCCCAGCTTGCGTGAGATCCGCTGGTGCCGGGGGGCGGGGGCTGGGGTCACGTGGAGGCTCCCGTCGAAGAGTTCGACCCGCTGGGACGTCTCGCCGAGGGCGAGGTACTCCTCCTCGGTCCACGGTCCGTCGTGGTCGAACACCGCCGCGGTCATGGCCACCTCCTCCTCGATCCGGCGCGGATCCTCTCCCGGTTGCCGCCCCCATGGTCGCACCCGAGGTGCGACGGCGGCACAGGTCGCCGCCGACGTCCAGGTGAGGCTGTCGGCCGGCGTTGCCGAGTCGTTACGCTGGGCCCCGCTGACAGCCCCCGCTTTGTAGCTTAGTTTCAGCCCCAGTGATCTGTTGTAGTTTCTCTTCGTCACTGAGGGAGGCGGTCGTGGACAAGCCAGCATCGGCGCCGTCCGGGCAACCGGGCGACCGCCCCGGCGTGCCGGAGCAGCGCGGCGACGGGCCGTACCTGCGGGTCAGCGACCTGCGGGTGCGCTTCGCCACGGAGGACGGCACGGTCCGCGCGGTGGACGGGGTCTCCTTCGCCGTGGAGCGCGGGCGCACCCTCGGCATCGTCGGCGAGTCCGGCTCCGGCAAGAGCGTCACCTCGCTGGCCGTGCTCGGGCTGCACGATCCGAAGCGCGCCACCATCACCGGCGGGATCTCCGTCGGTGGCCGGCAGCTCGTCGGCCTGCCCGAGGAGGAGATCCGCCGGCTGCGCGGCCGGGACATGGCGATGATCTTCCAGGACCCGCTGTCGGCGCTGCACCCGTACTACACGGTGGGCAGGCAGATCGCCGAGGCGTACCGGGTGCACCACCCCCGGGCCGGCCGGCGGGAGGCCCGGCGGCGGGCCGTCGACATGCTCGGCCGGGTCGGCATTCCGCAGCCGGCGAAGCGGTACGACCAGTACCCGCACGAGTTCTCCGGCGGCATGCGGCAGCGGGCGATGATCGCCATGGCGCTGGTCAACGACCCCGACCTGCTGATCGCCGACGAGCCGACCACCGCGCTGGACGTCACCGTGCAGGCGCAGATCCTGGACCTGCTCGCCGACCTCCAGGCCGAGTTCCACTCCGCGATCATCCTGATCACCCACGACCTCGGCGTGGTCGGCCAGGTCGCCGACGAGGTGCTGGTGATGTACGGCGGCCGGGCCGTCGAGCAGGGCAGCGTGGAGCAGGTGCTCCGGCGCCCGCAGCACCCGTACACCTGGGGCCTGCTCTCCAGCGTGCCGGCGCTGCACGGCGACGCGGACGCGGACCTGGTGCCGATCGCGGGCAACCCGCCCAGCCTGATCAACCTGCCGGCGGGCTGCGCCTTCCACCCCCGCTGCCGGTACGCCGACCGCACCGGCGGCCGGTCGCGCGCCGAGGTCCCGCCGCTGGGTCCGGCCGGCGAGGCCGGTCAACTGGTCGCCTGCCACCTGACCGCCCGGGAGCGCACCCTGCTGTACCGCGAGGACGTCGCACACGTGGGGGTGGCCCGGTGAGCGCGAGGAACGTAGCGGAGCGGAGTCCCGCAGTCGCGAACGAAGGTGGGCTCCGGTGAGCGCGAGGAACGTAGCGGAGCGGAGTCCCGCAGTCGCGAACGAAGGCAGGCCCTGGTGAGCGCGAGGAACGTAGCGGAGCGGAGTCCCGCAGTCGTGAACGAAGGCAGGCCCCAGTGAGTACCGAGCCGTTGCTGCGGGTCAGCGGGCTGACCAAGCACTTCCCGGTGCGCAGCGGGTTCCGCGCCACCGGGCTGGTGCGGGCCGTCGACGGCCTGGACTTCGAGGTGCGCCCCGGGGAGACGCTGGGCCTGGTGGGGGAGTCCGGCTGCGGCAAGACCACCGCCGGCCGGATGCTGGTGCGGCTGCTGGAGCCGACCGCCGGGCGGATCGAGTTCGCCGGCCGGGACATCACCCACGCCGGGCGGCGCGAGCTGCGCCCGTTGCGCCAGGACCTCCAGATCATCTTCCAGGACCCGTACGCCTCGCTGAACCCCCGGCACACCGTCGGCCGGATCGTGGCGATGCCGTTGCACGTCAACGGGATCGACCCGCCGGGCGGGGTGCGCAAGCGGGTGCAGGAGCTGCTGGAGCTGGTCGGGCTCAACCCCGAGCACTACAACCGCTACCCGCACGAGTTCTCCGGCGGGCAGCGGCAGCGCATCGGCATCGCCCGGGCGCTGGCCCTGCGGCCGAAGCTGATCGTCGCCGACGAGCCGGTCTCCGCCCTGGACGTGTCGATCCAGGCCCAGGTGGTCAACCTGCTCCGGGACCTGCAACGGGACCTCGGGCTGGCGTTCGTCTTCATCGCCCACGACCTGGCCGTGGTGCGGCACTTCTGCCAGCGGGTCGCGGTGATGTACCTGGGCCGGATCGTGGAGATCGGCGACCGGGCGGACATCTACGAGCGCCCGCAGCACCCGTACACCCGGGCCCTGCTGTCGGCGATCCCGGACGTGACGACGCTCGGGCCGGGCGGCCGGATCCGGCTGACCGGCGACGTGCCGACCCCGCTGAACCCGCCGTCGGGCTGCCGGTTCCGCACCCGCTGCTGGAAGGCGCAGGACGTCTGCGCGACCGAGGAGCCGGCCCTGGTGCCCCGGGACGGCGGCGCGCAGTCGACTGCCTGCCACTTCCCGGAGTCCGAGCGGGCCGGCGTGAGCGGTGCGGAGGTGACGAGGTGAGCCTGTCCCCGGTCGAGGGCGTGGCGCTGGCGGAGATCGAGTCCACCGGCGACGGTGCCGCGCCGAAGGCGAAGGGGTTCGTCGGCCGGTCGCCCGGCCAGCTCGCCTGGGCCCGGCTGCGGCGGGACCGAACCGCCATGGTCAGCGCCGGCATGCTGGCCTTCTTCGTGCTGGTCGCCCTCGCCGTGCCGCTGATCCAGGCGCTGTACGGGGTGGGCCCGCGCGAGCAGTTCCAGACCCGCCTCGACGGCTTCGGCATGCCGCTGGGGTATGCCGGGGGCATCAGCGGCGAGCACTGGTTCGGGCTGGAGCCGGGCCTGGGCCGGGACATCTTCATCCGGATGGTGCACGGCCTGCGGACGTCGCTGTTCATCGCGTTCGCCGCCGCCGTGATCACCGCCGCGATCGGCATCGTGCTGGGCACCCTCGCCGGCTACCTGGGCGGCTGGCTCGATGCGGTGATCAACTGGATCACCGACCTGACCCTGGCCATGCCGTTCCTGATCATCGCGCTGGCGCTGACCCCGACCGTCGCGCTGCGCTTCTACGGCCAGCGCGAGGCGGTGCCGGCCGCGTTCCAGATCGGCGTGCTGATCGCCGTCTTCGCCCTCTTCGGCTGGACCAGCACCGCCCGGCTGGTCCGGGGGCAGGTCATCGCGCTGCGCGAGCGGGAGTTCGTGGAGGCGGCCCGGGCCAGCGGCGCCGGGCTGGGGCACATGCTGTTCCGTCAGCTCCTGCCGAACATCTGGGCGCCGATCCTGGTGTCGTTCTCCCTCGCGGTGCCGTCGTACATCACCAGCGAGGCGGCGCTGTCGTTCATCGGCGTCGGGCTCACCGACGAGACGCCGAGCTTCGGCCGGATGATCTACCGCAGCCTGGACTACCTCCAGACCGACCCGGCGTACGTCTTCTTCCCCGGCATCACGATCTTCGCGCTGGTGTTCGCCTTCAACCTCTTCGGGGACGCGCTGCGCGACGCGCTCGACCCGAAGTCGTCCCGGTAGGGGTTTCGCCATGGTGCGGTTCCTGGTCAAGCGGCTGCTCTCCGCCGCGCTCACCCTGTTCGCGGTGAGCGTGTTCAGCTTCCTGATGTTCTTCGCCCTGCCCCGGGACCCGGTCACCGGCATGTGCCCGAAGAACTGCAACCCGGAGCGACTGGAGCGGGTCCGGCAGGAACTGGGCCTGCGCGACCCGCTGATCACCCAGTACGCGGGCTACATGAAGGGCATCGTCACCGGTCGGGACCTGGGCAGCGCCCAGGGCGGCCGGTGCGACGCCCCCTGCCTGGGCTGGTCGTACGTCACCAACGAGGCGGTCAGCGACACCATCGCCCGGGTGCTGCCGGTGACGCTGAGCATCGTGATCCCGGCGGCGATCCTCTGGCTGCTGCTCGGTGTCGGCCTCGGCATGGTCTCGGCGCTGCGCCGGGGCACCTGGCTGGACCGGCTGGCCATCGGCTTCTCGCTGACCGGCGCGTCGTTGCAGCTCTACTTCGTCGGCGCGGTGCTGCTGCTGGTCTTCGTCTACAACCTGCGGCTGCTGCCGGTGCCGAGCTACACGTCGCTGTTCGACAACCCGGTGAAGTGGGCCAGCGGGCTGGTGCTCGCCTGGGTCGCGCTGGCCTTCCTCTACTCCGCCATCTACGCCCGGCTGTCCCGGGCGCAGATGCTGGAGACGCTGTCCGAGGACTTCGTCCGCACCGCGCGGGCCAAGGGCCTGACCAAACCCAAGGTGTACGGGCGGCACGCGCTGCGCGCGGCGATCACCCCGGTGGTGACCATCGCGGGGCTGGACGTCGGCGGGGCGCTGGGCGGCACCGTCATCACCGAGACCACGTTCGGCATCCAGGGGCTGGGGCGTACCGCGGTGGACGCGGTCCGCGCCGGTGACCTGCCCACCATCATGGCCACCGTGCTCATCGCCGCGGTCTTCGTGGTGCTGGCCAACGTCCTGGTGGACCTGCTCTACGCCGCGATCGACCCCCGGGTGCGGCTGCGCTGACGGCCGGCCGGTGGCGGGCGTCCGCCGGCCGGCCGCCCCTCCGACGGCGACGAAAGTTATCAAGAACCGTTACACAATCCGAAGGTTTTCTTCTTTACGATCCTCGGGACGTCGGCGTTCACGCCCGGCGGCACCGGGTGGAGGAGGTAGGAGATGAGACCACGCGCAGCGGTCGCCGCAGGCGGCGCCATCGCACTGGTGGTGACGTTGGGGGCTTGCTCGGAGAACACGGGCGAGGGCACCACGGTGGACAACACCCGGCAGCAGACCGGGGTCATCGCCACCGACCCGAAGGACTCGCGGGGCCCGGCGGCCGAGGTGGCCGGGGCGCAGAAGGGCGGCACCTTCACCATCATCCGGGAGACCCCGATCTCCCACCTGGACCCGCAGCGGACGTACTCGTTCGCGGGCCTGATGGCCAACCCGCTCTTCGCCCGCTACCTGACCACCTGGAAGGACGACGGCAAGGGCGGCCTGGTCCTGGTCGGCGACCTGGCCGAGACCCCGGGCACCAACGTCAACTCCGACTGCAAGGTCTGGGAGTTCAAGATCAAGGACGGGGTGAAGTTCGAGGACGGCAGCCCGATCACCTCCAAGGAGATCGCGTACGGCATCGCCCGGTCCTTCGACCCGGACCTCGCCGGCGGCCCGACCTACCTCCAGGAGTGGCTGGCCGACAGCCCGGAGTTCGACACCAAGTGGGACTTCAAGAAGAACAAGACCTCGCTGCCGCCGGGGTTGACCGCCCCGGACGCGAAGACCCTGCGCTTCGAGTTCGCCAAGCCCCGCTGCGACCTGCCGTTCGCGGTGTCGCTGCCGACCACCGCGCCGCTGAAGGCAGACAAGGACACCGGGGTCAACCTGGACCAGCGGCCGTTCTCCTCCGGCCCGTACAAGGTCGCCAAGAACCAGGCCGGCGTGCAGCTCACCCTGGACCGCAACCCCAACTGGGACGCCAGCACCGACCCGGTGCGCCACCAGTACCCGGACCAGTTCGTCTGGAGCTTCGGCCCGACCGCCGACGCCGCCAACAACCGGGTGATCGCCGACAACGGCGCCGACCAGAGCGCGATCGCCTTCAACTACGTGCCGTCCTCGCTGGTCGCCAGGGTGGCCCAGGACCAGGCGCTGAAGTCGCGGACCATCCTCTCCCCGACGCCGAGCGCCAACCAGCTCGTGATCAACAACCAGCGGGTCAAGGACCTGAAGATCCGCCAGGCGCTGAACTACGCCATCGACCGGGAGGGCCTGATCAAGGCGGTCGGCGGGCAGACCGTGGCCCAGCCGATGACCACGCTGATGCCGTCGTCCACCATCGGCTTCAAGGCGTTCGACGCGTACCCGGCGGGGGCGAACGGCGACGTCGACAAGGCCAAGGAGCTGCTCGGCGGCCAGACCCCGGAGCTGGTCCTCGGGGTGGCCGACAACACGAGCGAGCAGGCGATGGCGATCCAGCTCAAGAGCAACCTGGAGCGGGCCGGCTTCAAGATCACTGTCCGGAACATCCCGGACGACGCGAAGCTCGACGAGGTCAAGAAGAAGGACAACCCCTGGGACCTGTACATCGGTAACTGGGCGGCGGACTGGCCCAGCGGGGCGTCCATCCTGCCGGTGCTCTACGACGGCCGGACCATCAAGGCCGAGGGCAACAGCAACCAGTCGTACCTGAACGACCCGGCGATCAACGCCGAGTTCGACCGGATCCTCACCCTGGAGCCGGCGAAGCAGGGGCCGGAGTGGGCCAAGCTCGACGAGCGGATCATGAAGGAGCAGGCCCCGGTGGTGCCGCTCTACGTCGACGTGGCCTACGCCGTGCACGGCTCGAAGGCCGGCGGGGTCTTCATCTCCAGCGTCTTCGGCTACCCGTCCTTCGTGAACGCGCACGTCAAGCAGTGACGCCTCCGCGGGCCCCAGCCCGCGGGTAGGAAGGGGCCCCTCTCCACAACGGCGTGGAGAGGGGCCCCTTCTGGTCGCGCGCCCCCTGTCTGTCAGGACCCCGCCGCCCGGCGGGGGGTTATGACGTGTGCGGCTCAGCTCCGTATGTGCCGTTCCACGGCATCGAGCCGGCTGCGGACCCCGGCCCGGAGAACCGGAACTGGCAGGTGCCATCGGTGAGCGCGCGGGCGTCGGTCAGCCTCCCACCAGCGAACGAGTCGCCGGTCGTGATGATCGGCGGTGCGCCGTCCTTCATGCCAGGTGGGTACGGAGGAAGTCGAGCTCCAGGCGGAGCAGGCGCTCCGACAGGCCGCCCGCCGCCATGTGCGTGGCCCCGGTCAGCGGCAGCACCGAGTGCGGCCGGCCCGCGCCGAGCAGCGCCGCCGACAGCCGCAGCGTGTGCGCGGCCACCACGTTGTCGTCGACCAGGCCGTGCACCAGCAGCAGCGGCCGGGCCGGCTCACCGGACACCGGCCGCTCGGCGGCCAGCTCCAGCAGCGAGTGGTGCGCGTAGACGTCCACCCCGTCCTCCGGCAGGCCGAGGTAGCGCTCGGTGTACGCGGTGTCGTACAGGGCCCAGTCGGTGACCGGGGCGCCGACGATCCCGCACCGGAACAGCTCCGGGTGGCGCAGCACCGCCAGCCCGGCCAGCCAGCCGCCGAACGACCAGCCCCGGACGCCGACCCGGCCCAGGTCCAGGTCGGGGTGCTTGCCGGCGAGCGCGGTCAGCGCGTCGATCTGGTCGGCCAGCACCACGTCGGCCACCCGCCGGTGCACCGCCTTCTCGAACGACGGGGCGACCCCGGGGGTGCCCCGGTTGTCGACCGTGACCACCGCGAAGCCGGAGTCGGCCCACCACTGCCGTTCCAGCCAGGCCGACCGGGCCGCCACCACCTCCTGGTGCCCCGGGCCGCCGTAGACGTCCAGCAGCACCGGCAGCCGGGTGCCCTTGACGTGTTCGGTCGGGTAGAGCACCGCGCTCGGCAGCCGCCGGTCGGTCACCCGCACCATCGTCGGCCGCGGCGCGTACGGCGGGGTCGCGGCCAGCGAGCGGAGCTGGGCCACCTCCCGGTCGCCGCGCCACACCGACCAGGTGGTCCCCGGCTGGTCCAGCGAGGCGGTGCCGACCACCAGCGTGTCCCCGCCCACCGCGGCGGTGTGCCAGCCGGGGGTGCCGCTCATCCGGCGGGCGTCCACCCCGCCGCCGATCAGCGTCCGGACCCGGTACAGGTGTTGCTGGCTCGGCTCGCCCTCGCTCGCCTCGACCAGCAGGTCGGCCGGGCCGTTGCCGGCGGGTAGCCGGCCCACCACCCGGCGCACGTACAGCGAGGGCGGGGTGAGCAGGGTGCCGTCGGCGAAGAGGCAGCGGGCGTCGTACCCGTCGTGGGCCAGCTCGCCGCCGACCAGCACCCGGCCGTCCGGCAGGTGCGCCGGGGTGCCGGGGATCGGCTCCACCCAGCGCGGGTCGGCCAGCTCCGCGTGCACCTGGGTCTCCCCGGTGCGCGGGTCCACCGCGAGCACCAGGCCGTGCTGCTGGGAGCGGCGCAGCACGGTGATCAGCGGGTTGCCGTCGGCCCAGTCGACCGACGTCAGGTACGGGTAGGTCTCCCGGTCCCAGTGCACGTCGACCCAGCCGCCGTCGAGGTCGAGCAGGTGCAGGCTGACCTCGGCGTTCGGCCCGCCGGCCTGCGGGTACGCGACGCTGGTCGGCGGGCTCGCCGGCTCCGCCGGGTCGTGCAGGTACCAGCGGGGCAGCCGGGACTCGTCGACCCGGGCGGCCAGCACGCCACGCCCGTCCGGCGCCCACCAGTAGCCCCGGAACCGGCCGAACTCCTCGGCCGCCACGTGCTCGGCCAGCCCCCAGGTCACCCCGGCGTCCTCGCCGGCCAGCAGGGTGTCGGTGCCGTCGGCCGCCACCACCCGCAGCTCGCCCCGGCGCACCCCGTCGGCGGCGTCGGTGACGTACGCCAGCCGCTCGCCGGTCGGGTCCGGTCGCGGGTCGAGGACCGGGCCGGCGGCGCTCACCTCGACCACGTCCCCGTGCACCAGGTCGGCCCGGAACAGCCGGCCGGCCAGCGCGAAGACCGCCACCCGGCCGGCGGCGTCCAGGGCGTACGAGCCGATGCCGGCGGCGCTGAGCCGCCGCCGCTCGCGCAGCGCCCGCTCCCCCGGGGAGAGGGCCGCCGGGTCGGCGTCGGCGCCGAGCAGGGCCGCCGGGTCGGCGACCAGCCGCTCCTCGCCGCTGGTCGGGTCGAGCAGCCAGAGCGCGTCGGCGGGATCCTCCGGACCGGCCGAGCGCAGGAACATCACCCGGGTCCCGTCGTCGGCCACGGTGACGGCGCGCGGCGCCCCGTGACAGAACCGGCGGGTACGGGCGGCCAGCTCGGGAAAGTCCACACGTCGGATCGTAGAGCGGGGCCGGGGGAGATGTGGCCGACCTGCGTGGACGCGTCGCAACGGCGGGGATTCCACCGCCGGTTAGAGTGACGGTCGTGACGACGCTGCCCGACCGCCGGCTCCTGCTGGTCCACGCGCACCCCGACGACGAGTCCATCGGCACCGGCTCGACGATGGCCCACTACGCCGCCGCCGGCGCGCACGTCACGCTGGTGACCTGCACACTCGGCGAGGAGGGTGAGATCCACGTGCCGGAGCTGGCCCAGCTCGCCGCCGCCGAGGCCGACCAGCTCGGCGGGGTCCGGATCGGCGAGCTGGCCGCCGCCTGCGCCGCGCTTGGCGTCACCGACCACCGCTTCCTCGGCGGCGCGGGCCGCTACCGCGACTCCGGGATGATGGGCCTGGCCACCAACGAGCACCCCCGGGCGTTCTGGCGGGCCGACCTCGACGAGGCCGCCGGGCACCTGCTGGAGATCATTCGGGAGGTACGCCCGCAGGTGCTGATCACGTACGACCCGAACGGCTTCTACGGCCACCCCGACCACATCCAGGCGCACCGGGTGGCGATGCGGGCGCACGAGCTGGCCGCCGCCGAGGGGATCGCCCCGGCCAAGGTCTACTGGACGGCCATGCCGCGCGGCGTGCTGGAGGCCGGACTGAGCCACTTCACCGAGTCGTCGGACAACCCCTTCGGCGGCATCGAGAGCGTCGACGAGCTGCCCTTCGGCACCCCCGACCCGGAGATCGCCGCCCGGATCGACGCCACCGAGCAGCACGCCGCCAAGGAGGCGGCGATGCGGGCGCACGCGACCCAGATCCCGGCCACCTCCTGGCTCTACTCGATCGCCGGCAACTTCGGCGCCGAGTTCATGGGGGTGGAGTACTTCACCCTGGCGGTGGGTGAGAAGGGGCCGGGCAGCGGCCCGTACGGCTGGGAGGACGACCTCTTCGCCGGGCTCGGCCTCGACGACGACGGGTCCGGCCGGGCCCCGGTCACGGCGGCCGGCGTCCGGTGACCCTGCCCGCCGCGCCGATGTCGGTCGTCCCGCCCCAGCCCCCCGCCCCGACCCCGCCGGGCCGGTGGCGGCGGCTGCTCGACGTCGCCCTGCGGGTCGTCGGCGGCGTGCTGGCCGTGCTCGGCGCGGTGGTGACCGGCCTGCTGGAGCTGATCCTGTCGACCGTCCGGGTCGGCGGGCAGCTCATCGGGGTGTCCGTGCTGGTGGCCGTCGCCGCCAACATCGCCCTGAGCTGGTTCGCGTACGCGGTGGTCGGCCGCCGGTGGGCGGTGGTCCTGCCGGCGACGCCGTGGTTCGTGCTGATGGGCGCGGCGGCCGTCCGGACCAGCGAGGGGGACCTGCTGCTCGCCGGGGACAACTGGGTCGGGCTCGCGATGATCGTCGTGGGCGCGATGACCTTCGCGGTGATGGGCTTCCGACAGGTCCTGGCCCTGCCGCCGGCCCGCCGGAACGGGTGATGACGGCGCTCAGCCTCCAGTGGTAGATATTCCTGCCAGGAGGCTCGCCGTCGGGGCGGCCGGTGCGGCGGGAGACGTGCGATGAAGGATCGGTGGCGGGCGTTCGGGGTGCTCGCGGCGGCGCTGTTCGCGGTCAACGTGGTCGCCCGGGTGGTCATCAGGCTCGGTTTCGACGGCGCCGACACGGCCGCCGACCGGGTCTCGCTGGCGATGTTCCTGGTGATCGGGGCGATCCTCGCGGTGCTGGCGTTCCGCTGGGGGCAGGACCGCCCGGTGGCCCACTGGGCCGGCGACGTGGCCGTCGCCGTGGGGATCGCGCTGCTGCTGACCGTCCTGGTCGGGCCGCTGCTGGTCGGGCAGAACCCGGTCGCCGGCGGCGCGGACACCCTGTTGGCCCAGGCCGGGCTCTACCTGTTGGTGGCCACCGCCGGCGTGCTCGTCGGCTACCTGACCCTCACCGCGCTGGGCCGCGACCACCGCTCCCGGATGCTGAAGCGGTACGCCGAGACCAAGGCGGCGAAGCCGCACCGCCCCGTCCGCCGCTGACCACCTCGCCCGCCCCGGCCGGCCCGGTCAGGGGGCGACGCGGGTGAGGTACGTGTGGTGGGTGGTGAAGCCCAGCGCGTGGTAGAGGGTCACCGCGGGGGTGTTGCGCTGCTCCACCTGGAGGAAGGCGTGGGTGGCGCCGAGCGCCGCGCCCCAGTCGGCCAGGGCCCGGATCACGCGGGTGGCCAGTCCCTGCCGGCGGGCCCGCGGCAGCACCTCGACCAGGGCCAGGCCGAGCCAGCGGCCCTCGCCGGTGACCGTGCCACGGCCGATGGCGAGCAGCTCGCCGTCGGCGTACACCTGGGCGAAGCGGACCCGGTCCACGGCGGTGAGCACGTGCCGGGCGGAGTCCGGGAGGCCACCCTTGCGCCCTGCGGCGATCGCGAGCCAGTCGTCCGACGGCGCGGCGGTCAGCTCGACCGGCGGCAGGTCGGTGCGGTCCGGGCGCAGCGCGGCCAGCGGCACGGTCTGTACCAGCGTCACCGGCCGCGCGCCCCAGCCCCGCGCGTCCAGCTCGGCGCCGACCGGCACGGCGAGCGGCAACGGCGTGTTGACCATGGCAGGCTGTCCGAGGTCGGCGTACCAGCGCTCGACGGCGTCCAGCGCGGCCGGCAGCGGCCGGTCCGGGTCGCCGACCGGCAGCGCCGAGTTCGCCCGGCCGGTCCAGCCCCCGGCACTGCGCAGCAGCCAGTCGCCGAGCCGGCCCCGGGTCGGCGCCGGCCACGCCTCGTCGGCCGCCAGCTCCAGCGCCACGACCGCGGCGGCCGTCGGCCGGCGGGCCGCCGGCACCCGCTTGGCCCGGTGCACCTCGTCCACCGGGACCTGGAGCTGACCCTGCGCGGTGGCCAGGGTGAGATGGGTCTCGGTCAACTCGACCAGCTCCCCGAGGGCGTCCGAGAAGAGCGGCCGGCCTTCGCGAATCCCCACAATCCGGCGTACCACGATCCGGTGTCCCACATCCTGCTGTCGGAGCACGATCGACCCCCTCCCCGGCGAGATACTAGGCTCTAACCGTCGCGGGTGATCGCGGCGTGTCTTGCGGAGGAGAAGACCGGTGACCTACATCATCGCCGAGCCCTGCGTGGATGTGCTCGACAAGGCATGCATCGAGGAATGCCCGGTCGACTGCATCTACGAGGGGAACCGGATGCTCTACATCCACCCCGACGAATGCGTCGACTGCGGTGCCTGTGAGCCGGTCTGCCCGGTCGAGGCGATCTTCTACGAGGACGACGTCCCGGAGCAGTGGAAGGACTACACCGGGGCGAACTACGAGTTCTTCGAGGACCTGGGCTCGCCCGGCGGCGCCTCGAAGATCGGCAAGGTGGAGAAGGACGCGACGTTCGTCGCGGGCCAGCCGCCGCGCGGAGAAGGCCACTGAACCGGTCCGCACCGGTCTCGTCGCGGCTGCCCGACTTCACCTGGGACGCCCTGGACGCCGCGGCCACAGTGGCCGCGGCGCACCCGGGCGGCCTGATCAACCTCTCGATGGGCACGCCGGTCGACCCGGTGCCGCCGGTGATCCGGCAGGCCCTGGCCGACGCGTCCGACGCCCCCGGCTACCCGCTGACCGCCGGAACGCCCGCCCTGCGGGCCGCCATCGCGGCGTGGGTGGCCCGGGCCTGCGGTGCGGCCGTCGACGGCCTCGGCGTGCTGCCCACCGTCGGCTCCAAGGAGCTGGTGGCGTGGCTGCCCACCCTGCTCGGCCTCGGCCCCGGTGACGTCGTCGTGGTGCCGTCGGTCTGCTACCCGACCTACGAGGACGGGGCCCGGCTCGCCGGCGCCACCACCGTGCGCACCGACGCGCTGACCGCGGTCGGCCCCGACCCCCGGGTCCGGCTGGTCTGGGTGAACTCGCCGGGCAACCCGACCGGCCGGGTGCTGCCCGCCAACCACCTGCGCAAGGTGGTCGACTGGGCCCGCGAGCGGGGGGCCGTGGTGGCCAGCGACGAGTGCTACCTGCCGTTGGGCTGGTCTGCCGCCGCCGAGCCGGTCTCGGTGCTCGCGCCCGAGGTCTGCGGCGGGTCGTACGACGGGGTGCTGGCGGTGCACTCGCTGTCCAAGCGCTCCAACCTGGCCGGTTACCGGGCGGGCCTCGTCGCCGGCGACCCCGCCCTGGTCGCCGAGTTGCTCAAGGTGCGCAAGCACGCCGGCATGATCGTGCCCGCCCCGGTGCAGGCGGCGATGATCGCGGCGCTCGGCGACCAGGAGCACGCCGACGCCCAGCGGGAGCGCTACCGGGCCCGGCGGGAGCGGCTGCTGGCCGCGTTCACCGGGGCCGGGTTCACGGTCGAGCACTCCGAGGCCGGGCTCTACCTGTGGATGACCCGGGGCGAGGACTGCTGGGCGACGGTGGACTGGCTGGCCCGCCGGGGCATCCTGGTCGCGGCCGGCGTCTTCTACGGCCCGGGCGGCGCGCGGCACGTCCGGGCGGCGCTGACCGAGTCCGACGAGCACGTCGCGGCGGTCGCCGGGCGGCTCGCTTAGCCCTGACCGGGGCGGGTCGGCGCTCGGCTCTTTGAAGATCGTCTGTCGTTCCGCGCGGCGTCACCCGGCGTGTCGTCTCGCTGAACGACAGACGATCAAGAGACCGGGCGCGCGCTGGGCGGCCCCGGGTGGGGCGTTATCCTCGGTGCCGGACCGAGTCGGGGCGACCTCGACGTGTACCGACCGAAACGCCGAGGTGCGTGATGGTGGACAGCCCCGGTGGTAACCCACGGGCCGCAGTGGTGGGCACCGGGCTCATCGGCGGCTCGGTCCTGCTCCGACTGCGGGAGCGCGGGATCGATGTCACCGGCTGGGACCCGGACGCCGCCACCCGGGCGCAGGGGCGTGCCCGGGGCGTCCCCTTTCCGGACGAGCTGGCCGACGCCGTCCGAGACCGGGACGTGGTGTTCCTCTGCGGGCCGCTGTCCAGCCTGCCGGAGACCCTGCGCGTCGTCGGCAGGCACGCCGGGGCCGACTGCGTGCTCACCGACGTCGGCAGCACCAAGGGCGGGGTCGCCGCGTTCGCGGCGGCGCAGGGCTTGACCGGCCGGTTCGTACCGGGGCACCCGATGGCCGGGGCCGAGCGGGCCGGGCTGACCGCCGCCGTCCCCGAACTGTTCGACGGCGCGGCCTGGGTGCTCTGCCCGGCGGCGGAGGGCATCGAACGGTTCCGTACGCTCGCCGCCCTGATCATCGACGTCTTCGACGCGCGGATCGTCCCGCTGGCGCCGGACGTGCACGACTCGGCGGCGGCGCTCGCCTCGCACATCCCGCACCTGCTGGCCGGCAGCCTGGCCGGCGCGGTGGCCGCCGCCGACCTGCGGGACGCCGTGCTGGGCCTGGCGGCCGGCAGTTTCCGGGACGGCACCCGGGTCGCCGGGACGCCGGCCATCCGGACGGCGGACATGCTGCTGAACAACCGCGACCAGGTCCTCGCCCAGCTCGGCCGGGTCACCGCGATCCTCGACCAGCTCGCCGCCGCGCTGCGCGCCGGCGACGCGGCAGCCCTGGTGGGGCAGTACCAGCGGGCGCGTGGACTGCGGCTGGCCCTGCTCGACCGGGAGCTGCGCGCCGCCCCGCGCGACTTCCCGCTCGACGGCGACGTGGGCGACGAGCTGGCGTACCTGCTGTCGCTCGGGTCGGCCGGCGGGTACCTGACCCGGTGCGTGGTGGCGGACGGGCGGGTCACCTACGCCGGTCACCTGCCGGCCACCACGGGCTGACCGGGTCCGCCCCGGCCAGGCCGCCCGCCGCCCTCGGCCGAGGAGTGCCGGGCAGTGGGCCTGCTCCACCAGACGGGCCGGCAGGGGACACTTCCTCTAGGGTGAGGGCATGGTGGACGGACCGGTCGTGGCGGTACGCGGCGAGGCGTACCGGGAAGTCGCTCCCGAACTGGCCCGGTTCTCGGTGACCGCGACGGCCCGGGACCGGGACCGGGAGGCCGTCCTGGCCCGGCTCGCCGAGCGGGCCGCCGCCGTGCGGGTGCTGCTCGACGCCGCCGAACCGGCCGTCAGCCGCCGGGAGACCGGTGACCTGCGGGTCTGGCCGGAGACGCGGCGCTCCGGCGAGCGGGTGGTGGCCTGGCACGGCAGCGTGGCCACCAGCGTCACCGTCACCGACTTCACCGCGCTGGGCGAGCTGATGCTCCGCCTGGCCGACCAGGACCAGGTCGAGGTCGCCGGCCCCGCCTGGTCGCTGCGCCCGGACAGCCCGGCGTACCGGGAGGCGCGGCACGCCGCGATCGCCGACGCGCTGGCCCGCGCCCGGGAGTACGCCGAGGCGCTGGGCGCCCGGGTGACCGCGCTGCTGGAGCTGGCCGACACCGGGCTGGCCCCGCAGCCGATGATGGCCCGCGCCGCGTTCAAGTCCGGCGGGCCGTCGGCCGCCCCGCCGGAGCTGGAGCTGGACCCGCAGCCGCAGACCGTGCACGCGGCCGTCGAGGCCCGGTTCACGATCTCCGAGCCGGTCCTCGGCTGATGCCCGACGCCCGGGCCCTCCCCCTCGACGAGCTGGTGGCCCGCGCCCGGGCCCTGGCGGAGGCCGGCCCCCGTCAGCTCCTCGGCATCGCCGGAGCGCCGGGGGCGGGCAAGTCCACGCTGGCCGAGCGGATCGTCGCCGAGGTGGGTGCGACCGCCCGACTGGTGCCGATGGACGGGTTCCACCTGGCCCAGGCGGAGCTGCGCCGGCTCGGCCGGGACGCGCGCAAGGGCGCGGTGGACACCTTCGACGTCGTCGGGTATGTCGCGTTGCTGCGCCGGTTGCGCCGGCTGGAGCCGACCTCGGTGTGGGCCCCGGTGTTCCGCCGGGACCTGGAGGAGCCGGTCGCCGGGGCGATCGAGGTGCCGCCCGAGGTGCGGCTGGTGGTGACCGAGGGGAACTACCTGCTGCTGCCCACGGACCCGTGGGACGAGGTGCGGTCGCTGCTGCACGAGGCGTGGTTCCTCGACCTGGCCGCCGAGCTGCGGCACCGCCGGCTGACCGCCCGGCACGAGGCGTACGGGCGGTCGCCGGAACAGGCGCGGGCCTGGGCGCTGGGCAGCGACGAGACCAACGCGGCCCTGGTGGCCGGCACTGCCGGCCACGCCGACCTGGTGGTCCGGCTGACCGAACCGCCGCCCGGCTGACGGAACCGGCCGGCCCGCCCGGCCCGGCGGCTCCCACGGCCGCGGCCCGCCCGGCCCGGCGGGCGGGTGCGACCGGCGGCCCGCCCCGGCCGGGCGGTTCCGGCGAGCCGGTCGGTCAGCCGGGCCCACGCCGGGGCGCCGGCACCGGCCGCCGGAGCAGCCAGGTCACCCGGGCCCGTTCGCGGCGGAACTCGGCGGCGTCCGGGTAGCCGCTGTGGCTGCGGATCGGCGGGTCGGTGACCTCCCCGCCGGTGGGGTGCAGCGCGTCCGGGTCGCGGACCGGCAGGTCCCGTTCCCCGGCCGCTACCTGCCAGCCGAGGGGGTCGGTGTCGCGCCAGAAGTTGGTCCAGCCGGGCCACCCGGCCGGCCCCCGCAACGCGCCGGTCAGCGTCGGTAGCCGGTCCGGCCCGAAGTACGCCGGGAAGATCCGCCCGTACAGCCGGGTGAGCTGGCAGCCGTAGGAGAAGAACCAGATCCGCCGCCGCCACCGGGCCGGGAGCTGGAGGATCACCGCCGCGCAGATCACCGTGCCCTGGCTGTGCCCGGACAGGATGATCCCGTCCATCCGGCGTGGGTCGTGCTCGCCCAGCGCCAGCAGGCCGGCGGTGCGGGTCTGCAACTCCGGCACCGCCCGCTCGGCGTAGCTGGGCGGGGCGAGCGGGTGCGCGGCGCGGGGCCAGAAGGTGCCGATGTCCCAGAGCACCCCCACCGACCGGCGCACCGTGTCGTTGCGGTAGACCAGCAACCCCACGGCGGCGATCGCCGCCGGCAGCCAGCCGAGCAGGGCGTCGCCGATGTCGGCCACCGTCTTCACCACCATCGGCCACCCGGGCACCGTCGCCGCGTCCGGCGGGACGTGGGACAGGGCCGCGGCGGAGCCGAGGGTGCCGAGCAGCGCGCCGACCGCCGCGTACCAGCCGATCAGCCGGATGGCGTGTTCGCCGACCAGCCGGTGCAGCGCCCGGAAGGCGCTCACGTCGCGGCAGCGCCGCCGGTCGTGGGCGGAGCGGGTGTCGTCGGCCGGCACCAGCCCGGCGTACTCCTGGCGGCGGAGCCGGCGGAAGAGCAGGCCGGCGCGCAGGGCGACGCCGGCCAGCGCCAGCACCGCGACGGCGAAGGCGAGCCCGGCCCACATCACCGGCAACGGCGGGACCACACCGGTGCGCCGGCCCGTGGGGTCGCCGACGGTGAGCCGGTCGGTGACCCAGTAGAGCGCCCCGGCGCAGTACGCGATGCCGAGCAGCCAGCCGAAGCCGGCGATGACCGCCGGCCCCCGGCCGCCCCAACCGAGGTCGGCGTGCGGCTCCCGGGGCGCGGACGGCGCGGCGGGGCCGGTGCGGGGCAGCAGCAGCCCGACGCCGGCCAGCGCGATCGCGGGCCCGGTGAGCATCCAGTCGTCCAGCCACCGTGGGGCCGGTGGCGTCCCGGCCAGCCAGCCGGCGATCCAGGCGACGCCGAGCGGGAGGAGCACGGCGGCGGCCACGGGGGCGGCCAGCGCGCGCCGGCCGGAGCGGGACACCGCGCCGATGGCAGCGAGCAGGAGCACCTGGCCGGCGCCGTACCAGGCGATCACCCAGTCGTAACCGGGCAGCGAGTGGTCGACGAGGCAGCCGGCGGCGGCCGGGTCGCGGATGCACCCGGCCGGCGGGCGCAGCTCGGCCAGCGGGGTGCCGGCGGGGCCGTCCGGCAGCAGCAGGAGCAGCACGGTGCCGGTGACCCCGGCGCAGGTCAGCACGATGACCGTGACGCTCCACCTGCCCAGCGGCGTGTCCCCGGCGCGCCGGCTCAGCCAGGGCCGGCCCAGCGCCACCACCGCGATCGCCACGACGGCGACGAGCAGCGCCACGCTCGGCCAGGCGACGGCGGCCCGTACGCCCAGGGGCGGGTCCATCGCGAGCACCGCGCCGAGCGGGACGGCCACCGCGACCACCGACCCGACGCAGAGGTGCAGCACGGCGGCCCGGCGGAGCTGTCCCTCGCCGCACCAGAAGGTGTGGTCCTGCAACGGGTTGGTGGCCGCCGCGTCCTCCTCCGCCGCGTCCCGAGCCGCCGCACCCTCCTCCGCCGCCGCGTCCCGCTTCGGCGCGGTGCCTCCGGCCGGCGCGTGGGCGGCTGGGGCGGCGGGCATTTCGGCCTCGTACTGGTAGGTGCGCCAGGCCAGCAGGCCGAGCAGCGCCAGCAGGCCCAGCGGGACCGCCAGGCCGACGGCCAGCGCGTGGCTGCCCTCCCGCCACCAGCCGCGCGCGAGGAACTCCCACGGCCCGGGGACGCGGCTCAGGCAGTCGTCGCCGACGCACTGCCAGGCGATCAGGTCCACGCCGATACCGGTGGCGGCGAGGACCAGCGTCCCGGTGAGGCTGAGGCAGAACAGCCGGATCAGCCAGGCGGTGAGCCCGGAGCGGCTGGCCCAGCGTTCCTGGTCCGGGTCCGGCGGTATCCCGGGCCGGGCGTGCAGCGCCACGTTCGCCAGGGTGAACGGCAGCAGCAGCGTCCAGAGGGCCCGCTCCACGTCCCGCGCGGTCCGCGCGCCGGAGGTCAACTGCCCCCAGCTGTACGCCTCCACGGTGACCGTGTCGTCCGGCCGGGCCGCGGTCGAGCGGTAGAAGCCGGTCACCTCGTCGCCGGCGACCAGCCAGGGCCGGGGGGCGTCGTCGCCCGGCCCGGGGGCCAGGCCGAGCACCTGGTCCGGGGGAGTGTTGGACACCCCGTGTACGCGCAGTTCGAGCACCCGACCGGCCATCGGTGCCTCCTAGTGATGGCTCCACTACCCAGAGTGCACCCTTTGGGCTTGCGTCGGCCACCCCTGGAGCGAGGTGTTTTCGCAGGTCGGCTCCCTGGTGGCCGGCTGGCGGCGGGTCAGGCGATCTCGCGTACGACCCGGGCGGGGTTGCCCACCGCGACGACGTTCGCCGGCAGGTCGCGGGTCACCACGGCGCCCGCGCCGACCACCGTGTTGTCGCCGATGCTCACCCCGGCCAGCACGATCACCCCACCGCCGAGCCAGACGTTGTCCCCGATCGTGATCGGCTGCGCCGCCTCCCACTTCTCCCGCCGGGGCTCCGGGTCGACCGGGTGGGTGGCCGTCAGCAGTTGCACGTTCGGTCCCAGTTGGACGTCCGCGCCGATGGTGATCCGGGCCACGTCGAGGAAGACGGCGTTGAAGTTGATGAATCCGCGCGGCCCGAGGTGGATGTTCCAGCCGTAGTCGCAGTGGAACGGCGGGCGGACCCAGGCGTCCTCGCCGACCGAGCCGAGCAGCGCGCGCAGCGCGGCCAGCCGGCCCTCTGGGTCGGCCGTCGAGCTGCGGTTGAACGCCTCGTTGAGGCGGGCGGCCCGGTCCAGGTCGGCCAGGATCTCCGGGTCTTCGGCGCGGTAGAGCTCGCCGGCGAGCATGCGGTCCTTCATGGAGGTCATCCGCCGATCATTCCAAAGGTGCGGCCTCCACTTTGTACGAAGTTCGTCGTTTTTTCGACTTCTCTATGCATACGTAGTATGCAATTCTCTCCTGTGTCAATGCGACTCCCGTCAGTGATGACGCCTCACAGAGGAGGATCCGTTGCATCGAACAGGAAGAAAGCGGGCCGGGCTGGCCCTGGCCCTCGGCCTGGTGCTCGCCGTGCCGCTGACCACCCCGGTCGGGGCCGCCCCGGCCACGTCCCCCGCCTCCGCCACCCCCGCCACCGGAGCCGCGCTGGCCGGCCGGGCCGCCGGCCGGCCGGCCACGGTCACGCTGGTCACCGGTGACCGGGTCACCGTCGCAGCCTCCGGCGCGGTGTCCGTCCGGCCCGGAGCCGGCCGCGACGACCTGCGCTTCCTGGTCCAGCGAAACCGGGGCCACCTCACCGTGCTGCCCCAGGACGCGCTGCCACTGCTCCGGTCGGGCCAGGTGGACCGGCGGCTCTTCGACGTCACCGGGCTGGTCGAGGCCGGCTACGACGACGCCCACCGGGACAGCCTGCCGCTGTTGGTCTCGTACCGGTCGGGTCAGGCCCGCCGGGCCGTCGCCGGCATCGCCGGCACCCGGGTGACCCGCGACCTGCCGGCGATCGGCGGCGCGGCGGTGACGGCCGAGAAGGCTCGCGCCGGCGCGGTGTGGGGCGCGGTGACCGCCGGCCGGGCGTCCGCCCGGGTCGACACGGCGGGGGGTGTCGACCGGCTCTGGCTGGACGGCCGGCGCAAGGTGACCCTCGACCACAGCGTGCCCCAGATCGGTGCGCCCGCCGCCCACGCGGCCGGCCTCACCGGCAAGGGCGTCACCGTCGCGGTGCTGGACACCGGCGTCGACCCCGACCACCCCGACTTCGCCGGCCGGCTCGCCGAGTCGCGCAACTTCAGCGAGGCGCCCGAGCCGGGCGACACGGTCGGCCACGGCACCCACGTCGCCTCGATCATCGCGGGCAGCGGCGCCGCCTCCGGCAGGAAGTACCGGGGGGTGGCCCCGGACGCCACGCTGCTCTCCGGCAAGGTCTGCGAGAGCCTCGGCTGCACCGAGTCGGCGATTCTCGCCGGCATGCAGTGGGCGGCGGCGGAGAAGCACGCCACCGTGGTCAACCTGAGCCTCGGTGGAATGGACACCCCCGACGTGGATCCGCTGGAGCAGGCGGTGCAGACCCTCACCGCGCAGACCGGCACCCTCTTCGTCATCGCCGCCGGCAACGACGGCTCCGACGGCTCGGTCGGCTCCCCGGCCAGCGCGGACGCCGCCCTGGCGGTCGGCGCGGTCGACCGCGCCGACGAACTGGCCAACTTCTCCAGCCGGGGCCCCCGAGTCGGCGACGACGCCCTCAAGCCGGACCTCACCGCCCCCGGCGTGGAGATCGTCGCGGCTCGGGCGGCCGGCAGCGACCTCGGCGAGCCGGTCGGCGAGAACTACATGACGCTCTCCGGCACCTCGATGGCCACCCCGCACGTCGCCGGCTCGGCGGCACTGCTCGCCCAGCGGCACCCCGACTGGCAGGCCGGCGCGCTCAAGTCGACCCTGATGGCCTCGGCCAAGCCGCATCCCGGGCAGACCGCCTACCAGCAGGGCGCGGGCCGGGTCGACGTGGCCCGGGCGATCGGCCAGCAGGTCACCAGCGAGCCGGCAAGCGTGTCCTTCGGCCGGGCCGAGTGGCCGCACGGCGACGACACCGCGATCGCCCGCACGGTGACCTGGCGCAACTCCGGGTCCGCGCCGGTCACCCTCGACCTCACGGTCGAGGCCACCGGGCCGGACGGCGAGCCGGCCCCGGCCGGTGTGTTCCGGCTCGGCGCGTCCCAGGTCACCGTGCCGGCCGGCGGTCAGGCCGGGGTGCCGGTCACCGCCGACACCCGGGTGGACGGCCCGGACGGCTACTACACCGGCCGGGTCGTCGCCCGGTCCGGCGCGACGGTGGCGGTCACCCCGATCGCGGTGCACCGCGAGGTGGAGAGCTACGACGTCACCGTCAGCCACGTCGGCCGGGACGGCAGGCCCGCCACCGAGTACGGCACCGCCCTGGTCGCCCTGGACGCCTTCGACTTCCCCACGGACGTCTACGACGCCGACGGCACGGCGACCGTGCGCGTCCCGAAGGGGCGGTACGGGCTGGCCAGCTTCCTGTTCGCCACCGACGCGAACGGCGAGCCCACCGGGGCCACCCTGCTCGCCCGGCCCGAGCTGGTCGTCGACCGGGCGCTCCGGCTCACCCTCGACGCCCGCACCGCGAAGCCGGTGCTGAACACGGTGCCGCAGCGCGGCGCGACCCCGCGGCTGGTGGACGTCAGCGCGGTCTTCTTCGCAGAGGACACGAGCGCGTACTCGTTCGGCCTGTGGAGCTTCGGCTTCGAAGGGCTGACCAGCGGGCAGATCGGCGCGCCGAGCACGCCGGAGAAGTTCGTCGCCACGATCGGCAGCCAGTGGGCCGACCGGGAGGCGGCCAGCAGCCCCTACCTGTACGCGCTGCTGGAGGCGTTCCCCGGCCGGATGCCGACCGGCTTCGTCAAGCACTACCGCAGCCGGGACCTGGCCACCGTCGTGCACACCTTCCGGGACGCCTACCCGGGGCTGGAGGCCGAGCGGATGGTCATGGGCGAGGTGGAGTACAACACGGGCGGCTCCGCCCTGATCCTGCGCACCGCGACGCCCGGCCGCCGGGTCGAGCACTACAGCACCAACCATGTGCGGTGGAGCAGCGAGTTGGACTTCGGCACCCGCGACCCCGAGGGCTGGCTGGAGACGCAGGCGGTGCTGCTCTCGCCGGTGACGGCGTACCGGGCCGGCCGGACGCACCACGAGACCTGGGGCGTCGCCCCCTACGCGCCGTCCTTCCCGGCGCGGCGCTGGCCGTCGGACGGGATCACCCGCACGGGTGACGTCGTCGTGGTCGACCTGCCCATGCACAGCGACGCCCACGGGCACGCCGGCGGGTCGCTCAACGACCCCCAGTGGACCAGGCTGTACCGCGAGGGCAAGCTGGTCGGGGAGAGCGAATACCCGGGGTACGGGGAGTTCAGGGTGCCGGCGGGCGCGGCGAACTACCGGCTGGAGACCTCGGCGAAGCGCGGCTTCACCGACCTGAGCACCGAGGTCACCAGCGCCTGGACGTTCCGGTCCCGGCACGTCCCCGGCGACGACTTCGCGGCGCTGCCGGCGATGGCGGTGCGCTTCGACCCGGCGCTGCGCGACGACAACAGCGCCCCCGCCGGGCGGTCCTTCACCGTTCCGGTGCGGGTGGAGCGGCAGGCCGGAGCCCCGGCGGCCAAGGTCGCCGCGCTGACCGTCGACGCCTCCTACGACGGCGGGAAGACCTGGCACGAGGCGGAGCTGCGCCGCCAGGGCTCCGGCTGGGCGGCCACGCTCAGACACCCGGCCGGCGCCGGTCACGTCTCGCTGCGAGCCGCCGCGAAGGACACCGCCGGAAACACGGTGACCACGCGGATCATCCAGGCGTACCGGCTGCGCTGAACCGGTGTCCGGGCCCGGCGGCACGTCCCGCCGGGCCCGGACCCGTGTTGTCCTCCGTCGGCGGTGCCGTCGCCTGGCCTCGGTGACCCGGAGGCCGGGCCGCGCGGCACCGCCGACGGTCGTCAGTCGTTGGCGTGCAGGGCGGCGTTCAGCTCGATGCCCCGGCCGGTGCGGGGGCGGGCCTCCAGCGCGCCGGTGACCGAGTTGCGCCAGAACAGCAGGCCGTCGACGCCGGACAGGTCGCGGGCCTTGACCACCCGACCGTCCGGGAGGGCGATCTTCGAGGCGGCGGTGACGTAGCAGCCGGCCTCGACCACACAGTCGTCGCCGAGGGAGATGCCGACTCCGGCGTTCGCACCGATCAGGCTGCGCTCGCCGATGCTGATCTTCTCGGTGCCGCCGCCGGACAGCGTGCCCATGATCGACGCGCCGCCGCCGACGTCGGAGCCGTCGCCGACCAGCACGCCCTGCACGATGCGCCCCTCGACCATCGAGGTGCCGAGCGTGCCGGCGTTGAAGTTGACGAAGCCCTCGTGCATCACGGTGGTGCCGGCGGCGAGGTGGGCGCCGAGCCGGACCCGGTCCGCGTCGGCGATCCGCACCCCCGAGGGAACCACGTAGTCGGTCATCCGGGGGAACTTGTCCACCCCGTACACGCTCAGGTGGCGGCCGGCGGCCCGCTCGATCACCCGCAGCTCGTCGACCCGCTCCGGCGGGCACGGCCCGGCCGACGTCCAGGCCACGTTCGCCAGCTTGCCGAAGATGCCGTCGAGGTTCAGCTCGTTGGGCCGCACCAGGCGGTGGGAGAGCAGGTGCAACCTCAGGTACGCGTCGGCGGCATCCTTGATCGGCTCGTCCAGCGACCCGAGCACCGTGACCACCTGGGCGGTACGCAGGCCGGGCAGCGCCCGCTCGCCGACCGCCCCCGGCGGCAGGTCGAGCACGTCCGCCTCATCCTCGCCGGGGACCAGCGGCAGCTCGCCGAGCCCCAGCTTGCCCGTCGGGTACCAGGTGTCGAGCACCTGCTCGTCAGCGGTGATGGTGGCCAGGCCGATGCCCCACGCAGGCTGTGCAGTCGTCACGCCTGTGAAGGTACCGTGCGAACCATGGAGAACCCGCTGACCCCCGAGGTCCTCGCCGATCCGGTGGCGTTGACCCGTGCCCTGGTCGACATAGAGTCCGTCTCTCTCAACGAGAAGGCGATCGCCGACTGCGTCGAGCAGGTGCTGCGCGGAGTGCCGCACCTGACCACGTTCCGGCACGGCAACACCATCATGGCGCGTACCGACCTGGGGAGAGCCTCCCGCGTGGTGCTCGCGGGGCACCTGGACACCGTCCCGCTGAACAACAACTTCCCGTCGACCATGCGCGGCGACCTGATGTACGGCTGCGGGACCTCGGACATGAAGTCCGGGGTGGCGTACGCGCTGCACCTGGCGGTGACCCTGCCCGAGCCGAAGTACGACGTGACGTACTTCTTCTACGAGGCCGAGGAGATCGAGTCGAAGTACAACGGCCTCTTCCTGGTCGCCGAGGCGTACCCGGAGTGGCTCCAGGCGGACTTCGCGGTGCTGCTGGAGCCGACGTACGGGATCGTGGAGGCCGGCTGCCAGGGCACCATGCGGGCGGTGGTGACCACCACCGGCGTCCGGGCCCACTCGGCGCGCTCCTGGCACGGGGTGAACGCCATCCACGCCGCCGGCGAGGTGCTGCGCCGCCTGTCCGGGTACGAGGCGCGGCGGGTCACCATCGACGGCTGTGACTACCGAGAGGGCATGAACGCGGTCCGGATCAGCGGCGGGGTCGCCGGCAACGTGGTGCCGGACCACTGTGAGATCGAGGTGAACTACCGGTTCGCGCCGGACCGGACGCCGGCCGAGGCCGAGGCGCACCTGCTTGAGGTCTTCGCGGGCTTCGAGCTGCGGGTGACCGATGCGGCGGCCGGGGCGGCGCCCGGGCTGGACGCGCCCCCGGCGAAGGAGTTCCTGGCAGCGGTCGGCGCCGCGCCGATCGGTAAGCTGGGCTGGACGGACGTGGCCCGCTTCGCCGCGATGGGCATCCCGGCGCTGAACTTCGGCCCGGGGGATCCCAACCTGGCCCACCACCCGGACGAGCACGTCGAGATCAGCAAGATCCGCGACGGGGCGGCCACCCTGCACCGCTGGCTCACCCCCGCCTGAGCCCGCAGTTCCCGCGCCGACCGGCCCGGCCCCCGTCTGGGCCTGGAAGCCTGGGCCGGGGCCTGGCTGGGGGCCTGGTCTGGCCGGGGCCTGGTCTGGGGCGCGGTCTGGCCGGGGGCATGGTCTGGCCGGGCGGCCTGCCGCACCGTGGTCCGGTGGGCGGGCCGCCCGGCCGGCAGCCGTACGGCCGGTCAGGCGGTCGGGGACAGGGACGACTCGGGGCGGGTGTCGGTCGGGTCGGCGGTGAGGTCGGCGGCGATGGCTTCCATCTGCCGGGCGCGGCGGCGTTCGGCCACCACGTCCCGGATCCGTCGCTGCATCTGCCGACGGATCCGGATCATCTCGCTGTTACTGATCACGCTGGCTCCTCCCCCGAAGGCGCGTGCCGGGGCATACCCGGTATGTGAATAGTAAGACGTACGTGCGACCGAATTAGTTGCCCCGGTGGTGGAAAATTTCTCCGCCCCACCGTTGTCGTCCGTCGCCTGGTGCGGGCACCGCACCCTGCGGGTGCCCCTCCACTACGGTTGCTCCCATGAGCGACAGCAACGGACGAGGTCCGGGCCGCGAGCGGGGGCGGGAACGGCACCGGGGCGCCGTCACGCTGCGCCGCCAGGCCATCCCGACGAGCACCGCCGACCAGCGGCTGCTGGACTCCCGGGGCCGCGGCGACTGGAAGACCAAGGACGCCTGGCGGGCCCTGCGCATCCTGTCGGAGTTCGTCGAGGGCTTCGACACCCTGGCCGACCTGCCGCCGGCGGTCAGCGTCTTCGGCTCGGCCCGGAGCAAGCCGGACAGCCCGGAGTGCCGGCTGGCCGAGGAGGTGGGCGCCGCCCTGGCCCGGGCCGGGTACGCGGTGATCACCGGTGGCGGACCGGGCGTGATGGAGGCGGCCAACCGGGGCGCCAGCGAGGCCGGCGGGCTCTCCGTCGGGCTCGGCATCGAGCTGCCGTTCGAGCAGGGACTCAACGACTGGGTCGACCTGGCCATCGACTTCCGGTACTTCTTCGCCCGCAAGACCATGTTCGTCAAGTACGCCCAGGCGTTCGTGGTGCTGCCCGGCGGCTTCGGCACGATGGACGAGCTGTTCGAGGCGTTGACCCTGGTGCAGACCGGCAAGGTCACCCGGTTCCCGGTGGTGCTGATGGGGGTGGCCTACTGGCGCGGTCTGCTCGACTGGCTGCGCGACACGATGGCGGTCGAGGGCAAGATCGGGCCGGTCGACCTGGAGCTGATCTGCCTCACCGACGACGTCGACGCGGCGGTCCGGCACATCGTGGAGGCCGAGGCCGTGCTCTCCGCCGAGCAGGAGGCGGTCCGCGAGGAGGCCGTCGCTCGGACCGCGGCGGACCAGCAGGCCGCCGCCGAGCAGGGCCGGGAGGGCTGATCCGGTGGCGGCGATCTGCGTGTTCTGCGCGTCGTCCCGTACCCTCGACCGGCGCTGGCTGGACCTGGCCGCCGAGGCGGGCGCGGAGATCGCCCGCCGTGGCCACACGCTGGTCAGCGGCGGCGGTTGCGTCGGGATGATGGGCGCGGTGGCGGACGGGGCCCGGTCCGCCGGCGGGACCACCCTGGGGGTGATCCCGCAGTCCCTGGTCGACCTGGAGGTGGCCGACCTCTCCTCGGACGAGCTGGTGATCACCGGCAGCATGGCCGACCGCAAGACCGTCATGATCGACAAGTCGGACGCGTTCCTCACCCTGCCCGGTGGACTGGGCACCCTGGACGAGCTGTTCGAGGTCTGGACCACGGCCACCCTCGCCCTGCACACCAAGCCGATGGTGCTGGTCGACGCGGACGGCTTCTACCGTCCCCTGGTCGACTGGCTGGCCGATCTCGCCGACCGCAACTTCCTCAAGCCGGCCGGCCTGGGCCTGCTCACGGTCGTCGACAGCATCCCCGCCGCCCTGGACGCCCTGACCCCCCACCTCACCTAAGCCCCACCCCACCCGGGCAGGGCGGGGGTGAGGGTGGGGAGGGGGAGTGGGGTGTCGTAGGGGCGTGGTGGGATGGGGGGATGCAGGCGTACCGGCTGGTGCGTCGGCCTGTCGAGGCGGCCCGGGGGGACCGCCGGTCCGGTGGGGCGGCGCGGGGGGACGGTCGGCCCGAGGGAGCGACCGGGCGGGAACGCCGGGCCGGAGGGCCGGGCGGCGATGACGCGCAGGCCGGGGAGGGCAGCGGGGGCGATGGCACGCACGCCGATCAGCCTGCCGGCCCTCTGACGTACGCCGAGCAGCCGCCCGCCGAGGAGCCGCCCGCCGAGGAGCCGCCCGCCGAGGAGCCGCCCGCTGGGCGGGCACCCGCCGAGGAGCCGCCTGCGGGGCGGGGCGAGGGGGCGGAGCCCGCCGAAGTAGCGGAGCCGGCCGAGGAGTCTGGGCGGGCGGAGGAGCCGGACCAGGCCGGGGAGCCTGGGCGGGCCGGGGAGGCTGGGCGGGCCGGGGAGGCTGGGCGGGCCGAAAGGGCCGGGCAGGGCCAGCGGTGGCGGGACGACCCGGTGCAGGCCGAGGTCGTGGCGCACACCGGCGGGCCGATGCTCGTCGTCGGCGGGCCGGGTACCGGGAAGACCAGCACGCTGGTCGAGGCGGTCTCCGCGCGGGTGGCCGAGGGCGTCGACCCCGAGCGGGTCCTGGTGCTCACCTTCGGCCGCCGGCAGGCCACCGACCTGCGCCGCCGGATCGAGGCCCGGGTGGCCGGCGACGGGCACCGGGTGCTGCGCGAGCCGCTGGTGCGTACCTTCCCGGCGTACGCGTACGGGCTGCTGCGCCGGGCCGCCGCCGAGCGGGGCGAGCCGTCCCCGCGGCTGCTCACCGGCCCTGAACAGGATCTGATCATCCGGGAGCTGCTCGACGTGGTCGGCGAGGAGCCCGACGACGACCCGGTCGGCTGGCCGGAGGACCTGCGGCCCGCCCTGCGTACCCGGGCGTTCGCGGCCCAGCTCCGCGACCTGCTGATGCGGGCCGCGGAGCGCGGGGTGGGCCCGGTCGAGCTGGCCCGGCTGGGGGAGCGGCTGGGCCGCGCGGACTGGCCGGCCGCCGCCCGCTTCCTCCGCGAGTACGTCGCCGTGCTCGCCCTGCGCGACGTCAGCAACCGTGGCTCGATCGCGTACGACCCGGCGGAGCTGGTCCGGGCCGCCACCGGGCTGCTGCTCGACGATCCGGAGCTGCTGGAGGCCGAGCGCCGCCGCCTCGCCCACGTGTACGTCGACGAGCTGGCCGACACCGATCCGGCCCAACTCGACCTGCTCGCCGTGGTCGCCGGCGGGGGCAAGTCCCTCGTCGCCTTCGCCGACCCGGACTCCGCCACGTACGCCTTCCGAGGCACCGACCCGGCCGGGGTGAGCGCCTTCCCACACCGGTTCCGCACCGTCTCCGGAGCGCCGGCCGCGCAGGTCGTGCTGAGCACGTCGTACCGGGCCGGTGCGGGGCTGCTCGCCGCCACCCGGCGGCTCACCGGCCGGCTGCGCGGCCCGGCGGCCCATCGCCGGCTGCACCCGCAGCCCGCCGCCCCGGCCGGCGCGGTCGAGGTGCGTACCTTCCGCTCGGCCACCAGTGAGGCCGCCTGGCTGGCTCAGGCCCTGCGCGCGGCGCACCTGCTCGGCGGCGTGCCCTGGTCGGCGATGGCGGTGCTGGTCCGCTCGACCGCCCGGCAGCTTCCGGTGCTGCGCCGGGCGCTGCACACCGCCGGGGTGCCGACCGTGGTGCACGGCGAGGATCTGCCGCTGCACCTGCAACCGGCGGTGGCCCCGCTGCTGCTCCTGCTGCGTTGCGCGCTGGAGCCGGAGCGGCTGGACGAGGAGGCGGCGGTGGCGCTGCTGCACTCGCCGCTGGGTGGTGCCGACCCGCTGGCCGAGCGGCGGCTGCGCCAGGGGCTGCGCGCCCTCGCCCTGGCCGGCGGGGACCGCCGCCCATCCGGCGAGCTGATCGTCGACGCGCTGCGCGACCCGGAGGAGCTGGCCGCCATCGATCGGCGCTGGGCGGAGCCGGCGCAGGCGGTGGCCGGTCTGCTCGCCATCGCCCGGGAGGCGGCCGAGCGGCCCGGGGCGACCGCCGAGGACGTGCTCTGGGCGGCCTGGGACGCCAGCGGCCTGGCCGAGCGCTGGGCCGGGGCGATCACCCGGGGGCAGGCGGCGACCGGCGAGCACGAGACCGCGCGGCGCTGGCGGGCCGAGGCCGCCGACCGGGACCTGGACGCCGTGCTGGTGCTCTTCGACGCGGCGGCCCGGTTCGCCGACCGGCTGCCCGGCGCCCGTACCGAGGTCTTCCTCGACCACGTGCTCGGCCAGGACCTGCCGGCGGACACCCTGGCCGCGACGGCCGACCGGGGCGAGGCCGTCCGGCTGCTCACCGCGCACGCCGCCAAGGGGCTGGAGTGGGACCTGGTGGCGGTCGCCGGGGTGCAGGAGGGCGTCTGGCCGGACCTGCGGCTGCGCGGCAGCCTGCTCGGCTCCGAGCGGCTGGTCGACGTGCTCGCCGGCCGCGACCAGGGCGACGGCGGGCGGGCGGTCCTGATCGGGCAGACCTCCGCCCTGCTGGACGAGGAGCGCCGGCTCTTCCACGTGGCGGTGACCCGGGCCCGCCGTCGGCTGCTGGTCAGCGCGGTCGCCTCGGCCGCGGTCGGCGGCGACGACCACGAGGAGCAGCCCAGCCGGTTCCTGTACGAGCTGGACCCGACCGAGTCACCCGGCCCGGACGAGGGCGGCCCGGGCCCCGCCGATCCGACCGCCGATCCGACCGATGACCCCACTGACGGCCCGGCGGGCGGTCCCGGTGGCTCGGAGGCCGGTGGGCCGGGGGGCGGGGGAGAGCACCGGCCCGTCACCCTGCCGGTGGCCGGGCCGCCCCGGGCGCTGACCCTGCCGGCGCTGGTCGCGGAGCTGCGTACCGCCGTGGCCGATCCGGCGGCGCCGCACCACCGGCGGCGCGCGGCGGCGGCCGAGTTGGCCCGGCTGGCCGCCGCCGGAGTGCCCGGCGCGCACCCGGACGACTGGTGGGGGCTGCGCGGCCTCTCCGACGACCGGCCGCTGGTCGACGAGGGGCAGCCGGTGAAGGTCACCCCGTCGGCGATGGAGAGCGCCCTGCGGTGCAGCCTGCGCTGGTTGCTGGAGCGGCACGGCGGCAGCGGCCCGGCCAGCGCCGCACAGGGGGTGGGCAACCTGGTGCACGCCGCCGCGATGCTCGCCGAGGACGCCAGCGCGGACCGTTCCGCGCTGCTGGAGTACGTGGCTGCCCGGTTCGACGCGATCGAGTTGGCCGCCCGGTGGATGGTCGGCCCGGAGCGGGAGCGGGCCGAGGCCATGGTGGACAAGCTGCTGCGCTGGCTGGCCGGCAACCCGCGCCGGCTGCTCGCCATCGAGCACGAGTTCGCGGTCCGGCTCGACGACCCGCACCGGCCGGTCGAGCTGACCGGCCGGGTGGACCGGCTGGAGGTGGACGACGCCGGCCGGCTGGTGGTGGTCGACCTGAAGACCGGCAAGTCCACTGCCGTCACCGAGCACGAGATCGGCGAGCATCCGCAGCTCGGGGCGTACCAGGCGGCGGTGGAGGCGGGGGCGTTCCCGGAGTTCGGCGACGAGTCCGGGGGCGCGGCCCTGGTCCAGCTCGGCACCGGCGCCAAGGACGCCAGGGAACAGAGCCAGCCGGCGGCGGGGCAGGGGCCGGAGGCCGGCTGGGCGACGGCGCTGGTGCGGCGCACCGCCGATACGATGGCCGCCGCCACCTTCGCCGCGGTCGCCAACTCGAAGTGCCGGGTCTGCCCGGTGCGTACGAGCTGCCCGGTGTCCGGGCAGGGGCGCCAGGTCGTCGAGCCGCAGTCGGGAACTGAGAAGGTGCCGTGACCCAGCCCGCCCTGTTCAGCGCCGCGACCCCGGCGCCCCGGGCCGCCGACTCCGGCCCCCGGTACACGCCGGTCGAGCTGGCGAAGCTGCTCCGGCTGCCCGCGCCCACCCGGGAGCAGGCGGCGATCATCGCCGCGCCGGTCGAGCCGCTGCTGGTGGTCGCGGGCGCCGGCTCCGGCAAGACCGAGACGATGGCCGCCCGGGTGGTCTGGCTGGTCGCCAACGCCTACGTCCGGCCGGAGCAGATCCTCGGGCTGACCTTCACCCGCAAGGCGGCCGGTGAGCTGGGCCACCGGGTGCGTACCCGGCTCGACCAGTTGGTGCGCCGGGTCGGGCGGCGGGGCCGGGACCCGCTCGACGACCCGTTCGCGGGCGAGCCGACCGTGTCCACCTACCACTCGTACGCCGGGCGGATCGTCACCGAGCACGGGCTGCGCGCCGGGTACGAGCCGTCCACCCGGCTGCTCACCGAGGCGTCCCGCTGGCAGCTCGTCGACCTGCTGGTGCGCAACTACGACGGCGACATGACCGGCGTCGACCGGATGCCCAGCACCATCACCGACGCCGTGCTGGCCCTGGCCGGCGAGCTGGACGAGCACCTGGTCGACCCGGACGCCCTGGCCGCCTGGACGGGCCGGTTCTTCGCCGACGTGCAGTCCCGCCCCGGCCGGGTCTACGCCGACGTGCGGAAGTCCCTCGCCCTCCAGCAGACCCGGCTGAAGCTGCTGCCGCTGGTCCGCGCGTACGCCCGGCGCAAGGAGGACTTCGAGGCGATGGACTTCGCCGACCAGCTCGCCCGGGCGGCCCGGGTGGCCCGGGACCACCCGGCGGTCGGCGCGATCGAGCGGGACCGCTACCGGGTGGTGCTGCTCGACGAGTACCAGGACACCAGCCACGCGCAGGTGGTGCTGCTCAACGCCCTGTTCGGCGGCGGACACCCGGTGACCGCCGTCGGCGACCCCTGCCAGTCCATCTACGGCTGGCGGGGGGCCAGCGCCGGCACCCTGGACCGCTTCCCCGCCGAGTTCGCCCGCCCCGACGGCACGCCGGCGGCGGTGCTCGGTCTCACCACGAGCTGGCGCAACCGGCCGGAGATCCTCGGTGTGGCGAACGCCCTGGCCACCCCGCTGCGGGCGGCCGGCGCCCGGGTGCCGGAGCTGCGCGCCGCGCTGAGCGTCGCCGACCCGATCCCGCACCGCACGCCGGGTGGCCTGGCCGCCGGCACCGTGCACTGCGCGCTCCTGCCGACGTACGCCGACGAGGCGGACTGGATCGCCGACAGCGTGCTGGCCGCCTGGCGCGGGGCGGCCCGGATGCCGGCAGCGCTGCCCGAGCACATCCCGGTACCGCACCGGCCCACCACCGCCGTGCTGGTCCGGCTGCGCAGCCAGATCCCGGCGCTCTCGACCGCGCTGCGGGCCCGGGGGCTGCCGGTGGAGGTGGTGGGGCTGGGCGGGCTGCTGGACACCCCCGAGGTGCGGGACGTGGTGTGCACCCTGCGGGTGCTGGCCGACCCGACCGACGGGGCGGCGTTGCTGCGGCTGCTCACCGGGGCGCGCTGGCGGATCGGGCCGCGTGACCTGGTGGCCCTGCACCGCCGGGCCCGGGCGATCGCCGCCGGCCGCCGCCGGCTCGCCGCCGACGAGGGGCCGGAGATCGCCGTCGACCTGCTCGACGAGGCCACGCTGGTGGAGGCGCTGGCGGACCTGGGGCCCGCCCAGGCGTACTCGGACCAGGGCTACACCCGGCTGCGCGCGTACGGCGAGGAACTGGCCCTGCTCCGCTACCGGCTGGACCAGACGCTGCCGGAGCTGATCGCGGACGTCGAACGGACCATCGGCCTGGACGTGGAGGTGGCGGTCCGGGCCGGCCGGGACGGCACCGGCGACGCCGGCCTCGCCCGGGGCCACCTGGACGCACTCGGCGACGTGGCGGCCCGGTTCAGTGGGGAGTCTCCGGCGGCCACCCTGTCGGGGTTCCTGGCCTACCTCGCCGCGGCCGAGGACGAGGAGCGCGGCCTGGCCCCGGGCGAGGTGGAGGTGGTCTCCGGCGCGGTGCAGATCCTCACCGCGCACGCCGCGAAGGGCCTGGAGTGGGACGTGGTCGCGGTCGCCGGCCTGAGCCGGGGCGGCTGGCCGGGGCCGGTGCGCAACTCCGACCACTGGCTCGGTGGGCTGGGGGTGCTGCCGTTCCCGCTGCGCGGGGACGCCGACGGGCTGCCGGAGCTGGGTCTGGCCGGGGCGGCCGACCAGCGGGCGGTGGCCCGGGCGCTGGCCGACTTCACCGACGCCTGGCGGGCGCACGACGAGCGGGAGGAGCGCCGGCTGGCGTACGTGGCGGTGACCCGCCCCCGGCGGCTGCTGCTCTGCTCCGGCTACTGGTGGGGCGAGGGGACGAAGCGCCCCCGCGGGCCGTCGGTGTTCCTGCGCGAGGTGCACGACGCGTGCCTGGACGGCGGTGCCGGGCACCTGGTCGACCGCTGGGCCCCCGAGCCGGCCGGCGACGCCACCAACCCCACCACGGAGGTGGTGTTGCGCGCCGAGTGGCCGGCGGACCCGCTGGGCGGGCGCCGCCCGGCGCTGGCCGAGGCCGCCGCGCTGGTTCGCCGCTTCCTCGCCGAGGAACACCCGACTCCCGCCCCCGGGGCGGCCGAGGTCGAGGATCCGGAGGTGGCGCGCTGGCGGCGGGAGGCCGACCTGCTGCTCGCCGAGCGGGCCGAGCTGGCCGCCGGGGCGGGGGCGGTGGAGGTGGCCCTGCCGGGCCAGCTCTCGGTCACCCAGCTCGTGGCGCTGCGCCGCGATCCGGAGGAGCTCGCCCGCGCCCTGCGCCGCCCGATGCCCGCCGAGCCGAACCCGTACGCCCGGCGGGGCACCGCGTTCCACACCTGGCTGGAGCGGCGCTTCGGCGCGGACCGGCTGCTCGACGTCGACGAACTGCCGGGCGCGGCCGACGCCGACGCCGCGCCCGACGAGGCGCTGGCCGAACTCCAGGCGCGCTTCCTGGCCGGGGAGTGGGCCGACCGGGTGCCGGCGGAGGTGGAGGTGCCGTTCGCCACGGTGATCGCCGGGGTGGTGGTGCGGGGCCGGATGGACGCCGTCTTCGCCCGGCCCGGCGGCGGGTACGACGTGGTCGACTGGAAGACCGGCCGGCAGCCCGTCGGCGCGGAGGCCGAGGCGGCGGCGGTGCAGCTCGCCGTCTACCGGCTGGCCTGGGCCGAGCTGGCCGGGGTGCCGGTCGACCGGGTCGGCGCGGCCTTCTACTACGTGCGGGACGGGGCGACGGTCCGCCCGGCGGACCTGCTCGACGCCGACGGGCTCACCGCGTTGATCGCGGGCGTGCCGGAGGCGCCGCCCGTCGCCAGCCGGCCGGGACGATGAAAAACTTCGGCCGTGGGGGTCCCGCGAGCCGAATCCGTGATACGGTATCCGGGTTGCAGTTTTGGTTACCAGAGACTCTGTGTGCGCCTGGCGGATTGTGGCCCCAGGCGCTCTTTGTTGTGTCCGGGGCTCTCCGGGCGGGGCGACCAGAAGCGACAGGTGGTCCGCGCATACCGGGCGCGGTCCGCTCCTCCCTCTTCGGCTCGCAACACGTGCGGGTCCGAACGTTCCGTCAAGGAGACAGAACACATGGCAATTGGCACCGTCAAGTGGTTCAACGCTGACAAGGGCTTCGGCTTCATCACCCCGGACGGCGGCGGCGCCGACGTCTTCGCCCACTTCTCGGCGATCCAGTCCTCCGGCTACCGGAGCCTGGACGAGAACCAGCGGGTCGAGTTCGAGGTGACCCAGGGCCAGAAGGGCCCGCAGGCGGAGAACATCCGTCCGCTCTGATCGTCGGCACCACTGTTCCTCGGAACAGGCACGACTGTTCTCCGGAACAGGCACCACCGTTCTTCGGAACATCCATCGCGCCTCGGGCGCGGTGTCGCGGCCGGTCCGCCCCGTGCGGGCCGGCCGCACCCCACCTTCGGTTCGTGCTTGTGACCACCGCGGCCCCGCCGCCGGTGCAGCGCCACTCCGGCGCCTCCTCGACACGTGCCGCGTCGAGGAAGGCTTCTGCATGACCACCGTCATCCCCTCGTTCTCCACCACCGGCCTGGCGCCGGCGCTGCTCGCCGAGCTGACCGCGCAGGGCATCACCGAGCCGTTCCCGATCCAGGCGGCGACGCTGCCGGACTCGCTGGCCGGCCGGGACCTCCTCGGCCGGGGCCGCACCGGCTCGGGCAAGACCCTCGCCTTCGGGCTGCCGCTGGTGCACCGCACCGCCGGCCGCCGGGCCCGCCCGGGGCGTCCGCTGGCCCTGGTGCTGGTGCCGACCCGGGAGCTGGCCCAGCAGGTGACCACCGCGCTGGCCCCGTACGCCCGGGCGGTCGGGCTGCGCACCGCCACCGTGGTGGGCGGCCTGTCGTTGCAGCGGCAGGCGGACGCGCTGCGCGCCGGCGCCGAGGTGGTCGTGGCCACCCCCGGCCGGCTGCACGACCTGATCAACCGCGGGGACGCCCGGCTCGACCAGGTCGCCATCACCGTGCTGGACGAGGCGGACCAGATGGCCGACATGGGCTTCCTGCCGCAGGTCACCAAGCTGCTGGAGCAGGTGGCCGGCGACGGCCAGCGGATGCTCTTCTCCGCCACGCTCGACGGCGGCGTGGACAAGCTGGTCCGCCGCTTCCTGACCAACCCGGTCTCGCACTCCGTCGACCCCGGCACCGCGACGGTGACCGCGATGACGCACCACGTGCTGCACGTCGACGCCGAGGACAAGCCGGCCGCCCTGACCCAGATCGCGGCCCGGGAGGGCCGCACCATCCTGTTCATGGGCACCAAGCACCGTGCCGACCGGGTGGCCCGCCAGCTGCTGGCCAAGGGGGTGCGCGCGGCGGCGCTGCACGGCGGCAAGTCCCAGCCGCAGCGCACCCGGATCCTGGAGCAGTTCCGCACCGGCCAGGTGACCGCGCTGGTCGCCACCGACGTGGCGGCCCGGGGCATTCACGTGGACGGCCTCGACATGGTGGTCAACGTCGACCCGCCGACCGAGGCGAAGGACTACCTGCACCGGGGCGGGCGTACCGCGCGGGCCGGCGAGTCGGGCACCGTGGTCACCCTGGTCCTGCCCGAGCAGCGCCGCGAGGTGTCCCGGCTGATGGCCACCGCCGGCATCCGGCCGCAGGCCACCCAGGTCCGGCTGGGCGACGAGGCGCTGGCCCGGGTCACCGGGGCCCGGGAACCGTCCGGGGTGCCGGTGACCATCGCGGCTCCGGCGCCGGAGCGGTCCGCCTCGGGCGGTGGCCGGGGTCCGCGCTCGTCCCGCGCCGCCGGCCAGTCGCACGTCGCCGGGGCCGCCGCGACCGGGGGTACGCCGCGCGCCGGCCGCCCGTCCGAGGACGGGCGGGCGGGCGACGGGGCGGGCGCCGAGGGGCGGCGCACCGGACACCGCGCCTCGGGGCGCTCGCGCCGGCCGCGTCGTCCCCGTACCGCCTGAACGGCTCCTCCGCGGTCACCCGCCGCCGCCGGCAGTCCGCCGGCGGCACCCTGCGACTGAGTCGGGAATCAGGCAGGGCGGGGTCCGATCGGTGACTGTTCCATGGTCCCGATGTGGTCGATGCTTGCCGTGGGGGAAAACGGGTCGGCGGGGGCCGGCCCACTGGGGGAGGGATTGACCATGGCGTGCAACGCCGAGTCGGGGGCGCTGCGGGAGCTGACGGTGGTGCTGGCGGTCGCGGGGGCGGGGCTGGCGCTGGCCACGGCCGCGGCGTTCTCGCCGTGGCATCCCACCCGCGGCGGCCGGACACCGGCGGGGGTGGTGGGGCTGCACATTCCGGGGGGAACGGGCAGCGACCTCACCGCCTCCGTCAGCCAGGTGACCGACGAGTCCGCCGGCTGAGCCCGCACCGCCCGGCCGCCGGACCGGGTCGGTCCGGCCGGTCAGGGGCCGCCGACCGGATCACCGACGGGCCGCGCCCCCACGGCGTCCGGCCTGTCCCGGCTCGGCCTGTCGTCCCGGCCCTCCCAGGCGAGCAGGTCGGCCAGGGTGGTCCGGTCCACCACCAGGGCGATGGCCCCGTCCACCGCCAGCCACACGTCGCGCAGCCCGGTGGCCACCCCGTGGTAGCCGGCGTGCCCGGCCGGCAGGCCGCGTACCGAGGTGAGCGACCCGCCGACCGCGCGGAGCACGTTCCCCACGCTGATCTCGGTGGCCGGGCGGGCCAGGGCGTAGCCGCCCTCGGTGCCCCGGTGGCTGTACAGCAGCCCGGCCCGGCGCAGGTCGAGCAGGATGCCCTGGAGGAAGCTCAGCGGGATGGCCTGGCTCTCGGCCAGGGCCGCCGCCTTGACCAGCTCGCCGCCCGGCTCGGGGGAGACGCCCGGGTCGTCGGCCCGCCGGTCGCCGCCGGTCGAGGCGGCGGCGACGGCGAGCATGGCCCGGAGCGCGTAGTCGCTGCGCGCGGAGACGTACACGTCACTGCCCGGCCTGGTCCAGCACGCCCCAGCGGCGGCGGATCGCCCGGTCCGCCGCCCCGAACGCGGCGTCGACGACCAGGCCGACGACCAGGATGACGATCATCGTGGAGAGCAGCCAGGGTGCGTCGGACAGCTCCCGCGAGTAGGTGAGCTGCGCGCCCAGCGAGGTCTGCGAGATGCCCACCACGATCAGCTCGCCAGCCATCAGGCTGCGCCAGGAGAAGGCCCAGCCCTGCTTCAGCCCGGCGACGATGGCGGGCAGGGCGGCCGGGGCGATCACGTACCGGTAGAGGTTCAGCCCCCGGGCGCCGAGGTTGCGCCCGGCCCGCAGCAGCAGCGGCGAGACGTAGTCCACGCCGCTGATCACCCCGTTGGCGATGGACGGCGCCGCACCGAGCACCACGACGAAGAAGATGGCCTTCTCGCTCAGCTCGAACAGCAGGATCGCCAGCGGGAACCAGGCGATCGACGGCATGGTCTGCAACGCGGTGATCATCGAGCCGATGGCCGCCCGCAGCACCCGGGACCGGGCCACGGCGAGCCCCAGCAGCAGGCCGACGCCGACGGAGAAGACGTAGCCGAGGGCCGCGCGGCGCAGGGTGGTGGCCATCCCCTCCCAGAGCTGTGGCCCGCTGGCCTGGCGGAGCAGCTCCTGGCCGACGGTGGCCGGCCCGGGCAGCGAGTACGGCGGCCAGATCTCGGCCCACACCACGGCCTGCCAGGCGCCGATGGCGATGGCGAGCGCCGCCAGCTTCGGCCAGGTGGACGCCCAGATCGTCGCGGCCCGGGTCGTCGTCTTCTGCCGGCCGGCGATCTCCAGCGCGTCGAGTCCGGAGATCTCCGCGTCGGCGCGCGGGGCGTCGGCGAGCGTGTCACTGGCCATGGCGGCCCACCTCCGTACGGAGCTTGTCGGTGACCTCGGCGGCGATGGACGCGATCTCCGGGGAGTCGATGCGTCGCGGCCGGGGCACGTCGACCCGGGTGGAGTAGATGATCCGGCCGGGCCGGCTGGAGAGCAGGATGATCCGGTCGGCGAGCCGCGCGGCCTCCCGGACGTTGTGGGTCACGAAGAGCACGGTGAGCTTCCGCTCGGTCCAGATCCGCTCCAGCTCGTCGTGCAGGATGTCCCGGGTCATCGCGTCGAGCGCGCCGAACGGCTCGTCCATCAGCAGCACCGGCGTGTCCAGCGCGAGGGTGCGGGCCAGCGCGACCCGCTGCCGCATGCCGCCGGACAGCTCGTGCGGGCGCTTGCGGGCGAAGTCGGCCAGGTGCACCGTGCGCAGCAGCTCGGCGACCCGCTCCCGGCGCGCCGCCCGGGGCATGCCGCGCAACTTCAGCGGCACCTCCACGTTGCCCTCGACGGTGAGCCACGGGAACAGGGCGGACTCCTGGAACATCAGCCCCGGGTCGACCCCGTCGCCGAGCTCGATCCGCCCGCCGCTGATCCGGTCCAGGCCGGCGACCAGGTTGAGCAGGGTGCTCTTGCCGCAGCCGGAGGCGCCGACGAGGCAGACGAACTCGCCGGGCGCGACGTCGAGGGAGACCCCGTCCAGGGCGAGGACGGCGCCCTCGCCCTGCCCGTACACCTTGGTGACGCCGTGCAGCGCGACCGAGCCGGTCGCGCTGTGTGGCGTCGTCGTGGTCGATGTCATGGTTGGGTGACCTCGGGCTTGCCCTGGGCCTTGAGCACCTCGTTGAGGTACTTCAGGTCGTAGAGGCCGTCCAGGTTGACCGGCTGGGTCAGCCCGACGGCGACCGCGTGGTCCAGGCCGGTCCTCAGCGACGAGGCGATCGGGTCGTTGGTGAACTCCAACGTCGGCCACGCCTGCTTGATCAGCTTCACGTCCAGCGGCTTGCCGGTGATCTTGCCGATGTGGTCGGAGATGGCCTGTTGCGACTCGTCGGGCTTGGCGTTGACGAACTCGTTCGCCGCGACCTGCCCCTCGACCAGCTTCTTCACCACGTCGGGGTGGGCCTTGAGGAACTTGGTGGAGACGATCAGGTTGGTGATCACGAACTTCTTGTCCGGCCACAGGTCACGCTCGTCGAGCAGCACCTTGCCGCCGGCGTTGACCAGCCGGGAGACGAACGGCTCGGGCACCCACGCGCCGTCGATCGCCCCGCTGTTGAACGTCTCCACGGTCTGGGCGTTCTCCTGCGGGACCACCTTGACGTCGCCGCCGCCCTCCTTGGTGGCGGTCAGGCCCTTCTCCTTGAGCCAGTAGCGCAGCGCCACGTCCTGGGTGTTGCCGAGCTGCGGGGTGGCGATCTTCTTGCCGCGCAGCTGCTCGACCGCGGTGATCTCGGGCTTGACCACGAGCGCGACGCCGCCGGACGCGGCGCCCGAGATGACCCGGACCGCCTCGCCCCTGGACTTGGAGAAGGCGTTCACCGTCGGGTTCGGCCCGATGTACGTCGCGTCGAGCGCGCCGGAGAAGACCGCCTCGATCGCCGCCGGGCCGGCGTTGAAGGTCTTGGTGTCCAGCTTGACGTCGCCGCCGAGCTTACCGGCGAAGATGCCCTTCTCGACCCCGACCACGGCGGGCGCGTGGGTGATGTTGGGGAAGTAGCCCAGCCGCAGCGTCACCGGGCCGGAGTCGCCCGTGGCCGCGCCGTCGTCCTCGCCACACGCGGCGGTGACGCCCAGGGTCGCCGTGCCCACCACGGCGAGCGTTGCCAGGGAGACCAACCGACGGAAGGGGAGCCGTCTCATCGTCTGTCCAATCCGAAGTATTCCTACTTAGTAGGTAGGAAGACTGGGGCAGTGTTCGAGCGTCGTCAAGAGTCGTCCACATCGCGGGAACGGCGGCCTCGAATATTCCCTGTTTTCCTACCTTCTTGATAGGTTCTCCGGCGTCCCTCGGCCGGGCGGCGGAGGGCGGCGGAGAGGCGGCCGGCATGACCTTCCACTGGTTCCTTCCCACCTCCGGCGACGGGCACCAGGTCGGCGCCGCCACCGTCGCGGCCGGCGCGGCGCGGCACGACCGGGCCGCCACTGTCGGCTATCTGACCGAGGTCGCCCGGGCCGCCGAGGCGGCCGGCTTCGCCGCACTGCTCACCCCGGTCGGCTCGGGCTGCCCCGACCCGTGGATCGTCTGCGCGGCCGTCGCCCAGCACACCGACCGGATCGGCATGCTGGTCGCCGTGCGGGCCGGGTTCGCGCTGCCCACCCTGATCGCGCAGCAGGCCGAGGCGTTCCAGTCGGTCTCCGGCGGGCGGCTCGCGCTCAACGTCGTCACCGGCGGCGACCCGGCCGAGCAGCGGGCGTACGGCGACTTCCTGGACCACGACGCCCGCTACGCACGGACCGGCGAGTTCGTCGAGGTGCTCCGCCGGGCCTGGTGCGGGGGCCCGTTCGACTTCACCGGCGAGCACTACCAGGTCACCGGCGGCGGGCTGGCCGCCCCGCTCGCCGCCCCGCCCCCGGTCTACTTCGGCGGCGCGTCGCCGGCCGCCGAGGCGGTGGCCGCCCGGCAGGCCGACACCTACCTGATGTGGGGCGAGCCGCCGGCCGCGACCGCCGCCCGGGCGGCCCGCGTCCGCGCCCTGGCCGCCGAGCGGGGCCGCACCCTGCGCACCGGGCTCCGGCTGCACGTCATCGCCCGGCCGACCGCGGCGCGGGCATGGGCGGAGGCGGACCGGCTCCTGGCCGGGATGAGCCCGGAGCGGATCGCCGCCGCCCAGGCGCGCTACCGCCGGATGGACTCGGTCGGCCAGGCCCGGATGGCCGCCCTGCACGGCGGGTCCACCGACGGGCTCACCGTCGCCCCGAACCTCTGGGCCGGGGTCGGCCTGGTCCGCGAGGGCGCCGGCACCGCGCTGGTCGGCAGCTACGCCGAGGTCGCGGCCCGGATCGACGAGTACGCCGGGCACGGGGTCGACGAGTTCGTCCTGTCCGGCTGGCCGCACCGGGAGGAGGCCGAGCGGGTCGGCGCGGAGGTGCTGCCCCGGGTGACCGCGCCCCTCGCCGTGGCCCCGGCCCCGGTGGGCTGAGCCGGCCTGCGGGAGGTCGCCGTTGCCGGGAGCGCCGACGCGCTAGGGTCGATCCCGTGGCGGCGCGGAGATCCAGAATTCCAGCGACGAAGTACCCGGTCGAGCGGTTCACCCTCGACAACGGCCTGCGGGTGGTGCTCACCCCCGACCGCAGCGCCCCGGTGATCGGGGTGGCGGTGGTCTACGACGTCGGCATCCGGTCCGAGCCCGAGGGGCGCAGCGGCTTCGCCCACCTCTTCGAGCACCTGATGTTCCAGGGCTCGGAGAACCTGGAGAAGCTGGCCCACTTCCGGCACGTGCAGGGCGCGGGCGGCACCTTCAACGGCTCCACCCACCACGACTACACCGACTACTACGAGACCCTGCCGAGCAACGCCCTGGAGCGGGCGCTGTTCCTGGAGGCCGACCGGATGCGCGGCCCCCGGCTGACCGAGGAGAACCTGCGCAACCAGGTCGACGTGGTCAAGGAGGAGATCCGGGTCAACGTGCTCAACCGCCCGTACGGCGGTTTCCCCTGGCTGACCCTGCCGCCGGTCATGTTCGACACCTTCCCGAACGCGCACGACGGCTACGGCTCCTTCGACGACCTGGAGTCGGCCACCGTCGCCGACGCGGCGGACTTCTTCCGCCGCTACTACGCCAGCGGCAACGCCGTGCTCGCGGTCAGCGGTGACGTCGACGTGGCCGAGGCCACCGCGCTGGTCGAGCGGCACTTCGGCGACGTGCCGGCCCGCCCCGCCCCACAGCGTCCCGACTTCGCCGAGCCGGACCTGACCGCCGAGCGCCGCTCGTCGTACACCGACGCGCTGGCCCCGCTGCCCGCGGTGGCCGCCGCCTGGCGGGTGCCCGACCCGATCACCGACTTCGCCGGCTACCTGCCGTACGTGGTGCTCGCCGAGGTGCTCACCGACGGCGACGCCTCCCGGCTGGTCGAGCGGTTGGTCCAGCGGGACCGCGCGGTGACCAGCCTCGGCGGGTACGTCGGCTTCATGGGCGACCCGTTCGACGTACGCGACCCGACGGCACTGCTGCTCCAGGCGCACCTGCCGCCCGGCGGCGACGTGGACAAGGTGCTGCGTACTGTCGACGAGGAACTGGACCGGCTGGCCACCGACGGTCCCACCGACGGCGAGCTGGCCCGCACCCAGGCCCGGATGGCCACCCACCTGCTGCGCGACACCGACGCGGTGCTCGGCCGGGCGCTGCGGATGGCGGTGCTGGAGCAGCAGCGCGGCGAGCCGGGCCTGCTCAACGAGCTGCCCAGACTGGTCGGCGAGGTCACCGACGAGCAGGTCCGCGCCGCCGCCGCCACCCTGCGGCCGGAGCGCCGCGCGTCCATCGAGGTCATCGCGGGAGGTGCCAGGTGAGCGCGAGGAGTGAGCGGGGTTTGCGAGCCTCGCAGTCGCGAACGGTGGTGGCGTGGTGAGCGCGAGGAGTGAGCGGGGTTTGCGAGCCTCGCAGTCGCGAACGAAGGAGGGACAGGTGACGGCAACCGTGGGGACGGGCACCCGGGTTCTGCCGCCGCTCGGCCCGAACCGCAGGTTCAAGGTGCCGAAGCAGGCCGAGCGCAGGCTCGGCAACGGGCTCACCGTCATCGCGGTGCGCCGGCCGGCTGTCCCCCTGGTCGAGCTGCGGCTGTGGATGCCGACCGGCCGGACCCACCTGGCCCGGGGCACGATGCTCGCGCAGACCATGCTCTCCGGCACGGCGTCGATGACCAGCGTGCAGATCGCCGCCGAACTCCAGGCGGTCGGCGGCGGGCTCTCCGCCGGCATCGATCCGGACCGGCTGATGCTCTCCGGCGCCGGCCTGGTCACCGGGCTGGACCGGATGCTGGAGATCCTCGCCGACGTGCTGACCGGCGCGACGTACCCGGGCGAGGAGGTCGGCACCGAGCGGGACCGGCTGGTCGACCGGATCCAGGTGGCCCAGAGCCAGCCCGCCCACCTGGCCCGCACCGCCCTGCTCCGGCGGATCTACGGCAAGCACCCGTACGCCGTGCAGACCCCCGACCCGGCGCAGGTGCACGCGGTCCGGCCGGCGGCGCTGCGCCGGCTGCACGCCGAGCGGGTGCACCCGGCCGACGCGGTGCTGGTGCTGGTCGGCGACGTGCAGCCGGAGCGGGCGCTGGACGCCGCCGAGAAGGCCCTGTCGGGCTGGAGCGGCGCCGGGCACGACGACGAGCTACCGCCCGCCCCGCCGCTGGAGCCCGGCGCGCTGCTGCTGGTCGACCGGCCCGGCTCGGTGCAGTCCTCGCTGCGCATCGCCCTGCCGGCGGTGCCCCGCACCCACCCCGACCACGCCGCGCTGCAACTGGCGAACCTGCTCTTCGGCGGGTACTTCTCCTCCCGCTGGGTGGAGAACATCCGCGAGGACAAGGGCTACACGTACGGCCCGCACTCGCTGGTCGAGCACTCGGTGGCCGGGTCGGTGCTGATCGCCGCCGCCGAGGTGGCCACCGAGGTCACCGCGCCTGCGCTGCTGGAGACGACGTACGAGCTGGGCCGGCTGGCCACGCTGCCGCCGAAGCCGGACGAGCTGGAGCAGGCCCGCCAGTACGCCCTCGGCACCCTCCAGCTCGGCATGTCCACCCAGGCCGGGCTGGCGTCGCTGACCAGCGCGTTCGCGGGCAACGGGCTGCGCCTGGACTTCCTCGCCGAGCACGCCGCCCGGCTGGCGAAGGCCACCGTCGCCGAGGTGGCCGAGGCGGCCCGGCGCTACCTGGCCCCGGCGCGGGCGGTCACCGTGGTGCTCGGCGACGCCGAACGGATCGTCCCCGCCCTGTCCGCGCTCGCCCCGGTGCACACCGAGCCGGCCCGGCCGTGACCGCCGGGCGGGGGCCGGTGCGGGGCGCCGGCCCGAGCGGGGAGACCGCCCCGCCGCTGGCCCGGTCCACCCTGGACCGGGCCGCGCATCGGCGCGCCGACCCGGCATGGCTGGCCGAGGCATGGGAGCGGGCCCGGGTGCTGGTGCTCGACTCGGGCAGCGACGGGCGGACCCTGGTCCGGGCCGACGCCTCCCCGCCCGAGCTGGTGCTGCTCGGCTCCGGTGCGCTGCCCGAGGTGCCCCGCTCGGTCCCGATGTTCCTGGGCGTCGAGCCGGACGGCGTGCCGGTGTTCGCCGTGGACAGCCCGCTGCCCGAGCTGCCGGGCACCCGGGCGGCGCACCTGCGCGACATCGGCCACCTGCTGCTCGACCGGGACGCCGGCATCTTCACCACCGCGCTGGCGCTGACCAACTGGCACGTCCGGCACGGCTACTCCTCGGTCACCGGCCGCCCCACCCGGGTGGACGAGGCCGGCTGGTCCCGGATCGAGCCGGACGGTGACCGGGTCTGGCCGCGCACCGACCCGGCGATGATCGTGCTGGTGCACGACGGGGTGGACGGGATCGAGGGGCGCTGCCTGCTCGGCAGCAACGCCGCCTGGGCGGGGATCCCGGGCGGGCGCCGGTACTCCTGCCTCGCCGGGTACGTCGAGCCGGGCGAGTCGGCCGAGGCCGCCGTGCTGCGCGAGGTCGGCGAGGAGGTCGGCGTCGCGGTCGAGGAGATCGTGTACGCGGGCAGCCAGTCCTGGCCGTTCCCCGGCTCGCTGATGCTCGGCTTCCTCGCCCTGGCCGACCCGGAGCACCCCGTGCACCTGGACCCGGCCGAGATCACGCACGCCCGCTGGTTCACCCGGCGGGAGATCGGCGCGGCGCTGGCCGGGCGGCCGGTGGCGGTGGGCGACGGGGACCGGCTGGTGCTGCCCCCGCCGTCGTCGATCGCGCTCTTCCTGATCCACCGCTGGCTCGACGGCCACTGCTGACCCGCCCGGCCGCCGGCGCGCTCGCCCGCCTGCACGGCGGCCCGCTCCGGGCCGTGGACACGGTCCCGGCCCGTGGCCGCCGTTGCCGCGACGGTCCCGGGCCGGGAACACGGGCCGCCCTGGTCGGGTGAGGCGAGGAACACGGCGGGGGAGCCGGTCCGACCACGACGGACGCCGGGTGGGTCAGCCGCCGGAGTCGAAGCGGCGGCGGTGCGGAGCGGGGTCGTCGAGGGGGAGCACCTTGACCCGTTGCTTGCCGGAGCGGACCGCGCCCACCGTCGACAGGGCCCGGGCCAGCAGCAGGGCGGCGTCCCGGTCCTCGGCGTGCACCACCTGGCGGCGCGGCTCCGGGCTGGCCGTCTCGTCCCGGACCCGACCCCCGCCGGCCCAGGCCGCGGCGATGTCGATGTCGGCGGCGGAGCGGATGTCGGTGCGAACGATCAGGAACCGCATGGGTTTACTCCGGGATGCGACCGTGACGGACGGTACTCCGTGGAAGTTCCACGTCACTCTTCCGACATGTTACGCCCGGGCGGCGTCCCAGCAAGTGAAACTCGCCGATCGGTCCGCAGGGTCGCCTGATCGGATGAACCCTGGTCAGCGGGGTGGCGCGCCGGGAACGCGGCGGGGCCGCCGGCACACCGCCGACGGCCCCGCCCGGTCACCGGATCAGGTCAGATCGAACTGACCGTCCTTCGTCCCGGCGATGAACCCCCGCCAGCCGGCGCGGTCGAACAGCAGCACCGGGCCGCCCCGGTCCTTGCTGTCGCGCAGGGCCACCGCGGCCGGGCCCACGCGCAGCGGGGCCACCTCGACGCAGTTGGACGTCTGGCTGCGGGTGCTGGTCCGCCACGGGGCGTCGGCCAGCTGCCGGACGAGTGCGAGCGGCATGTTGCGGATGTCGTTCATGGTCTGCTCCTGACTGGAACTGCTCCGACGGGACGAGTGGCGCCGCACGCCCGGACGGGGCGGATCCCGCGGTGGATCACCGCTCCGTCAGGCGTCCGGAGTGTCGGCGGCGTTGGGTCGGCGCCGTTGCCGACCCGTGGCCCGCCGCGGACGGGCCTCCCCCGTCGGCCAGCCGCCCCGAAGCCTCGAAGAGCCAGGTGATGGTGTCCGATTCGGAGAGCGCCGCCGAGCGCAACCACTCGAAGACCACTTTATAGCGATTTAGGGCGTTTGCCTCGGTTGACATGACGTTGGTGAAGCCGCCTTCGATGGCCAGCGTCTCCGGGTCGAGCGGGTCGGCGAACAGGTAGATCGAGAACGCGGTCGGCGGGAGGTACCAGTCGCCGATCGGGGTGTCCCGCGGCAGCACGTGCAGGGTGACGTGCGGCAGCATGGCCAGCTCGCAGAGCTGCCGGAGCTGCTCCCGCAGCACGTCCGGCGGGCCGGCCCGCCGGCCCAGCGCGGCCTCCTCCAGCACCGCCGTGTAGCGCGGCGTGTCGGTGCGGTCCAGCAGTGACTGGCGGGCCAGCCGGGCGGCCACCTCGGTCTCCGGCGCCTCGCCGGGCTCCGGGTCCCCGGCGCCGGACTCGACCTGCTGGGCCGAGACGATCCGCAGCCGGGCGTACCCCTGGGTCTGCAACAGCCCCGGGACCAGCACGGGGTTGTACTCCCGGATCTCGGCGCAGCCGGCCTCCAGCTCGGCGAAGGTGCGCTGTTGCGGGGTCATCACCGGGTACTTCTTCAGCCAGCCCCGCATGTCGCCGGCCTCCCGGGCGATGCCCAGCAGCTCCGCCCGCGACTCGCCGTCGGCGCCGTAGAGGTCCAGCAGGGTGCGGACGTCGTCGGGGTCGGGACGGCTGCGGCCGTTCTCCAGCCGGGACAGTTTGGACGCGGAGGCCCAGCCAATCCGCGCGATGACCTGGTCCCCGGTGAGACCGGCGGTCTCGCGCAGTCGGCGCAGCTCATTGCCCAACCTGCGGCGACGCATGATCGGGCTGGGTCCGGCAGGAGGCACGGTGTCCTCTTCTCCGTCGACCGCCGCGGACGCGACGGTAACTGTATGAAATTCGCCCCCCACGGTCAGTATGGACGGCGCGACCGACGTCGGGCGTCCCGACGGGGGCGTGTCTCGCGGAAAAGAGGACCGCGGACAGGACACGGGCGATCCCGACGTCGCCGACCCCGTGGCCCCGGCCACCCTCCGGAGAGGAAACCCGATGCGCACCGTCCTGCGCCGCCCCGAGTTCCGCCTGCTGTTCGGCGCGTTGCTGGCCAGCATGGCCGCCGAGTCGATCCTGCTGCTCGCCCTCGCCATCTGGGTGAAGGACCTGACCGGCTCCGACGGGCTGGCCGGGGCGACGATCTTCGCGATCATCGCGCCGATGGTGCTCGCGCCGTTGGTCGGCTGGGCGGTCGACCGGTACCCCCGGCGGCCCTTCTTCATCGCCGCGAACCTCGCCACCGCCATCCTGCTCACCCCGCTGTTCACCGTCTCCGACAGCGCGGACGTCCGGGTCATCTACGTGGTGGCGGCCCTATACGGGCTGTCGTACCTGACGTTGAGCGCGCTGCTCAGCGGGCTGATCCGGCAACTGGTCCCGGTCGAGCTGCTGGCCGACGCCAACGGCGTGCTGCAGACCGTGCGGCAGGGGCTGCGGCTGATCGGCCCGCTCGCCGGGGCCGCGCTCTACGCCGCCGTCGGCGGCTGGCTGCTGACCGCGCTGGCGATGACCGGCTTCGTCGTGGCCGCCGCCGTGGTCGCCCTGCTCCGGGTGCCCGAGACGCCGTCGGCCGGCGGCACCCTGCGGTGGTCGGCCGAGCTGGGGGCCGGGCTGCGCCACCTGGCCGGCGAGCCGGCGCTGCGCCGGGCGCTGCTCGGCTACGGCCTCGGCTCGCTGGTGATGGGCTTCACCGAGTCACTGATCTTCGCGTACGTCGACGACGGGCTGCGCCGCGACGCCGCCTTCGTCGGCGTGCTGGTCACCGTGCAGGGCGTCGGCGGGCTGGTCGGTGGCCTGTTCTCCGCCGCCGTGGTGCGCCGCGCGGGCGAGGTGGGAGCGTTGGCCACCGGGGTCACCCTGTTCGGCCCGGCCGCGTTCGCCCTGGCGTACCCGAACCTGGCGTTGGGCTGCGCGGCGCTGCTGCTGGCCGGGGCCGCGCTCCCGCTGATCACGGTGGGGCTGAACACGCTCATCCAGCGGCGTACCCCGGCGGGCCTGCTCGGCCGGGTTACGGCGGCGTCGGAGGCCCTGGTCAGCGGACCCCAGGCGGTCTCCATCGGCGCAGGCGCGCTGCTCGTCGGCGTGTTCGACTACCGGCTGCTGTTCGCCCTGGTCGGCCTGACCACCACGGCCGCCGGCATCTTCCTGTGGCGGGGCCGCCAACTCTCCACCCCCACCCCGATGGTCCGCATCCCACTCCAACGCCGCCCGCCCGCCCCGACCACCCCCGCCCCCCGCCCCACCCCCTGACCCCCACCCCGCAAATACACGGAAAGAGTGGCCACTCCAGGTGGAGTGGCCACTCTTTCCGTGAAAGTGCACGCGCCCGGAGGGCGCGGCGTGAGGGTCAGCCGGACAGGGCGGCGAGGTGTTGTTTGACCTGGGTGATGGACGGGTTGGTGAGGGCGCTGCCGTCGGCGAAGCGCAGCGTCGGCACGGTCTGGTTGCCGCCGTTGACCTGCATCACGAACTCGGCCGCCTTCGTGTCCTGCTCGATGTCGACCACCTGGTACGCGATGCCCTCCCGGTCGAGCTGCGACCTGAGCCGGTGACAGTAGCCGCACCACGGGGTCGAGTACATCGTCAACATGATCGGGGTCCTCCAAGGTCCGTTCCGCCCGTCCGGTCAGGCCAGGCTAACCGCTGCAACATCAGCGGGAGCTGAGATGATTCCTCGCTGTGGGGGTTCACTCAGCGTCGGAACGGGTGCTCGCCGGGCTGGACCCGGAGCAGCGCGCCGCGGTGACCGCCCCCGCCGGTCCGGTCTGCATCCTGGCCGGGGCCGGCACCGGCAAGACCCGGGCGGTCACCTCGCGCATCGCCCACCGGGCGCTGACCGGCGAGGTGTCCCCCCGGCACGTGCTCGCGGTCACCTTCACCGCCCGCGCCGCCGCCGAGATGCGGGCCCGGCTCACCGCCCTCGGGGCGCAGGGCGTGCAGGCGCGTACCTTCCACGCCGCCGCGCTTCGCCAGGTGCGCTACTTCGCCCCCCGGCTGCTGGCGGGCCGGGCGATGCCCGAGCTGCTGGACAGCAAGGCCCGGGTGGTCACGCTCGCCGCCGCCCGGGTCGGCCTGCGGGCCGACCGGGCCGCCGCCCGGGACCTGGCCGGCGAGATCGAGTGGGCCAAGTCGTCCCTGGTCGAGCCGGGGGAGTACGTCGTCGCGGCGGCCAAGGCGCTGCGCGACACGCCGCACGAGCCGGCGAAGGTGGCCGAGGTGTTCGTCGCGTACGAGAGGCTCAAGCGGGCCAACGGGGTGATCGACTTCGAGGACATGCTGCGCGCCGCCGTCTGGGGCATCGAGGAGCACCCGGACGTCGCCGAGCAGGTCCGCACCCAGTACCGGCATTTCGTGGTCGACGAGTACCAGGACGTCAACCCGTTGCAGCAGCGGCTGCTGGAGGCGTGGCTGGGCGGCCGGGACGACCTGACCGTGGTCGGCGACGCCAGTCAGACGATCTACTCGTTCACCGGGGCCACCTCGGCGTACCTGGTCGACTTCCCGTGCCGGCACCGGGGCGCCACCGTCGTCCGGCTGGTCCGGGACTACCGCTCCACCCCGCAGGTGGTCGGGCTGGCCAACGCCGTCATCTCCCAGGCCCGGGGCACCGAGGCCCGGCTGCGGCTGGAGCTGCGCGGGCAGCGCCCGACCGGCCCCGAACCGGAGCTGCGGATCTTCACCGACGAGCCGGCCGAGGCCGCCGCGGTGGCGACGCGCTGCCGGGCCCTGGTCGACGCCGGCACCCCGGCCCGGGAGATCGCCGTGCTGTTCCGCACCAACGCCCAGTCCGAGGCGTACGAGAAGGCGCTCACCGAGGCCGAGGTGCCGTACGTGGTGCAGGGCGCCGAGCGGTTCTTCGAGCGGGCCGAGGTGCGCCAGGCGATGGTGGCGCTGCGGGCCGCCACCCGCTCGATCCCCGGCGAGACCCCGCTGCGGGCCGCCGTGGTGGAGGGCCTGTCGGCGGTCGGCTGGGCCCCGGACGCCGCCCCGGCCGGCGGCGCGGCCCGGGAGCGGTGGGAGGCGCTGGCTGCCCTGGTCCAGCTCGCCGAGGAGTACGCGGCCAGCCCGCCGGTGCTGCCGATCGGCGAGGCCGCCGCCGTGGAGCGCCCGGTGACGCTGGCCGACTTCAACGACGAACTGGCCCGCCGGGCCGCCCAGCAGCACGTGCCGACCGTGGAGGGGGTGACCCTGGCGTCCCTGCACTCGGCCAAGGGCCTGGAGTGGGACGCCGTCTTCCTGGTCGGGCTCTCCGAGGGAACCCTGCCCACCACGTACGCCCGCACCGCAGAGCAGGTCGAGGAGGAGCGCCGGCTGCTCTACGTCGGGATCACCCGGGCCCGCGAGTGGCTCTGGCTGTCGTACGCGGTGGCCCGCTCGCCCGGCGGGCGGGCCCGGCGGCCGTCGCGGTTCCTGCCGCAGCTCGACCGCTCCGGCGGCGGGACCGAGCGGGCCGGGGCGGGCGCGGCGACCAAGCGGGTGGAGCGTCGTCGCCCCCAGGTGGTCTCCTGCCGGATCTGCGGCGCGACCCTGCTCGCCGGCCCGGACCGCAAGCTCGGCCGCTGCCCGACCTGCCCGTCCGACATCGACCAGGACCTGTACGAGCGGCTGCACGACTGGCGGGCCCGGATGGCCGGATCGCAGAAGGTCCCGGCGTACGTGGTGTTCACCGACGCCACCCTCGTCGCGCTGGCGGAGCGGCGACCGGGCCGGCCCGAGGAGTTGATCGCGATCGCCGGCATCGGCCCCCGCAAACTCGGCCTGTACGGCGAGCCGGTGCTGGCCCTGGTGGGGGGCGCGGCGGTGGACGACGTCTGCCCTGAGAAAACTTTCGAAATCGAGCCGTAAAATCGTTTGCCCTCGCCCCCGGGCGAGGAATAGCCTCAGGACGCACCTCGCGAGCAGCGCCATTCCGGCTGCTCACGGGGCTGGAGACCAGTCGACTTCGAGGAAACGTCAGGGAGGTGTCACCAATGGAGATCTTCTTCACCTATGAGCGCCCGGCGGCGATGCCCGCTGTCGTCGCTCCGCTGTCGGCTGTCCGGGTGGCCCTCGCCGCGCGACCGTCGTCTCCGCAGGTGCACCAGGTCCGGGTTCAGGCCGAGCTGAATCTGACCGTCGCGCCGCTGACTGGAGTCGAGGGGACCAGTGGCTTCACGGGCATGGACATCGCTGGCGCCAAGAAGCGCACGGATGTTCGCGGCGTTCCACCTCGAGGTAGACCGGTCTGATCACCAGACCAACCGGCTCTCCTCGAGGCCGCGGAACCCGCTACCGGGATCCGCGGCCTCAGTTTTTTGCCCGCCCGTAGTACGTCGGAAGTCTGATCCACCAGATCGAAGTGAGAGAGAGGTGACCGGGAGATGAGTCTGGCGTTGGCCCCCATCGACGTGAGCGTCGAGCTGGAGGCGAACCTGCCCTGCCGGAAGTTCGACCCCGACCTGTGGTTCTCCGACTCACCCACCGAGCTTGAGCTGGCCAAGTCGCTCTGCGGGGACTGCCCGCTGCGCGTCGAGTGCCTCGCCGGGGCGGTGGAGCGGGCCGAGCCCTGGGGCGTCTGGGGTGGCGAGATCTTCGAGCGTGGCGCGGTCGTTCCGCGTAAGCGGCCCCGGGGCCGCCCGCGCAAGGAGGACGTCGCCCGTGACGCCGTGCTGAAGGTCGAGGCCGAGGCGCGCCTGGCGGCCACCGGGCTGTCCTCGTCGCGTAACACCGTCCGGCTTGCTGCCTGACACACCCGATCCGCACCATGCCCCGCCGGTGCCACACCGGCTACGAGAGAGCTGAGACACATGCTGCACCTGCCGAACGGAACCATCGAGATGCAACTACTCCACGAAGCGTTGTCCCGGGCCCGAATGCCCCGGCCTCAGGCCGGTCGTACCACCACGAGCACTGAGGCAACCCGATCCGCCCGTACCGTCGTGATGAGCAGCCGCAGCCAGTCGGCTCGCGACCTGGGCGTTCTGTAAGCGAACACGAAACACGCGGGGGCGTGTCGGCCGGTCGGCCGACACGCCCCCGCGTCGTAGACCGGTCCCGGCCCGCCGGTTCGCGCCGCCGGTCCCGGCCGCCCGGGATCAGCGGCCGGGTCAGGCCACCGGGGCGAAGCCCGGCAGCCAGCGCTCCAGGATCGACCGGTACGGCGCCTTGGCCTCAAGCTGGCAGAGCACCCCGATCGAGCCGAGCGTCACCCGGTGGATCAGCAGGTACGACGGGGGCAGGTTGAGCTGCCGGCTGAGCTGGTACGCCGGGGAGCGGGGGCTGGCCAGCCGGGTCGCCTCGGCCCGCAGCCAGGCCCGGGTGAACCGGAACTCCTCCTCCGCGACCGGGGCCAGCATGGGCCGGATGAAGTCCAGCACGGCCTGGGCGTCGATCGGCTCGGTCGGGCTGACGAAGCCCTCCTCCCGCAGGCCCTTGACCACGGCGTCCGCCTCGCCGCGTAGCACCAGCCCGGCGAGCCGGCCGATCGGCTCGGGGGTGCCCTCCGGCATCCGGGCCACCGCGCCGAAGTCGATCACGCCGAGCCGGCCGTCGGGCAGCAGCCGGAAGTTGCCCGGGTGCGGGTCGGCGTGCAGCAGACCGGCCCGGGCCGGCGCGGACAGGTGCAGGATCGCCATCAGCCGGCCGGCCTCGTCGCGCTGCTCCTCCGTGCCCGCCCGGATGATCTCGGCCAGCGGGATGCCCTCGATCCACTCGGTGACCAGGACCCGGGGGGTGGCCGCGAGCACCGCCGGGATGAAGATCTCCCTGTCGTCCGCGTACGCGGAGGCGAAGGCGCGCTGCGACTCGGCCTCCAGCTCGTAGTCCAGTTCCTCGGTGATCCGCTCGCGCAGCTCGACAAGCAGCGGCTTCACGTCCAGCCCCGGCTGAATCGCCCGGAACATCCCGCCGAGGCGGGAGAGCTGCTTGAGGTCGGCGAGCAGCGCGTCGCCGGCCCCCGGGTACTGGATCTTGACGGCCGCGTCGCGGGGCGCCCCGCCGGCCGGGTCCCGCCAGACGGCCCGGTGCACCTGCCCGATGCTGGCCGCGGCGGCCGGGGTGTCGTCGAACTCGTCGAAGTGCTCCCGCCAGGCCGGGCCGAGCTGCTCGGCGAGCACCTTGTGCACGGTGGCCGCGGGCAGCGGCGGCGCGGCCTCCTGGAGCTTGGTGAGGGCCTGCCGGTAGGGGGCCGCCACCTCCTCGGGCAGGGCCGCCTCGAACACCGACAGCGCCTGGCCGAACTTCATCGCCCCGCCCTTGAGCTGTCCGAGGACGCTGAACAGCTGCTCGGCCGTGCGCTGCTGGATCTCGGCGGAGATCACGTCGGAGGCCAGCCCGGTGACGCGCTTACCCATGCCGAGGACGGTCCGGCCGGCGAAGCCGAGCGGCAGAGCGGCGAGTTTGGCGGTCCGGGACACGGCCCGGCGCGGGATGTCGGTCACTCGGCCATTGTTACCGACTCGGCGGCCCCGCGGCTGCTCCGTGGCCGGGCTGGGCCGCTCACCTCCCGGATCGGGGTGCCACGCGCCCGCCGGCCGGCCCCGCCGGACCGCCACGGCCGGCACCGACCCGTCCACCGGCACCGACCTGTCCGCCGGTACCGACCTGTCCGCCGGCTCCGCCGGAACCGTCGCGGTCGGTCAGCGACCCCGCCCGGCGCAGCGGCAGGACGGGTGGGGCGGCCAGGTACGCCGGCGCAGCCGGCCGGGGCCGGTCACCTCCACGGCGCAGCCCAGGGTCTCCGGCGCGCCGCCGTCGAGGTGGGCCAGCGCCTCGGCGACGGCGTACCCGACCGCGGTGAGCAGGGTGGCCGTGCCGCAGGACTGGTCCGGCGCGTCGGCGGCGAGCTGGGCCGCCAGCGCCGGCCACCCCGGGTCCCGCTCGGTGCGGTACAGGTCGACGCAGCGCAGGCAGGGCCCGGCGGGCGGGCGGACGAGCGGGCCGACCGTCGGCACCCCCTCGCGCAGGGTGAGCAGCAGGTGCGGCTGGCGACGCTGGGCGAACCCGGCCGCGAGCAGGGCGGCCGGCCGGTCGACGCCGAGCTGGAGCACGAGGTCGGGCCGGCTGCGGTGCAGCGGGCGGGTGGCGGTGCCGGGGGCGGCCCGGTCCACCGCGGCGCGTACCGCCGGGGCCAGCGGGTGCCCCAGGTCGGCGGCGGCCAGCCCGGTGCCGACCAGGTCGGCCGGGCGTACCGACCCGACCAGGTCCGGATGCACGTGTCCCACCCCGGCCTGGGCGAGCGCGACGGCGACGGGAGCGCCCAGCCGGCCGCCACCGGTCACCAGCACCCGCGCCGTCCGGCGCCGCCGCAGCACCTGGGCCGGCGTGCCGGGCAGGGCGGGCGCGGCCAGGGCCAGCGCCCCGGCCTCGGCGGCGAGGCGGTGCCGGGCCGGGCCGGCGAGGTCGCGGGGGAGCAGCGTGTGCGCGGGTACGACCAGCCCGGCGTCGCGCAGCGCGTCGAGCAGCCCGCGCGCCTCGTCCGGCGGCACGTCGACCTCGGCGGCGTGCGCGAGGACGAGCCGTTCGCTGCGGGTGCCGTCGATCAGGTCGAGTACCCGGACGGCGCGGGGGTTGGCCACCTCGACGAGGACGGCGCGGTCCGATCCCAGCCCGAGCTGGAGGGTGTGCCGGTCCCGCCACAGGCGGGTCAGGCCGGGCAGCAGGACGGGCCGGGGCAGCGTGGGACGGCTCATGACGACGAATCGTGACCGAGTCCCTGCTGTCCGTCGATCGTTGTCCACAGATGTGCACCGCCCTGCCCAGGGCTGTCCACAGGACTGGCCGGGTTATCCACAACCGGCCGGTAATCGTGTCGGTCAGCCGACACCACGGCTGGCAGCGGAAACGCGACGGGGGAGGGCGGCCACGGCCGCCCTCCCCCGTACCGGACCCGTACGGGTCAGACCTTCGCTTTGCCCAGGATGCGGTTCACTGTTGTGCCGCACACCGGACACTTGCCCTTGGCCATGTTCATCCCGGTCTTCGAGACCTCGACGTGCCCCTCGAAGTCCCGCTTCTCCTTGCACTTGACGCAGTAACCGTTGTAGGTCTGGGCCTGGTCGGCCACGGGTGCCCTCCTCGTCTCGTCCGCCGGTCAATCCGGTTCCGGCGGTTGCCCGGCGGCGGGCCACGCGGGGCGCCGGCGCTGGGTCTTTTCTCCGCGGCCACCCTCGTGACCGCTGGTCCGCGGACCCTACCCAGGTCTGGGCGGTTCCATGTCAGCCGTGCTTCGACACTGTGAGCAAGTCGACGTCGAGAGTGTGCATGCCGAATTAGGTCGGATAAGTCAGTTTGGCGGGGACACGCCGGGTGAAACCACCCAGATGCCCCGCGAGGTGGCCCCCGGGAGGCGGTCGGGGCGGTGATCACCTACGGTGGGGGCGAGCCGGTGGGCCGCCCGGCGCGGGGCCCTTGACCCGTCACGGAGCGTCTTCGTGACGGTCCGCAAGGATTTTTTTCGGGACCCCTGGTCACCAACCATGACTTTCCGGGCGCGTGTCGTGGTGTTGACTCTTGCGGACCCCTGGTCAGTACCCATTAGCTTTCCTTCGTGACAGCAAATCGAGGCTGCGCGGCCCACTGATGGCGGGGGCGCGGAAGCCGGTCGTCGAGGTACGGCGCAGCCAGCGCCGGCGACGTACGGTGTCCGCCTACCGCGACGGTGAACGCGTCGTGGTGCTCATCCCCGACCAGTTCTCCCGGGCCGAGGAGACCGAGTGGGTCGACCGGATGCTGGCCCGGCTGGAGGCCCGGGAGGGGCGCCTCGCCCGCTCCGACGACGAGCTGTTCAACCGCGCCACCCGGTTGCGCAGCCTCTACTTCGCCGAGTACGGCGACCGGGCGGTGCCGTCGAGCGTGCGTTGGGTGACCAACCAGAACGGTCGCTGGGGCTCCTGCACCCCGGCCGACCGGACCATCCGCATCTCGCACCGGATCCAGGACATGCCCGACTGGGTGATCGACTACGTCCTGTTGCACGAGCTGGCCCACCTCATCGTGCCCAGCCACAACGCCCGGTTCTGGGCCCTGGTCGGGCGCTATCCCAAGGCCGAGCGGGCCCGGGGGTACCTGGAGGGCGTCGCCGCCGCCTCCGGCGGCCCGTTGACCGACTGAGCACCGGCGTCGCCCGGGCGCTCGGAACCGGACGGTCCCCTTGATCGACTCGATGTCACCGACATCGGGGCCATCGGGTGCCCGGAGGGTGCGATGTCAGTGACGTTGTGCCGGCCCCACCCGGTGCGGGCGCGCGGTGGTGCGGCCGACGGCCTAGGGTCGGTGCGTGGCCCGACGTGTGGTGGTGGCGTTGCTCGGACCGGTGGCGTGGGCGCCTCCGGGGATCGACCCGGTGGCCTGGCGGGCCGCGCTGGCCGAGGACGTGGTGGACCTGCTCGCCACGCTCCAGGAGGTGGAGACCGCGATCGCGGCCACCCCACAGGACCGGTCGTTGGCCGAGGCCGTCGTCTGGCCAGGGATGGCCGTGCACGAGGTGCCCGAGGCCACCGGCACCGCCGTCCTGGCCGCGCTGACCGGGTACGACCAGGCGGCCGTCGTGGCCGCCGACGCCCCGGACCTGCCCGGCCTGACCGTCGGCAAGCTGCTCCGCCCACTGACCACCCGGCCGGTGGCGGTGGCCCCCGCCGAGGGACCGGGCCCCGGCCTGCTCGGCGTCGCGTCCCGGCTGCCCGTGCCGGGATGGCTGCCGGAGATCGACCTGGACGTCGCGCTCCCCGCGGACGTGCGGCGGGCCGCCCCGCAACCCGGTGACGTGGCCGTCACCGCCGCCTGGCGACGGATGCGCGGCCCCGCCGACCTGGCCGCCCTCGACCCCGCCGTCGAGGGCTGGGAGGCGACCCGCGCCCTGCTCTCCGGGCACCGCTGACGCCAGCCGCCGACCCGCTCTCCGGGCACCCCGCTGACGCCAGCCGCCGACCCGCGCGGGGCGGCTCCGGCTGGCCGAGGCTTGTGCGCCGGGTGACCGGCCAGCCGCCGACCCGCGCCGGGTGGCTGCCGTCGCCGACCAGCCCCGCGCGGCCCCGCGACCGGGCCGGGGTTCGGCCCGTCCGCAGCGGCTGGCGCGAACCAGCCCCCGCCCGGCTGGCGCGCAGCAGGCCGAGGGCCACCGACGCGGCTGCGTCAACGGCCCCCGGGTGCGCTCGCGGCGGTCAGGACTCCTCGGCGTCGTCCCCGGTGCCCTCGGGACGCGGACGGGGGGAGCCCGGGGCCTGCTCCGCCGGCCCGCCCGGCGCGCTGAAGTCGAAGTTGGCCAGCTCGTCGTCGAGGTCGAGCCGGGCCGTGGCGAACGCCACCGGGTCGGCGAAGTCGTCGTCGGAGGGGAGCAGGTCGGGGTGTCCCCAGACGGCGTCCCGGCCGGAGATGCCCCGGTGCTCGGTCAGCGCCGCCCACAGGGCCGCCGCCTCGCGCAGCCGGCGCGGGCGCAGCTCCAGCCCGACCAGCGCCGCGAACGTCTGCTCGGCCGGCCCGCCGGCCGCCCGCCGCCGACGGAACGCCTCGCCGAGCCGGACGACGTTGGGCAGCCGCTCGCCGGCGGCGTCGTCGACCACGTGGCAGACCCAGCCCTCCACCAGGGCGAGCGCGGTCTCCAGCCGGGCCAGGGACGCCTTCTGCGCCGGGGTGTCCTCCGGGGTGAAGATGCCCTCCAGGGCGATCGCCTGCATGGACTCCGGGTCGGTCGGGTCGACCCGGCCCATGGCCTCCTCGATCGCCTCCCGGTTGACCCGGATGCCCGAGGCGTACGTCTCGACGGCGTTGAGCACGTGCCCGCGCAGCCACGGCACGTGCTCGAAGAGCCGCTGGTGGGCCGCCTCGCGCAGGGCGACGTAGAGGCGCACCTCGTCCTCGGGCAGCTCCAGGCCCTGCCCGTACGCCCGGATGTTGGCCGGGATCAGCGCGGCGGTGCCGGCCGGGCCGAGCGGGAGCCCGATGTCGCCGGCGGAGAGCACCTCCGCGGCCAGCGAGCCGAGGGCCTGCCCGAGCTGCCCGCCGAACAGCGCGCCGCCGAGGGTGGCCATCATCGACTGCATGGGGCCGAGCTGGGCCCGCGCCTCCGGCGGCACCAGGTCGCCCATCGCGCCGACCATCCGGCTGGCCACCGGGTCGCAGAGCTTGCGCCAGACGTCCAGGGTCTTGTAGATCCACTCGTTGCGGTTCCACGCCAGCGAGCTGCGGATCCCCGTCGGCCAGGCGGTGACCGGCTCCAGCCAGAGGTCGGCGAGGCGCAGCGCCTCCTCCACCGCGTGCCGCTCGTGCGGCGACACCGCCGGGTCGCCCGCGGCGGCGAGCTGGCTGGCGGCCACCTGCCGGGCCAGGTCCCAGTTGACCGGCCCGCTGCCCGGCGCGGAGAGCAGGTGCTGCAACTGCGACATGAACTGCTGCATCTGCGCGGGATCGTTGGGGTCTGGTGGTTGCCCACCCGGGAGCGCGAAACCGAACGGAATATCAGGCACGACGTCTACGGTACGCGGGCAGCGCCCCAGGTCGCCGGCACCGGCGTTGCGCTGAGGGCGAAGTCGCCCGTCACCGTCCGGGTCCCCGCCGGACCTGTCGGTACGCTCTGCGCCATGAGACGTCGCGGCGTGACCGTCCTCCTGGGTGCCCTGCTCACCACCCTGCTGAGCTTCGGTGTGCTCAACGCGCCCATCCCGTACGTGGTGCTCGGCCCCGGGCCGACGGTGAACACGCTGGGCACCTCGGACGGCAAGGAGGTCATCCAGGTGTCCGGGCGCGCGACGTCCACCTCCGCCGGCCAGCTCCGGCTGACCACGGTCGGGGTGCAGCCCACCGTCCGGCTGCGCTCGGCGCTGGCCGGCTGGTTCTCCTCCGACGAGGCGGTGGTGCCGCGCGAGCTGGTCTACCCGCCGGGGGAGAGCCAGCAGGAGGTGGAGCAGCGCAACGAGGAGGACTTCCGCAACTCCCAGACCAGTGCCGAGACGGCGGCCCTGCGGGAGCTGGGTTTCCCGGTCCAGGTGCAGGTCAAGACCGTTGCGGCGGACGGTCCGTCGGCCGGGGCGCTGAAGGTTGGCGACGTCGTCACCGCCGTCGACGGCACGCCGGTCACCAGCGCCGGCCGGCTCACCGAGCTGATCCGGGCCAAGCCGGCGGGCACCGCGCTGACCATCGGGTACACCCGCGACGGTGCCGCCGCCACGGCGCAGGTCACCAGCCGGGAGCAGGACGGCCGGCCGCGGATCGGGGTCGAGATCGACCAGCAGCAGCCGCACCCGTTCACCCTCTCCATCGACCTGGGCGACATCGGCGGCCCGAGCGCCGGCCTGATGTTCGCCCTCGGGATCGTGGACAAGCTGGAGCCGGCCGACCTCACCGGCGGGAAGATCATCGCCGGCACCGGCACGATCGACGACGAGGGCCGGGTCGGCCCGATCGGCGGGATCGCCCAGAAGCTGGTCGGCGCGAAGCAGGCCGGGGCCAAGGTGTTCCTGGTGCCGGAGGCCAACTGCGCCGAGGCGGTCCGCAACCCGCAACCCGGCCTCCCGCTGCTCAGGGTGGGCACCCTGGACGACGCGCTGACGGCCCTGGCGGCGCTGCGCGAGGGCCGGGAGCCGACCCGCTGCTGATCGCGCGCGGCCCCCGGCGTGACCGTGGGCCGACGCTTTCAGGAACACCCCGTACTCTGGGTGCCTGGTCGGAGCCGATCACATCGAGCGTGCGGAGCCAACAGTGGTCATGCGTAGCAGCCCCCTGCCGAGGATGAGCCGGCGCGGACGCGTCACGATCGGGGTGCTGATCGGGGTGTTCGTGCTCTTCACCCTGCTGGGCTGGGGTGTGCAGGCCTGGACCGACTGGCTCTGGTTCGACGAGGTCCGGTACACCCAGGTGTTCACCGGGGTGCTCGCCACCCGGGTGCTGCTCTTCCTCATCGTCGGCCTCGCCATGGCGGTGATCGTCGGCGGCAACCTGTGGCTGGCCCACCGGCTGCGGCCCCGGCTGCGACCGCACTCGCTGGAGCAGGCCACCCTGGAGCGGTACCGGATGGTGCTCGGACCCCGGCTCGGCCTGTGGATCAGCCTGGTCGCCGTCGTGGTCGGGCTCTTCGCGGGGCTGTCGGCGCAGAGCCGGTGGAGCCAGTGGCTGCTGTTCCGCAACGGCGGTGACTTCGGCGTCGAGGACCCGGAGTTCGGTGTCGACATCGGCTTCTACGTCTTCCAGCTGCCGTTCTGGCGCTTCGTGCTCGGCCTCGGCTTCACCGCCGTCGTGCTCGCCCTGCTCGGCGCGCTGGCCGTGCACTACATCTTCGGCGGCGTGCGGCTACAGGGCGTCGGGGACCGGATGACCAACGCCGCGCGGGCCCACCTGAGCACGCTCGTCGCGGTCTTCGTCCTGCTCAAGGCCGTCGCGTACGTGCTGGACCGGCGCTCCATGCTGCTGGAGTACAACGAGGGGGCGAAGCTCTACGGCGCCGGGTACGCCGACATCAACGCGCTGCTGCCGGCCAAGGAGATCCTCGCCTACATCTCGGTCGTGGTGGCCATCGCGATCATCGTGTTCTCCAACGCGGTGATGCGGAACCTGGTCTGGCCGGGCATCTCGCTGGCCCTGCTCGGCGTCTCCGCGGTCGCCATCGGCGGCATCTACCCCTGGGCGGTGCAGACCTTCGAGGTCAAGCCGAGCGCCAAGGACAAGGAGGCCCCGTACATCGAGCGCAGCATCGGGGCCACCCGGGCGGCGTTCGGGCTGGCCGACACGAAGACCTCGCCGTACGCGGCGAACAACCTCGTCCCGCCGGCGAGCCTGGGCACCGACACCTCCGTGGTGTCGAACGTGCGGCTGCTCGACCCGCAGCTCGTCTCCGAGACGTACACCCAGCTCCAGCAGGTCCGGGGCTTCTACGACTTCGGCCCCAAGCTGGACATCGACCGGTACGCCGTGGGCGGCAACACCTCCGACTACGTGGTCGGGGTCCGGGAGGTCAACTACAACGAGCTGACCGACCAGCAGAACACCTGGATCAACCGGCACACCGTCTACACCCACGGCTACGGCCTGGTCGCCGCGCCGGCCAACCAGGTGGTCTGCGGCGGGCAGCCGTACTTCGTCTCGGGCTTCCTCGGCGAGAAGACCCAGGAGGCGTGCTCCTCGCAGACCGAGCAGATCCCGGCCAGCCAGCCGCGCATCTACTACGGCGAGCGGATGGGCCCGGACGACTACGCGATCGTCGGGCAGGCGAACCCGGAGCGGAACGCGGAGTTCGACCGGCCGACCCAGACCGGCGGCGAACAGTACTACACCTACACCGGTGAGGGTGGCGTCGAGATCGGCTCGTTCACTCGCCGGCTGCTGTACGCGATCAAGCAGCAGGAGTCGAACTTCCTGCTCTCCGAGGCGGTCAACGAGAACTCGAAGCTGCTCTACGTGCGCAACCCCCGGGACCGGGTGGAGAAGGTCGCGCCGTTCCTCACCCTCGACGGCGACCCGTACCCGGCGGTGGTCGGTGGTCGGGTGCAGTGGATCGTCGACGGCTACACGACGGCCGCGACCTACCCGTACGCCGAGCGGGTCAACCTCCAGGCCGAGACGACCGACGAGCTGACCGGACGGGGCACGTTCCAGCTCGCCCGGGAGAACGTCAACTACATCCGCAACTCCGTCAAGGCCACGGTCGACGCGTACGACGGCACGGTCCGGCTGTACGAGTTCGACCAGAGCGACCCGGTGCTGAAGGCGTGGAACAAGGCGTTCGGCGGGGACCTGGTGCTGCCGAACGACAAGATCCCGGCCGAGCTGCGGGAGCACTTCCGCTACCCGGCCGACCTGTTCAAGGTGCAGCGCAACCTGCTGACCAAGTTCCACGTCACCGCCCCGGGCGACTTCTATTCGGCGCAGGACTTCTGGCAGGTGCCGAACGTGCCGGACAACCCGGACGGCGGGCAGAAGCAGCCGCCGTACTACCTGTGGACCCAGTTCCCCGGCCAGGAGGCGCCGCGCTTCCAGCTCACCTCGGCGGTCACCCCGAACGGCCGGCAGAACCTCGCGGCGCTGATCTCCGGCTCGTACGTGGACGGCAAGCCGAAGCTGGAGGTGCTGGAGCTGCCGGACCAGACCCGGATCTCCGGCCCGGTACAGGTGCACCAGCAGATGACCAACAACGCCAACATCCGGCAGCAGCTCAACCTGCTCTCCTCCAACCAGGCGCAGGTGCAGTACGGAAACCTGCTGTCGCTGCCCTTCGGCAACGGGATGCTCTACGTCGAGCCGGTCTACGTGAAGAGCAACCAGCAGGACGCGTATCCGCTGTTGCAGAAGGTGCTGCTGTCGTACGGCGACGGCGGTTCGTACGTGGTGCTGGCCAACAACCTCACCGACGGCATCAAGCAGCTTGTCGAGCAGGGCAAGCAGGCCGCCCAGGGCACCACCCCACCGCCGTCCGGCGAGACGCCGCCCGGCGGCGGGACCAACCCGCCGCCGCTGACCGGCGAGCTGGCCGAGGCGGCGGGCAAGGTGCAGGCGGCCATCGCCGAGGTCAAGGCCGCGCAGACGTCCGGCGACTTCGAGCGGTACGGCCGGGCGCTCAAGGCCCTGGACGACGCGATGACGGCCTTCCAGCAGGCGCAGCGGGCGGCCACGCCGGCCGCGCCGACGCCGGGCGCCTCGCCGAGCGGCAGTCCCGCCCCGTCGCCCTCGGCGTCGACGGGTGGCTGACCTGCGCGGGAGCCGCCGGGGTGGGGTCGTTTTGCGCGTGGCCCGGGCGGTGCGCTACGGTTAACGAGCCGACGCGGGGTGGAGCAGCTCGGTAGCTCGCTGGGCTCATAACCCAGAGGTCGCAGGTTCAAATCCTGTCCCCGCTACGAGCCGGAAGGGCCCGGAGGAAACTCCGGGCCCTTCTGCATCTCCCGTCCCGCGTCCCGGCGGCGGCGGCCCGCCCGGAGTGCGCCGGTGAATCCCGCCCGTCCCGGGTGCCGCTGTTGCGCCGCTCGGCGAGGATGGGGGCATGTCTTCGTGGAACAAGTGGTGGGGCCGGCTGAGCGCGGTCCTCGGTGCGGTCGTGTTGTCGGTCTTCGTCCCGGTCGCGGCCTGGGCGTCCACCGGTCCCGGCGACCTGGTGGTCGAGGCCGCCAAGCGGCGTTCCCGGGGCGGCGGCGTCGGCTTCCTGGGGCTGCTCTGCTGCCTGGTCGTCGTCGGCGGGATCGTCGTGCTGGTGCTACTGCTGATGCGCAACCGGCGAAACCGTCCGCCACGCTGAGGGCGGCGGGTCGGGTCACTCGGCCAGCGCGGCGTTGGCCTGGGCGATGAACCGGGAGGTCGCCGGGCGGATGCCGGACCGGCCGGACAGGATCCCTTCGGCCGTGGCGACGAGCAGGGCCCGCACCCGGGCGTGCCCCTTCGGGGGCGGACTGGGCGCGGGGCCGAGCCCGTCGGCGAGGGCGGCGGCGAGGGCGGCGGCGCGCTGCTGCCCGGCGTCGGTCACGCTCTCCTCGACGTACCGGCGGATGGCGAGGTTCGGATTGACCCCCCGCTCCTGGCCCAGTGCCAGGCCCGCCCCCATGTTCGTGGTGAGGAAGTTGATCACCTCGGCCACGACGTCGGGTCGCCGGGTGCCGCGGAACGCCGCCCAGTACATCGACGCCCGCGCCCACTGCGCGCCCGGCGGGCCGGGGAACGCGGCCATCGCCAGCTCGTCGTTGGTGTAGCGCTGAAGCTCGGGGAACTGGTGGGCCCACGCGAACGAGGCGGCCGTGTGCCCGGTGACCACCAACTGCCGGTTCGTCTCGCCGTTGTCGGCCTGGTCGACCAGTGCGGCGCTCGGGGTGGCCTTGCGGGTCCGGGCGGCCTGCCACAGCTCGAACCAGTCGACCAGGTCGCTCGCGCCGAAGCCGAGCTGCCGGCCCTGGTACAGCTCGCCGCCCCGGGACCGCAGCCAGAGCCAGAGCGCCCGGTGGTCCCCGGACGGGTCCATCGTGCCGGCGACCCGGCCGTCGGCGGCCCGGGTGACCCGGGCCGCCCAGTCGACGTACTCCTGCCAGGACATCCCGGTGCGGGGCTCCGGGACGCCCAGCCGGCGTAGCAGGGCGCGGTTGTAGACCACGGCGGCGCTGGTCTGGGCCGCCGCCACGCCCATGGTGCGGCCGTCGACCTCGGCGTAGCGGACCAGGCCCGGGGGGAGCCCGCGCAGGTCGAGCCGGTGGTCGGCGGCGTACCCGCCGAGGTCGAGCAGGATGCCCCGCCGGGCGTACTCGGTGAGGACGGTGTCGTCGACCTGGATCAGGTCGGGCACGTTCCCGCCGGCCGCCTGGGTGGCCAGCCGGTCGTAGTAGCCGTCCAGGCCCTGCCAGGTGACCCGGAAGCTGACCCGGGGGTTGCGCGCGGAGTAGAGCCGCAGCGCCTTCTCGGTCAGCTCGGCCCGCTTCGTGCTGCCGTACCAGAAGACGGAGAGCTCGATCAGCCCGTCGTCGACGGGCGTCTCCTCCTCGCCGCCGCCGCATCCGGCCAGGCCGGGCACCGCGAGCGGCGCCCCGAGCAGTGCCCCCAGCAGTCGCCGGCGGCCCGGGTCGGCACCGGAGTGGGGGAGCGGGGGACGGGCGGTGGGCACGGGGACTCTCCTGGTCGTCCGGTGGGCGGTCGGACCATTTACACAGCCGGCGCGGGCGGGTGTCAACGGCCGTCCGGCCGGGGATCGGGCCGAGGCGACCGGGAGATCGGCCGGCCTCGCCGGCGGCCGTCGCCCGGCCCCTCCCGTCGCCCCGACCCTCCCGTCGCCCTGACCCTCCCGTCGTCCCGACCCGGGCCGGCCTGCAGGGGGCCGGTGGGCCCTCCCGGGTGGCCGGCACCCAGGCGTCCCGGGGGGCCGTGGTGTACTAGGGCGCGTGGAACTTCTGCACTCGGGCAAGGTCCGGGACGTCTACGCCGATGGCGAGGACCTGATCCTGGTCGCCTCGGACCGGATCTCGATCTACGACGTGGTGCTGCCGACCCCCGTACCCGACAAGGGCCGGCTGCTGACGGCGCTGTCGCTGTGGTGGTTCGAGCAGCTCGCCGATCTGGTGCCGAACCACGTCGTCTCCGCCACCGACGTGCCGGCGGAGTTCGCCGGCCGGGCGATCCGCTGCCGGCGGTTGGAGATGGTCCCGGTCGAGTGCGTCGCCCGGGGGTACCTCACCGGCGGCGGCCTCGCCGAGTACGAGCGCACCGGCGCGGTCTCCGGCGTCGAGCTGCCCCGCGGGCTGGTCGAGGCGTCGATCCTGCCGGAGCCGATCTTCACCCCGTCGACGAAGGCGCCCAGGGGCGAGCACGACGAGCCGATCACCTACCAGCAGGTGGTGGACAAGGTCGGCGCGGAGACCGCCGAGCGGCTGCGGCAGATCACCATCGACGTCTACCGCCGTGGCGCGGAGCTCGCCGCCGAGCGGGGCATCCTGGTCGCCGACACCAAGATCGAGCTGGGCTGGGCGGCGGACGGCACCCTGGTCCTCGGCGACGAGGTGCTCACCTCCGACTCGTCCCGGTTCTGGCCGGCCGAGTCGTACCAGCCGGGCCGGGCGCAGTTCTCCTACGACAAGCAGTACGTCCGGGACTGGGCGACCGCCGCCGGCTGGGACAAGCAGCCGCCGGCCCCCGAGGTGCCCGCCGAGGTGATCGAGGCGACCCGGGCCCGCTACGTCGAGGTCTACGAGAAGCTCACCGGCAACACCTGGGCCTGACCGCGACCCGTAACCGCGTTTTCGCCGCTCCTGCTGAACCGGGGCCGGGTAAGCACCGAGGATGCAGTCATCACCCTCGGTGCTCGCACGATTTCGGGATGGTCACATGAACGACGACATGTGGATCCGGGCTCTCAAGGCTGCCCGGGCCAGCGCGGGCGTCTCCCAGGAGGCGCTCGCCGAGCTGATCAGGTGGAGCCCGTCCACCATCGCGGCGATCTAGACCGGCCGGCGGCGGCCGACGCCGGACTTCGCCGCGGCGGCGGACGAGGCGCTCGCCACCGCCGGCCTGCTCGCCGAGCTGCTGGCCGCCGCCAACCGGCAGCAGTCGCCGGTCTGGTTCGCCCCGTGGCGGGCCGTGGAGGCCAATGCCGTCGCCCTGCGTACGTGCCAGCCGTCGCTGGTGCCGGGGCTGCTCCAGACCGAGGAGTACGCGCGGGCGGTGCTGACCGGGCAGGGCATCCACACCCCGGCCGAGGTGGGGCAGCTCGTCGCCGGCCGGATGGCCCGCCAGGAGCTGATCGACGGGCCCGCCCCCAGGCGGTTCACCGCCGTCGTGGACGAGGCTGCCCTGCGCCGGGTGGTCGGCGGCCCGGATGTCCAGCGCGCCCAACTGGAGCGCCTGGTCGAGTGGTCCGCGCTGCCGCACGTTCGGCTCTACGTCGTCCCGGCCGGTGCCGGCGCGCATCCCGGGCTGGCCGGCGGCTTCGTGCTGGCCACCCTGCCCGACGGCGACGAGGTGGCCTACGTGGACGGGGTCTTCGGTCAGGTGATGGACCGGCCGGGCGCGATCGATACACTCAGGTCGATGTGGGACACGCTGCTCGGCGAGGCCCTTTCCGAGGGCGCCTCGCTGGAGCTGATCGGGAAGCTGGTGAGCGAGCTGTGAACAGTGCCCCCACCCCTCGGTGGCGAGTGTCGACCCGGTCCGGCAACGGCGGCGACACCTGCGTGGAGGTCGCCGACAATCTGCCCGGCCGGGTCCTGGTGCGCGACTCGAAGGACCGCGACGGCGCGACCCTGACGTTCGCCCCGCCCGCCTGGCGCTCCTTCGTGGACCTGGTCAAGGCGGGCTGAACATTCGTCCTCCCCACCGGCTCTTTCTTGATCGTCTGTCGATCAACGAGACGACACGCCGGGTGACGCGCCGCCCAGCGACAGACGATCTTGAGGGCGGTCAGTCTTCCCAGTCGAGGGTGCGCTGGACGGCCTTGCGCCACTGGCGCAGCTCCCGCTCGCGGTGCTCGGCGTCCATCGTGGAGGTCCACTGGGCGTCGGAGCTCCACTGGGCGCGCAGGATGGCCAGGTCCGGCCAGAAGCCGACGGCGAGCCCGGCCGCGTACGCGGCGCCGAGGCAGGTGGTCTCGGTGATCCGGGAGCGGACCACTGGCACGTCCAGCACGTCGGCGAGGAACTGCATCAGCAGGCCGTTGGCCGTCATCCCGCCGTCCACCCGCAGCCGGCGCAGCGCCACGTCCGAGTCGGCGTTCATCGCGTCGACCACCTCGCGGGTCTGCCAGGCGGACGCCTCCAGCGCGGCCCGGGCCAGGTGCCCCTTGGTGACGTAACCGGTCAGCCCGGCGACCACCCCGCGCGCGTCGCTGCGCCAGTGCGGGGCGAACAGCCCGGAGAACGCCGGTACCACGTAGCAGCCGCCGTTGTCGTCGACCGTGCGGGCCAGGTCCTCCACCTCCGCGGCGGTGGAGATCAGGCCGAGGTTGTCCCGCAGCCACTGCACCAGCGAGCCGGTGACCGCGATCGCCCCCTCCAGGGCGTACGCGGCCGGCTGGCCGTGGATGCGGTAGGCGACCGTGGTCAGCAGGCCGTGCGTCGAGGTGACCGCGCTCGCGCCGGTGTTCAGCAGCAGGAAGCTGCCGGTGCCGTACGTGCACTTCGCCTCGCCCGGCTGGAAGCAGGTCTGCCCGAACAGGGCGGCCTGCTGGTCGCCGAGGGCGCTGGCCACCGGCACCCCGGCGAGCAGCCCGTCGGCGGTGCCGTACACCTCGGCCGACGAGCGGATCTCCGGCAGCATCGCGGCCGGCACACCGAGCGCGTCGAGCAACTCCGGGTCCCAGTCGAGGGTCTCCAGGTCCATCAGCATGGTCCGGCTCGCGTTGGTCACGTCGGTGACGTGCCGGCCGGTCAGCTTCCAGATCAGCCAGCTCTCCATCGTGCCGAACAGCACCTCGCCCCGCTCGGCGCGCTCGCGCAGCCCGTCGACGTGGTCGAGCAGCCAGCGCAGCTTCGGCCCGGCGAAGTAGGTGGCCAGGGTGAGCCCCGTGCGGGCGCGCAGCCGCTGCTCGCCGTACGCCTCGGCCAGCGCGCGTAGCTGCGGACCGGTGCGGGTGTCCTGCCAGACGACGGCGTTCGCGACCGGGCGGCCGGTGGCCCGGTCCCAGACCACGGTGGTCTCCCGCTGGTTGGTGATGCCGACCGCGGCCAGCCCCTCCGGGCCGGTGCCGGCGGCGTCCAGCGCCTCCCGCACCACGAGCTGGACGTTGTCCCAGATCTCCTCGGCGTCGTGCTCGACCCAGCCGGGCCGGGGGAAGATCTGCCGGTGCTCGCGCTGGGCCACGGCGACGATCTCCCCGGCCCGGTCGAACACGATGCACCGCGACGAGGTGGTGCCCTGGTCGATGGCGGCGACGTACGCTCCGGTCACGGCAGCACCGTACCCGGCCGGCCGCGCGTCCGCCGGCCACCGCCGGCCGTACGATCGGTCAACGTGCGCGACATCGCCGTTTTCAGTGGAACCGCCCATCCCGACCTCGCCGCCGAGATCTGTGCCCACCTCGGGGTGCCGCTGCACCCCGTGCGGGTGTCCCGGTTCGCCAACGACTGCCTGGAGGTGCAGTTGCAGGCGAACTGCCGGGAGCGGGACGTCTTCCTGATCCAGCCGCTGGTGCCGCCGACCCAGGAGCACCTGGTCGAGCTGCTACTCATGATCGACGCGGCCCGGGGCGCGTCGGCCGGCCGGATCACGGTGGTGCTGCCGCACTACGCGTACGCCCGGTCGGACAAGAAGGACGCGCCGCGCATCTCGATCGGCGGCCGGCTGGTCGCCGACCTGCTGACCTCGGCCGGCGCGGACCGGGTGCTGGCGCTGACCCTGCACTCGCCGCAGGTGCACGGGTTCTTCAGCGTCCCGGTGGACCATCTGCACGCGCTGCGGGAGCTGGCCGGCCACTTCCGGCGGTACGACCTGAGCAACGCCGTGGTGGTCTCGCCCGACCTGGGCAACGCCAAGGAGGCCGCCGCCTTCGCCCGGATGCTCGGCACCCCGGTCGCGGCCGGCGCGAAGCAGCGGTTCAGCGATGACCTGGTCAAGATCAGTACGGTGATCGGTGAGGTGGCCGACCGGGACGTGATCGTGCTCGACGACGAGATCGCCAAGGGCAGCACGGTGATCGAGCTGATGGCCCACCTGCGCGAGCTGAAGGTCCGCTCGATCCGGCTGGCCTGCACCCACGGCTTGTTCTCCAGCGGGGCGCTGGAGCGGCTCTGCGAGCAGGACGGGGTGTTGGAGATCGTCTGCACCAACACGGTGCCGATCCCGGCGGAGAAGCGGGTGCCGAAGCTGGAGGTGCTCTCCGTCGCGCCGGCGCTGGCCGAGGCGATGCGCCGGATCCACAACGGGGAGTCGGTCAGCGCCCTGTTCGGCTGAGCCCGGCCGGCGGCGCCCCCGGCCGGGCCGGGACCGCGACGGCGATCATTCCACGGCGCGCTCGCGGACGCCGATGGCGGCGGTGATCCGGACCGTGGTGCCGGCCGCGCCGGTCTCCACCTCCATGGCGTCGCTCAGCTCGCGGGCCAGCCAGAGGCCCCAGCCGCCGGCGGTGTCGGGGGCGGGGCGGTCGCGGTCGTCGAGCCGCCGGGCACTGATCCCCCGGCCGTTGTCGGCGACCTCGCAGACCAGCCGCCCGGGTTGCTGCCACAGCCGCAGCCAGCCCCGCCCGCCGCCGTGCCGGACCGCGTTGGTGATCAGCTCGTTGATCGCCAGCACGAAGTCGTCGAGGCGCTGCCCGTCCAGGCCCGACGCGTGCGCGCAGGAGGCGACCGAGTGGCGCAACTCGGTCACCTGTGCCTGGTCGAAGGCCTCGGCGATCAGGAGGGAAGTGTCGATGGGCACAACCGTACGCGGTGCGGGCAGTTCTGCGTTCGTCATGGCCCCGTCCGGGGTGGGTCGTGGACCGGATTTGCGGCTTTTCCACCGTACGCCAGGATTGGGGGTCGCGCATCCGGCACCCCTGCCGGCCCCGTACCGGGCTGTGGCATCGTGACGGACGTGCCGTCGCCGCCCGGTGGATTCGAGGTCCCGCTCTGGCGGGCCGTCGCGGTGTTCCGGTTCGCCGCCCTGGCGTACGTCGGCCTGCTGGTCCTGCGCGACGCCGACCGGTACGCCCACCCGGTGCTGGCCGGGGTGGTCCTGCTCGCGATGCTCGGCTGGACGGTGACCACCGCGTTCGGCTACGCCCGTCCGGCCTGGCGGGGCTGGCCGCTGCTGGTGGCCGACCTCGCGGTCGTGCTCGGGGTCCTGCTGGTCAGTCCGTGGGTGGAGGGGCGGGCGGCGCTCTCCACCGGCGCCCCCAGCCTCGCGGTGGTCTGGCTGGCCGGGCCGGTGCTCGCCTGGGCGGTCTCCGGCGGCCGGCGTCGGGGCACGGTGGCCGCGCTGCTGGTCGGCGGGGTCGACCTGGCGACCCGGGACCGGATCGGCCAGTCCACCCTCACCGGGGCGATCCTGCTGCTGCTGGCCGGCGCGGTGGTCGGGCACGTCGCCCGGCTCGCGGTGACCGCCGAGCAACGGCTGCACCGGGCGGTCGAGCTGGAGGCGGCGACCCGGGAACGGGAACGGCTCGCCCGGGACATCCACGACTCGGTGCTCCAGGTCCTGGCGTTGGTGCAGCGGCGCGGCGCGCACCTCGACGGGGAGGCCGGCGAGCTGGCCCGGCTGGCCGGGGAGCAGGAGGCCGCCCTGCGCGCCCTCATCGGGCGGGCGGGCGCCGTCGCGCCGGCCGGGGACGGAAACCCCCGCGACCTGCGGGCCATGCTCGACCGGTATGCCTCGGCGGCGGTCGCGGTCTCCGCGCCGGCCACCCCGGTTCCGCTGCCCAGGTGGGTGGCCGCCGAGCTGGCGGCCGCCGTGGGCGCGGCCCTGGACAACGTGACCCGGCACGCCGGCGGTCGGGCCTGGGTGCTGATCGAGGACGAGGGGGAGACGGTGACCGTCTCGGTACGCGACGAGGGGCCGGGGATCCCGGCGGGGCGGCTGGCCGAGGCCGCGGCGCAGGGGCGGCTGGGAGTGGCGCAGTCCATCCGGGGCCGGGTCGCCGACCTGGGCGGCGAGGTGCGGATCGTCTCCACCACCGGCGCGGGGACCGAGATCGAGCTGAGCGTGCCGAGGAGTGGGCGATGAGCACCGGCGTCCGGGTGATGGTGGTCGACGACCACCCGATGTGGCGTGAGGGGGTGGCCCGCGACCTCACCGAGGCCGGGCACCTGGTGGTCGCGACCAGCGGGGAGGGGCGGCAGGCCGTCCGGGTGGCCGCCGCGGCCCGCCCCGACGTGGTCGTGCTCGACCTGCAACTGCCGGACGTCTCCGGGGTCGAGGTGATCCGCGGCTTGCGCGCCGCGCTGCCCGAGGTGCGGGTGCTGATGCTGTCGGCCAGCGGCGAGCCGCAGAGCGTGCTGGACGCGGTGAAGGCCGGCGCCACCGGCTACCTGGTCAAGTCGGCCGCCCCGGCCGAGTTCCTGGACGCGGTGCGCCGCACGGCGGCCGGCGAACCGGTCTTCACGCCGAGCCTGGCGGGGCTGGTGCTGGGGGAGTACCGGCGGCTGGCGGCCGGCCCGGCGACCCGGGACGACACGGCGCCCCGGCTCACCGACCGGGAGACCGAGGTGCTGCGCCTGGTCGCCAAGGGGATGTCGTACAAGCAGATCGCCGAGCGGCTGGGGCTCTCCCACCGGACGGTGCAGAACCACGTGCAGAACACGCTCGGCAAGCTCCAACTCCACAACCGGGTCGAGCTGACCCGGTACGCCATAGAGCGGGGGCTGGACGACTGACGTCCTGAGCGCCGGCACCGGATAGACCGGGGGTTCGTCGTGCTAGCCGCGGCGCTACTGGCAGCTGCCGTCGGATGCCGGGACAGGGTCGGCCGCCCTGGTCCGAGAGCCAGGCAGGCGGTACCGCACCAAGGCCCGGGCGACGCCGTCGCCGAAGTCCCGCTCCCGGTGCGCGGACGTCAGCTCCCAGCCGGACTTCTCGTAGAACCGCCGGGCCCGGCGCGCTGCGGCTAGCGTCCACAGCGTCGCCTCGCGGAGGCTGGCCTGCCGCAGCTCGTCGTGCATCCGGCTGATCAGGGCGGTGGCCACCCCCGTCCCCCAGCATGACGGCTCGACGTAGAGCGCGAAGAGTTCCCAGGCGCCGGAGTCATCGTCGACGGGCCCGAACCGGGCGAGTCCCCGCACCGTGCCGTCGATCTCGGCCACCAGCACGCGGCTCTGCTGTATCCGCCGCTGCGCGAAGAGCCGGCCCCAGCCGGCCCGGCGCTGCTCAACTGCGGTGACGAGAAATCCGGGCTCGAAGACATCGGCGTAGCCGACCCGCCACGCCTCACCCTGCACCCGGCCCATGGCGTCGGCATCCGTTGGCACGGCATCACGAACGACGATCGTCTGCTCCGCCATATGTCGGCACACCCCCGTGGCACATGCGGGCATCGGTGGCGAGGTCGCTCGGCAGGATCCTTCCCAACACCCGGCTCCACCGTCGAGCGTACTCGGGAGGCGCCCTGGCACGGTCCCAGGTCTTCTGCAAGCATCTCGACGCCGAGTCGGCCCGGGCAGCGATGCTGAACCAGCGGGTTCTTCACGGAACGCCGGCCAGGCACCGGAGCGTCGCCGCCGAACTCCGGTCGCTGGCCGGCGGCGAGCCCGTTCCGGTCCAGCAGGTGCGCGACTGGTTGATCGCCGCAGGAGTGCCAGCGGGGCGGTGACCCCGCTCCTGCGGGTTCTGCCGCTTCTGGTCCGCTCAGTGCGACTCGGGCGGGCGGGTCTCGTGGATCGCCAGCTCCTCGGCGCTCGCCCCGCCCCCGGCCGACCCGGCGTCGTACGCGACGTTGTCGGTCTCCAGGTCGCTGTGCGCCCCCTCGTCCGGTTCCACCAGCCGCCCGACTTCGGCGTCGGCGACGCTGCCGAGCTGGCCGTGGTCGTACAGGGAGACCGGGGAGTGCGGGTCGGAGGTCGGACCCGGGTCGATCACGTCGGCGTCGAGTTGCGCCTGGGCCGCCTGCTCCTCGCTGTCGGCCTCGGCGGCGATGTCCGGGTCGACCGGGCCGGCCAGCGGGTCGTCGGCGGGGCGCTCGTAGCTCTCCCGATGGAGCTTGTAGTCCAGCGACTCGCCGTCGAGCTGCTCCTCGGCGGTGGTGCCGTACCGGTCCACCGCCACCGGCGTGCGGTCCCCGGGTAGCTGGGCCGGCTCCGGGCCGTCCGCCTCACGACCGGTCTCGACGTCGTCGTTGGCCGTCGAGTCGTCGTCGGCGGTGTCGGGCAGGCCCTCGGCCTCGGGATCGGAAACGGGGGTCGGGTACTCGTCGTCACGCATGGCTGATCACTACCCGCTGCCCACCGCCCGTAACCGACCCCCGCACTCGTCTCCCACCTGTCTCCCCACCCGACCCACCTCCGCCCTCGTCGATCATGGAGTCGTGGTGCCCGGCGAAAGCCGTGAAGCGGCATGAAACGGCCACCACAAGTCCATGATCGACGGGGCGGGGCGGGGTGGCACGGGGCGGGGTGGGGTGGCACGGGGTGGGGCGGCACTGGGTCAGTGGGGGAGGGGGGTGGGGGGCAGGACGGCCCAGACGAGCTTGCCGTCGGGTAGGAGGGTGCTGCCCCAGCGCTGGGCCACGGTGTCGATCAGCAGCAGGCCCCGGCCGCCCGCCGTGTCCACCGGGGCGAATCCGCGGTACGCCGGCTGCCGCCGGGAGTGGTCGCGTACGCCGATGTGCAGCGTGCCGCCGCGGGGCGCCAGCCGGACGGTCATCCCGGTGCGGGCGTGCGCGACCACGTTGTTGACCATCTCGGTCGCCGCGATGCAACCCGCCTCGGCCAGCGCACCGATCCCCCACCGGGCGCAGCCGTCGGTGACCAGCATCCGGACCTGCCGCGCGGCGCCGACGACCGGGGCCAGCTCCATGGTGGTCGCCGCGGCCATCGGGGCCCGGGCCAGCGCCGCCGTCGCCTCGTCGAGGGTCCGGTACACCGCCAGCCCGTCGCCGGCCGCCGCCCCGGTGGGGTCGAGGACCAGCACGTCCGCCGTTGGCCAGTCGGCGACCTCGCGGCGCACCTCGGCGAAGACCCGTCGGGCGGCGGGATCGATCATCCGCAGCCGGGACAGGTCGACCACCACCGGGCCGGGCCGGTCGCAGAGCCGCAGGAGCAGCGCGTCGCGTACGGCGTCGGTGGCGGCTGAATCGAGCACGCCGGACAACCGGAACAAGCCGGACGACTCGTCCGTCTCCACCAGGCAGCGCAGGTCGGTCGGCATGACCGTCCCATTCTGCACGCCGGTGGTGTCGCCCGCATCCGGCCGATCAGGGCGATTCATCAGCGGTTCATCCGGGTCCGGCGGTGCATCGCCGCCATCGTGCCGACCGCGGTGCCGGCGGCGAGCCCGACCGCGGCGGTCATCCGGACGAGCTGTCGCCGCCGGCCGTGCCACCCGCCGTCCCGCTCGGCCGCCGCGTCGGCGACGAAGACGTTGCCGGCGCTGTCCAGCCGGCCGGCGGGCCCGAACTGGGTGCGGTGGGCGTACCAGCCGAGGGCCCGCTCGGCCAGCGCCGGGGCGAGCCGCCACTGCGCGCCGATCAGCCGGGCGGCGCCCCCGGCGTACGCCTCCCGGCGGGGCCGGCGCAGCACCCGCACGATGGTCTCGGCCACCACCTCCGGCGAGTACACCGGTGGCGGCGGCACCAGTTCCCGGCCGGTGTGGTTGGCGGCGTGCCGGAAGAACGGGGTGTCGGTGGAGGCCGGCAGCACCGTGCAGACCGAGATGTTCCCCCGACCGGTGACCCGCAGCTCCTGCCGGACCGTGTCGGCCAGCCCCCGGATCCCGTGCTTGGTGGCGTTGTACGCCGACTGGTAGGGCATCGCCACCTCGGCCAGCACGGAGACGTTGTTGACCAGCACCCCGCCGCCGGCCGCGTCGAGGTACGGCAGGGCCGCCTTCATCCCGTACGCGGCACCGAGCAGGTTCACCTCCAGCACCCGGCGGAACTCCCCGACGGGGATCTCGTCGAAGAGTCCCACCGCGCTGACCGCCGCGTTGTTGACCCAGGCGTCGAGGTGGCCGAACTCCTCCGCCGCGCGAGCCGCGAGGCGTTCCACGGCCACCGGGTCCGTGACGTCCGTGGGTACGGCCAGCGCCCGGCCGCCCAGCTCACGGCAGTGGGACGCCACCCGCTCCAGAGCCTCCTCGCTGCGGGCCGCCAGCACCACGGCCGCGCCGCGGCGGGCCAGCGCGTACGCGGTCGCCGTGCCGATGCCGCTGGAGGCACCGGTGAGCACGATGCTCGCGTCGTCGAGGCTGCGGGAGAGAGGCATTCCTCGCCCGTACCCTCGACGCGCCCGCTCATGCCGCCGGCCCAGGTCGGATAGCCGTCCCGGCCGTCACGGCGCGCCCCTTCCCGCCCCGTCTCGTCCCGCCCGGCCCGGTCCCGGCCGGTCGTACGTTTCCGACTTGCCAGGTTTCGCTGCCCGGAGTCGCGGTTAATGGGACCCTCTGACCGGGAGGACCACCAGCTCAGCAAACGCGTGGAGGTGACCCATGCGCGTCGGCCTAGTGTGCGCGCACTCCGGCCCGTCGCGGTCCGCCGACGGTCCGGTGGTCGGCACGCGCGACCACATCGCGCGGGTCGCCGCCGAACTGGCCGGTCGCGGCCACGACGTGCATGTGTACGAGCGCCGTGACGATCCGGCGCTGCCGGCGACGCTGGAGCGCGACGGCTACCGGGTGGAGCGGGCCACGGTCGGCCCGGCCGCCCCGACGCCCACCGCCGAGTTGGTCCCGCACGTGGCCGAGTTCGGCCGCTGGCTGGCCGACCGGTGGTCCGGCGGGTGGATTCCGGACGTGGTGCACGGGCACTACTGGGTTGGCGGGCTGGCCGCCGCGCAGGCCGTACGGGAGACCGACATCCCGGTCGTGCAGACCTTCCACTCCCTCGGCGTGGAGCAGCTTCGCCACCTCGGCCCCCGCTACGACGGGCCGGGCACCCGGATCCCGCTGGAGCGGGCCCTGACCCGGGCGGTGGACATCGCGGTCGCCCAGTGCAACGACGAGGTCGACGAGCTGACCCGGATGGGGCTGCAACGCACGTCCGTGGCGATGGTGCCCGCCGGGGTGGACACCGAGCAGTTCCACCCCGACGGGGAGGCGGCCCCGCGCGACCAGCGCCCCCGGATCCTCTCCGTCGGCGGACTGTCGCCCGGGCACGGGCAGGAGGACCTGGTCCGCGCGATGCGGCTGGTCGGCGACGCCGAACTGGTGATCGCCGGTGGGCCGCCGGTCGACCAGCTCACGCACCACGCCGAGGCCCGCCGCCTGCGCGAGTTGGCCGAGCGCACCGGCATGGCCGACCAGGTGAAGCTCGTCGGCGCGGTGCCGCACGACCAGATGGCCACCTGGTACCGCTCGGCCGACGTGGTGGCCTGCACCCCGCACTACTCCTCGGCCGGCCGGGTGTCGCTGGAGGCGATGGCCTGCGGCGTGCCGGTCGTCGGGTACGCCATGGGCGGCATCGCCGACGCCGTGGTCGACGAGGTCACCGGGAAGCTGGTGCCCCCCGGCGACGTCCGGGCCCTGGGGGTGACCCTGCGCCGGCTGCTCGCCGACAACGCCGGCCGGTTCGCCTACGGGCACGCCGCGGTGGACCGGGTGCGGTGCAGCTACACCTGGGACCGGACGGCCGGCGCGCTGGAGCGGCTCTACGAGCGGGTGGTCGGCCGGCGCCGGCCGGTCGAAGCGGCGTAGCGGTCGCCGGCCGCCCGCCGGGCCGGGGCTCGGGCGGGCAGCAAACCCCGGTCGTGTTCCCGGGCCACCTCGTGGTGGTGCTGCGGCTCGGCGTACCTGGTCAGGCCGATCACCGCGGCCAGCGTGGTCAGGAAACCGAGCGCGGCCAGCCACTCCCGGCCGGGCCAGATCTTGTCGTTGAGCAGCAGCAGCCCCACGATCGCGGCGGGCACCGCCCCGGCCGCGTCCATCGCGGCGACCGCCGCCGTGGTCGAGCCGCGCTGCATGGCCAGGCCGAGCAGGAGCTGGCCGACCACCGAGTGGGCCACCAGCAGGTAGAGCAGCGGGTCCCGGACGAACCCCTCCACGGTGGTGGCGGAGGCGAGTGGGCGGGCCGCCACCGCGGCGGCGGAGAAGGCCAGTCCGGCGAGCGAGCCGAGCGCCACCGAGCCGGGCGCGCCGTGCAGGCGTACCGCGAAGACGCCGACCACGGCGATCACCGCCAGCGCCACGGCGAGCGCGACCAGGCCGGCGGTACCGAGCTGCCGGGACGGTGCCGGCTGCGCGGACAGCACCAGGCCGGTGATCCCGGCGAAGAGCAGCGCCAGCAGCCCGATCTCCGCCCTCGGCAGCCGCCACTTGAGCACCAGCACGCCGAGGATGGCGGTCACCCCCAGCCCGGCCGCCACGCTGGCCTGGACCAGGAACAGGGGCAGGTCCCGGCGGGCCAGGAAGGCCAGCACGAAGCCGGCGACCTGGCAGCCCAGCCCGACCAGGTACGTGCGGTGGCCGGCCAGCCGCAGCAGCAGCCCGGGGTCGAAGGTGTGGTGCAGGGTGGTCCGCGCCGCGGCGACGGACTGGAGGAGGTTGGCGATGCCGTACGCGACGATCATCGCCGCCAGGAAGCACCAACCGGAGGACACCACCTGGCGAGGATAGAGGCTGGCGGCGTTCAGCGCGCGGCCGGCCGACCCAGCCTGCCCAGGACGTCGGCGTGCAGCCGGCCGTTGCTGGCCACCGCGCTGTGCTCCCCGGCCGCGTCGCCGCCGGGGGCGGGCCGGCCGGCCAGGTCGGTGAGCGTCCCACCCGCCTCGGTGACGATCGGCACCAGCGCGGCCACGTCCCACAGGGACAGCTCCGGCTCGACCATCACGTCCAGCGCCCCCTCGGCCAGCAGCATGTAGCCGTAGAAGTCGCCGTACGCCCGGCTGCGCCAGGTGTCCCGCATGAGCTGGAGCACCGGCTCCAGCAGGCCGGCGTCCTCCCAGCCGGACAGGGACGAGTAGCAGAAGCTGGCGTCGGCGAGCCGGCTCACCCCGGAGACCCGGATCGGGGCGCCGTGGGCGGCGTCCGGGCCCGCGTACGCGCCCTCGCCGAGGGCGGCCCACCAGCGCCGGCCCAGCGCCGGCGCGGAGACCAGCCCGAGCACCGGGCGGTCCCCCTCCAGCAGGGCGATCAGGGTCGCCCAGACCGGCACCCCCCGGACGAAGTTCTTGGTGCCGTCGATCGGGTCGACCACCCAGCGCCGCCCGCCCGGCCCGGCGGCGGGCTGCTCGCCGTACTCCTCGCCGAGCAGGCCGTCGCCGGGGCGCCGCTCGGTCAGCAGCGCGCGGATCTTCCGCTCGACGGCGGTGTCGGCGTCGGAGACCGGGGTCAGGTCCGGCTTCGCCTCGACGCGCAGGTCGAGGGCGCGGAACCGGGCCGTGGAGATTTCGTCCGCCCGGTCGGCGAGCAGGTGGGCGAGGGCGAGGTCGTCGGCGTACCCGGTCATGCCGGAGACGGTAGCGGCGGCCAGGTCTGGCCCGGTCGGGTGGGTCGCGCCCGGCTGGCGGATCACGACCCGGCGAGCGGGTCGCCGGGGTTGCGCTGGTCGGGCTCGCGCGCGTCGCCCTCCCCGGACCGGGAGGCCAGCAGCCGGCGGTACGAGGCCAGCCGGCGGGCGTCGGCCTTGCCGGCGGCCACCCAGGCGTCCAGCGCGCAGCCGGCCTCGTCGGCGGTGTGCGGGCAGTTCACCGGGCAGTCGACCGTCCCCTCGACCAGGTCGGGGAAGCCGTGCAGCAGGCTGTCCGCCGAGACGTGCGCCAGCCCGAAGCTGCGCACCCCCGGGGTGTCGACGATCCAGCCCGGGTCGGTGTCCCCGCCCGGGCGGGGCGGCAGCCGCAGGGCCACCGCGCTGGTCGAGGTGTGCCGGCCCCGGCCGATCGCGCTGACCACGCCCACCGCCCGGTCGGCGTCCGGGACGAGGCGGTTGACCAGCGTCGACTTGCCCACCCCGGAGTGCCCCACCAGCACCGACACCCGCCCGGCGAGCAGGTCGCGCAGCGCGTCGAGGTCGGAGTCGGGTCGGACCAGCACGTACGGCAGCTCCAGCTCGGCGTAGTACCCGAGCACCTGCTCGGGGCCGGCCAGGTCGGCCTTGGTCAGGCAGAGCAGCGGCTCGATGTCCGCGTCGTACGCGGCCACCAGGCAGCGGTCGATGAACCCGGTTCGCGGCGGCGGGTCGGCCAGCGCGCTGACGATCACGAGCTGGTCGGCGTTGGCCACCACGACCCGCTCCAGCCGCCCCTCGGCGGTGTTCTCGTCGTCGTCGGCGGTGCGCCTCAGCACCGAGCTGCGCTCGGCGATCCGGACGATCCGGGCCAGCGCCCCGGCCGCCCCGGAGGTGTCGCCGACCAGGCCCACCCGGTCGCCCACCACCACCGACTTGCGGCCCAGCTCCCGGGCCCGCATGGCGGTCACCAGCGGGGCGTCCGGGCCGGCGTCGGGCAGGACGCAGGTGTAGCGGCCCCGGTCGACGGCGATGACGAGGCCGTCGACCGCGTCCTCGTGCCGGGGTCGGGTCCGGGTGCGTGGGCGCGAGGACTTCCCGGGCCGGACCCGCACGTCGTCCTCGTCGTACTCCCGCCGTTTGGTCGCCAGGACGTCCCCCCGCCGTGTCAGCTCTTTCCGGTCACCATCGCCGACCATAGTGCCGGAAACTCCGGCATGGTCTTCGAGGTGCACGACACGTCGTCAAGTTCGACGCCGGGGACGGCGAGCCCGGTCACCGCGGCGGCGTGCGCCATCCGGTGGTCGTGGTACGTGCGGAACGTCCCGCCGCGCAGCGGTCGGGGGCGGATCTCCAGCCCGTCGGCGGACTCGGTGAGGTCCGCGCCGAGTCCGGCGAACTCGCGGGCGAGCGCGGCGATCCGGTCGGTCTCGTGCCCCCGGATGTGCGCGACGCCGGTGAACCGCGACGGCGAGTCGGCGAGCATGGCGAGCGCGGTCAGCGCCGGGGTCAGCTCGCTGACGTCGGAGAGGTCGGCGTCGATCCCGTGCACCGTGCCGGTGCCGCGCACGGTCAGGCCGGTGGTGGTGAGGGTCACCTCGCCGCCCATCCGGGACAGCAGGGCGCGGAGCTGCTCGACCGGCTGGGCGCTGCTGCGCGGCCAGCCCCGCAGCGTCACCTCGCCCCCGGTGACCAGCGCGGCGGCGAAGAACGGCACCGCGCCGGAGAGGTCCGGCTCGATCTCCCAGCCCCGCCCGCTCAGCGGACCCGGCTCGACGACCCAGACGTCCGGGACGCTGTCGTCGACGGCCGCCCCGGCGGCCCGCAGCATCTGCACGGTCATCCGCAGGTGCGGCGCGGACGGGACCGGCGGGCCGACGTGCCGGACCACCACGCCCCGGTCGAAGCGGGGCGCGGCCAGCAGCAGGCCGGAGACGAGCTGGCTGGAGGCGGAGGCGTCGATCACCACCTCGCCGCCGGCCACCCGGCCGGCACCGAACACGGTCAGCGGCAGGCTGCCGGTGGTCGGGGTCTCGACCCGCACCCCGAGGGTGCGCAGCGCCCCGATCAGCGGGCCGAGCGGCCGGGTGCGGGCCTGCGGGTCGCCGTCGAAGGTGACCCGCCCGTCGGCGAGGCCGGCGACCGGCGGCACGAACCGCATGATGGTGCCGGCCAGGCCGACGTCGACGTGTGCCGGGCCGGCCAGCGGGTGCGGCCGGACCAGCCACCGGTCGTCGTCCGCGATCGACATGTGCGCGCCGAGTGCCCGCAGCCCGCCGGCCATCAGCTCGGTGTCCCGGGCCCGCAGTGGCCCGGCCAGCGTGGAGGGACCGCTGGCCAGCGCGCTGAGCACCAGCGCGCGGGCGGTCATCGACTTGGAGCCGGGCAGCCGCAGCGTGGCCACCACCGGATCGGACGCGGTCGGAGCGGTCCACGGCTGTAACGGCCGGGTCGCGGTCGGAATCCCCACGGTGACATTCTGCCGTGTCCCGCCCCGGCTCGGCGGGCCGGCGGGTCCGCTCCCGGTTGGCGGGACAGCCGAACGCGGCGCGGGACGTTAGCGTGTGCCCCATGTGCGGGAGGTACGCGACGACCCGGGGCGCGGGTGAGCTGAGCGGGCTGTTCGAGTCGTACGACGAGACCGACGGCCGCGTCCGGTCGAGCCACAACGTGGCGCCCACCTCCGCCGTGCCGCTGGTCCGGCTCTCCGCCGAGGGGCACCGGGTCCTGTCCGCCGGCCGCTGGGGGTTCCTGCCGCCGTGGTCGCGCTCGCCGGGCGACGGGGCCCGGATGATCAACGCGCGGGCCGAGACGGTGGCCACCAGCCGGGCGTACGCGCCCGCGTTCGCCCGCCGCCGCTGTCTGGTCCCCGCCGACGGCTGGTACGAGTGGGTCCGCCGGCCGGAGGGCGGCCGGCGGGCCTACTACATGACCCCGGCCGACGCCTCCGTGCTCGCCCTGGCGGGCATCTGGACGACCTGGCAGGGGCCGGCCGGGCCCGTGCTGACGTTCAGCGTGCTGACCACCGCTGCCGTCGGCGAACTGGCCGAGGTGCACGAGCGGATGCCGCTGCTGCTGCCCCGGGAGCGCTGGGCGTCCTGGTTGGGGCCCGTGGACGACCCGGCCGTGCTGCTCGCCCCGCCCGCCGCCGACTGGCTGGCCGGCCTGGAGGTCCGGCCGGTCGGGTCGGCGGTCGGCAACGTCCGCAACGACGGGCCGCAGTTGACCGCCCGGGTGCCGGCGCAGACCGCGCTGACCGGGGACATCACGCTTTTCTGACAAGCGACGAAGCACATTGTCGCGGACTGATTCGCCAGGGTTGCGCCGGATCGTCGACCGCCTTTTTAGTCATTCTTCCCGCGAGACCCTTGTCCCCGTGTCCGGAAGTGCGATACAACACAGCGCCGGTAGTGGGCGACGATTCGCACGGTGCGAACGCCGCCCATCGATCTTTCCGGTCCCACGGGGGAGGTGGGTGGATGACACGGGCGCGTATGCCCCGCCCGCATGAGGTGGCCGCCGCACGACGAGATCCGCGACTGCTGCGGGCGTTGCGTGAACGGCGACAGGACGAAGCCTGGCGGACCAGAGGGACCTGCCAGAGTGTGGATCCGGAGACGTTCTTTCCGGCGCCCAACGAACCGGCCGATGTGGCGGTGGCCCTCTGTCGCAGTTGCGATGTACAGGGATCCTGCCTGGCCTGGGCGTTGGATGTCGGCGACTGCCACGGCGTCTGGGGCGGCACCACGCCGCGCGAGCGCCGGGCGATGCTGGTCGCCTGGCGCAGCGAGGTGGACCCGGACCCGGACGCGGCCGACGAGGCCGGCCCGCCGGTGCGGGACCGGCTGCTCACCCTGGTCCCGCTGAGCTGACCCGTCAAGGGCGCGGCGATCTTCGCCGGTGCCGGCGAGGGCCTGGTGGTCCGCCGTGCCCGGCGTACGGGCCGGGGCGCGATCCCGCGGCGGACCCACTGCGCCGTCCCGCCGACCCGCAGAATGGGCCCGTGCGGCACGACGACGAGATCGGGACACCACGCGGGCCGGCCCGGGTCGACACCGACCTGCCGGCCGGCCCGCCGTTCGCCCTGCTGGTGCTCGGGCACGGCGCGGGCGGCGATGTCAGCGCGCCCGACCTGGTCGCGGTCCGGGACGCGGCGGTCGCCGCCGGGGTGGCCGTGGTCCGGGTGACCCAGCCGTACCGGGTGGCCGGGCGGCGCGCCCCGGCCCCCGCCGGGCACCTCGACGAGGCGTGGACGGCGGTCGTGGCCGAGGTGCGCCGGCGACACCCCGCCGGGCGGGCGCTGGTGGTGGGCGGCCGGTCCAGCGGCGCCCGGGTGGCCTGCCGTACCGCAGTGGCCGTCGGCGCGGACGCGGTGCTGGCGCTGGCCTTCCCGCTGCACCCGCCGGGCCGGCCGGAGCGCTCCCGGGCGGCGGAACTGGCCACCGGCCTGCCGACGCTGGTGGTCAACGGCGACCGGGACCCCTTCGGCGTGCCCGCGGCGGGCCCGCCGGTCCGGGTGGTGGTCCGCCCCGGCGAGCGGCACGACCTGCGCGACGATCCGGCCGGCACGGCCGCCGTGGTGATCGACTGGCTGCGCGGGCGCGGCTGGGCGTCGCCCTGACCGGCGGCCCCGGTCGCCCGCCACCCCCCGGACGCGGGCGGGCGGGACCGGAGCGCGGCCGTGACCGGGAGCGGCACGCGTCGTTGTCTCCGGTGGTGTCGGGTGCCCGATCCTGGCGACCGGCACCGTCCCTCCCAGGCCCTTCCTGGTCCCAGCGTCGGCGCTCGCCGGGGCCGGGACCAGGAACGGGGGCGATCGGCCGGAATGCCAGGCGTGGCGGCCCGCGTTACCTCCCACGGACGAGATTTCTGCTTCAGGGGGGTGTGACCGGTGCCGACCGAGACACGGAGCCGGGAACGGGACGAGCGGGAGGCGCGGCAGCTCAGACGGCTGCTCAAGGCGCCGGAGTGGCCCGCCCCGGCGCGGCCGGACGGGCCCGCGGCGGTGAGGACCAGCACACCGGCCGAAAGTGAATCTGCGCCCGGGCCCTGGCGCGTATCCTCGGCGGGAAAGCATCCGACGCGAGGGGATGTGCGGTTGACCACCGAGAAGACGGACGAGCGCAGGGCCCGCTTCGAGCGGGATGCGATGCCCTTCGTCGATCAGCTCTACGCCGCCGGGCTGCGCATGACGCGCAATCCGGCCGACGCGGAGGACCTGGTCCAGGAGACGTACCTGAAGGCGTACGCGGCCTTCCACCAGTTCGAACAGGGCACGAACCTGAAGGCCTGGCTGTACCGGATCCTGACCAACACCTACATCAACTCCTACCGCAAACGGCAGCGCCAGCCGATCCAGGCGCCCACCGAGGAGATCACCGACTGGCAGCTCGCCGAGGCCGAGTCGCACACCTCCAGCGGGCTCCGCTCGGCCGAGACCGAGGCGCTGGACCGACTGCCCGACAGCGACGTCAAGCAGGCCCTCCAGCAGTTGCCGGAGGAATTCCGGCTGGCCGTCTACCTCACCGATGTCGAGGGCTTCTCCTACAAGGAGGTGGCCGACATAATGGGCACCCCCATCGGCACGGTGATGTCGCGGCTGCACCGCGGCCGACGTAATCTGCGCAAGCTGCTCGAACGGTACGCCGCCGAGCGCGGCTTCACCGCTGCGCAGCCGGCCAAGGGTTCGACCGCCGCCGCCGGCCGGGAGGTGTGACGTGAGCTGTGGGAAGCCGCACGAGACGGACTGCCACGAGGTGCTCGCGGAGGTCTACCTCTACCTGGACCTGGAGTGCGCCGAGGAGCGCCGCCTGCTGATCAGGCGCCACCTCGACGAGTGCGGGCCCTGCCTGCGCGAGTACGGCCTTGAGCAGGAGGTGAAGGCGCTGGTGGCTCGGTGCTGCGGCAACGAGACCGCGCCGGAGCAGTTGCGCGAGCGGCTGCGGGTCCGCCTCACCGAGCTGATCGTCTTCGAGCCGACCGAGTCGCGCGAGCTGGCCGACTGACGGGTACCCGCCACGACCACACGATGGTGGCCCGGGTCGGTCGACCCGGGCCACCATCGTGTCCCGGCCCCGTGGGCCGGGGGCGGCGGGCAGGCCGCCGCGCCGGTCAGGAGTTGGGGCGCTTGCCGTGGTTCGCGCTGCTCTTCTTCCGGGCCTTCTTCTTCCGGGACTTCTTCGCCATGTCGACCTCCTCAGGTGCTGGTCACTTCCGCCCGCGAGAGAACGCGGCGGTGGTCGGATACCGGCCCTCGGACACCCGCGGGCCGACCCGCTGATGCTAGTGCGGCCGGCGTCCGGCGTGGTCCGCCGGGGCAGTGCTCGCGCGCGACCCCTGTCCCGTCCCGGGCGCGACGCGTGTCGTACGCCGTCACCCACTCCGCCCCCGCCACGAGCCGGCGCATGATTGGATACCGATCGCAGACACACCGGTGGAGAGGGAGGTCCGACATGGCCGAGGAGATCCGCGCCGAGATGGTGGCCAATGTGTGGAAGGTCGTCGCGGCGGCCGGGGACACCGTCGCCGAGGGGGACACCCTGGTGATCCTGGAGTCGATGAAGATGGAGATCCCGGTCATCGCCGAGGCCGACGGTGTCGTCCAGCAGCTCGCGGTCAGCGAGGGCGACGTGGTGCAGGACGGCGACCTGATCGCTGTGATCGGTTGACCGGCCTGCTGGTCCGGCGGGCCGACGAGGCCGACTTCGCGGCGGTGGCCCGGCTGACCGTCGCCGCGTACGAGGCCGACGGGCAGCTCAAGGGGGAGAACGGCTACGCCGTCGCGCTCGCCGACGTGGCGACCCGGGCGGCCGGTGGCGAGGTGCTGGTCGCCGTGGACGAGGCCACCGGCGAGCTGCTCGGGTCGGTCACGTTCGTGCTGCCCGGCACCCCGTACGCCGAACTCTGCGGCCCCGGCGAGGCCGAGTTCCGGATGCTCGCGGTGGACCCGGCCGCCCAGGGCCGGGGAGCCGGCGCGGCGCTGGTGCGGGCCTGCCTGTCCCGCGCCACCGGGCTGGGCTGCTCGGCGGTGGTGATCTGTGTCCGGGCCGGTTTCGCCGAGGCCGGCCGGAGGCTCTACGAGCGGCTGGGCTTCGTCCGCACGCCGGAGCGGGACTGGTCGCCGTTGCCCGGGGTGGAGCTGCTCGGCCTGCGCCGGGAACTGCCCGCGCCGACCCCCTGACGCTCAGCCCTCGCCGACCCCCTGACGCTCAGCCCTCGCCGATCCTGGCGAGCAGTTCGTCGGCCACCTCCAGGGCGAGCTTGCGCCGCTCGGCGTCGGTGACGTGCGGGCCGCGGATCGCGAACCAGCTGCTGTGCACGGCGAACAGCGCCACCGAGGCGCGTAGCTGGGCGCCCGGTGAGTCGTCGCCCCGGGCCAGCGCCAGGGCCAGCCGCATCATCCGGTCGCGCATCCGCTGCCCGGCGGTGAGGCTCTTCAGCACGGTCTGGTTCTGCTCGAAGAAGCGCATCACCGAGGGCTCCTCGGCGGCGAACATGGTGTCGGCGTACCGGGCGATCAGCTCCTGCCGGGTCGCCACCGTGGCCGGCCGTCCCTCGGCCCAGGCGATCAGCGCGTCCATCCGGTCCAGCCGGTCGTCGACGAAGCTGCTGACGATCTCGTCCTTGCTCTTGAAGTGGTAGTAGAGCGCGGCCTTGGTCACGTTGAGCCGCTCGGCGATCTCGCGTAGCGATGTCTTCTCGTACCCCTGCTCGGTGAAGAGCTCCAGGGCCACGGTCTTGATGCGCTCCCGCGTGCCGCCTGTGCTCTCTCTCACCGTGGACCACCCAACTCGTTTGACGTCATGTTGCTACCGAACCTACCGTGCGGCTAGTAAGGTAGCTAGCCGGCCGGCAAGTAAGTCAGTCACATCTCGGGGGAGTTTACCGATGACCCAGGCGGAGCAGCAGACCGTGGAGCGACGACCCAACGTCCGGGTGGTCCTCTTCGGCCTGATGATCGCGATGATGCTCGCGATGCTCGACAACATGATCGTCAGCACCGCACTGCCGCGGATCGTCGGCGAGTTCGGCGGGGTGGACCACTTCACCTGGGTGGTCACCGCGTACGTGCTGGGCACCACCGTCTCGACCCCGATCTGGGGCAAGCTGGGCGACCTCTACGGCCGCAAGTCCGTCTTCCTCACCTCGGTGGTCGTCTTCCTGATCGGCTCGGCGCTGTGCGGGATGGCCGGCTCAGGGGCGTTCGGCGGGACGGACAGCGGCATGGTCGAGCTGATCGCCTTCCGGGCGGTCCAGGGCCTCGGCGCGGGTGGCCTGATGGTCGGCGTGATGGCGATCATCGGCGACCTGGTCCCGCCCCGGGAGCGGGGCCGCTACCAGGGCATGATCGCCGGCATCATGGCCATCGCCATGGTCGCCGGCCCGCTGGTCGGCGGGTTCATCACCGACAACCTCTCCTGGCGCTGGGCGTTCTACGTCAACCTGCCGCTCGGCGGCGTCGCGCTGGTGCTGCTCGCCACCACCATGCACCTGCCGAAGTACCGCACCGAGCACCGGATCGACTGGCTCGGCGCGGGGCTGCTCTCGGTCGGCATCACCGCGATCGTGCTGATCACCACCTGGGGCGGCAACTCCTACGACTGGGTCTCCCCGCAGATCCTCGGCCTGGTGGCGCTGGCCCTGGTCGCCCTCGTCGTGTTCGGCCTCGTCGAGCGCCGGGCCCCGGAGCCGATCCTGCCCCTGGGGCTGTTCGCCAACCGCAACTTCGCGCTGATCTCGGTGATCGGTTTCCTGCTCGGCTTCGCGATGTTCGGCGCGATGAACTTCCTGCCGCTCTACCAGCAGACGGTGCAGGGGGCCTCGGCCACCAACAGCGGCCTGCTGCTGCTCCCGCTGATGTTCGGCATGCTGGTGGTCTCGCTGGTGGTCGGCCGGGCGATCACGAAGACCGGCCGGTACCGGATGTTCCCGATCGTCGGCGGCGCGGTGATGGTCGCGGGCCTGGCGCTGCTGACCCGGCTCGACGTCGGCACCGGCAAGTGGGAGTCCTCGCTCTACATGGTCGTCCTCGGCGTCGGCATGGGCTTCCTCATGCAGACGTCGATGCTGATCGCGCAGAACAGCGTCGAGCAGAAGGACCTCGGCGCGGCCAGCGGCGCGGCCACCTTCTTCCGTTCCATCGGCGGCTCGTTCGGCATCTCGCTGTTCGGCGCGATCTTCGCCAACCGGCTCGCCGGCTCGTCCGCCGGGTCCGCGTTCAGCGGCGGGGGCGGCGAGGGCGGCCAGCTCGACCTGGACAAGCTCAAGGAGCTGCCGGCGCAGGCCCGGGAGTTGGTGCTCGGTGGCCTCTCCGACGCCATCTCGCACGTCTTCTGGTGGGCGGTGCTGTTCACCGTCCTGGTGCCGGTGCTCGCCTGGTTCATCCGGGAGGTCCCGCTGCGCTCGACCAACGACACCCCGCCGGCGGACACCGGCGAGGAGCAGGCCGAGGTCGCCCTCGGCCGGGCCCCCTCGGCCTGACCACCGCCTGCCCGGTCGGTCAGGGGCGGCGTCGGGAGCGGGTGAGCCGGGCCCAGAGGCGGCGCACCGGTCCCGCCCGGCGCGGTCCCGGCCCGGAGATCAGCTCGCCGGCCAGCGTGGCCGTGCCCGCGTCGAGGGCCGGGGTGGCCAGCGCCAGGTAGGCCAGCGACACCGCGATCGGCGCCGGCCGCTGCCGGGACACGGTCGCCACGTCGGCGAGCCGCTCGGCCACCACCCCGGCCACGTCGGCCCGGACGGACGGGTCGACCCAGGCGGCGGTGACCAGGGCGAACAGGGCCGCCTCGGTGATCCAGTCCTCCACCCCCCAGACCAGGTCGACCAGCACCCGGCGGCGGGTGGACTCCGGCCACGGCTCGTCGGTGCGGTGGTGCAGCAGGCCCAGGCACGCCCAGACCTGCACGCAGCGCACCCACAGGGACGGGTCCTGGCCGGCCAGCACCCGGCCCATCCCGGTGGCGGGCGCCGCGGGCGGGTGGACCAGGAGCCCGAGCAGGTCGGTCACACCCAGGGTGGCCAGGCCGACCGCCGCGTCGTACGCCGCCGGAGGGTTCGGCCAGGCCGGGTGGGCGAGCTGCCGGATCCGGTCCGCGGCCCCGGCCGAGGGCGCCGGCACCGTCGGGGCGGCGACCATGCCGTCCCAGCGCCACAGCGGCCGGTCGCTGGCCCGACGGGGCTCGCGCGGGTCCGGGTCGGCCACCGCGGCCACCTCGACCCGCAGCCCGGGCACGGCCGCCGCCACGGTACGCATGGCGCTCGGCGGCTCCAGCGTCGCCAGCCGTACGGTCGCGCCGTGGCCGCGGTTCTCCTCGGTCAGGGCGTGACGCAGCGCGGCCACCGCCGCCCCGACCGCCGGGGTGACCTGCCCGAGCCAGGGCCGGCTGCGGCAGCACTCGGCGAGGTCGCCGTGCTCGTGCGAGTCGTCGGGGTGGTCGCGGACGAAGTCGGCGAGCGCCACCAGGTGCGCCACGTCGCCGTCGCGCTGGAAGCGCAGCCGGTGCGCGGTGTGCACGGCACAGTCGAAGGTGGGGTCCCGGACCAGGGCCCGGTCGATCCAGTCCAGGGCCTCGTCGAGCCGGCCGTTGTCGGCCAGCGTGCCGGCGATGTCGGCGTACACGGCGAGGTCGGCCGGGTCGTGCTCGACGGCCCGGCGCAGTGCCGCGAGGGCGTCCCGGGTCCGGCCGGCGCTGCGGTAGGCGTACCCGAGCCAGACCTCGCCGAGCTTCGACGGCTGGACGCGTACCCCCCGGCTGGCCCAGCGGATCGCCAGCGTGACCTCGCCGAGACGCCGGGCCAGCGCGGACGCCGCGCCGAGCAGCAGGCCGTGGTCGGGGTGGACGGTGACGGCGTTGCGGGCCAGCGTGAGGTACGGCGACAGCGGGCCCCGGTCGGCGCGCGGCACCGGGTCGTCCACGGTGGCGCAGACCTGCATCAGCACCCGGGCGACGCGCTCGGGATCGAGCCGTTCGGGCAGCTCGGGGGCGGTCACCCAGGGCACCCCGGCCCAGTCGGCGCGGGGGTCGTGCCCGGTGGCGGCGGCCAGCAGCTCCAGCCCGTCGGCGGGTCGCCCGGTCGCGGCGAGCAGGTGCGCGCGGGCCACCACGACGCCGACGAAGGCACGCTGGTGCAGCGGGAACAGGTCGACGCCCCCGCCGCTGGCGGTGGCGAGCCGGGCCAGCGTCTCGTGCACCTCGGGCAGGGTGGGCGCCCGGGTCAGGGCACCGGCCACGTGCCCGGCGGCGTGCGACAGGTCGCCCTCGTCCAGCGCGAGCCGGGCCAGGGCCAGCTCCTCCTCCGCCGACAGCGGGGGATCGTCCCTTCCCTCGGACACGTGGGCCTCTCGCTCGTAGGTAGCTCGCCGTCGGCGGGTTCGTCCCGCGCGCAGGGCGCTCGCCGGAGGCGGGCGGGCCCGCTCGTCGGTGCGGCGCCGGGCCGGGCAAGCGTAGGTGATGTTGGCACGGCATGGTGATCCGCTGCGCAATGTTGCTCGCTGGATTGCTCGCGTCGAATCAAACGTGCAAGGCTGAGCAGGAAACGCGCGGCTATCGCGCAGGGAAGGGGTATCCGTGACGCGTGCAGGGGCCGGGATGGCCGCCGACATCAGCGAGCAGCCGGCCGGCTACGAGCGGTTGCTCTCCGCCGAGCACACCGAGGCGATCGCCCGGGTGGCCGCCGCCATCGCGCAGCGCCGCCCCCGACACGTGGTCTTCACCGCCCGGGGCACCTCCGACCACGCCGCCCTCTACGCGGCGTACCTGACCGAGATCCGGCTCGGCCTGCCCGCCGGGCTCGCCTCGCCCAGCGCGGTCACCCTCTTCGGCGCCCGGCCCGACCTGTCCGACGCGCTCGTGGTCGGGGTCAGCCAGAGCGGCGGCTCGCCCGACCTGGCCGAGGTGCTGCGCGCCGCCCGCGCCTCGGGCGCGCTGACCCTCGCCGTCACCAACAACCCCGGCTCCCCGCTGGTCGAGGTCGCCGAGCTGAGCGTCGACATCGCCGCCGGGCACGAGCGGGCGGTGGCCGCCACCAAGACGTACACCGCCGAGCTGCTCGCCCTGCTGCTGCTCGTGGAGGGCATCCGGGCCGGCGACGGCGCGCTGCCCGCCGAGGAGCGGGCGGCGCTGGCCGCCCTGCCCGAGCTGGCCGCCCGCACCCTGGACGACGCCACCCCGGCCCAGCTCGCCCCGCGCTACCGGTTCGCCGCCCAGCTCGTCACCACCGGCCGGGGGTACGCGTACCCGACCGCCCGGGAAGCGGCGCTGAAGCTGATGGAGACGTCGTACCTGCCGGCGCTGGCCTTCTCCGGCGCGGACCTGCTGCACGGCCCGCTCGCCATGACCGACCCGGACGTCCCGGTGCTGGCCGTGGTCGGCTCCGGCCCCGGCGGCCGGTCGATGGGGGAGGTGCTGCCCCGGCTGGGCGAGCGCCGCGCCGACGTGGTGGTGGTCGGCTCCGCTGACGTCGAGGGGGCCACCCGGATGGCCGTGCCCGAGGTCGACGAGCGCTACGCCCCGCTGCTGGACATCCTGCCGTTGCAGCGGCTGGCGCTGGCGCTGGCGCTGGCCCGGGGCGAGGACCCGGACGCCCCGCGCGGCCTCAAGAAGGTCACCGCGACGATGTGAGGTCCGGCGTGGCACGCTGGTCAGCGTGTCCACGCTGCGCGACCTCGCCGAGGAGCACACCCAGCTCCGCCCCGCCGACATCGACCACCTGCACCGGATCGCCGGAGACTGGCAGCTGCTGTCCGACCTGTCCTTCGCCGACCTGCTGCTCTGGGTGCCGGTGGACGGCGAGGGCAGCTTCCTCTGCGTGGCCCAGGTCCGCCCGACGACCGCCCCCACCGCCTACCAGGACGACCAGGTGGGGCGGATCGTCGGCGGGCCGGAGGTGGCCCACCTGGACGTCGCGTACGGGCAGGGCCGGATCTGGCGGGAGGGCGACCCGGTCTGGTACGGCGACGTGCCGGCCCGGCACGAGGCGATCCCGGTCCGGCTGCGTAGCGCCGACGGGGAGGCCGGTGAGGTGATCGCGGTGGTCGGCCGGGACACCAACCTGTCCACCGCCCGCACGCCCAGCCAGCTCGAACTGAACTACCTCACCACCGCCGACGACCTGGCCCAGATGATCGCCGACGGCACGTTTCCGCCGCCCCGGCATCCCGGGGAGACCACCTCCGCGCCCCGGGTCGGCGACGGCCTGGTCCGGCTGGACGCCAACGGCAAGGTCACCTACGCCAGCCCGAACGCCCAGTCCGCGTACCGGCGCCTCGGCTACGCCTCGCACCTCGTGGGGGAGGACCTGGCCAAGCTGCACCGCCGGCTGGCCGGCGACCCGCTGGAGGGCACCGACGCCGGCAACGCCATCCTGGCGGCGCTGCGCGGCGAGGCGCCGCCCCGGCGGGAGATCGACGCCCGGGGCGCGACCATGCTCACCCGGGCGCTGCCGCTGATGCCCGCCGGGGTGCCGATCGGCGCGCTGGTCCTGGTCCGCGACATCACCGAGGTACGCCGCCGCGACCGCGCCCTGATCACCAAGGACGCCACCATCCGGGAGATCCACCACCGGGTGAAGAACAACCTCCAGACCGTCGCCGCGCTGCTGCGTCTCCAGGCCCGCCGGGTCGCCATGCCGGAGGCCCGGGTCGCGCTGGAGGAGTCGGTACGCCGGGTCGCCTCCATCGCCCTGGTGCACGAGACGCTCTCCATGTCCAGCGACGAGGCGGTCGAGTTCGACGGCATCGTCGACCGGGTGGCCAGTGCGGCGACCGAGGTCGCCGCGACCGAGCAGACCGTCGGGATGCGCCGCCGGGGCAGCTTCGGGGTGCTGCCCGCCGAGATCGCCACCTCGCTGGTCATGGTCCTCAACGAGCTGCTGCTCAACGCGGTCGAGCACGGCTTCCCGCCGGCCGCGGAGGCCCCGGCGACCGGGCCCGCCCCGCTGGCCGGGACCCCGGCGGCGGTTGGGGCGCCGGGGGTCGCGTCCCCGGCGGCGGGCGGGGCCGCGCGACCGGAGGCGGGCCCCGTCCTGCCGGTCGCCACGGAGCCCCGCCCGGTGGCCGCGCCGCTGGTGGTCGTCTCGGCGCACCGGTTCCGCAAGCAGCTGCACGTCACCGTCGCCGACAACGGGCGCGGCCTGCCGGCCGAGTTCGACACCGAGCGCGGCAGCCGGCTCGGCCTCCAGATCGTCCGGGCGCTGGTGACCGGGGAGCTGCGCGGCACCATCGAGTTGCGCAACGGCGCCGAGGGCGGCACCGAGGCGGTGCTGGTGGTCCCCCTGGTCCGCCCCTGACCGGCGGGCCGCCGTCAGCGGGTGAGCAGCGCCACGGTCAGGCCCGGGCGCGGGCGGACCCGCTCGACGGTGAAGCCGTCGCGCAGCGCGTCCCCGGCCACGCCGGGCACCGCGCCGACCGGGTCCGCGCGCCGGCCGGCGACCACCAGCCAGACCCGGTCGACCCCGGCCAGGCACTCGGCCGGGCGTGGGCACTCGTCGGCCCAGTAGTCCCCGCGCGCGTTCCGGTCCCGGACGACCAGGGCGTCGCGGGGCTGCCGGTCGCCGAGGTGGTAGCGGACGCCGAGGTCGAGGAAGAGCCAGCCGTTCCGGGGGGCGAAGACGATCACGTCCCCGGGCCGGCGTCCCTCGTCGACGACCCGGGCCGCTCCCCGGTAGTCGACCAGCGCGTCGCGCGGCCACTCGTGGCTGCGCCGCAGCGCGGCCTGGTCGGGCAGGCCGAGCAGGCCGGCGAGGAGCACCACGGCCAGCGCCGCCGGCAGCGCCACCCCGGCGCCCGCCGGCACCGACGCCGCAGGGCGAGCCGCCCCCGCGCCCAGCGCCGCGCCGGCCAGGACGCAGGCGAACGGGACGGTGAAGAACAGGTAGCGCGGCACCCAGAGCGGCCCGGCCAGCCCGGCCAGGAACACCAGCAGCACCGGCAGCGCCACGCACGCGGCGGGGAGCAGGGCGCGCCGGCCCCACCGGGCGGCCCCGAGCGCGGCGAGCCCCAGCAGCAGCCCGCCCACCGCGCCGCTCTGGGCCAGCGCGCCCGGCAGGGCGGTCAGGTCGGCCGGGCGGGCGCGGTCGACCCAGTCGAGCTGCCGGCCCCGCTGGCCGACCGCCAGCACCACCAGCGGGGCCAGCACCACCAGCGCGGCCAGCACCGCGGCCAGCCAGCCCCACGGCGGCCGGGGTCGACGGGCGCGCCCGGGGACGGCCCGTGGCGCCCCGACCGGGGGCGGGGCGGGGGCCCGGCGGGCGCACGGCGCGGTCGCCGCGTGGGCGGCGAGCAGGGTGATGGCGACCAGGTGGGCCAGGCCGAGCCCGGCGACGGCGGCGGCGTAGCCGGCCCAGGAGCGCCATCCCGGCCGGTCCAGCGCCCGGACCAGCAGCAGCGTGGCCAGCACCGCGAACAGGGCGACGAACGCGTACGGGCGGGCCTCCTGGGCGTACCGGGAGGTGCCGGGCAGGACCGCGAACAGCAGCCCGCCCAGCAGCCCCGCCCGCTGGCCGAACAGCCGGCCCCCGAGGGCGGCGGTCAGCCCGGCCGTACCGGCCGCGGCCAGCACCGACGGCAGCCGCAGCGCCGTGGGGGAGTCGCCGAACGCCGCCACCCAGCCGTGCAGGAGCAGGTAGTACGGCCAGCTCGCCGCGTCGATGACGCCGGCCATCCGGGCCAGGTCGCCCAGCGGGCGGGTGGCCGCGCTCCAGGTGGCCAGTTCGTCCCGCCACGGCTGGGCGGCGCCCACCCCCGCGCCGGTCACCGCCAGGGTCACCAGCGCCGGCCACGCCCAGACCGGGCCGAGCCACCCCGGCAATTGCCGCATCGGGGGCGATTCGTCCACGGTGCCGAGCCTTCCACAGCGCCGGCCGCCCCGGGGCGGCCCAGCGGACATCGCGCTCGAACCCGGGGACAGTGCCCCCGGCGCGACGGGGAGGGGACGGTTCCCCTGATCGAGGGCGATCTTGCCCTTCGCTCGCATCGGCGGCCCGTGATGTGGGATCACCCACGCTGTCATTGGTCGGGCCCCCCGGGGTGTGGGAGCATGGCCGCATGCTTGCCGCTGTCGTCCGTCGCCTCGTGGCCCGTCGCCACGTCGACTACGGCCGCGTGCGCAGCGCCATCTGTCCGGCCCACTGACGACGCCCGACCCACTCGTCTCGGGCGCGTTCCCGCGCCGGCCGTCCGACACTGCCGTCCATGGCCCGTCCCACGGGCCGGCCGCGCGCCCGCGCTCTGAGGCACAGCAGACAACGGAGGACGCCGCGATGGCGGTCAGCAGCACCCCCGCCCGGCCCGACGCACCCACGGCACCCGCCGCCCGGGCCCCCCGCCGCCCGCGCGGGGAGGGGCAGTGGGCGCTCGGCCACCGCGAGCCGCTCAACCCCAACGAGCGGATCAAGAAGGACGACGACCCGCTGAACGTCCGGGCCCGGATCGAGAACATCTACGCCCACCGGGGCTTCGCCTCGATCGACCCCCAGGACCTGCGCGGCCGGTTCCGCTGGTGGGGGCTGTACACCCAGCGTAAGGCGGGCATCGACGGCGGGCGCACCGCCGTGCTGGAGCCGCACGAGCTGGAGGACGAGTTCTTCATGCTCCGGGTCCGGATCGACGGCGGGCAGCTCAACCTGGCCCAGCTCCGGGTCATCGCCGACATCTCCCGGGAGTTCGCCCGGGACACCGCCGATATCACCGACCGGCAGAACGTCCAGTTCCACTGGATCCGGGTCGAGGACATGCCGGAGATCTGGCGCCGGCTGGAGGCGGTCGGCCTGCAGACCACCGAGGCGTGCGGCGACTGCCCACGCATCGTGCTCGGCAGCCCGGTCGCCGGGGTGGCCGAGGCCGAGCTGCTCGACCCGACCCCGGCGATCGACGAGATCGTCCGGCGGTACGTCGGCGACAAGCGGTACTCCAACCTGCCGCGCAAGTTCAAGACGTCGATGTCCTGGCTGGTGGACACCCCGTACGAGGCGAACGACATCGCGTTGCTCGGCGTCGACCACCCCGAGCACGGCCCCGGCTTCGACGTCTGGGTCGGCGGCGGCCTGTCCACGAACCCGATGCTGGCCAAGCGGCTCGGCGTCTGGGTGCCGCTGGCCGAGGTGCCGGACGTCTGGGCCGGCGTGGTGGGCATCTTCCGCGACTACGGCTACCGCCGGCTGCGCAACCGGGCCCGGCTGAAGTTCCTGGTCGCCGACTGGGGCGTGGAGCGCTTCCGCGAGGTGCTGGAGAAGGAGTACCTGGGTCGCACGCTGCTCGACGGTCCCGCCCCCGAGCTGCCCAAGCGGCCGGTCGACCACATCGGGGTGCACCCGCAGCGCGACGGGCGTCACTACGTCGGGGCCGCCCCGGTGGTCGGCCGGGTCTCCGGCCCCCAGCTCGCCCGGCTGGCCGACGTGGTCGAGGCGCACGGCAGCGACCGGGTGCGGCTCACCCCGTACCAGAAGCTGCTGGTGCTGGACGTGCCGGCGGAGCGGACCGACTCGCTGGTGGCGGCGCTGCGCGGGATCGGCCTGGAGGCCCGGCCGTCGGCCTGGCGGCGCGGCACCATGGCGTGCACCGGAATCGAGTACTGCAAGCTCGCCATCGTCGAGACCAAGGCACGTGGCGAGGAACTGGTGGCCCGGCTGGAGGAGCGGCTGCGCGACTTCGACGCGGACATCTCCATCCACATCAACGGCTGCCCGAACGCCTGCGCCCGCACCCAGGTCGCCGACATCGGCCTCAAGGGCCAGCTCGTGGTCGGCCCGAACGGCCGCCAGGTGGAGGGCTTCCAGGTGCACCTGGGCGGCGGCCTGGGCATGGCGCAGGGGCAGACCGCCGGCTTCGGCCGCAAGCTGCGCGGCCTGAAGACCACCGCCGACGAGCTTCCCGAGTACGTGGAGCGGCTGGCCCGCCGCTACCTGGCCGGCCGGACCGCGGGCGAGACGTTCGCCAACTGGGTGATCAGGGTCGACGAGGAGGAACTCAGATGAGCGAGCGAAGCGAGGTGTCGCGATGAGTGAGACCCGGTCGGTGCCGCTGTACTGCCCGTACTGCGGCGAGGAGAACCTGCGGCCGAGCGAGGCCGGCCACGGCGCCTGGGAGTGCCACGCCTGCGCCCGGGTCTTCACGGTGCGGTTGGCCGGACTGCTCGGCCGGGCGGTGACCCGATGAACGTCGTTTCCGCGGCGGGCCTCGGGCTGGTCGGGCTCGGCGGCCCGGCGCCCGCCGACCCGGCCCGGCGCGGCCCGGAGGAACTGCGCGCGCTGGCCGAGCGGGCCGGGCGGGAGCTGGAGGGCGCGCCGGCACCGGAGATCGCCCGCTGGGCGGCCGAGACCTTCGGCGACCGGTTCTGCGTGACCAGCTCGATGGCCGACGCCGTCCTGGCCCACCTGGTCTCCCGGGTCGCCCCCGGGGTGGACGTGGTCTTCCTCGACACCGGCCTGCACTTCCCGGAGACGCTGCGGGTCCGCGACGAGGTGGCCCGGCGGCTGCCCGTCAACGTCCGCTCGATCCGTCCGCGGCTCACCGTGGGCCAGCAGGACGGCGAGTACGGCCCCCGGCTGTTCAACCGCTCCCCGGACGACTGCTGCCAGCTCCGCAAGGTCGAGCCGCTGGAGCGGGCGCTGACCGGCTACGACGCCTGGGCCGCCGGCCTGCGCCGCGACGAGTCGCCGACCCGGGCCAACACGCCGGTGGTGACCTTCGACGCCCGGCGCGGCAAGGTGAAGGTCAACCCGATCGCCGCCTGGAGCCAGGCGGACGTGGACGCCTACATCGCCCGCCACGACATCCCGGTCAACGAGCTGTTCAAGCGCGGCTACGGCTCGATCGGCTGCTGGCCGTGCACCCGCCGGACCAAGGCGGGGGAGGACCCCCGGGCCGGGCGGTGGGCGATGTTCGAGAAGACCGAGTGCGGCCTGCACGTCTGACTGTCGTCGGGGTCGCGGGCGCGTCGCCTGCGGCCCCGGACCCGGTGGTCCTGGTCGCGCACGGCAGCCGGGAGCCCCGGGCTGCCGAGGCGACCCTGGCGCTGGCCCGGGCGGTCGCCGCAGCCCGTCCCGGCATGACCGTGGCGGCGAGCTGGCTGGACCACACCGAGCCCGGGCCGACTGCGGTGCTGCGGTCGCTCGCGGCGGCCGGCCACCCCCGGGCGGTGCTGGTGCCGCTGCTGCTCACCGCCGCGTACCACCGGCGGGTCGACGTCCCGGCGGCGGTCGCGGCGGCCCGGGAGTCGGGTCCGCCGATCGACGTACGCGTCTCCGACGTGCTCGGTCCCGCCGACGGCGTGGTCGACGCCGCGCTGCTGGCCGGGCTGCGACGCCGGCTGGCCGAGGCGGAGCCGGGCCGGTTCGACGCGCTGGTACTGGCGGCGGCCGGCACCCGGGACCACCGGGCGCGCGGCTCGGTGGGGCGGGTCGCGGCGGCGCTCGGCGCCGACCTCGGGGTGCCCTGCCGGGTGTCGTACGCCTCGGCCGCCCCACCGCGCACGGGCGCGGCGGTGGCCCGACTGCGCGCGGCGGGCCACCGCCGGGTGGCCGTGTCGGCGTACTTCCTGGCCCCCGGCCTCTTCCACGACGCCGTGCTGGCGGGGGCCCGGTCGGCCGGCGCCGTGACGGTGTCCGGGCCGCTCACCGACGCCCCGGAACTGGCCGCGCTGGTGCTGCGTCGGGTGGACGCCGCGACGCGGTGAGCGGCCGGCCTGACCACCCGCCACCGCCCGGACGGCAGAACGCCCCGGCAGGGGTTGCCCTGCCGGGGCGTGGATGCCTTGTGGTGCGGTGTCGGTCAGGCGGAGTGAGCGCGCAGCACCCGGAGGCCGCCGCGCCGCTTGACGGCGCGCCGCTCCTCCTCGCTCATCCCGCCCCAGACGCCGGCGTCCTGACCGGACTCGAGCGCCCACTGGAGGCACTGGTCGGTCACGGAGCAGCGCCGGCAGACGGCCTTGGCCTGCTCGACCTGCAGGAGAGCCGGACCGGACGTCCCGATCGGGAAGAACAGCTCCGGGTCCTCGTCGCGGCAGACAGCATGGTGACGCCAGTCCATGGCGGCAACACTCCTCATTCTGGATGGGTGGCAGATTTGCTTTGGTGCTTTTCCTATATGCGTCCGCACGCCGAATGGTGACGGTTCGCGTCCATCAATTCGGCGCTGCGTGAGCAGGCTCTTGTGACCCTGGGACCTGCTGGAACAGCTCAACATGATGAGCGTATCCAGGCAATGTCCCGGTAACTCAAGTTCGCTTGTGAATACTTTCACGAACTCACGCGATGTCAAGGGTGGCGCTCGGAAAAACTCCGGGCGGTGAGCAAGCTCACGACCCTTTTGTCCGGGTTCCGGAGTGATCCAGTTGCCCGGTGTACCACAGTCGAGGATCAATATAGTACAGTCCGCGTGACATTGCTGACATTTCCGGCACCTCGCCCTCGGTGTGGCGGCCACCGCGTCGTGCGGTGTGGGGGACCGCTCGACCAAGGGCTGTACCCGAGACCTAACAGATTACTCTCAGTGCGGCGGGAATGGATGCGAATCTAACTTTCTCCCGCTCGCCGAGATAGTCCCCGTCGAGCTGGAAGGCCTGCGGACGGCTCGTGAGCAGCGTGAACTCGTTCACGTCGTGCAGCCGCAACACCTGGCGGCCTCGGGGGTCCGGGTCCCGGGAGAACGCCTGAGTCACCGTGCGTGCGGTACTCGCCACGCGGAGCTGACGCATCGCCAGCACGTCCAGCCCGAGATCGAAGGACGCCTCGGGGTTCGGGTTGATCTCGCGCTCGCCCAGGTACGTCCACGGCGCGGTGTTCTGGATGATGACGGTGGCCAGCTCGCCCACGGCGGCCTCCCCGGGCCGCTCCAGCGTGATCGTGGGGTGGCGCCGGTCCGAGCGGAGGAAGTACTGGTTCACCGTCGACCGCAGGTACAGCGCCGGGGTGGAGACCCGACCGCGCCGGCGGGCCTGCTCCACCCGGTGGATGACCGCCGCGTCGATGCCGAAGCCGGCGCAGAAGGTGAAGTAGCGGTCGTCGGCCCGGCCCAGCCCGATCGTCCGGGACCGGCCTAGCCGCAGCCCCTCCAGGATCATGCTGGTGCCCTCGGGCCACTCCCGGGGCAGGCCCAGCGCCCGGGCGAACACGTTCGTCGAGCCGCCCGGGACGGTGGCCAGCGCCGGCAGGCGCTCGGCGGGTGTTCCGCCGGTGCGGATCGTCGGTGGCTCGGCCGTCATCAGGCCGTTCACCACCTCGTTCACCGTGCCGTCACCACCGAGCGTGACCACCAGGTCGACGCCCTCCTCGGCCGCCTCCCGGGCCAGGTCCGTGGCGTGGCCCCGCCGGCGGGTGTACCGCACCGACAGGTCGACTTGGCTGCGCAGCGCCCGGACCAGGACGTCCCGGCTGCGCTCGCTGGTGGTGGTGGCCTTCGGATTGACGACCAGGACGGCCCGCATGGGCGGCACTGTACCGCGATCCAGCGCGGGTATCGTGTCGCGCGTGACCATCGACTCGGACCGGAATCCGACCGCGCTGCGATGGGCGGTCCGGCTGCTCCGGGCGGAGGCGGTCGCGCTCGGCCTGGTGGCCGGCTGGCTGATCTGGGCCGACCTCACCGCCGACACGACCGACCTGCCGTCGGCGTTGCTGGTGACCGCGTTCGCCCTCGGCGGCGCGGCGGCGCTGTGGGGGCTCGGCGGCGCCCTGGGTCGGCGCCGGGCCGGGGCCCGCGCCCCGGCGATCGTCCTCCAGCTCATGCTGCTGCCGGTCGGCTGGTACATGATCCAGGGCGGCCTGGGGTGGCTGGGCCTGCCGCTGATGGCGCTCGGCGTCGGGGTGGCCGCGCTGCTGGTCAGCCCGCCGGCCACCCGGGCCCTCGGCTTCTAGCCGGCCCGCCGCCCCGCACCGCGGGGAGTCAGTAGCGGGAGGCGCGTCGGGTGAGCAGGGAGATGGTGGCCCGGCCGTTCGCCGCGTTCGCCGAGGCGGCCGTGGTCAGCGCGGTCAACACCTTCCAGGCGAAGGACGACTCGGAGGGCAGCGTCGCGCCGCGCACCGTGGGCACGGTCACCTCGACGGTGAGCGCGTCGTCGGTCACCGTGAACCGGCACTCCAGCTCGGCGTCCCGGGTGGCGATCGCGAGCAGCATGGCGCACGCCTCGTCCACGGCGATCCGCAGATCCTCGATCTCGTCGAGGGCGAACTGGAGACGGGCGGCGAGGCCGGCCGTGGCGGTGCGGAGCACGCCGAGGTAACCGCCGTCGGCGGGCACGGTGAGGTGCACCACGTCGTCGTCGGTCGCTGGCTGGCCGGTCAGTTGAGTCACGCCTCATCCCCCCGGCGGGGACTCTACCCCGTCAGGCCGACGGGTGGGCGGCCGCGCCGCCGGTCGCCTGCGCCGCGAGGGCGTGCAGGGCGGGCCCGGTCAGCCGGTACGGCACCCACTGCGCCAACGGCGCGGCGCCCACCGTGGCGTAGAACCGGGCGGCCGGGTTCCAGTCGATCATCGACCAGTCGAGCCGCCGGTAGCCCCGCTCCACGCAGATCGCGGCCAGGGTGGCCAGCAGCCGCCGGCCCGCGCCGCTGCCCCGGGCCTCCGGGCGGACGTACAGGTCCTCCAGGTAGATGCCGTGCCCGCCGGCCCAGGTGGAGAAGTTGAGGAACCAGAGCGCGAAGCCGAGCGGGGCGTCGGCGTCGTCCACCGCCACGTGACCGAACAGCGCCGGCGCCGGGCCGAAGAGGGCCGCGTCGAGCTGCTCGGCGCTCAGGTGGCACTGGTCGGGCGCCCGCTCGTACTCCGCCAGCTCGTGCACCATCGCGACGACGGCCGGCACGTCCTCGGAACGTGCCGGCCGTACGGTCGGGGTGAGGCCGGCGGTCACGCCTGCTTGGTCTCCCAGAAGATCTTCGAGATCTCGTCGATCTTGGACAGCAGCTCGTCGGCCTTGGCCGGGTCCACGCTGCCCTTGGCGCCGCCGGCGCCGGCCAGCTTGGTGGCCTCGTTGAACAGGGTGTGCAGGTTCGGGTACTTCTCGAAGTGGGCCGGCTTGAAGTAGTCCGTCCACAGCACCCACAGGTGGTGCTTGACCAGCTCGGCGCGCTGCTCCTTGATGATCAGCGCCCGGGTGCGGAACTCGGGGTCGGTGTTCGCCTGGTACTTCTCGGCGATCGCCTTGACCGACTCGGCCTCGATCCGGGCCTGGGCCGGGTCGTAGATACCGCACGGCAGGTCGCAGTGGGCGCTGGCGGTGACGCGCGGCGTGAGGATGCGCGGAAGTCGCATCGGGATCCTCCATGGGAAGTTTGCGATGATCCAAGACGACATTACTCCTGGACATGCTCCCCGGCGGGGCGGAGGTGAAACCCGGGTGCGCCCTGACCAATCCCGGGCCGCGGACCGGCTGCGTGGGCCGCTCGCCGCCGTGCTGGTGGCCGGTCCCTCGATGGCGCCCACCCTGCGCCACGGCGACGCCGTGCTGGTCCGCAGGGGTGGCCGCCCCGTCCACCCCGGCGACGTCGTAGTCGCCGTCTTCCGCAGTCGCCCGGAGCTGCTGGTGGTCAAGCGCGCCGTCCGGCCGCAGGACGGCGGCTGGTGGGTACGCGGCGACAACGACCTGGTCACCGACGACTCCCGGGTGTACGGCGTGGCCGACGTGCAGGGCCGGGTGGTGGCCCGGTACTGGCCCCGCCCGGGCCGCCTGCGTCACCCCTGAGCTACCCGCCAGTATGACCCTACTCACATCAGGGTGGCGCCCGCGACACTATGCTCGGCAGGTGCCCGGGTGACCCCCCGCACCGCGCCACCGCCGCTCGTCGCCTCACCTGCGCCCGCGCCGGCTGCTTCGTCTGCTCGACAGATCCTGGAGTCACCATGTCTTCGTCCACTGTGGACCCCGCTGATCCCGTCTTCCAACTGCACGTCGGCGGCAAGATGGCCGTCGCCTCCACCGTCCCGCTGACCAGCCGGGAGGACCTCTCCCTCGCGTACACCCCCGGGGTGGCCCGGGTGTGCGAGGCGATCGCCGCCGACCCGGCCCTGGCCGACGAGTACACCTGGGCGGGGCACACCGTCGCGGTCGTCACCGACGGCTCGGCCGTACTCGGGCTGGGCAACATCGGCCCGCGCGCGGCGCTGCCGGTGATGGAGGGCAAGGCGGTGCTGTTCAAGCAGTTCGGCGGCGTGGACGCGGTGCCGGTCTGCCTGGACACCCAGGACGTGGACGAGATCGTCGCGGTGGTGAAGGCCCTCGCCCCCTCGTTCGGCGGGATCAACCTGGAGGACATCAGCGCCCCGCGCTGCTTCGAGGTGGAGCGCCGGCTCGACGAGGCGCTGCCCATCCCCGTGTTCCACGACGACCAGCACGGCACCGCGATCGTCGTGCTCGCCGCGCTGCGCAACGCGGCTGCCCTGCTCAACCGTAAGCTGGGCGACCTGCGGGTGGCCGTCAGCGGCGCGGGCGCGGCCGGCGTGGCGGTGACCCGGATGCTGATCGCCGGGGGAGTGGACCCGGCCCGGGTGGTGGTCTGCGACTCGAAGGGGATCATCGGCCGGCACCGGACCGGGCTCACCGGCACCAAGGCCGCCCTCGCGGCCGACACCAACGCCGAGGGCCGCCGGGGCGACGTGACCGAGGCGCTGCGCGGCGCGGACGTGCTGGTCGGCGTCTCCGGCGGGCAGATCCCGGAGGAGGCGGTGGCCGGGATGGCCCCCGGCGGCATCGTCTTCGCGCTGGCCAACCCGACCCCCGAGGTGCACCCCGAGGTGGCCGCCCGGCACGTCGCGGTGGTCGCCACCGGCCGCAGCGACTACCCCAACCAGATCAACAACGTGCTGGCCTTCCCCGGCGTGTTCCGGGGCGCGCTGGACGCCCGGGCGACCCGGATCACCGACGGGATGAAGGTGGCCGCGGCCGACGCGATCGCCGGCGTGGTCGCCGACGCGCTGACCGCCGACGCGATCGTGCCGTCCCCGCTGGACCCCCGGGTCGCCCCCGCGGTGGCCGCGGCCGTCGCCGAGGCCGCCCGCCGCGACGGCGTCGCCCGCGCCTGAGGCGTGGTGGAAGGGCCCCTTCCCGTCGCACTCGGGATGGGAGGAGGCCCTTCGCAACGCCCCTGGTCCTTGTTACGGTGCGGATCATGCGTGCCGCCTTCGCGTCGAGCTTCGACGCCGACAACCCGCTCGCCGCGCTGACCGTCGGCGAGCGCCCCGAGCCGACCCACCCCGAGGACGACTGGGTCACGGTGCAGGTGCGGGCCAGTTCGCTCAACCACCACGACCTGTGGTCGCTGCGCGGCGTGGGGCTCGGCGCGGACCGGCTGCCGATGATCCTCGGCTGTGACGCCGTCGGCACCGACCCGGACGGCCGCGACGTGGTCGTCTACCCGCTGGTCGCCGACCCGGGCGACCCGCGCGGGACCTCCATCCTCTCCGAGCACTTCCCCGGCACCCTCGCCGAGCGGGTGGCCGTACCCCGGATGAACCTGCTGCCCCTGCCGGCCGGCGTGTCCGCGACGGACGCCGCCTGCCTGCCCACCGCGTGGCTCACCGCGTGGCGGATGCTCACCACCAGGGGCCGGGTCTCCGACGGCGAGTCGGTGTTGGTCCAGGGCGCGGGCGGGGGCGTCGCGACGGCGGCCGTCGCGCTCGCCGTCGCGCTCGGCAAGCGGGTGTACGCGACCAGCCGCGACCCCGGCAAGCGGGAGCGGATCACCGAGCTGGGGGCGACCGCGCTGGCGCCTGGCGCCCGGCTCCCGGAGCGGGTCGACGTGGTGATCGAGACGGTCGGGGCGGCCACCTTCGACCACTCGCTGAAGTCGGCCGCGCCGATGGCCCGGATCGTGGTCTCCGGGGCGACCGCCGGGCACGAGCCGAAGATCAACCTGCGCCGGGTCTTCGCCATGCAACTGGAGATCATCGGCACCTCGATGGGCACCCCGGGCGAGCTGACCGAGCTGCTGGCGTTCTGCGCCGAGCACGACGTGCGTCCGGTGGTGGACAGCGTGCTGCCGTTCAGCCGGGTCGCGGACGCCTTCGCCCGGCTGTACTCGGGCGACGTCTTCGGCAAGATCGTCATCGATCACACGGCCTGAGCCGCCCTCGGCCTCACAGCCGGTCGTCGAGGGTGGCGAGGCCGCCACGGGTGGCCTCGGCCGGCAGCCGGTCCCGGGCCGCCGCGTCGCCGTACAGGGTCCAACGGAGGAACTCGACGGTGGTGTCCGAGACCACCCGCAGGGCCGCGCCGTCGGTGAGCAGGGCCCGGCCGTGGTCGCCCTTCGGCAGGCTCAGCATCGCCTTGGGCCAGGGCACCCGGTCGTACGCCGCCCGGCCGGAGGCGTAGCCGACCACCTCGTCGGCCTCGCCGTGCACGAAGAGTTGCGGCGCGGCGGCCCCGGCGAACGCCGTGCCCACCCCCAGGGCGGTGCCGGCGAAGACCACTCCGGCGTCGAGCCGGTCGTCCCGCCCGGCGGTGAACAGGCCGATCGTGGTCACCCCGCCGGCCGAGTGCCCCGCCGCGGCCACCCGGTCGGTGGCCAGCCGGCCGCGCAGCGGGTCGCCCGTCTTCGCGTCGAGGGCGAGCACCCGGGTCAGCGCGTACGACACGTCGGCGGGCTGGTTGAGCACGTCCAGCGGGTTGCCGTCGGCGCCCCGCGCGGTGTGCGGGAAGGTCGGCGCGGCCACCACCAGGCCGGCCGCCGCCCAGCGGGTGAGCAGGGTCGCGTAGTCGTCCGGCCGGCCGTTCAGGCCGTGGCTGAACATCACCACGGGGAAGCGGCCGGTCGCCGCCGGCGCGGACTGCTCCGCCGAGCCGCCGGCCGTGCCCCGGGCCGGGTACCAGATCGTCACCGGCAGCGGCCGGTCGCCGTCCCGGTTGAGTTCCAGCCGACGTACCCCGACCGCGAAGGGCTCGCTCGGCGCGGTGCCGGCCGGTACGCGCGGGGCCGGGGCGGTCGCCTTCGGCGACTCCGTCGGGGCGGCGGCGCGCCAGGCGGGCCCCGGGTCGCCCGAGCAGCCGGCCACGCCGACGGTGAGCAGGGCGGCGGCCAGCAGGGCAGCGGTGCGACGACGGGGCATGAATCCGATTGTGCCTCGCGGCGCGGGGCCGCCGGCCAGCATCGCGACGGCAGGCGAACGGCCAATCACCCGGGCAGTGGGCTCGGCCCCACCGACTAGGGGGTGGGGAGGCGGGAGAGCCAGGTGGTGGTGCCGGGGGAGCGGGCGGCGGTGGGGAGGCGGTGGAGGGCGGCGGGGTCGCCGTAGAGGGTCCAGCGGAGGAAGTCCGTGGTGGCGGCCAGGACCTGGGGGAAGCCCCGGTGGCCGGGGATCAGGTACGCGCCGTGGCCCTGGCCGGTGACGGTGAGGAAGGCGGCCGGGCCGGGCGCGCGGGCGTACGCGGCCCGGCCGACGGTCACCGGCACCACCGGGTCGGCGCCGCCGTGCACGAACAGCACCGGCGCGGCGGGGCCGGCGAACGCGCCGGCCAGGCCACCCCCGGCGATCACGACACCGGCCCGCAGCCGGGAGGAGTGCCCGGAGGTGAGCATCCCGGCGGTGGTGAACCCGCCCGCCGAGTGCCCGGCCGCGGCGAACCGGGCGACGTCCAGGTGTCCGGCGAGCGGGTCGCCCCGACGGGCGTCGAGGTGGACCAGGTGCCGGATCAGCCGCCAGCCGTCGGCCGGCTGGTTGCGTACGTCCGCCCGGGTGAACCGGACCGCCCCGCGCCGGGTGTGCGGGTACGCCGGGGCGGCCACCACGAACCCGGCGGCGGCCCACCGGGTGGTCAGCGGGGCGTGCAGTTCGGGGAGGCTGTGCAGCCCGTGGCTGAACACGACGACCGGGAACCGGCCCCGGGCGACCCCGCCGGGGCCGGCCGGATACCAGACGGTCACCGGCAGCGGGCGCGCGCCCGCCGGGTCGAGCGTGAACGTCCGCACCCCGACCGGGTACGCCCCGGCGGGCGCGGACCGGGCGGGCGGCTCCCCGCCGGGGGCGGCGGCGGTGGCCGGGCCGCAGCCGGCCAGCAGCGCCGTCATCAGCACGGCGACCAGCCGTCGTACCCCCACGCCCCTACGCTAGGCGGCCCGGGGCCCGGGGCGGCCCCGCCGTCCGGACCGGTCGGCGAAGCCACCCGTTGGGGGCGGCTCCCCCCAACGGGCGGTCCTGCGGCGTTTCGCCCGCGTGGGACGCTTCGGCCGGGCCGCCTTGGCTATGGTCTGGCCCATGTCTGACAAGTATGTGGACCCGAGCGGCAACACAGAGCAGTTCCGGGCGTTCGCCCACGCGCCGGAGGCCGGGGGGCCGACCGCCCCGGACGCGTCCCGGACGCCCCTGGTCGCCGGCGTTGCGGTCGCCGTGGTGGTGCTGGTGGCCGTGGTCGCCTGGCTGGCCCTGGCCTGACCGGCCGCACCGAACCGGCCGAGCCGCACCAGGCCGGCCGCACCGAACCGGCCGTAGTGGGCCGGGGTCGGCGGAGGCGCTGGTGGGCTCAGCGGGCCGGGGGCGGGGTCAGCGGGTCGCCCCGGCCACCGCGCGGGTCTCCCGGGCGATCTCGCGCTCCTCGTCGGTGCCGACCACGCAGACGGTGACCTCCGCGCCGTCCGGGGAGATCACCCGGTCGCCCCTGCCGGCGTTGCGCCCCGGGTCGACGGCGATGCCCAGCCGCTCCAGGCCGGCCAGCGCGGCGGTCCGCACCGCGGCGGCGTGCTCGCCCACCCCGGCGGTGAAGGTGACCGCGTCCACCCGCCCGAGCAGGGCGTAGTACGCCCCGACGTACCCGGTGATCCGACGCGTGTAGACGGCGAAGGCGAGGGTGGCGGCCGGATCCCCGGCGTCGCGGCGGGCCAGCACCTCGCGCATGTCGTTGACCCCGGCCAGGCCGAGCAGGCCGCTGCGGTGGTTGAGCAGGTCGTCGATCTCGTCCACGCCCAGGCCGCCCTCGCGGCGCAGGTGGAAGATGATGGTCGGGTCGAGGTCGCCGCTGCGGGTGCCCATCACCAGGCCCTCCAGCGGGGACATCCCCATCGAGGTGGCCACGCTACGTCCGCCGGCCACGGCGCACGCGCTGGCCCCGTTGCCCAGGTGCAGGGTGATCGTGTTCAGCTCCTCGTACGGCCGGCCCAGCAGCTCGGCGGTGCGCCGCGAGACGTACGCGTGCGAGGTGCCGTGGAAGCCGTACCGGCGGATGTCGTACCGCGCGGCGGTGTCCCGGTCGATCGCGTACGTCGCGGCGGCCTCGGGCAGGGTGTGGTGGAACGCGGTGTCGAAGACGGCCACCTGCGGCACGCCCGGCAGCGCCTCGCGGGCGACCCGGATGCCGGCCAGGTTCGCCGGGTTGTGTAGCGGCGCGAGCGGGACGAGGCCCTCGATCGCCGCGAACACCGCGTCGTCGACCAGCACCGGCTCGGCGAAGCGCCGCCCGCCGTGCACCACCCGGTGCCCGACGGCGGTGAGCCCGGCCAGGTCGAGCCGGCCGAGGATCTCCCGGACCGCCGTCTCGTGGTCGGCCGGGCCGCCCCCCGGCTCGCCGATCCGCTCCACCGTCCCGGAGTCGCGGACCTCGTCGCCGTCGTACAGCCGGTACTTGACCGACGACGAACCGCAGTTGAGGACGAGCACCCGACTCATGACGACTCCCCGGCGGCGGCCTGGATGGCGGTGATCGCGACGGTGTTGACGATGTCCGGGACGGTGGCGCCCCGGGACAGGTCGTTGACCGGCCGGCGCAGGCCCTGCATCACCGGCCCGACGGCCACCGCCCCGGCCGAGCGCTGCACCGCCTTGTACGTGTTGTTGCCCGTGTTCAGGTCCGGGAAGATGAACACCGTGGCCCGCCCGGCGACCGCGCTGTCGGGCAGCTTGGTGGCCGCGACCTTCGGGTCGATCGCCGCGTCGTACTGGATCGGGCCCTCCACCAGCAGTTCCGGGCGGCGCTCGCGGACCAGCCGGGTGGCCGCCGCGACCTTCTCCACGTCCGCCCCCGCCCCGGAGTCCCCGGTCGAGTACGACAGCATCGCCACCCGGGGTTCGATGCCGAACCGGGCGGCGGTGTCGGCCGAGGAGATGGCGATGTCGGCGAGCTGGGCGGCGTCCGGGTCGGGGTTGACCGCGCAGTCGCCGTACACCAGCACCCGGTCGGCGAGCAGCATGAAGAAGACGCTGGACGCCACCGAGACCCCGGGCACCGTGCGGATGATCTCGAAGGCGGGGCGGATGGTGGCGGCGGTGGTGTGGGTGGCCCCGGACACCATCCCGTCGGCGTGCCCGGTGTGCACCATCATCGTGCCGAAGTAGTTCGGGTGGGCGACCACGTCGTACGCCAGGTCGAGCGTGACGCCCCGGTGGGCGCGCAGCTTCGCGTACGCCGTGGCGAACTCGTCGCGCCACTCGCTGGTCGCCGGGTCGACCACGGCCGCGCCGGTGATGTCGATGCCCAGCTCCCGGGTGCGCCGGGCGACGTCGTCGGTGCGGCCGAGCAGGGTCAGGTCGGCCACACCCCGGCGCAGCAGGATCTCCGCCGCGCGCAGGATCCGCTCCTCCGCCCCCTCCGGCAGCACCAGGCGGCGGCGGGTGGCCCGGGCCCGGTCGATCAGGTCGTACTCGAACATCAGCGGGGTGACCCGCTCGGACCGGCTGACCCGCAGCCGGCGGGCCAGGTCGTCGGTGTCCACGCAGGCCTCGAACGCGCCGAGCGCCGCCTCCACCTTGCGCGGGTTCGCGACGCTGGGCCGGCCCTCGATCCGGCTGGACGCCTCGACCGTGTCGTAGCTGTCGCTGGGCACCGACAGCACCGCCAGGCCGGTGTTCAGCCCCTCGACCAGCCGCATCGCCCGGGGGTCGGGCCGCTCGCCGAGGGTGAGCACCAGCCCGGCCACGGAGACCTGGCCGGCCACGTGCGCGGCGCTCGCCGCCACCAGCAGGTCCGCCCGGTCGCCCGGGGTGATCACCAGCGCGCCCTCGGTCAGGTGGTCCAGCAGCGTCGGCACGTGCGCCGCGCCGACCACGTAGTCGAGCACGTCGCGGGCGAGCGCGGCCTCGTCGCCGGCCAGCAGGGTGGCGCCGAGCGCCGCCGCCACCTCGGCCACCGTCGGCGCCGACACGGTGGGCACCTCCGGGATGGCGTACGCGGGGACGGGCAGCTCGGGCAGCGTCATCTCCCCCGGCACCCGGTTGGCGATCACCGCCAGCACCGTCGCGCCCAGGTCCGCCAGGTCGTGGTACGCCCCGCGCGCCGCCGCCGCGATCGCCTCCGGCTCCTGCCCGAAGCCGTCGACCACCGGCACCACCACGCTGCCGAACTCGGTGGCCAGCCGGGCGTTGAAGGCCAGCTCGCGGGGGCCCGCGCCGTCCCCGCCGTCGGCGAAGTCGCTGCCCACCACCACCATCGCCGGGCAGCGCCGCTCGACGTCCCGGTACCGCGCGACGAGCCGGGAGATCAGCTCCTCGCGCCGGCCGTCGGCGACCAGTTCCGTGGCCTGCGGGTAGGTGGCGCCGTGCAGGTCGGCCACCGGCAGGTCGATCCGGTAGCGGTCGGTGAGCAGGGCGAGGATCGGGTCGGGGCCCTTGCCGGCGACCAGCGGCCGGAACGCGCCGATCCGCTCGACCTGTCGGGAGAGGAGCTCGGCGAGGCCGAGCGCGATGGTCGACTTTCCCCCGCCGGAACCCACACTGGTCAGATATACGCTCCGGGCCACGCACCCACGCTACAAGATCGCCGCCCGCAGCGCCGCTGGCACCATCCTGACCTGGGGGATCCTCGTCTCACTCGGGCCGCTGACCAGGGACTTCAGGATCCGTGCCTCCTAGACTCGCCACTCGTGACCGATCGCCGGACCACCGTCCCGCCCCCGCCCGAGCAGCCGACCGTCGGGTGGGCCGTGCCGGACGGTCCGACGGCGGTGCGGCCCGTGATCGACGGTCCGACGGTCGCACTCCCCGTGACGGACGGTCCGACGGTCGTACTCTGCGTGACGGACCGTCCGACGGTCGTCCTGCCGCCCGTGACCGACGTGCCGACGACCGTCCTGGCCGCGGTTCCCGACCTGCCGCCGGTCTTCGTCGACCCGAGCGGGCGGCGCGGGACCCGGCTGCGGCGGATCGCGTACGCCGCCGGGCTGGCCGGGCTGGCGTACACCGCGCTGGTCGGGCTGAGCTTCGCCGGGGGGCCGGTGCGCCCGGAGAACGTGCTGCCCTTCGTCGAGTCGACGCAGCGACCCTGGGAGGCGCCCGCGCCGCCGGACGCCCCGGCCCTCGCCCCGACGACCGCGAAACCCGGCACACCGGCTTCCGGACCGACCCGCGCCACGTCGACCCGGCGCGCGCCCGCCACGGCGTCGTCCCGGCCGTCGCCCCCGGCGGCCGGCACCGGCAGCCCGCGTCCCAGCCGGAGCGCCGCGTCGCCGCCAAGCGCCACCGCGCCTCCGACGACCGTGCGGCCCAGCACCGCGCCGCCCACGACCGCCCCGCCCCCGGTCGGCCCGCCGGCCCTCCCGGAACCGGGCGAGTAGCGTGCGGACAGCCGCCAATCCGTTCACCGGTCGGCCCCCGCCGCCCGCCCGCCGCAGCCGGCGGGCCCGCCGGACCGCGCCGCCGCCGAGCTGGGCCCTGCTGGGCGTCGTGCTCGTCGTCCTGGCCGGCGTGCTCTTCGTCGGGGCGTACGCGAACGCCGCCTTCGTCCCCGACCGCGCGCAGCACGACGACGGCCAGGACCGGGTGCCCACCGAGGTGGTCGACGGCGGCCCGATCATCAACGCCGCCGGCGGCCAGCACCGCTCCTACCGGCTGCCCCCGCGCACCGTCGCGCTCACCTTCGACGACGGTCCCGACCCGACGTGGACCCGCGAGGTGCTGCGGGTCCTCGACGCCCACCAGGTGAAGGGCACCTTCTTCGTGGTCGGGTCGCAGGCCGCCCGGCACCCCGGGCTGGTCCGGGAGCTGGTCGCCGGAGGGCACGAGGTCGGCGTGCACACCTTCACCCACCCCGACCTGACCACGCTGCCCGGCTGGCGGCGCCGCCTGGAGTACGCCCAGACCCAGCTCGTGCTCGCCGGCGCGGCCGGGGTCCGGTCCTCGCTGATCCGGTTCCCGTACTCCTCGCACGCCGACGCGATCGACGACCGGGACTGGCCACTGGTCACCGAGGCCGGCGAGCTGGGCTACCTCACCGTGCTCAACGACACCGACAGCCGGGACTGGGCGCTGCCCGGGGTGGACGTCACGGTCGCCAACGCCACGCCGACCGGTTACTCGGGCGCGATCAGCCTGTGGCACGACGCCGGCGGGGACCGGGCCCAGACCGTCGCCGCCCTGGACCGCTTCATCCCGCTGATGAAGGAACGCGGCTACCGGTTCACCACCGCGACCGAGGGGCTGAACCTGGCGCTGGCCGTGGCCGGGGTCGACCACCAGGTGACCGGGAACCCGGCCGCGTCCGGGGCGGACCGGTGGCGGGGCCGGATGCTGGTCTGGGCGGTGCGGGGTGCCGACCGCACGCTCACCGTCTTCGGCGTGCTCTTCGTGCTCGTCGGCGTGCTCACCGTCGGCCGCACCGTCCTGCTGTTCCTGCTCGCCGGGCGGCACGCCCGGCGCCGCCGGGCCCGGGACTGGGCCTGGGGGCCGCCGGTGACCGAGCCGGTGTCGGTGATCGTCCCCGCGTACAACGAGAAGGAGGGGATCGCCGCGGCGGTCCGGTCGCTGGCCACCGGCGACCACCCCGGGGGGATCGAGGTCGTCGTGGTCGACGACGGTTCGACGGACGGGACCGCCGACATCGCCGAGGGGCTCGGCCTGCCGAACGTCCGGGTCGTCCGCAAGCCGAACGGCGGCAAGCCGAGCGCGCTCAACACCGGCGTGGCGCTGGCCCGCCACGAGCTGCTGGTGCTGGTCGACGGCGACACCGTCTTCGAGCCGGACGCCGTGCGCCGGCTGGTCCAGCCGTTCGCCGACCCGCAGGTGGGCGCGGTCGCCGGCAACGTCAAGGTGGGCAACCGGGACAGCCTGATCGCCAAGTGGCAGCACATCGAGTACGTCATCGGGTTCAACCTCGACCGCCGCCTCTACGAGACCCTGCGGTGCATGTCGACCGTGCCCGGCGCGATCGGCGGCTTCCGCCGGCAGGCCCTCGGGTACGCGGGCGGGCTGACCGACGACACCCTGGCCGAGGACACCGACATCACCATGGCCCTGGGCCGGGCCGGCTGGAAGGTGGTGTACGAGGAGACGGCCCGGGCGTGGACCGAGGCGCCGGCGACGATGGGACAGTTGTGGAAGCAGCGCTACCGGTGGAGCTACGGCACCATGCAGGCGATGTGGAAGCACCGCCGCTCGCTGCTCGACCACGGCGCGTCCGGCCGGTTCAGCCGCCGCTGCCTGCTGTTCCTGAGCCTGTTCGGGGTGCTGCTGCCGCTACTGGCGCCGATGATCGACCTGCTCGCCCTGTACGGCCTGTTCTTCCTCGACCGGACCGCGACGGTGGTGGCCTGGCTGGCCATGCTGGCGGTGCAGTTCCTCACCGCGGTGGTGGCGTTCCGGCTGGACCGGGAGAGGCTGGGCGTGCTCTGGGTGCTGCCGTTGCAGCAGTTCGTCTACCGGCAGTTGATGTACCTGGTGATGATCCAGTCGGTGGTCACCGCGCTGACCGGCGGCCGGCTGGGCTGGCAGAAGCTGCGCCGCACCGGCCTGCGCCCGACCGCCCGCGCCGGCACCGGCTGACGGTCAGCGGGCGCGGCGGGCCAGGTCGAGGGCGTACTCGGGCCACCAGACGCCGCTGTCCGGCTCCCCGGGGCGGCAGGCGCCGTCGGACTCGCCCGGGTACTTGACCCAGAGCAGGGCGTCCACCCGGTCCGGGCCGGGGTCGGCCGCCGGCTCCTCGCCCAGCGCCCGCCCGGGCGGGTTGCACCAACTCGGCGCGCCGTCCACCGTGGGGGCCGGGTGCGGGCCGTTGCCGTTGCGGCTGGTGTCGACGACGAACCGGGTCGCCCCGCCGAGCGTGTCGGAGAGCCGGTGACCGTAGCGGACGTTCTCCTCGGTGCCGACGAAGTTCGCCACGTTCAGGGCGAAGCCGGCCGCGTCGGCGATCCCGGCGCGGCGCAGCGCCGCGGCGAGCCGGTCGACGTCGGCGATCCAGCCCGGGTGTCCGGCGTCGAGGTACACCCGCGCGCTGCCGGTGCTGCCCAGCACCGACACCGCGTCCCGCAGCAGCGCGAGCCGGCCGGCGACGTCGGGTACGCAGCCGGCCACGGCGTCCGCGACGGCGCCGGGTTCGAGGACCACGGTGACCGGTCGGCCGGCCACCCCGGCCGCCAGGTCCCGGATCCAGCGCTGGTAGTCCGCCGCGTCCCCGGCCCCGCCGGCGCCGCGCCGGGCGCAGTCGCGGTCCGGCACGTTGTGCACCACCAGCACCGGCGTCTGCCCGGCGACGGCCGCCGCCGCCAGGAAGGCGTCCACCTCGGCGCGGACCGCCGGCGTGCCGGTGAGCCACTTCGCGCTCGGGCGGCCGGCGATCGCGCGCAGCGCCTCCGCGTCGGCGGTGCGCCCCCGCGCCGCCCAGCGGTCCGCCTGCTCGCCGGCCGGGTTCGCCGGGTCGACGTAGAAGACGGGCGGCAGGGCCGTCGGCGCGGCCCCGCCGTCGCCGCCCGGCGCGGCCTGGTGCGCGGGGTCGGCGCCGCAGCCGGCGAGCAGCAGCGCCAGGGCGGCCCCGGCCGCTCCGGCCGCGCGGCGGCTCAGTCCTCGTCCTCGTCGTCCAGGCGGGCCAGCCAGGTGGCGAACCGCTCGATCGGCGTCTCGAACTCGGGGTTCAGGTCCACGAAGTCGCGCAGCCGCTCGCCGAGCCACTCGATGCTGACCGACTCCTCGCCCCGGCGTTCGACCAGTTCCTCGATCCCACGGTCGGTGAAGTACATCCGTACGTCCTCATTCCTGGCTCCGGCCGGCGGCCGGTCGGTGGTCCGTCGACGCGAGCGGGGCAGCGGCCCGTCGTGGCGACGGTCGCTGCCCCGCTGCGCGGCGGTGCGGTCAGGTCACGGGCGGGGCAGGGCCGCCTCGATCAGCGCGTTCTGCTCGACCTCGTGCATCTTGGCCGAGCCGACCGCCGGGGCGGCGGCGGCCGGGCGGGAGATGCGGCGCAGCCGGACCTCGCTGAGGTGTTCCAGCAGGTTGAGCGCGACGAAGCTCCACGCGCCCTGGTTGGCCGGCTCCTCCTGCACCCAGGCGTAGTCCTCGGCGTTCGGGTACTGCGCCAGGGCGGCCCGGATCTCCTCGACGGGCAGCGGGTAGAGCTGCTCCATCCGGATGATCGCGGTGTCGGTGACGCCCCGGTCCGCCCGGGCCTGGAACAGGTCGTAGTAGACCTTGCCCGAGCAGAGCAGCACCCGCTTCACCTGCTCCGGCGCTCCGGCGGCGGTGTCGCGCAGCACCGGGGCGAAGGTGCCGGTGGTGAAGTCCTCGACCGGGGACACGCAGAGCTTGTGCCGCAGCAGCGACTTCGGCGTGAACACCACCAGCGGCTTGCGCTTGGGCGACAGGGCCTGGCGGCGCAGCAGGTGGAAGTAGTTCGCCGGGGTGGTCGGGATGGCCACCCGCATGTTGTCCTCGGCGCAGAGCTGGAGGAACCGCTCCGGGCGGCCGGAGGTGTGGTCCGGGCCCTGGCCCTCGTGGCCGTGCGGCAGCAGCAGGGTGACCGCGGAGCGCTGGCCCCACTTCACCTCGCCCGAGGAGATGAACTCGTCGATCACCGACTGGGCGCCGTTGACGAAGTCGCCGAACTGGGCCTCCCAGCAGACCAGCGCGTTGACGTTCTCCACCGAGTAGCCGTACTCGAAGCCCATCGCCGCGTACTCGCTGAGCAGCGAGTCGTGGACGAAGAACCGGGACCGCTCGCCGTCGGCGGTGAGCGACTGCAACGGCAGGTGGTCGGCGCCGGTCCTGGCGTCCACCACCGACGCGTGCCGCTGCACGAACGTGCCACGGCGCGAGTCCTGCCCGGCGAGCCGGACGGTGACCCCGTCGTGCAGCAGCGCGCCGAAGGCGATGATCTCGCCGAAGCCCCAGTCGATGTTGCCCTCGACGGACATCTTGGCCCGCCGGTCGAGGAGCTGCTGGATCCGCTTGTGCGGGGTGAAGCCCTCCGGCAGGTTGACGTGGGCGTCGCCGACCGCCTTGACCACGTCGACGCTGGTCGCGGTCTCCACCTGCGGCTCCGGCTCGTCCTCGCGGCGCTGCCGGGCCGGCTGCTTCGGCGCCGAGGCGGCGTCCCGGGTGGCCTTGAAGACCCGCTCCAGCTGCGACTGGTAGTCGCGCAGCAGCTCCTCCGCGTCCTCCACGGTGATGTCGCCCCGGCCGATCAGCTCCTCGGTGTACAGCTTCCGGACCGACCGCTTCGAGTCGATGATCTTGTACATCTGCGGGTTGGACATCGACGGGTCGTCGCCCTCGTTGTGCCCGCGCCGGCGGTAGCAGACCATGTCGATCACGACGTCCTTGTTGAACGCCTGCCGGTACTCGAACGCCAGCCGGGCGACCCGGACCACGGCCTCGGGGTCGTCGCCGTTGACGTGCAGGATCGGCGCCTCGATCATCCGGGCCACGTCGGTGCTGTAGAGGCTGGACCGGGAGTGTTCCGGTGCGGTGGTGAAGCCGACCTGGTTGTTGACCACCACGTGCACCGTGCCGCCGGTGCGGTAACCCCGTAGCTGCGACAGGTTGAGCGTCTCGGCGACCACGCCCTGGCCGGCGAAGGCGGCGTCACCGTGCACCGCCAGCGGCAGCACCGTGTACCCCTCCAGCTTGAGGTCGATCCGGTCCTGCTTGGCCCGGACGATGCCCTCCAGCACCGGGTCGACGGCCTCCAGGTGCGACGGGTTCGCCACCACCGACACCTTGACGGCGTGCTCGCCGTCCGGGGTGGTGAACTTGCCGTTCTGGCCGAGGTGGTACTTCACGTCGCCCGAGCCCTGGGTGGAGCGCGGGTCGAGGTGCCCCTCGAACTCCGAGAAGATCTTCTCGTACGGCTTGCCGACGATGTTGGCCAGCACGTTGAGCCGGCCGCGGTGGGCCATGCCGATGACGACCTCGTCGAGCCCCGCCTCGGCGGAGGACTCCAGCACCTCGCCGAGCAGCGGGATCAGCGACTCGCCGCCCTCCAGCGAGAAGCGCTTCTGGCCGACGTACTTCGTCTGTAGGAAGGTCTCGAACGCCTCGGCGGCGTTGAGCCGGTTGAGCACGTGCTTCTGCTCGTCGGTGCTGGGCTTCTCGTACTTGCGCTCGACCCGCTCCTGGAGCCAGCGCCGCTCCTCCGGATCCTGGATGTGCATGTACTCCACGCCGACCCGGCGGCAGTACGAGTCGCGCAGCACGCCGAGGATGCTCCGCAGCTTCATCCGCTGCTTGCCGGCGAAGCCGTTGACCGGGAAGACCCGGTCGAGGTCCCACAGGGTCAGCCCGTGCTGGAGCACGTCCAGGTCCGGGTGCTTGCGGATCTTGAATTCCAGCGGGTCGGTGTCGGCCATCAGGTGGCCGCGCACCCGGTACGCGTGGATCAGCTCGTGCACCCGGGCGGTCTTGTTGATCTGGCCCTCGGAGTCGACCGCGACGTCCCGCATCCAGCGCACCGGCTCGTACGGGATGCGCAGCGAGGTGAAGACCTGGTCGTAGAAGCCGTGCTCGCCGAGCAGCAGCTCGTGCATGACCTTGAGGAACTCGCCGGACTGCGCGCCCTGGATGATCCGGTGGTCGTACGTGCTGGTCAGCGTGATGATCTTGCTGACCGCCAGCTCGGCCAGGGTGGCCTCGCTCATCCCCTGGTACGGCGCGGGGTACTCCATCGCGCCGACGCCGATGATGGCGCTCTGCCCCGTCATCAGGCGCGGGATCGAGTGCACCGTGCCGATGCCGCCCGGGTTGGTCAGCGAGATCGTGGTGCCGGAGTAGTCCTCCATGGTCAGCTCGTTGCGGCGGGCGCGCCGGACCACGTCCTCGTACGCCTGCCAGAACTGCCGGAAGTCCATCCGCTCGCAGCCCTTGATGGACGGGACCACCAGGTTGCGGGTGCCGTCGGGCTTGGCCAGGTCGATCGCGATGCCCAGGTTGACGTGCTCGGGGCGGACCATCGCCGGCTTGCCGTCGACCTCGGCGAAGGAGTTGTTCATCTCCGGGTGCTCGACCAGCGCCCGGACCATCGCGTACCCGATCAGGTGGGTGAAGCTGACCTTGCCACCGCGCCCCCGGGTGAGGTGGTTGTTGATCACGATGCGGTTGTCCACCAGCAGCTTGGCCGGGACGGCCCGCACGCTCGTCGCGGTCGGCACGCTCAGCGAGGCGTCCATGTTCTGGACGATCTTCGCGGCGACGCCGCGCAGCGGGGTGGTCTGCGGGCCCGAGACGGCCGGCTTCGCCGGGGCGGGCTTGGCGGCCGGGGCGGGCTTCGCGGGCGCGGCCTTCGCCGGGGTGGGCTGCGCGGCCGGCGCCGCCTTCGGCTCGGCGGCCCTCGGGGCGGCCGGCTCGGCCTTCGCGGCGGGCTGGGCGACGGTGGCGGCGGCCTCCTGCTGCCCGGCGGGCTCCGGCGCGGCGGCAGCCGCCCGGGCGGCCTGGCCGTCGGGACGCGGCGCGGCGGCGCCGGGCGCCGGCCGGTAGTCGGCGAAGAAGTCGTGCCAGGCCGAATCGACGCTGCTTGGGTCGGCGAGGTAGCGCTGGTACATCTCCTCGACGATCCACTCGTTCGGGCCGAAACCCGCCAGTGGGTTCTCCTGCGAAGTCTGCTGGGTCGACACGGCCGGTAATCGCCTCTTTCACGCGGGTTTGTGTGTCACGCGGTGTCCGCCGTCCCCCCGCTGTGCGGGTGGACGGGAGACGGCTCCCAGGCTACGCCGTAGGAATACGCTAAGCATTTCCGCCTCCGGCGCGTGGTCCGTTTCACAGAAGATGCCAGAAGTTCGGTCAGTCCGGCGTGTCCTGTTGACCGTGGGCCGGAAACGGGCCCGGCCCCGGGGCGTGATCACAGGATCACGCCCCGGGGCCGGGGTTCCGTCGTCCGTGGGCGTCAGGAGATGTCCCGCCGCCGCATGGTGAGGGCGCCGATCAGGCCGGCCACCACGGCGTACCCGATCAGCACCGCCGCGCCCGCCCAGCGGGGCGGGTTGCCCGGGATCTCGGTCCCGCTGACCATCAGCGACGACGCCAGCGAGGGCACCACCACCTGGAGCTTGTTGATCCACTCCCCGTACCGGGAGGCCAGGATGCTCAGCACGGCGACGGCCCCGATCGAGCCGCCCAGGTAGAGCAGGATGCCGGTCACCGTCGCGCCGATCTGGCTGCGGATCAGCACCCCGATGCCGACCCCCAGCACCGACCAGAGCAGATACGCCACCGCGTTGAGCCCGAGCGCCCGCCAGACCGCGTCGTTGCCGAGCTGGGCGCCGACGTCCACGCTGTTCAGGATCAGCGCGCCGAACATCAGGTTGAGCACGGTGGTGACCAGCCAGAACAGCATCGCGAGCACGGCCGCGGCGACCAGCTTGGCCACCATCACCGCCGTGCGGTGCGGCACCGTGAGGAACGTGGTGGTCACCGTCTGGTGGAAGAACTCGCTGGTCACCACGATGATGCCGAGCAGCATCACGATGAGCAGCCCGAAGAACTGGCCGTTGGTGTAGACGTTGGCGGCCAGGTTGTCCACGGCCTGCACGGCCTGGATCTGCTCGGCCTGCTCGGGCGGCACGTCGCCGAAGTTGCCGCTGGCCAGCGCGTCGGTCTGCAACCAGTTGATCAGCAGGGTGAGGGCCCACAGCGGCAGCGAGATGAGCCCGAAGATCCACCAGGTGCTGGTGGTGCGGATCTTGAGCAGCTCGGATCGGACGAGGTTCATCGGATGCCCGCCTTTCCGGCCGTCAGCTCCAGGAAGACCCGTTCCAGGTCGGGTCGCTCCGGGGTCAGTTCGTGCAGTTCCACCTTCGCGGCCAGGGCGGCCTTGCCGATGGCCGGGGCGTCCACCCCGCCGACCAGGAGCACGCCGTGCTCGTCGGTCTCCACCGTCGCGGACTGCTCGCGCAGCACCGCGACCAACTCCTCGGGCTGCGGGGTGCGCACCCGCACCCGGCCGCCCTGCGCCATCGAGCCGAGCACCTGCTCGACCGGCCCCTGCCGAATCAGCTTGCCGGCCGCGATGATCACCACGTCGTCGGCGAGCAACTGCATCTCCGACAGCAGGTGGCTGGAGACCAGCACGGTACGGCCCTCGTGGGCCAGGCCCTTGAGGAAGCCGCGCATCCACCGGATGCCCTCCGGGTCGAGCCCGTTCGCCGGCTCGTCGAGGATCAGCACCCGGGGGTCGCCGAGCATCGCGGCGGCGATGCCCAGCCGCTGCTTCATGCCCAGCGAGTAGCCCTTGAACTTGCGCTTCGCCGCCGGGGTCAGCCCGACCAGGGCCAGCGCCTCGTCGGCCCGCTGCTTCGGCAGCCCGGCCGCCGCGCAGATCACCCGCAGGTGGTTGATCCCGGTACGGCCCTTGTGCGCGCTGGACGCCTCCAGCACCGCGCCGACGTGGCGCAGCGGGTCGGCCAGGTCGGCGTACCGGCGGCCGCCGATGGTCGCGCTGCCGCCACTCTGGGTGACCAGGTTCAGCAGCATGCGCAGCGTCGTGGTCTTGCCGGCGCCGTTCGGGCCGAGGAAGCCGGTCACCCGCCCCGGTTCGACCGTGAACGACAGATTGTCGACCGCCCGGACGTTCTTGTACTGCTTCGTCAGGCCGGACACCACGATCTGACCGCTGCCGGTGGTGGGGCTTCGCTGCCCGTCAGACATTGCTCTCCTCCCGTGCGTGGCGCGTGAACGCGCCGACGTGTGCGGCGCCGTTGCGAATGCGCCGTCGCACAGCGTGGCAAGCCGGCGCAACCAGGTCAATCAGGCGCGACACCTACACCCGTCTCCGTCTCAGGCAGGAGAGGGTCCTCCCCAGGGACGAGATCGCCCGTCCCGCCCCCGCCGGGTCACGCCCCGGTCAGCGCGATCCAGGTGGCCCGGGCGCGGCCCAGCAGCCGGCCGTCGGGGCCGTACAGGGCGGTGCGGACCAGTGCCTTGCGCCCGCCGGTGTCGTCCGCCACGCCGGTGACCACGCACTCGTCGCCGGGGTCCGGCAGCGCGTCCAGCACGGCGGCGATCCGGCCGAGCACGTACGGGCGGCCGGGGCCGAGCACCGTCCAGCCGCCGGGGCAGTCCAGCGCCGCCCAGACCGTCGCGGGGGTGACCTCCACCGGCGCGGTGAACGGCGCGGCCGTCCGCCCGTCCGGCAGCCGGCCGGGGAAGATCCGCAGGCCGTCGGCCCGGTCCGGCCCGCAGACGTAGCAGCCGGGGAAGGGATGCTCTCCCAGCCCCGGGTACGCCGCCGCGGCGGCCCGCGCCGTGCCGAGGTCGACCGGCGGCACCGCCTCCGGCGCGTCCCCGGCCGGCCGCAGCTCGGCGACCAGCCGACCCTCGGGGTCGCGGACCTGCCCGCCGGACACGGTCAGCGGGGTCTCCAGCGGCGGTGGCTGCCGCAGCGTCACCTCGACCGGCCCGTCGTGCCCGTCGGCGGCGGCGAGGGTGCCGGCGGTCCAGCCCCCGTTGCCGGTGCCGGGCGGACCGTTGAACCGGGCCGGGATGATCACTGCCATGGACGGGTCCTCCTGACGTCCGCGCTGTCGTGGACCACCCTCTCATCCCGATCGGGGCCGACCGTCCGGCGGCGTTCACCGGATCGACACCGGTCGTCCCCGCTGGTGGCACCCGGGGCACCTACACAGTGCTCATGGCCGTTCTGCCCGCCGCTGGCGTACCTCTGACGACCAGCGGATACTCCGTGCTGATCGCCGACGACCCGATCCAGGTCGCGGCTGCGCAACGCCTGCGCCACGAGGTCTTCGCCACCGAGCTCGGGGCCGCCCTGCGCCCCGACCCGGCCGGCCTCGACACCGACGAGTTCGACGCCCACTGCGACCACCTGATCGTCCGCGAGGAACGCACCGGGGCGGTGGTCGGGACGTACCGGCTGCTGCCGCCGGGGCGGACCACCCGCCGGTACGCGGACACCGAGTTCGACCTGACCGCGCTCGACCCGCTCCGGGACGTCCTGGTGGAGGCCGGCCGGTCCTGCGTCCACCCCGACCACCGCTCCGGCGCGGTGATCAACCTGATGTGGGCCGGCATCACCCGCTACCTGCACCTGCGCGGGTCGAGCTGGCTGGGCGGCTGCGCCTCGGTCCCGGTGGACGACGGCGGGCTGCTCGCCGCCGGGGTGTGGGACGAGGTCCGGGCCCGGCACCTGGCCCCGCCGCCGCTGCGGGTCAGGCCGCTGCGGCCCTGGTTCGCCGAGCCGCCGGCCGCCGCCCCGCCCACCGTCGGCGCGGGCGTTCCGCCCACCGTCGGCGCGGGCGTTCCGCCCACCGTCGGCGCGCGCGCTCCGGGCGTCGGGGCCGCGGCGGCCGGCCGGACCGCCCTCCCGCCGCTGCTGCGCGGCTACCTGCGGTTGGGCGCGTGGGTGGCCGGCGAGCCGGCGTACGACCCGGACTTCCGGGTGGCCGACTTCTACGTGCTGTTCTCGCTGGACCGGATGAACCCCCGCTACCTGCGGCACTTCCTCGGCGGGGGCGAGCGGTGAGCGCCCGCCACGGCCTCTGGCGGCCGGCCTCCGACTGCGGGCCGGACTGCCTGCCCGGGCCCGGGGAGATCCCCGCCGTGCCGGTCGCCCGGCGGCTGGGCCGGCTGGTCGCCGTGCTCGCGATGCTGGTGGCCGGCGTCGGGCTGGCCGCGCTGCTGCCGGTGCTCCCGGCCCGGGAGCGGCGGGCCGCGCTGCGCGGCTGGGCCCGGGGCACGGTCCGGGCGTTCGGCGTCCGGCTGGTGGTCCGGGGCCGGTTGCCCCGGCGGCGGGCGCTGGTGGTGGCCAACCACGGCTCGTGGCTGGACGTGCTCGCGCTGCTGGCCGTGGCGCCGGCCCGGATGGTGGCCAAGCGCGAGGTGCGCGGCTGGCCGCTGGTCGGGCCGCTGGCCGCCGCCGCGGGCACGGTGTTCGTGGACCGGGCGCGGCCCCGGGCGCTGCCGGGCACGGTGCGCCGGGTGGCCGCGGCGCTGCGGGCCGGCCACCCGGTCGCCGCCTTCCCGGAGGGCACGACCTGGTGCGGCGCGGCGATCGGGTGCCGCCCGGGCGGCGGGTTCCGGCCGGCGGTGTTCCAGGCGGCGATCGACGCCGGTGCGCCGGTCGTCCCGGTCCGGATCGGCTACCGGTTGAGCGCCGGCACCTCGGTCCGCGCCGGCACCTCGGTCCGCGCCGGCACCGGCGTGACGGCCGGGAGCGGGGCGGGTCCCGGCGGCGGGTCGCCGACGACCGTCGCCGCGTTCCTCGGCGAGGAGACTCTCGGCCGGTCGGTCTGGCGGGTGCTGGCCGCCCGCGATTTGACGGTGGCGGTGACGGTCGCCGCCGCGCTGCACCCCGGGCGGGCGGCGGACCGGCGGCAGCTCGCCCGGGTCGCCGAGTCGGCCGTGCACCTGGTGCCGGCCCGGGTCCCCGCGCCGGTCGAGCCGCTGCCGACCGGGCGGGGCAGCCGGGCCGCCGACGCGGCGCGGGAGGTCGGCCTGGCCGCCTGACGCCTCCCCGACACGCGACAGTCTTGTTCAGTCGCGATGTATCGCGTTACTCTCTCCGCATGGACGCGCCGCCCCGACGCGTCCGGGCGGGGAGGTAGCCATGGCCAGTTGGACCGTCGACGGCCCGCAGCAGCTCACCCTGGACGGGCCGGTCACCTCGCTGGAGGTCCACCTGGTCTCCGGGCGGCTCAACGTGGTCGGCGCGGACGGGCCGGCCCGGGTGGACGTCACCCGGATCGGCCGTCGGTCGCTGATCGTCGAGCACCGGGACGGGGTGCTGACCGTCCGGCACGAACGGCACCCGAGGATGCCCGGGATGCTCTGGTGGCTCGGTCAGTTCGGCCGGCGCTTCCGGGCCGACGTCTCGATCGCCGTCCCCGCCGACGTGCCGGCCGACCTGACCCTGGTCGACGGGGCGCTGGTCGCCTCGGGCCTGTGCCGGCAGACCCGGGCCGACGTCACGTCGGGGCAGATCATCCTGATGGGTGTCCGGGGCCGGACCTCAGCGAAGATCGTTTCCGGGCCCGTGGAGGCGCTGGGGGTCGCCGGAGACCTGAGCCTGGAGACCGTCTCCGGCGAGGTGGTCCTCGCCGACAGCGCCGCCGGCACGGTCCGCGCGCACACCGTCTCCGGCGAGATCACCTGCGACCTGGACAACCCGCGCGACGGCGAGATCCAGCTCAGCACCATCTCCGGTGCCATCACCGTCCGGGTCCGCCGGGACAGCGACCTCGCCGTCCACCTGCACACCACCGCCGGCCGGATCACCAGCGGGTTCCCCGAGGTGCGTGACCGGTCCGGGCTGGGCGGCCTGCGGGACAGCGAGGGGGTCATCGGCACGGGCGCGGGTAAGCTCTGGGCGTCCGCGACCTCCGGCAGCATCGCGTTGCTCGCCCGCCCGGTCGACGACGACGAGGAGGAGCTGCCGTGACCGCCGTGTTCAGCCACGGGCGGCTGCGGCTCTACCTGCTCAAGCTCCTCGACGACAGCCCCAAGCACGGGTACGAGCTGATCCGCCTGCTGGAGGACCGCTTCCTCGGCCTGTACGCGCCCAGCGCCGGCACCATCTACCCCCGGCTCCAGCGGCTGGAGGTCGAAGGGCTGGTGACCCACACCGCAGCCGGTGGGCGCAAGGTCTACGAGATCACCGAGCCGGGCCGGGCCGAGCTGCGCCAGCGGGCCGGCGAACTGGCCACCCTGGAGTCCGACATCAGCGCCTCCGTGGCGGACCTCTCCGCCCTGGCCGGCGAGATCCGCTCCGAGGTGCGTGGCTCGGTCCAGGACCTCAAGCGGGAGCTGCGCGAGGCCACCCGGCAGACCCGGCGTACGAGGTGGGAGCCGCCGCCCCGGGGCCCGGCGCGGCCGGCCGCCTCGGCGGGGGAGTCGCCCCTGCTGGCCGAGTTCGACCAGCGGTTGGCCGCGTTCACCGTCGAGGTCGGCGGCCTGGTTCGCGCCGGCCGGCTCGGCGACGCCCAGCTCCGTACGGCGATCCGGGTGCTCGACGGCGCCCTGGACGGGCTGCGCCACCTGCTGCGCTGACCGGCCCGGCGGCCGTTCTCAGGGTTTTTCCAGCAACCGCCCAGCATGGGCGCAGCGACGTCACGGATGATGGTCGGCATGGCCGCTACCCAGACCGAGGCGCGACTGCTCGTCGTCGAGGACGACCCCAACATCCTCGAACTGCTCTCCGCGAGCCTCCGCTTCGCGGGCTTCGACGTGGCCACCGCGACCAGCGGGAGCGCCGCGCTGAGCGCCGCCAAGGACCACCGCCCCGACCTGGTGGTCCTCGACGTGATGCTGCCCGACCTCGACGGTTTCGAGGTCATCCGGATGCTCCGCGAGGGCGGAACGCGTACCCCGGTGGTCTTCCTGACCGCCCGGGACGCCACCGACGACAAGATCCGCGGGCTGACCCTGGGCGGCGACGACTACGTCACCAAGCCGTTCAGCCTGGAGGAGCTGACCGCCCGGATCCGGGCCGTGCTGCGCCGGACGGCCAGCGGCGAGCAGGCCCCGTCCCGGCTCACCTTCGCCGACCTGGAGCTGGACGAGGAGACCCACGAGGTGCACCGGTCCGGGCAGCGGGTGCAACTCTCGCCGACCGAGTTCAAGCTGCTGCGGTACCTGATGTTGAACGCCAACCGGGTGCTGTCCAAGGCACAGATCCTCGACCACGTGTGGAACTACGACTTCCGGGGCGACGACAACATCGTCGAGTCGTACATCTCCTACCTGCGGCGCAAGGTCGACAACACCCAGCCCCGCCTGATCCACACCCTGCGCGGCGTGGGGTACGTACTGCGCAAGCCGGCGGCGTGAGCGCCGTCGCGGAGGCAAAGGGCAAGCTGCGTGGTGTGCCGCTGCGGATCAAGCTGGTCGCGGCGGTGCTGGCGTTGGTCGCCGCCGCGCTAGTGGTGATCAGCTCGCTGACCACGTACTTCCTGCGCAACTACCTGATCGGTCAGGTGGACGGCGAGTTGCAGTCGGCCAGCATCCAGGTCGGCGGGGTGCTTCCCGACCTCGAGGCCCGTCGGGTGCGGGCGGAGCTGCCCACCGACTACGTCGTCGCGCTCGCCGACGAGAACCGGGCCCAGATCATCGGGTACGACCGCAGCCTGCAAACGGGCGACCTGCCGGCGATCCCGACAGACCTGGCCGGCTTCCGCGCTCAGGAGGGCAAACCGTTCAATGTCCCCGCACAGGACGGGGGAGACCGCTGGCGGATGCTCTATCGGGAGTTGCCGGACGGTCGGGTGCTCGCCGTCGGGCAGCACCTGACCGACGTCGACCGGGCGGTGAAGCGGCTGGTCTGGATAGACCTTCTGGTCGGCGGGGCGGTGCTGATCCTGCTCGCCTCCATCGGGGCGGCGATCGTGCGGACCAGCCTCAAGCCGCTGCTGGACATCGAACGCACCGCCGGGGCCATCGCCGGTGGCGACCTGACCCGGCGGGTGCCCGACCCAGAGGAGGGGCAGCCCTTCCCCACGTCGGAGCTGGGGCGGCTGTCCCGGGCGCTGAACGCGATGCTGGCCCAGATCGAGGCCGCGTTCACCGCCCGCGCCGCCTCGGAGATCGCCGCCCGGTCGGCCGAGGCCGGCGCGCGGGACGCGGCCGCCGCCGCCCAGGCGTCCGAGGCGCGGGCCCGGCGCTCGGAGGAGCGGATGCGGCAGTTCGTCGCCGACGCCTCGCACGAGCTGCGTACGCCGCTGACCACCATCCGGGGCTTCGCCGAGCTGTACCGGCAGGGCGCCGCCCGGGCCCCCGAGGAGACCGCCGGCCTGCTGCGCCGGATCGAGGACGAGGCGTCCCGGATGGGGCTGCTGGTGGAGGACCTGCTGCTGCTCGCCCGGTTGGACCGGGAGCGCCCGCTCTCGCTCGCCCCGGTGGAGCTGCCGCTGCTGGCCGGCGACGCCGTGCAGGCCGCCCGGGTGGTGGCCCCGGACCGGCGGATCGAGCTGGAGATCGAACCCGGCTCCGGGCCGCTGGTGGTGCTCGGCGACGATGCCCGGCTGCGCCAGGTGATCGGCAACCTGATGACCAACGCGCTGACCCACACCCCGCCGGACGCCTCGGTGACCCTGCGGCTGCGTACCGAGCCGGGCAACCTGGCGGTGGTCGAGGTCGCCGACACCGGCCCCGGGCTCTCCCCGGAGCAGGCCGAGCGGGTCTTCGAGCGCTTCTACCGGGCCGACGCCGCCCGCACCCGCCGGGCCGGCGGGGCCACCGGGACCGGGCTGGGCCTGGCCATCGTGGCGGCGCTGGTGGCCGCCCACCACGGCGCCGTCGAGGTCGCCGAGACTCCCGGCGGGGGCGCGACCTTCCGGGTCCGGCTGCCGCTGCTGCCGGACATCGACGATCCGGGCGAGTGACTTTCAGGCAACTTCCAGGCTGGTTCCAGGCTGGTCGCAGTGGCAGGGGAGAGGGTGGACACATGACCGAGTACGAGACCGACCCGCAGCGGCGGCCGGCGCCCTCCGACGCCGAGCCGTCGCACCCCACCGCCGAGCTGTCCCGCGTCGCGCCCGGGCAGTCCGACTCCCCGGCCGTCGAGCCGCCCGCGCCGGCCGCGCCGACCGCCCCCACGACCCCCACGGCTGACGCGCCGACCGCCCCCGTGGCCGCCCACGCTCCGGGCACCGGGCCCGGCCCTGCCGCCCCGGTCTCCGGCCAGCACCCGTACGGCGGTTACGCCCCGCCGGCCGGCACCCCGTCGGCCCCGCCGTACCCGGTCGCCGGGCAGCAGCAGCCGGCCGGGCAGTACCCGACGAGCCCCTGGCAGCCCGGGCAGCAGTCCGGCTGGGCCGCGGGGGGCCAGCACGGACCGGCGGCCCCCGGATACGCCCCGCACGCCGGGGGTCCCGCGTACCCGGGCGGCCCGGTGCCGCCGCAGTACCCCGGCCAGCAGGTCCCGCAGTGGGCGCAGGGCCCGGCCCCCAAGCCGAGCCGGATCGCCAAGCTGGCCGGCGCGGGCGTCGCGGTGTTCGCGCTGATGCTCGGCTCCGGTGTCGCCGGTGGCGCGCTCGCGCTCGCCGTGGACGGCGACTCGGGCGGGATCACCCGCACCTACTCCGCCGCGCCGGTGATCAACGGCGCCGACCTGCCCAAGATCGCCGCCGCCGTGCAGGACAGCGTGGTCTCGATCACCACCGGCAGCGGCGAGGGCTCCGGCGTCATCCTCAGCGCCGACGGCTACGTGCTCACCAACAACCACGTGGTGGCCTCCGCCGGCGGCGACACCGTGCGGGTGGTCTTCGCCAACGGCAAGTCCGCCGAGGCGAAGATCGTCGGCACCGACCCGAAGACCGACCTGGCCGTGGTGAAGGCCACCGGGGTCAGCGGCCTCAAGGCCGCCAAGTTCGGCGACAGCGACGGCATGCAGGTCGGCGACCAGGTGCTGGCCCTGGGCAGCCCGCTGGGCCTGCAGGGCTCGGTCACCTCGGGCATCATCAGCGCCCGGGACCGCACCATCCAGGCCGGCGAGAACCAGCAGCAGCAGGACCCACGTCAGGGGGCCAGCTCGATCTCCGGGCTGCTCCAGACCGACGCCCCGATCAACCCGGGCAACTCCGGCGGCGCCCTGGTCAACACCCGGGGTGAGGTGATCGGCATCAACACCGCCATCGCCACCTCCGGGCAGAGCACCGGCAACATCGGCGTCGGCTTCGCCATCCCCAGCAACAAGGCCAAGGACGTCGCCGGGAAGCTCCAGCGCGGCGAGAAGGTCAGCCACCCCTCGCTCGGGGTGAGCGTGAGCCCGGCCGAGGCCGGCGGTGCGGTGGTCGCGTCCGTCACCCCGGGCAGCGCGGCCGAGAAGGCCGGCCTCCAGCGGGGCGACGTGATCACCAAGTTCGGCGACACGGTGGTCAACGACTCCAACGACCTGGTGGGCGCCGTCCAGGCCGGCAAGGTCGGCGACCGGGTCGAGGTGCAGTACCAGCGAAATGGATCGGCGGCGACGGCAACCGTCACGCTCTCCGAGACGTCGTAACACCAACAGACCTACCTCCTCCGGGGCGGTGGGTGGCGGAGCCAAGGGGGTTGGCTTCGCCACCCGCCGCCTCCTCCCTGTTCCGGCCCGGGGCGGCGGGGCCGCCTGCCGGATCCTCGGCGGGTCGCCGCGCGTCCCTCACCCGATCCGGGTGAGCCGGTCTCACCCCCACACCGGGCACGGTGACCACGCGCCCGGTGGCGCGGGAGGGGGAACCATGGACACGGCGACGAGCACCCGGACCGACCCGGAGATCCACCACGACGTCCTCGCGGAGCTGGACTGGGACCCCCAGGTCCCGCCGACCGTGGTCGGGGTGGCCGTACTGCACGGCGTGGTCACCCTCACCGGCTCGGTGGACAGCTACGCCCACCGCTGGGCGGCCGTGCGGTGCGCCCAGCGGATCCGCGGCGTCCGCGCGGTCGCCGACGACATCGAGGTACGCCCGCCGGACGTTCCCGGGCAGACCGACACCGAACTGGCCCTCGCGGCCGGCCGGGCCCTGGAGTGGGACAGCTTCGTGCCGGCCGAACGGCTGGACGTGACCGCCGCCAACGGGTGGCTGGTCCTGCGGGGCGAGGTGGAGTTCGGCTGGCAGCGGCGCACCGCCGAACGGGAGCTGCGCCGGCTGCGGGGCGTGCGCGGGGTGACCAACCTGGTCGAGGTCCCCGCGCGGCGGCCGGCCGGCGAACGCGCCCGGCACGAGGTGCAGCGGGCCGTGTCCCGGATCCTCGGCACCGAGCGGGTACGGGCCCGGGTGCACGGCGACACCGTGGTCCTCAGCGGCGTGGTCCGCTCCTGGTGGGAACGGGACGAGGCGGAACGGATCGCCTGGTCGACCCCGGGGGTGGGGGCCGTCGACGACCGGCTCGTGGTGGCCGGTTAGGGGCGCGCCTGCGGGGGGATCGGCTGGTGGGCCGGCCGTTGCCGGCCGCGTGGGGCCGCCGTGCGGTCGTTTGACCATCACCCCTGGCGGGAAAGCGCTGCCGATCACGCGCATTGGGACCAACGGGGAGGACTCGTGGCCGTGACCGACCTGCCGTCCGACCACTCGGGGGAGCGTCCGCTGAGGATCGCGATGGTGGTTCCGCCGTGGCTGTCCGTGCCGCCGCCCGGTTATGGCGGGTTGGAACAGGTGGTCGCCGGGCTGGTGGAGGCGCTGGTCGACCTGGGGCACGCGGTGACCGTCTTCGGGGCCGGCCCGGACCACGGGACCCGCGCCGGATACGTCCCCACCTGCGAGAACCTCCAGTACGACCGGCTCGGCGAGTCGCTGCCGGAGCTGGCCCACCTGGCCCACGTCGACCGCCTTGTCGGGCCGGACCAGTTCGACCTCGTGCACGACCACACCACCATCGGGCCGCTGGTCGCCGGCCGCCGGGCGGTGCCCACCGTGGCCACCGTGCACGGCAACCCGGTGGGCGAGTACGGCACCGTGCTCGGCAACACCGACCACGGAGTCGGGCTGGTGGCCATCTCACACACCCAGCGCCGGCTGAACCCGGGGCTGCCGTGGGTCGGCACCGTGCACAACGCGCTCGACATCGCAGACGTGCCGCACAAGACCGTTTCGGGCCGTGGGCCGGTGCTCTGGCTGGCCCGGTTCAGCCCGGACAAAGGCCCGGACCTGGCGATCCGGGCCTGCCGGGCGGCGGGCCTGCCGCTGGTGCTCGCCGGCAAGTGCAACGAGCCCGCCGAGCGCCGGTACTACGAGCAGGTGGTCGAGCCGGCGCTCGCCGAGGACGTGACCGTGGTGCTCAACGCCGACCGGGACGACGCCCTGCGGATGCTCGTCGACGCCCGCTGCCTGATCATGCCGATCCAGTGGGAGGAGCCGTTCGGCATGGTGATCCTGGAGGCGATGGCGACCGGCACGCCGGTGGTGGCGCTGCGCCGGGGGGCCGTGCCGGAGCTGGTCCGCCCCGGCGTGACCGGCCTGGTCTGCGACCGCCCCGAGGACCTGCCGGACGCGCTGCGGCAGGCCGGCCGGCTGGACCCGGCGATGTGCGTGGCGCACGTGGCGGAGAGCTTCTCCACCTCCCGGATGGCCCTGGGCTACGAGGCGGTGTACCGGGACTTCCTCGGCGCCTCCGGGCACGCCTCGACCCGCCGGCCGGTCCCCGTCGCCGCCCGCTGACCGGACCCCGACGGGTCAGACCCGGGCCGCGCCGAGCTGCTGGAACGCCATGTCGAGCTGGCGGGCGTACGCGGGGGTGATGCTGCCCTCGCGCTGCCGATCGGCGACCTTGTCCCGGGCCCGCCGCACCGCGGCGGCCAGGTCGCCCCGGCCGCTCGCGGCGGTGGCGTGGCCGAGCAGGTTGCGCAGGTCCGTGCCGACGTCGATGCGGATCCCGCCGTCGGCCACCCCCGCCTCGATGAGCTGGTCGATCCGGTTGGCCGTCTCGGTCAGGCTGTCGCCGGACGGCGCCGGCGGCGTGCTCGTCGCCGCCGCCGAGGGGGCGGGCCGCGTCCGGCTGGGTGTCCCGGGCGTGGCGGTCGGGACGCTCGGGGACGGCTCCGGGGCGGGTGTCGACGCCGCCCCGGTCGGGGCGTTCGTCGGGGCCGCCCCGGGCGGCGGGTCCGCGTCCCGGGTCAGCGTCGGCAGGAGCAGCGCCAGCCCGGTGACCAGCACGACGCCCACCGCGATCACCGGCACCGGGGCCGGCCGGCGGCGACGATCGGGCCGGGCGCGCCGTCGCCCGCCCCCGGCCGGTGGCGAGTCCCGAGTGGACGCGACCGGTCCGGCGGCGTCCGGCGACCCGGCGGGCCCGGTGACCGGGGCGGGCGGCGGCTCGGGCGGGCCGACGATCGACGGCAGGGTCACGGTCGGGGCGAGCATGGTGGCGGCCTGCGGGTCGGCCGGCAGGAGTTGGTCGCGCAGCACGAGGGCGACCTGGTGCGCGGTCGGCCGGTCCCGCGGCTCGCGGGACAGGCACCGCAGGCAGGTACGGGCCACCTCGGACGGCAGCCCCGGCGCCTCCAGCGGGGGCGGGGCCCCGCCGGACTCCAGCGCCACGCCGAGCTGCTCCCAGGTGTCCGCCGGGTACGGCACCCGCCCGGTCAGCATCTCGTACAGCAGCACCCCGAGGGAGTAGATGTCGGTGGCGGGCTGCGCCGGTGCCCCGTCCAGCCGTTCCGGGGCGACGTACGCCGGGGTGCCGAAGGTGCCGCCGTCCTCGTCCTCGTCCGGCGCGCCGATGTGGGTGGCGATGCCGAAGTCCAGCACCTTGGCGCCGACCGGCGTCATCATCACGTTGGCCGGGGTGATGTCCCGGTGCACGATGCCGAGCCGGTGCGCCGCGGCCAGCGCCTCCGCCACCTGGGCACCGATCTCGACCGCGTCCGGCCAGGGCAACGGGCCCTCGGTCAGCCGGTACTCCAGCTCCTCCCCGGCGAGCAGTTCCATCACCACGAACGAGGTGATGCTGCCGTCCGGAGCGAGCGTCTCGCCGTAGTCGTGCACCGAAGTCACGTGCGGGTGGACGAGCTGGGCGGCGCTGCGCGCCTCCTCGCGGACCATGTCCCGGAACCGGGCGTCCGCCGCCAGCGAGGGGGCGAGCACCTTCAGCGCCACCGTGCGGTCCAGCACCTCGTCCCGGGCGCGCCAGATGACCGACATGCCGCCGGCGCCGATCTGGTCAACGAGCCGGTACCTGCGGGCCAGCAGCCTGCCGGCGTGCAGTGTTGCCATCGCGGAACGCACCTGCCTGGGGTCGGGGCGGTATCAGGTTGCGCGAATGTGTCCGGGGTGTCAACGGCCGTCCGGTTCCACCCGTCCGGCCCGTGGCCGGTGGCAGGTCGGGCGGCGGATGGCCGACGGGACGGGCCGTGCCAGGATGAACGGCATGGTCGGCGGTCCGGTGGCATTCGTGCTCGGCGGTGGGGGAGTTCTCGGCGCGGTCGAGGTGGGCATGCTGCGTGCCCTGTTCCGCGCCGACATCCGGCCCGACCTGGTGCTCGGCACCTCGATCGGCGCGGTGAACGGCGCGCTGGTCGCCGCCGACCCGACCGAGGCGGTCACCGACCGGCTGGTCCGGCTCTGGGCCTCGCCGGAGGCCAGCGAGGTGTACGGCGACTCGGTGGCCCGGCAGCTACGCCGCTTCGCCGCCCGTACCCACCTGCACTCGCCCCGGCCGCTGCGCCGGCTGCTGGAGGCGGAGTTGGGTGAGGAGACCACGTTCGCCGACCTGCGGGTGCCGTTCCGGTGCTGCGCGGCCAACATCGAGCGGGCCGCCGAGCACTGGTTCGACAGCGGACCGCTGGTGCCCGCGGTGCTCGCCTCCGCCTCGGTGCCGGGGCTGCTGCCGCCCGCCGAGATCGGTGGGCAGCACTTCATCGACGGCGGGATCGTCAACTCCATCCCGATCGGCGAGGCGGTCGTCGCCGGGGCGCGGCGGATCTTCGTCCTCCAGGTGGGCCGGATCGAGCGGGAGCTGGCCCCGCCCCGGCGGCCCTGGGAGATCGCCCAGGTGGCGTTCGAGATCGCCCGCCGGCACCGGTTCGCCCGGGAGATGGCGGCGCTGCCCGAGGGGGTGGAGGTGCACGTGCTGCCGACCGGGGGGCCGGGCCCGCGTGAGGACAGCCCGTGGGCGTACCGGGACATGGCGGCGGTGGGGCGGCGGATCAGCCGCGCGTACACCGCCTCCCGCCGCTACCTGGCCACCCACCTGGAAGACTGATGCCGCTGCCACCCCGGTGGGTACGCCGGTTGCTGCTGGCACCCGGCGTGGTGCTGCTCGCGGTGCTGGTCGTGACCAGCCTGCCGGTCTGGGCGTTCGCCGCGCTGGCGCTGTCCCCGCTGGTCCCGGGCCGGCTCCGGCCGCTGCGGCTGCTCTGGATCGGCTGCGTCTACCTGGTCTGGGACGCGGCGGCGCTGCTCGCCCTGTTCGCGCTCTGGCTGGCCTCCGGCTTCGGGGTGTGGAAGCGGACGCCGCCGATGCAGCGGGCGCACTACGTGCTCGCCGGGTGGTTCCTGCGGGTGCTCTTCTGGCAGGCCCGGTGGACGCTGCGGCTGAGCATCGACGTGGTCGGCACCGACCCGGACACGGCGCTGCCCGGCCGGCCCGAGCTGGTGCTCTGCCGGCACGCCGGGCCCGGCGACTCGTTCATCCTGATCCACGCGCTGGTGAACTGGTTCCACCGAGAGCCCCGGATCGTGCTCAAGGACAGCCTCCAGTGGGACCCGGCCATCGACGTGCTGCTCAACCGGCTGCCGTCCCGGTTCCTGGCCCCGGCCTGGAACCGGAACGGGTCGGTGGCCGAGCAGATCGGCCACCTCGCCACCGGGCTGGACGACGACGACGCTTTCGTGATCTTTCCGGAGGGGGGTAACTTCACGCCGCGCCGCCGGCTGCGGGCCATCGCCCGGCTGCGGTCCCTGGGGCTGGAGCGGATGGCGCTGCGCGCCGAGCGGATGCAGCACGTGCTCGCCCCGCAGCCCGGCGGGCTGCTCGCCGCCCTGGACGCCGCTCCGGACGCCGGGGTGATCTTCGTCGCGCACACCGGGCTGGACCGGATGATCACCGTCGCCGACGTCTGGCGGGAGCTGCCGATGGACAAGCGGATCGTGATGCGGTTCTGGTCCGTGCCGCCGGACGAGGTCCCCACCGGGAAGCAGGAGCGCATCGACTGGCTCTTCGACTGGTGGACGCGGATCGACGAATGGATCGCGGCGCACCACGAGGGGGCCGACGCCGCGTAGGGTGCGGTCGTGGAGCAGATCAGCGTGGTGACGACGGTGGTGGACAGCCGCTCCGTCGCGGACGTTCTGGCGGCCGCCGCGGTGGCCGGCCGGCTCGCCGCCTGCGCGCAGGTGGGCGGCCAGGTGGACAGCACCTACTGGTGGCGGTCCGCGGTGGAGACCAGCTCGGAGTGGTCGGTGCTGTTCAAGACCGCGCCGGACCGGGTGAACGCGCTGGTCGACCAGATTCGCGCCACCCACCCGTACGAGGTGCCGGAGATTCTGGTGACCCGGACGGAGAGCGGCAACCCCGACTACTCGGCCTGGGTGCACGAGCAGACCCGTCCCTGAGTACCCGCACTCTGGCGGGGGTGGATCACGGTCATCATGATGGTCGGGTGGACTCCACTGGCTACCCCTGCCCGGGGTGCGGCGCTCCCGCCGACCTGAGCGTCGGCTGCCGGCGCTGCGGCCGGGCACCCGATCCGGCCGCCGCCGAGGTGATCCGGCTCGACCGGGAGATCGTCCTGCTCACCGGGCGGGCGGAGCAGGCCCGCCGGGCGTACCTCGAACTGGCCGGGGCGGTGCGGTCGGCGCAGGCCCACCGGGCGGACCTGGCCGCCCGGGTCCGGGCGGCGAACCCGGTCGGCGTTCCGAACCCGGTCGGCATCCCGAACCCGGTCGGCCCGGTGCCGGCTGCGTTCCCTGGTCCGGTGCCGGCTGCGTCGCCCGGCCCGGTGCCGGCTGCGCCCCGCGGCCCGGTGCCGGCCGTGTCGCCCGGGCCGGTGCCGGCCGTGTTGCCGGCCGTGTCGCCCGGGCCGGTGCCGCCGCAGCGATTCGCGCCGGCCGCGTCGGTCGGCGGGGCGGAGACCTCCACCCGGACGGTGCAGGGGCTGCTCTTCGTGCTCGGCGGCCTGCTGCTCGGCACCGCGGCGGTGGTCTTCACGGCGGTCGCCTGGGCCGCGGTGGGCATCGTCGGCCGGGCGCTGATCCTGCTCGCCTTCACCGCGCTCGCCCTGGCCGTCCCGCCGTTTGTGGCGCGGCGCGGGCTGCGCGGCACCGCGGAGACCTTCGCCGCGGTGGGGCTGCTGCTGGTGGTGCTCGACGGGTACGCCGCCTGGTCGGTCGACCTGTTCGGGGTGACCGACTGGCCGGTGGCCCGCTACGCCGCGCTGGTCGGGGGGGCCGGCGCGGCGCTGGCGGCCGGCTACGGCCGGCTGACCCGTCTCGCGGTGCCGTGGTTCGCGGCGCTGCTCACCGCGCAGCCGGTGCTGCCCCTGCTCGCCGCCCCGGCCCGCCTGTCGGCGGCCGGGTGGGCGCTGGTGTTCGTCGGCGTCGCGGCGCTGAACCTGGCCGTGGTCGCCGCCCTGCCCAGCCGCGCCCCGGCCCCGCCGGGGACGCCGGGCGCGGTGACCGGTCCGGCTCCGGCGTCGGTCGAGGGTCCGGCGGTCGGGGGGCCGTCGGTCGAGGGTCCGACGGTCGGGGGGCCGTCGGTCGAGGGTCCGGCGGCGACGGCCGGCGGGGGGCCGGCCGTCGCCGCCGGGCGGGTGCTGGCCTGGCTGGGCCACGGGGTGGCGCTGGCCGTCGCGGCGGGGTGCGCGCTGGTGCCGCTCGCCCTGGGCCGGGCCGCCGGCACGCCGTTGCTGGCCGGGGGACCGCTGCTGCTGGTGGCCCTGACGCTGCTCGGGGCGGCACTGGTGGCCGGCGGGCGGGTGTTCCGGGCGATCACGGCCGGGGCGGTGGTTCCGGTGCTCGCCCTGGCGCTGCTCCGGCCGGTGGGTGAGCTGCGGCCGAACCTGCTGACCGTGGCGACGGCGCTGATCGCCCTCGTGCTGGCCGGCACGGTCCGGCTGCTGCCCCGCCGGGTCGGGCCCGGCCCCCGGGGCGGGGGCCTGGTGGTGGCCACCGGGGCAGTCCACGTCGCCGCGCTGCTCGCCGTCGTGCTCGGCGCGGTCGCGGTGGGTCGGGTGCTGCCGCCGTGGCGGGGCGTCGCTGCCGGTCCGGACCTGTCGTGGGGGTGGCAGGTCCCGGTCGCCGTGGTGCTGTCGGCCGTGGCGCTGGCGGCGCTGCTGCCCCGGGTGGCGTGGCCGGTCACCGGGGCGGTCGCGGTCGCGTTCGGCACCCTCTCCCTCGCGGGCGCCGGGCCGGTGCCGTGGCCGGCGGTGCCCGCCGCCGACCTGGTCGTCGGGGCGGCCCTGCTGCTGTACGCGGTCACCCGGGCCCGGCCCTGGTGGGGGGCGCTGGCGGCGGCGGTCGCCGGCGGGGCGCTGGTCGGGCACGCCCTGCTGGTCGGGCTGGCCACGCCGGCCGGGGAGGCGGTGCTGCTCGGCGCGGTCGTGCTGGTCGGGACGGCGGTCGCCGCCCGTGGCCGGCGGGCCACCGGGGTCGGCCGGGGCGTCGCCGGGGCGGCCCTGGCCGCCGCGCTGCTGGCCGTCCCGGGCACGGTGGCCGTCGCGTCCTTCGCGGCCGGAGCGGCGCCCTGGTGGCAGGCGCGGGCCGCCCTGGTCGCCGTCGGTCTGGCGCTGGCCGGGCTGCTCGCCGTCCGCCGTTGGTGGCCCGAGCTGACCGGGTACGCCTCGACCGCCTTCGCCGTCGGGTCAGTGCTGGTCGGGCTCGCGCCGCTGGTCGTCCGGGCCGACGAGCCGGTGCCGCTCTACGCCGCCCTGGTGGCGCTGCTGACGGTGCTCGCCGGGCCGGGCGCCCGTCCCAGGGGCGCGCCCCTCGTCGCCGGCCTCGGGCTGCTCACGGTCGCGCTTCTCGCCGCCGCCCCGGCGGTCGTGGCGGCGCTGGTCGCCCCGCACGGCGGGCCGGCCCTGCCCTGGTCCGGCGCGCCGACCGGCGGGACGGTCCCGGGGGCCACCCCGGTCGGCGTGGCCCTGCTCGTGCTCGCCCTGGCGGCGGGGTTGGCGCGCCGGTCCCCGCACTTTCACGGAAAGCGTGGCCATTCGGCGTCCCATGTCCCCTCTTCCCGTGAAAGTGCGGGGGTTGGCCGGGAGCCGGCCGGGGCGGCGGACGGCGCGCAGCGTTTCGGGGTGGCGGTCGGCGGGGGGGTCTTGCCGGTGGCGGGGGGTGGCGCGTGGTGGGCTGCGCTGCCGTTCGCTGCGGCGGCCCTGCCGGTGCTGCTGACCGCCGCCGGTACGCCGTGGCCGGTGGTGCCGGCCGTCCTCCTGCTCACCGGGCTGGCCGCCCTGCTGGCCGCCGCGCTCGCCGGGGCCCGGCCGCTGCTCGTCCCGGTCACCGTGCCGGTGGGGCTGGTGGCCACCGTGTTCGGGCTGGGTGGGCTGCTCGCCACCCGGGCCGGCACCCTCATCGGCCTCGGCGCGCTGGTGGTGGCCGCCACGGTGGTCGCCGTCGGGGGCCGGGTGGGCCCGGTCCGGCTGGGCGGGGCCCTGGTGGCGGTCGGCGCGGCGACCGGGTTCGCGATCACCGCCGCGCTGGTGGCGAGCATGCCGCTGCGGTCGGTCTCGTTCGCCGTGCTGGTGGTCGCGGTGCTGGTCCTGGCCGTCGCCGCCCTGCCGGCCGGGCGCGATCCGGCCCGGGGTCCGGTGCTGGACGTCGCCGCCCAGTCCGTCGCCCTGCTCGGGGTGCTGCTGGCCGCCGGATCACCCCGGCACGCCGCCGCGGTCTGCGTGCTCTGGGGGGCGGCGGTGGGGCTGCGGCTGCTGCGTCGCGGCGAGTCGACCGGGCGGCGGTGGGCGTTCGCGGGCGTCGCCGGGGGCAGCGAGCTGCTCGGCACCTGGCTGCTGCTGGGCGCGGGCGGGGTGGTGCTGCTGGAGGCGTACACCCTGCCGGCGGCCGGGGTGGCGCTGGCCGCCGGGGCGGTGGCGCTGCGCACCCGGCCGGGCCTGAACAGCTGGCTCGCGCTCGGACCCGGGCTGGCCGCCGCGCTGCTGCCCGGCCTGGTGTCGGTACTGTTCGCGCCGGAACCGCAGCCCTGGCGGCGGCTGCTGCTCGGGGCCGGCGCCCTGGCCGTGGTGCTGGCCGGTGCGGCGCGTCGCTGGCAGGCGCCGGTGCTGCTCGGCGGGACCACCCTGGTCCTGCTCGCGCTGCACGAGCTGGCGCGTGGCTGGGACCTGCTGCCCCGCTGGATCTTCCTGGCCGTCGGCGGCCTGGCCCTGATCGGCCTGGCCACCACGTACGAGCGGCGCCGGCGCGACCTGGCCCGGCTACGGTCAGTGGTGGGCCGGATGGGCTGAGCCCGGTGCCCCGAGCGGGGCGTGGCGGCGTTCGAGGCGGGCGGCGGCGGTCGGCGGTTCGGTCGCGGGTGCTCCGGCGCCCGGCCGTTCCTTGATCAACCTGATGTGCGGCATGTCGAGGTGTCGGGCGGGCGGGAAGGCGCGGTTCGCGGCATCCCGAGTGGATCATGATGGGTCGGGGCGACCCGATGCGGCCCGAGGGGGCGGATCCGCCGGAGCGGGGGTAGGGCGTGCCCTACCCTGGAGACGGGGGTTGCCCGGGTTACCCTGCGCAACCGTTTCGCGCACACTTAACGGGAGGGCACGCCGTCCGGCGTGACCGGGTGCCGAGACGCGGGAGCCCAGATGGTGCGTGCAGCGACAGTGGATCGGCCTACCAGGCGGGGCAGCGACTACGCGGAGTTGTCCCGGCGGATCAGCCGGGCGGGCCTGCTGGACCGTCGGCCCGGCGGGTACGCGGCCCGGATCGCGCTGACCGTGGCCGTCTTCGTCGCCGGCTGGGTGGCGGTGCCGCTGGTCGGCGACTCGTGGTGGCAGCTCGTGGTGGCGGTCGGCCTGGCGGTGGCCACCACCCAGGTGGCGTTCCTCGGGCACGACGCCGGGCACCGGCAGATGTTCCGTCGTCGAGGCCCCAGCGAGGTGGCCGGGCTGCTCGCCGGCAACCTCGCGGTCGGGCTCAGCTACGGCTGGTGGGTGGACAAGCACAACCGGCACCACGCCAACCCGAACCACACCGACGAGGACCCGGACGTCGGGGCGGGGGCGCTGGTCTGGACGCACGAGCAGGCCGTCGCGACCCGGGGGTTCGGCCGTCGGCTGGCCCGTCGGCAGGCGTGGCTGTTCTTCCCGATGCTGCTGCTGGAGGGGCTGGCCCTGCACGTGGCGAGCGTACGGGCGCTGGTCGCCCGGGGGCCGGACGGCCGGTACGCCACGCCGATGCGGCACCGGGCCGTCGAGGGGCTGCTGCTCGCGGCGCACGCCGTCGGCTACCTCGGCCTGCTGTTCGCGGTGCTGTCGCCGGGGAAGGCGCTGGCGTTCGTCGCCGTGCACCAAGGGCTGTGGGGGCTCTACATGGGCTGCGCGTTCGCCCCGAACCACAAGGGCATGCCGATGCCGACGGCCGACGACGACCTCGACTTCCTGCGCAAGCAGGTGCTCACCTCGCGCAACGTGCGGGGCAGCCGGTTCGTCGACGTCGCGCTCGGCGGGCTGAACTACCAGATCGAGCACCACCTGTTCCCGAACATGCCTCGGGGGAACCTGCGCCGGGCCCGGCCGCTGGTGCGGGCGTACTGCGCCGAGCTCGACCTGCCGTACGCGGAGACGGGGCTGGTCGAGTCGTACCGGCAGGCGCTCGCCCACCTGCACGAGGTGGGCCGGCCGCTGCGCGGCTGAGCCCGGACGCGACGGGGCGGCGCCGGCCGGCGCCGCCCCGTCGCGGTGCTCCGCACAGGTCAGCCGCCGAACGCCTTCTTCAGCGACTCCGGCGCCTCCTCGGTCTCGCCGGCCGCAGGCTTCTCCGGCGACACGGAGGCCCCGAAGTCCGAGTACGTGGTGGTCATCTTGCCCAGCGACGCGACCAGCACACTGGTGTCCACGACCAGCTCGACGAGCCGGCCCTCGGCGTCGGTCTTGGCGGTGAAGGGGACGACCTTGGCCTTCGCCCCGAGCGCCTCGATGGCCTTGTTGTCCGGGTTGGCCTTGGTGTAGTCCAGCGTGCCGGAGAAGGCGCCCTCACCGGTCTTCTGCACGTCGACCACGCCGCCGACGATCTTCATGGCGCCGCCCGGGTCGCCGTCGGGCATCAGGTTCATCTGCCCGTTGGCGCCGAGCTTGGTGGCATCCATGTGCAGCCACTGGTGGAGATCGTGTTCACCTTGAGCCACGCGTCGTCGCTGATGATGATCACGCGGATCTTGCCGCCCTGGGCGCCCATGTCCAGCGTCATGTCGGCGGACTTGCTCCGCGGGTCCATCAGGCCGCCGCCGCTCAGGATCGAGGACTTGATGTTCATCCGGACGCTCTGCTCGTTCAGCTTCAGCGCGGCGGCGGTCAGCTCGGCGAGCGCGTCGGCCGGGGCGCTGCTGGCGGGCGCCGAGCCGGTGCCGGAGCTGCCGCTGGCGACTGGAGTGTCCGCTCCGTCCTGGTTGCCGCAGCCGGTGAGGCCGAGACCGAGACCGAACGTGGCGACGAGCGCGACCCCCGTGGTTGCCAGCCGTCGAGTGTTCATTGTGGATGACTCCTAGTGAAGGGTGGGCCGGGCGGCGGTGTAGCCCACCCGGCCGGGCCGCGGGCCAGCGTAGCGGGCGGGGGCGACAGTTGCTGGTCCGTCAGCGGCCCCCTGCGCCGGCCCCCGTGCCCTGCCCGGCCTGTCCGCGCAGGTCGGCGGGGTGGACGAGGTGGTGGGGAGAGCCGGTCGCACCGCCCTGCCGGTAGGGTCAGGGCCATGGCAGACGTGCTCACCGCGCAGGCGGTGCGAGACGGGCCGGGCGGCCTGGCGGACTGGACGGGGGACCCGACCGGGATCAGCCGCACCGCCGAGCTGGGCAGCTTCCCGGCGGCCGTCGCGGTGGTCGACCGGGTCGCCGTGGTGGCCGAGGAGTTGGACCACCACCCCGACATCGACATCCGGTGGCGGACCCTCACCTTCCGCTGCGTCACCCACTCGGCCGGCGGGGTCACCCACCGTGACCTGGAGCTGGCGCGGCGGATCGACGACATCGTCCGGAGTGCCCGATGAGATTCGAGATCAGCAAGGTGCTCGACGCCATCGAGGGGCGGGTCTGCACCGATCCGTCACTGGCCCGGGCCGTGCTCGACCTGGCCGAGGTGATCCGGTACCAGGACCTCGACGGCGGCCGGCCGGCGAGCCTGCTGCGGCTCGGCATGGTGATCGACGCGCTCGCCCGCGACCTGGAGGAGGACAGCGTCCCGGTCTACGCGATCGTGCACCGGGCGCTGCTCTCCGACGCCGACCTGACGTCCAACGAGCGGATGGTGGTCCGCCGCTGGGCCGACGACGGCCTGGTGGAGGTGCTCGACAACCCCGGCGACCGGATGCTGGAGGTGGCCGACCTGCTCGGGCTGCCGGTGCTCAGCCGGGCCCGCTTCGACGGCCTGCGCGGCCGGTTCCCGTGGGTGGCCGAGCAGCCCGGCCGGGTGCTGGCCCCGGTGCCCGGCGCGGGCGGGCCCGTGTTCATCGGCCACGTCGGCGGCGGCAACGTGCCCGTCGCCGGCACCCGTTCGGCCACCGGCGCGAAGCTGCTCGCCCGGCAGTGGCGCTGCCCCGAGCCGGGCTGCGCCCTGTTCGGCGCCGGTGGGGGCGGCGGCGCCTTCGCCGATCTGGCCCGGGTGGAGCGGGCCCCGGCCGGCCAGCCCCCGCCCACCCTGCGCGGCGGGGCGCCGACCTGTCCCCGGCACGGCGCCCGGCTCGGCGACGCCGGGCCGCGCCCGCGTACCGAGGTGCTGGCGGTACGCATCGGTGGGCTGATCCGCCGCCGGTTCGTGCTCACCGAGGGGCAGTCGGTGCTGGTCGGGCGCGCGCCGGAGCCGCAGGGCGGGATCGTGCTCGGCCAGTGGCTCAACGACGAGGCGCGGCGCTGGATCAGCCGCGCCCACGTCCGGTTCGAGCTGCGGGTCGGCGAGGTGATCGTCACCGACATCAGCACCAACGGCTCCGGGGTGCGTCCCGGCGGCTCGATGGCCGAGCCGGACCGGATTCCGCTGAAGCCGCAGCAGTCCCGGGTGCTCAGCGCCAACGACATGGTCGAGCTGTACCCGGGGGTGCAGGTCGGCCGCGCCGACGAACTGCCGACGGGCGCCCCGTTCACCCCCACCTCGGTGATGGCCGAGGCCCCCACCATGGCGATGCGCCTGCCCCGGCCCTGAGACCGGGCCGCCGGGGGCGGGCCGACGACGGCGGGCGCCGGGACCGTGGTCCCGACGCCCGCCGTTCGCGTACGGGTGGATCAGCCGGCCAGCACGGCGGCGAGCTGCGCGACGGCCTGGTCGATCTCCTCGGCGGTGATCACCAGCGGCGGGGCCAGCCGGATCGTCGAGCCGTGGGTGTCCTTGGCCAGGACGCCCCGCTCCATCAGCCGCTCGCAGGCCTGCCGGCCGGTCATCAGCGCCGGGTCGATGTCCAGGCCGGCCCACAGGCCCCGGCCCCGGACGGCGACCAGCCCCTTGCCGACCAGCGACTGGAGGCCGGCGTGCAACCGCTCGCCCAGCTCGGCCGAGCGGCGCTGGAACTCGCCGGTGGCCAGCAGCCGGACCACCTCGGTGGCGACGGCACAGGCCAGCGGGTTCCCGCCGAAGGTCGAGCCGTGCTGGCCGGGCTTGAGCACCCCCAGCACGTCGGCGTTCGCGGCGACCGCGGAGACCGGCACGATGCCGCCGCCGAGCGCCTTGCCCAGCAGGTACATGTCCGGCACCACGCCTTCGTGCTCGCAGGCGAAGGTAGCCCCCGTCCGGCCCAGGCCGGACTGGATCTCGTCGGCGACGAGGAGCACGTTGCGCTCGGTGCAGACCCGGCGTACGCCCGGCAGGTAGCCCGCCGGCGGCACCACGACGCCCTGCTCGCCCTGGATCGGCTCCAGCAGCACGGCGACGGTGTTCTCGTCGATCGCGGCGGCCAGCGCGTCCAGGTCGCCGTACGGGACGACGGTGAAGCCCGGGGTGTACGGCCCGAAGTCCGCCCGCGCGTCCTCGTCGGTGGAGAAGCTGACGATGGTGGTGGTACGGCCGTGGAAGTTGCCCTCGGCGACGACGATGTTCGCCTGCCCGGCCGGCACCCCCTTGACCTGGTAGCCCCACTTGCGGGCCACCTTGATCCCGGTCTCCACCGCCTCGGCCCCGGTGTTCATCGGCAGCACCAGGTCCTTGCCGCACAGCTCGGCCAGTTCCCGGCAGAAGTCGGCGAACTGGTCGTGGATGAACGCCCGGCTGGTGAGGGTCAGCCGGTCGAGCTGCGCGTGCGCGGCGGCGACGAGCTGCGGGTGCCGGTGGCCGAAGTTGAGCGCCGAGTAGCCGGCGAGGCAGTCCAGGTAGCGCCGCCCGTCCACGTCGGTGAGCCAGACGCCCTCGGCAGAGGTGATCACCACCGGCAACGGGTGGTAGTTGTGCGCGGTGTAGCGCTCCGCGTCCCGGACCTCGCCCGGCGTCCGCAGCATGTCGTCCACGATCACTTGCTCGCCTTTCCCTGACGGAGCCGCAACGTGCAGCACTTCGGTCCACCGCCGGCCTTGCGCAGCTCGGACAGGTCGACGCCGATGGTCTCGTAACCCCGGTCGCGCAGCTTCGCGGCCAGGCCGGTGGCCTGCGCGGGCAGCACCACGTGCCGGCCGTCGCCGACCGCGTTCAGCCCGAGCACCTCCGCGTCGGCCATGGTGGCGTGGACGGCGTCCGGGAACAGCCGGCGCAGCACGGCCTGGCTGCCGGGGGAGAACGCCTCCGGCAGGTACGCCACGGTCCGCTCGTCGAGCACGGTCAGCGCGGTGTCCAGGTGGTAGAAGCGCGGGTCGACGAGCTGCATGGTAATCACCGGATAGCCGAACACCTCCTGCAACTGGGCGTGCGCGGCGTGTGCCGTGCGGAACCCGGTGCCGGCCAGCAGCACGTCGCCCGCCAGCAGGATGTCGCCCTCGCCCTCGTTGACGTGCTTCGGGTCGTACATCTCGAAGCCGGCGGCCTCGAACCAGGCCTGGTAGGCCGGGGCCTCGTCGGCGCGTTGCGGGTCGCGGAACTGCACGGCCATCGCCCGGCCGTCGATCACGGTGCCGCCGTTGGCGGCGAACACCATGTCGGGCAGGCCGGGCAGCGGGGCGATCTCCTCGACCGTGTGGCCCAGCTCGCGGTAGATCCCGCGCAGATCCTCCCACTGCCGGATCGCCAGGTCGGTGTCGACCGGGGCGGTCGGGTCCATCCACGGGTTGATCGCGTAGTCGACGGCGAAGTACGTCGGCCGGCACATCAGGAAGCGCTGGCTGGTGGCGTCCATCGTCATTGTCCTGCTCCCAGGGCTCGGGCGCGCCCCGGCCACCTTCGGCCCACGGGGCTGGCGCCGTTGCCCAACCGTATGCGGCGGGCGTCGACGACATCCACCAGTGGAACTTGCGTCGACCGGCCGATCATTGCGTATAGCAGGCACCATCCGGCGATTCGTTGCGCAGCCCCGGTCGTCGATCAGCGCCCCACCCACCCCACCCCGCCCGGCGAACCGCCGGCGAGCGGGAATCTGCCGTCAGAACCGATCGACAACCTGTGAGTCGAGCCACTCCCGCAGTCGCTGCACCCAGTCCCCGTCGGTGGTCGGCCAGTCGAACTGGCCGGTCATCGCCAGCACGCCGAGGACCACGGCGGCGAGGCCGAAGGCCATGCCGAACAGGGCGTCGGTCTTGCCGGCGATGTGCCGGCGGCGGGTGGCGAGCAGGCCGAACACGGACAGCACCGCGCCGAGCGCACCGACCGCGATGCCGTATCCGGCGAGGGTGCCGGTGAGCACGGCGAGCGCCCCGGCGACGCCGGCGACCAGGCCGAGGGTGGCGAGCAGGCTGGCCCGCGGCTTCAGCTCCGGCTGCGGCGTCAGCTCCGACCGGGTCTCGGCGTCGGCGTCGGTGCGGTCTGCCGGCACCGGCCGCTCGGCGGTGCGGTCTGCCGGCGACGGCCGCTCGGCGGTGCGGTCTGCCGGCGACGGCCGCTCGGCGGTGTGGTCCCGGTCGAGGCGGTACGTCGCCTGCTCGTCGCCGCGGTCGGTGAGCACCGGCTGGCCGACCGGGGGGCTGGTGTCCGTCGCGACGGCCTCCGCGAACCCGTCGACGCGGCCGTCGCCGTTGCTGTCGTATGTCGTCGCCGGCTCGCTCCGGCGCGACAACAGCGAAGGAATCTTCACCTCGTCACCTCCTGATCAGTGCATGGAAGTCTGGGCAGCGCCAGGGGCAGCCACGCGGTCATACCCCCGAGGTACCCAACCGCCGAGGTACCCAACCGCCGAGGTACCCAACCGCCGAGCCGCCGACACCCCGGTCACCGGTCCGGGTGGCCCGGCCCACCCCCGACGCCGCACCGCCCGGTCGACGGGGGCCGCCGTGTGTCCTGTGGAGCTGATGTCGGGAACGGATCGGCCGTCCAGCGGTCGGCGCGGGGGCGGTGTGGCCGTCGGATACGGGGGCGAGCTGATCCCAGGGCTGTTCCAGACCCGGGAGTACGCCGCCGAGCCGTTCCGCCGGAAGACCCCGGCCCTGGGCGCCGCCGAGCGGGAGCGGCTGATCGCGGTCCGGTGGCAGCGGCAGGGCATCCCGGTCCGCCGGCTGCCCGCCGCGCCGGCGCTGCGGGTGGTGCTCAGCGAGGTGGTGCTGCGCCGCCCCATCCCGGACCGGGTCGCGATGGCCGCCCAGCTCGGCCACCCGCGCGACGTGGCCGCGCTGGGCGGCCTGCGACCAGGTCTGGGCGGACCCGGCGGTGCGGGCCCTGGATGAGGCAGAAATCGGAACGGATGATCAAGATGGTCATGGAGAAGCCTCGATGACCGAGCCGACCCGCGTCACCTGGCGCGAGAGCATCCGCAGCGGTGGCAGCGGTGGCAGCGGTGGCAACGGCGTCGAGGTGGCCGACAACCTGCCCGCGATCGTCGGCGTCCGGAACAGCAAGGAGGCCGCCGGCCCGGTCCTGCGTTCCGTGGCCGCGCCTGGTCGTCCTTGGTCGCCGGTCTGAAGGCCGCCTACCCCGCGAGCTGCCCGGCCCTGGGGGTGGGTGGTGTCGGGGGATACCGTGGCGGGCGTGCCTGAGGGACATAGCATTCACCGGCTCGCCGCTCGGCACGCCGAGCTGTTCGTCGGCGACAAGGTGCAGGCCGCCAGCCCGCAGGGCCGCTTCGCCGAGGGCGCCGCCCGGCTGTCCGGCACCGTCCTGGACGGCACCGAGGCGTACGGCAAGCACCTGCTGCACCACTACGCGCACGAGCTGACCCTGCACGTGCACCTCGGCCTGTACGGCAAGTTCGCCGACGGGCCGGGCGAGCCGCCGCCGCCCGTCGGTCAGGTGCGGCTGCGACTGACCAGCGACGCGCACTGGCTGGACCTGCGCGGCCCCACCGCCTGCGAGCTGCTCACCCCGCCCGATGTGGCGGCGCTGCGCCACCGGCTCGGCCCCGACCCGCTGCGCGCCGACGCCGACCCGGCCCGCGCGTACGCCCGGATCTCCCGCAGCCCGACCCCGCTCGCGGCGCTGCTGCTCGACCAGTCGGTGGTGGCCGGCACGGGGTTGATCTTCGTCACCGAGGCGCTGTTCCGGGCCGGGCTGCCGCCGACCCGGCCCGGCCGGGAGCTGACCCCGGTGCTCTGGCGGGAACTGTGGGCGGACCTGGTGGCGCTGATGACCCGGGCCGTCGAGGTGGGCCGGATCGACACCGTCCGGGACGCCCACCTGCCGGAGGCCACCGGCCGGGCGCCCCGGGTCGACCGGCACGGCGGCGAGGTGTACGTCTACCGCCGCCCCGGCCAGCCCTGTCACGTCTGCGGCGACGAGGTGCGCCGGGGCACCCTGACCGGCCGCAACCTCTACTGGTGCCCCACCTGCCAGCGCTGACCGGCCCAGGTCCGTGAGTCAGCGCAGTCCGGCGAGCCAGCGGGCAGTCTCGACCTGGTCGGCGAAGACGACGTCCTCGTCCATGCTCCAGGCCAGAGTGTGCCCGACGGCCCAGCCCAGGACCCGCTCCCGGTCCAGGCCCAGCTCGGCGGTGAGCCGGTCCAGCCGGCGCCGCACCGCCGCCGGGGAGTGGCCCAGCTCCTGACCGCGGACGATCGCCACCACACCGAATTCGCGCTCACCCGCCAGCGGCTTCGGGTCGATCACCAGCCAGGGCTCGCGGCCGGCCCGCAGGATGTTCCCGGCGTGCAGGTCCTGGTTGACCAGCACCTGCTCGCCCTGCGTCCCGGTCAGCTCGGCGAGCCGCCCGAGCGCGGTGTCCAGCAGCCGGCGCTCGAACGGGCGACCGAGCCGCTCCCACGTGACCGGCATCCGCTCCCGCCAGCCCGCGGCCTCCTCGGCCAGCGGGGTGAACGGCGAGCCGGCGGGCCGCCAGAGCCGGGGCAGCAGCCCGGCGACCACGTCCAGCGCCTCGTCGGCTGCCACGGCGTGCAGCGGCGTGCCCGGGTCGCAGCGCTCCACCAGCAGCGCCCGCCGGGCCGGGGCGTGCGCGAGCAGCCGGACCGCCCCGTCGCCGGCCCAGCGCGCCAGCGCCGTGGCCTCGTGCTCGCTGTCCGGGTCCGGGTACTGGAGCTTGAGCACCGCCCGGGTGCCGTCGGGCAACTCCACCGGCACCGCCAGCGAGGCGAACGCGTACGGGAACGGCCGCCCCAGCCGCAGCCCCCACCGCTCGACGCACTCCGCCAGCAGGCCGGGCAGCGCCGACAGCCAGGATCGGCCGGCGGGCGTCCGCCGCACCCAGCCCAGCCCTTCGGGGATCTCCAGCTCCGTCTCCATCGGACCATCATCAACCAGGCCGCGGCGGGACCGGAGGCAGCCCGGGCAGCGGGCCGCCGCCCGGCGCTCAGCGCAACCGGCGGATGTCGCCGTACGCCCGGTAGAAGCCGCCCCGGCCCGCCTGGCGGACCTCGGTGACCAGGTAGCGCGCCCCCGCCTCGCGGATGCCCTTGGGGAACTGCACCGACCAGTCGCGCTGGTAGCCGGCGGAGAGCACGTGGACGCGCAGCCGGCCGCCCTCGTCGACGCACTGCACCACCACGCCACCCTGGTCGTCGGTGGCGACCTCCACCGTGGTCCAGGCCGCCGGCTCGGGCAGCCGCGCCGGGGCCTTGACGTCCACCACCTCCGGCACGCTGCCCTGCTCGGCGGCCCGGATCGCCGGCTCGCTCGCGTCGACGCAGGCCAGGTAGCCCGCGGTGGTGACCACGTAGAGCCGCTGGTCGTGGTACTGCATGGAGAACGCCGAGCCGCAGCCGGTGCCGAGCTTCCACAGCCGGTTGCCGGCCGCGTCGAAGCAGTAGATCGAGGACTGGTTGTCGCCGGCGAAGACGTACCGTCCGTCCTCGGCGGTGGCGCAGGAGAAGACCGGGGCGTCACAGCGGTACGACCGCTCGGTGTGCCCGTCCTTGCGCAGCCGCACCACCTCGCGGGTGCCGGTGCCGGCGAACACGGCGTCCCGCTCCTGCCAGCCGAAGAGCACCGACCCGGTGCGGGTGTGCCACAGCTCCCGCCCGGTGCGCCAGTCGTAGCCGGTCACCCCCTGGGAGTGGCCGTGGTAGAGCGCGTCGGCGTCGCAGCGCACCATCCACGCGGACCGGCCGCGCCCCGGCCGCCGCCAGAGGAACTCGTCCTCGTGGTCGATCGCGGCGATCCCGCCGTCGGCGTCGGAGACGCCCAGCACCCCGTCGTGGATGTCCAGCCAGTAGATGTCGATCTCCGGGGTGATCGCGTACGCCACCCGGGGCACCTTGCCGGAGAGGTCGTAGACGTTGCCGTCGTCGCAGCCCGCGTAGATCCAGGCGTCGTCGGCGACGATGCACTTCACCCCCTCGGGGAGCCGGACCTGGTTCAGCACCCGGGCGTCGTGGTCGAGGGTGGTGATCACCCCGTGCTCGTTGCCGACCATGCAGTGCTGCCCGTCGACGAAGATGCCGAACGCGGGCGCGCCCGAGGCGTACCGCCACAGCACCGGGGCGGTCCGGGCGGTCGAGCGGGTGCTGACGATCTGCCGGCGGGAGACCGGCCGCTTCTGGCGGGCGCCGGGCACCGCCGGGGCGTACCCCTTGCGGACCTTGTCGCCGATCTTCTTCGCGGCGGCGGCGCGGGCACGGGCGTTGTCCGGGAAGGCCGTGGTCTTCACCTGCCCCTGGTCGCCGATCCGGCCGTAGCGAACGGTCATCGTCGTGTCGTCCACCACCACCTCGTAGAACTTGTGCGCCGCACCGTCCACTTCGGACAGTTCGAGGTAGGTCGTCTCCTGCGACATGGGGATGCCTTTCGAGGGGGAGGGGCGCCGGACCCGGCACCGCGACAGCGCGCACACGCTAACCGCGACCCCCGACAAGGAACGGTCTATCCCCGGCCGCGGTCGAGGGCGTCGACGGCCTTGCGGGCCGCGATCAGCACCGGGTCCCAGACCGGGGCGTACGGCGGGGCGTAGCCGAGGTCGAGGGCGGTCATCTCGTCCACCGTCATGCCGTTCCACAGCGCCACGGCCAGGGTGTCGATCCGCTTGGCCGCCTCCGACCAGCCGACGATCTGCGCGCCGAGCAGCCGCCCGCTGGGGCGCTCGGCGATCAGCTTCACCGTCATCGGCCGCGCCCCCGGGTAGTAGCCGGCCCGGTTCGTCGACTCGGCCACCACCGAGACGAACTCGAAGCCGCTGGCCGTGGCCTCCCGCTCGCGCAGGCCGGTGCGACCCACCTCCAGCTCGCAGACCTTGGTCACGGCCGTGCCGATCACGCCGGGGAAGGTCGCGTACCCGCCGCCGAGGTTGATCCCGGCGACCCGGCCCTGCTTGTTGGCGTGGGTGCCCAGCGGCACGTGCACCGGCAGGCCGCTGACCAGGTGCAGGCTCTCCACGCAGTCGCCGGCCGCCCACACCCCGGGCACCCCGGCCACCCGCATCCGCCGGTCCACCCGGATCCCGCCGGTGGGGCCGACCGGCAGGCCGGCGGCCTCGGCGAGGGCGGTGTCGGGGCGTACCCCCAGGCCCAGGACCACGACGTCGGCCGGCACCGGCCCGTCGTCGGTGACCACGGCGGACACCCGCCCGTCGCGCCGGTCGAGCCCGGTCACCCCCACGCCGGTACGGATGTCGATGCCGATGCCGCGCATGGCCGTCGCGACGAGCGCGGCCATGTCCGGGTCGACGGTCGACATCGGCTGGTCGGCCCTCTCGACCAGGGTGACCGACAGCCCGCGCTGGACCAGCGCCTCGGCCATCTCCACCCCGATGTAGCCGCCGCCGACCACCACCGCCCGTCGGGGCGCCGGATCGGCGTCCAGCCAGTCACGCAGGGCTCCGGCGTCGTCGAGGGTCTGCACGCCGAAGACGCCGTCCATGTCCGGGTCGGCCCAGGCGGGCTTCGTCGGCACCGCGCCGGTGGCGTACACCAGGTCGTCGAACCGCTCGCGGACCTCGCCGCCGCGGTCGAGGTCGAGGGCCACCACCTCCCGGCGGTCCAGGTCGATCGCGGTCACCTCGTGCCGCACCCGGACGTCGATGTCGAACTCGTCGCGGAAGGTGGCCGGGGCGCGGGCGACGAGCAGGTCCCGGTCCGGGACCAGCCCGCTGATCCAGTACGGGATGCCGCACGCCGAGTACGAGGTGTGGTGCCCCCGCTCGAAGGCCACGATCTCCAGGTCCGACCGGTCCCGGCGGCGCCGCGCCTGGGAGGCCGCCGCCATCCCGGCGGCGTCCCCGCCGATGACGACCAACCGTTGCGTCACGCTGACCATCCTGTCACGCTCCGCTCGCCGTGGAGCCCGTCCCGCCGCGCACCGGCCGGCCGGTCGACGCGCTCAGCCACGGGTCTGGCAGGCCACGTCGCGCACCACGTCGACCAGGTTCCCGGTGCGGGCGAAGACCGCCCGCTGCCGGGCCGCCCCGGTGCCGTGCCGGCGCAGCCCGCCCAGCAGGTCGGTCACCTCGGCCAGGTCGCCGTGCCGCTCCAGCTCCGGGCGCAGCCGGTCGACCAGCCGGTCCAGCAGCTCCCACGCCGGGCGCAGCTCACCGTCGGCGAGGTCGACGCCGTCGCCCTCCAGGCCGTCGTGGGCGGCCCGCCAGTGCGCGGCGACCAGCAGGTGGTGGTCGGTGCGGACCGGCGGCCGGCCCTCGGCGAGGTCGGTCATCGCGGTGGCCACCAGGGCCCGGACCAGGGCGGCGACCAGCACCGCGTCGTCCACCGACGGGCAGACGTCGCCGATCCGCAGCTCCACCGTCGGGTACCTGGCCGACAGCCGGGCGTACCAGTAGAGCATCCCCTCGTCGAGCATCACGCCGCTGGCGATGAGCTGCCGGATCAGCCGCTGATAGTGCTCGTGCGACTCCAGGAACGGCGTCGGCGCCACCGACGGCCACCGCTCCCACTCCACCGAGCGCCAGCTCGCGTAGCCGGTGTCCACGCCGGCCGAGAACGGGGAGTTGACCGTCACCGCGTGCAGGATCGGCAACCAGGGCCGGACGTGGTTGAGCAACTGCACGCCGGTCTCGGCGTCCGGCACCCCGACGTGCACGTGCATGCCGTTGTTGCCGGGGCCGGGCACCAGGAGCCGGAACCGCTCGATCATCCGGTCGAAGCGGGGCTTGTCGACCACCGGCGGCACCGGGCCGTCGACCGGGCCGGTGCCGATGGCCAGCACCCGTACGCCGGCCTGTTCGGCCGCCTCGGACAGCGCCCGGCGCAGCACCCCCAGTGAGTGCCGGATCGACGACAGCTCCAGCCCCGGCGGGCTGCCGATCTCGATCTGGCTGGTCTGGAACTCGCGCTCCACCTGCCCGCGCAGCTCGGCCGGCACCTGCTCCAGCACCAGGTCCACGGCCGGCACGGCGGTACCGGTGTGCGGGTCGACGAGCAGGAACTCCTCCTCCACGCCGACGGTGAGCAGGTCGGTGCCGCCCGGGGCCGCGTCCCGTTCCCGCTGCGCCACTGAACCGCTCATCGCCCTCACCGTCCGTTTCCGCAGCCGTCGCGGCGCCGTGCCGCGACGTCGACCGGCCATTACCCACAGTGTCGGGGCGGGGAAACGCCGCCGCCCGCGTGTCGCCCGCCGCCGCGCCGTTCGCGTTACCGGGCCGGCGGAGCATTCCCCACCAGGTGCGGGAGCGCCGGCGGGACTACCATGGGGCGGTGACCGACGCCCGGCGGGTGCACCGGGACTGGCGCCGCCAGGTGCCCCGGGCCTTCGCCACCCTGCTCTGGGTGATCGCCACGGTCTGCGCGCTGGCTGCGGTGAGCAGCGCCGTCCGCTCCGACATTCAGCCGGTCCGCACCGCCGTCGACACGCTGCTGCTGCCCGCGCCGGCCAACCTGGCCTACGCGGTCTTCCTCGGCACCCTCGCCTCGGCGGTGCTGCGCCGCAAGCGGCTGGCGTACTGGGTGCTGGTCGTCTACTTCACCCTCAGCCTCGCCGTCGGCGTGCTGGCCGGCGGGCTGTTGCTGCTGGTCGGGGCGAACCGGCTCACCGACGACGCCGGCCGGCGGCTGTTCAGCGCCGTGGAGACCGTCGGCGTCTGGGTCGGCATCGGCTTCGCCGCCGGGGCGCTGGCCCTGCTGGTCGCCGCCCGCCGGGAGTTCTACGCCCGGGTGCGCAGCGGGAGCACGCGCCGCGCCCTGGCCGTGTTCTTCGGGCTGGCCGTCGCCTCGGTGGGGGTCGGCTACCTGCTGCTCACCGCCGTCCCCGGCAGCCTGCGTAGCTGGCTGGACCGGCTCGGGTACGCCATCGAGAAGGTCTTCGGCGGCGCGATCAGCCTGGACGTCACCCGGCAGGGGCAGGCCCCCGGCTGGGTGAACCTGCTGCTCGGCGGGTTGGGCGCGGTGGCCTTCGTGGCCGGCCTGTTCACCCTGTTGCGGTCGCAGCGCGCTGCCGCCGTGCTGCACGCCGACGAGGAGCAGCGGATCCGGGAGTTGCTGGCCCGGCACGGCGGGCGGGACTCGCTCGGCTACTTCGCCACCCGCCGGGACAAGGCGGCGGTCTTCTCGCCCAGCGGCAAGGCGGCCGTCACCTACCGGGTGGTCAACGGGGTCAGCCTGGCCAGCGGCGACCCGCTGGGCGACCCGGAGGCGTGGGGCCCGGCCATCGAGGCGTGGCTCGACCAGGCCCGCGCGTACGCCTGGACGCCGGCGGTGATGGGCGCGGGCGAGGCCGGCGCGCGGGCGTACCAGCGGCACGGGCTGAAGGTGCTGCACCTGGGCGACGAGGCGATCCTGCTGGCCCGCGAGTTCGACCTGGACGGGCGGGACATGCGCCCGGTCCGGCAGGCGGTGCACCGGGTGGAGCGGGCCGGTTACACCGCCCGGGTGCGCCGGCACGCCGAGATCCCCGCCGGTGAGCTGGCCGAGCTGGCCCGGCTCGCCACCGCCTGGCGGGACACCGACCACGAGCGCGGCTTCTCGATGGCGTTGGGCCGGCTCGGTGACCCGGCCGACGGCGACTGCGCGCTGGTCGAGGCGCGCGACGGCGACGGCCGGGTACGCGCCCTGCTGTCGCTGACCCCGTGGGGCGCCGACGGGCTCTCCCTGGACCTGATGCGCCGCGACCGCGTCGCCGAGAACGGGGTCACCGAGTTCCTGGTGGCGGCGCTGCTCGGGGCGGCGCCGAGGCTCGGCGTCGAGCGGGTCTCGCTCAACTTCGCGGTGTTCCGGTCGGTCTTCGAGCAGGGCGCCCGGATCGGGGCCGGCCCGGTGATCCGGCTCTGGCGGCACACCCTGCTGTTCTTCTCCCGCTGGTGGCAGTTGGAGTCGCTGTACCTGTCCAACGCCAAGTACCAGCCGCACTGGGCGCCCCGCTACCTCTGCTTCGCCGAGCGCCGGGAGCTGGCCCGGGTGGGGCTGGCGGCGGCCGTCGCCGAGGGCTTCGTCGCGCTGCCCGGCGGCCGGCCCGCCCCGCTGCACGGGGTGCCGCCAGCCGGTGGCGGGGTGGGCTTCGTGCCGCCGGAGGCGGGCGCGGTGCACGCGGTCGCTCCCGAGGCCGCCGGGGAGCACCGGCCGCAGCAGCGCTCCGAGCAGGTGCGGGTGCGGCTGGCGAAGCTGGACCGGCTGCGCGCGTCCGGGGTCGACCCGTACCCGGCGGGGTTCGCCCGCACCGACGACTGTGCGGCGGTGCGGGCCCGGCACGCCGGGCTGGCCCCGGACACCGGAACCGGGGAGACGGTGGCGGTGGCCGGGCGGGTGCTGCTGGTCCGCGACCACGGCGGCGTGCTGTTCGCCACGGTCCGGGACGGCAGCGGCGACCTGCAACTGCTGGTGGAGCGCGACCTGGGCCGGTGGCGGGCCGCCGTCGACATCGGCGACCACGTCGGCGCGACCGGCGAGGTGTACGCGACGCGGCGCGGCGAGGTGTCGGTCCGGGTCGCCGACTGGCGGCTCACCGCCAAGTGCCTGCGCCCGCTGCCGGACAAGCACCGGGGGCTGGCCGACCCGGAGGCCCGGGTCCGCCAACGGTACCTGGACCTGGCGGTCAACCCGGGCGCCCGGGAGCTGCTGCGGGCCCGGGGCGCGACGCTGGGCAGCCTGCGGCGGTCCCTGGTGGACCGGGGCTACCTGGAGGTGGAGACGCCGATCCTGCAACGGGTGCACGGCGGCGCGAACGCCCGCCCGTTCGTCACCCACAGCAACGCCTACGACCTGCGGCTGAGCCTGCGCATCGCCCCCGAGCTGTACCTCAAGCGGCTCGCCGTGGGCGGCGTCGAGCGGGTGTACGAGCTGGGCCGGGCGTTCCGCAACGAGGGCGTCGACGCCACCCACAACCCGGAGTTCACGGTGCTGGAGGCGTACCAGGCGTACGGCGACTACCACACCATGCGGGAGCTGGCCCGGGAGCTGATCGTCGCGGCGGCGGTGGCGGTGCACGGCGCGCCGACGGCCCGCCGGCCCGGCACCGGCGAGCCGGTCGACATCGGCGGCGGGTGGCCGGTGCGCACGGTCAACGAGGCGGTCTCCGCCGCGCTCGGCGAGGAGGTCACCGCCGACACCGGCGTGGCGGCCCTGCGCAAGCTCTGCGACGCCGCCGGCGTGCCGTACGACCCGGGGTGGGGGCGCGGCGCGGTGCTGCTGGAGCTGTACGAGCGGCTGGTCGAGGCGCGCACCGACGTGCCCACGTTCTACCTGGACTTCCCGACCGACGTCTCGCCGCTGACCCGGCAGCACCGGGACGACCCCCGGCTGGCCGAGCGGTGGGACCTGGTGGCGTTCGGGATGGAGCTGGGCACCGCGTACTCGGAGCTGGTCGACCCGACCGAGCAGCGGCGGCGGCTGACCGAGCAGTCGCTGCGGGCGGCCGGCGGCGACCCGGAGGCGATGGAACTGGACGAGGACTTCCTCACCGCCCTGGAGTACGCGATGCCGCCCACCGGGGGCCTCGGCCTCGGCGTGGACCGGCTGGTGATGCTGCTGACCGGGCGGTCGATCCGGGAGACGCTGCCCTTCCCGCTGGTCCGCGAGTCGTCGTGACGACGCCGGCCGGGGCGGGGACGCGGGGCGCGCGGATGCCGGCGCCGGGCGGGAAGCGCGGGGCGGCGTGAGGCCGGTCCGGGCCGGCCGCGCGTGGCCGGTGGCGGCGCTGGGGCTGGCCGCCGTGCTCTACGCGTCCTGGCTGCTGGGGCCGCTGCTCAACCCGGCGCTCGGCCCGCTCACCGGGTACGCCAGCGAGCTGGCCGCCCGCGACCAGCCGTACCACCTGGTCTTCGGCCTGGGTGACCTGTCCACCGGCCTGCTGGCCGCGGCCGCCGGGACGGCGCTGACGCGGCGCGCCCGGGGCTGGCCCCGGGCGGCCTGGGCGGGGGTGGCGCTGTTCGGGGCGGCGACCGCCCTGGACGGCGGCGTGGCGACGATGGACTGCTCCCCGTCGCGGGACGCCGCGTGCGCCCGGTTGGAGGAACTGGGCGAGGTGTCGCTGCGCCACCAGACGCACACGGTCACCTCGTCGGTGGCGGTGGCCGCCGCCCTGTTCTCCCTGCTGGCGTTCCTGGCGGCCACCCGGGGGGCGACCGGTTCCCGGCACCGGTGGGCGCTGCTGGTGGCCGGCGTGCTGCTGGTCGGGACGGCCGGCACCCTGGTCGAGGTGGCCCGCCCGGGTGAGCTGCTCGGTCTCTGGCAGCGGGTCCAACTCGCGGGCCTGTCCGGTTGGCTGCTGCTCGCCGCCGGGGCGGCCGTCCCCGGCCCGGGCGCCGTGACCGGCCGACCGGCCGGGCGCGACGGCGGCGACCCGGGGCGGGGCCGGTGACCGGCCGGCCCGGCGGGCCGGTCGGCGGCCCCGGGCGGACTCCGGCTCCCGGGGACCCGGTGCCCGGGCGGCTGCCGCCCGGGGTGCGGGTTGACGGCTCCGGCGAGCCGGCGGTGCTGCTCTGCGCCGGGATGGCCGAGGACTCCGGGGCCTGGGACCGGCTGGTGCCGCTGCTCGCCGGCCGGCACCGGGTGCTCCGGTTCGACCGGCCCGGCCTCGGCACGCTGCCGGCGGGGCGGTGCCCGCCGACCCTGGCCGGGGAGGTGGCCCGGATCGCGGCCGTGGTCGGGGCGGCCGGGCCGGGCCGGGTGGTGCTGGTGGCGCACTCGGCGGCGGCGTTGCCCGCCGAGGCGTACGCCCGGCTGCGTCCGGACCGGCTGGCCGGCCTGGTGCTGGTCGACCCGAGCGTGGCCGGCCCGCCCCCGGCCGGGCTCGCGGCGGTCGCCGCCGGGGCCGCCTGGCTGGCCGGCGTCGCCGGGCCGGGGCTCGCCGTGCTGCTGGACCGGACCGGGCTGGCCCGCCGGGTCGGCCCGTGGGGGTGGGAGCGGGCGGTACGCCGGCTGGCCGCCGCGCCCCCCGACCCGGCGTGGCGGGCCGCGGCCCGGCGCGCGTACGGCGACGGCGCGGTGCTGACCGCCGTGCTGGTCGAGTGGCTCGCGCACCCGGCGGTGGCCGCCGACCTGGTCGAGCTGCGCCGGCACGTCCCGCCGCCGGCCCTGCCGGTGCGGGTGCTGACCGCCCTCGGTGACCTGCCCGGCTCCCGCGCCCGGCGGGCCTGGCGGTCCGGGCACGCGGCGCTGGCCGCCGCCTTCCCGGCCGGGCGGCAGGTGGTGCTCCGCGACGCCCGGCACCTGCTGCACCGGGAGCTGCCCGGCGAGGTGGCCGTCGCGATCGTCGCCGTGACGGTGGACACCGGGCCCTAGGCTGACCGGCGTGGCGGGATTGCTGCTGACGGTGACGGGGCTGTGGGCGTACGCGCTCACCCACCTCACCGTGCTCGCGGACCGCCCGGCGGAGCTGATCGCCGGGGCGGCGGTGGCCGCCGCCGTGCTGCTCGCGGTGCTGCTGGCCGGTCGTCCCGGCGCGACCGCCGGCCCGCCGGCCCGGTCCGCGGGGCACGGTGCCGCCCTGCGCGCCCGCGCCCGCCGCCGGGGTATCCCCCGGCAGGTCGACCCGGACGCCGCCGGCCGCCCCCGGCCCCGCGCGCCGGGCCTGCGTCCCTCGGCCGGGTAGCGCTCCCCGGGCCACGCCGGCCCGCGCCGGCGTCGGTCGCCGGGGCGCGGCGGGCGGTCCATGCCCCGTCGCGTCGATGTCGCCGTCCGGCCGATTCCGCCGTCGTCGCCCCCGCCGCCCGCGCCCGGGCCCGGCCGGGGCATCCGGAATCGGACCGAGGGGTCACCCATGCTCGCCTTCGCACCGCTGCACGGCCCGGTCGGCGTCGCCGCCGCCGCCGTCACCTGGCTCGCCGACACGCTGCACCCGCTGGCCGGCGGGGCCGCCACGGCCGCCGCCATAGTCCTGTTCACCGTCGCCGTCCGCCTGCTGATCTCGCCGCTCACCCTGGCCCAGGTGCGCGGTGAGCGGCGCCGCGCGGCCCTCGCCCCGCAGGTCCGCGACCTGCAACGCCGGTACGCCGACGACCCGGCCCGGTTGCAGAGCGAGCTGTTCGGGCTCTACCGGTCGGCCGGGGCGAGCCCGGTCGCCGGCTGCCTGCCGGCCCTGCTCCAGGCCCCGTTCTTCCTGATCATGTACCGGCTGTTCAGCACCGACGAGGGCGGCACCGGGCTGCTCGACGAGCGGCTGGCCGGGGTGCCGCTGGGCTGGCACGTCTCCGACGGGCTCGGCGGGGCGGCCGGCCCGCTGTTCGGGGCGCTGCTCGCGGCGCTGCTGGCGCTGGCCTGGTGGTCGTCCCGGCGGGCGCGGCGTGCGGCGGCGGTCACCGGCACCGCCGCCGGTACGCCGACCGGGGCCCCGGGGGCGGCCACCCTGGCCCGGCTGATCCCGCTGCTGCCGTACCTGACCGTGCTGGCGGCGCTGGTGGTGCCGCTGGCGGCGGTGCTCTACCTGGTCACCACCACGGCGTGGACGGCGCTGGAGCAGGCGGCGCTGCGCCGCCCCCAACCGGTGCCCGCCGCCGACGCCCGCTGAGGGGGTGAGGAGGGGTCCCCGGTCGACGCCCCCGGTCGCGGAGGGGACCCCTCTCCCGCCATCTCGTCGTCATCCTCTGGACAGAAACAGTTAACAGTCCTAATAATAAGCGCCAACGTTGACGAATGTGGATGCCCGTCCCGGGCGTGGAGGGTTGCATGAAGCGTTCCCGATCACTTGTCCTGGCCCTGGCGACGGCGCTGGCCGCGACCGTCGGGGCGGCCTGGGTGGCGCTGCCGGCGTTCGCCGCCGGGGCCACCGCCGGCTTCGTGAAGACCTCCGACTGGGGGACCGGCTGGGAGGGGAAGTACACGATCACCAACGGCGGGGCCACCGCCATCTCCGGCTGGACCGTCACCTTCGACCTGCCCGCCGGCACCGCCGTCGGCAGCTACTGGGACGCGCTGCTGACCTCCTCCGGCCAGCGGTACACCTTCACGAACCGGTCCTGGAACGGCACCGTCGCCCCGGGCGCGTCGGTGTCGTTCGGCTTCCTCGCCACCGGCTCCGGCAGCCCGACCAACTGCCAGCTCAACGGCGCCTCCTGCGGCGGCGGCAGCACCCCGACGACCGCCCCGCCCACCACCGCCCCACCGACGACCGCCCCGCCGACCACTGCTCCGCCAACGACCACCCCGCCGACGACCACCCCGCCGACCACCCCGCCGCCGACCACCACCCCGCCCGGCGGCCTGCCGAGGCACCTGCTCACCGGCTACTGGCACAACTTCGACAATCCGGCGGTCGAGCTGCGGCTGCGCGACGTCCCCGCCGAGTACGACCTCGTCGCGGTCGCCTTCGGCGAGGCCACCACGACCCCCGGCGCGGTCACCTTCGGCATCGACCCCGGCCTGTCCGCCGCCCTCGGCGGCTACACCGACGCCGACTTCACCGCCGACCTGCGGACCCTGCACTCGCGCGGCAAGAAGGTCATCCTCTCGGTCGGCGGCGAGACCGGCCGGGTCGCGGTCAACGACGCCACCTCGGCCACCGCGTTCGCCGACACCACGTACGCGCTGATCCAGCGGTACGGCTTCGACGGCGTCGACATCGACCTAGAGAACGGGCTCAACCCGACGTACATGGCCCAGGCGCTGCGCGCCCTGCGGGCCAAGGTCGGGGCCGGCCTGATCATCGCGATGGCCCCGCAGACCATCGACATGCAGTCCCCGGCCGCCGGCTACTTCAAGCTCGCCCTGGACATCCGGGACATCCTCACCGTGGTCAACACCCAGTTCTACAACTCCGGGGCGATGCTCGGCTGCGACCAGAACGCCGCGTACGGCCAGGGCACGGTGAACTTCATCGTCGCGCTCGCCTGCATCCAGCTCGAAGCCGGGCTGCGCCCCGACCAGGTCGGGCTGGGCCTGCCCGCCGGCCCCGGCGCGGCCGGTGGCGGCATCGTCGCCCCGAGCGTGGTCAACGCCGCCCTCGACTGCCTGGCGAAGGGCACCAACTGCGGAAGCTTCCGGCCGCCGCGCACCTACCCGGGCATCCGGGGCGCGATGACCTGGTCGGTCAACTGGGACGTCAGCAACGGCAACGGCTTCGCCCGCACCGTCAAGCCGCACCTGGCCACCCTGCCCTGACCCGACCGCACCACCCGGCACCAGCACCAGCACACCCGGCACCAGCACCAGCCCGTACCAGCACCCCCGCACCACCGCCGGCCCGCCCCGCGCGGGCCGGCGGCCCCGCCCACCCCCTCGGGCGGTAACCCCCACCACCGGTCCCTGGAGGCCACCGTGAAACTCCGCTTCCCCCGCGCGGCGACGTTCGCCGCCGCGCTCGGCGCCGCCGTCGTGGCGGCCACCCTCGTGGCCCCGCCGGCCGCGTCGGCGGCCACCGCAGCCTTCGTCCGCACCTCAAGCTGGAGCAGCGGGTACGAGGCGAAGTTCACCGTCACCAACAACACCTCGGCCAGCATCGGCTCCTGGGACGTCCAGTTCGACCTGCCCGCCGGCAGTTCGCTCGGCACCTTCTGGGACGCCACGATGACCAGCGCCGGCCAGCACGTGACCGCCGTCAACAAGTCCTGGAACGGCGCGCTCGCCCCGGGCGCCAGCACGTCGTTCGGGTTCGTCGTCGCCGGCACCGGCGACCCGACCAACTGCACCGTCAACGGTGGCTCCTGCACCGGCGGCGGCAACCCGTCCGGCCCGGCCACCCCGGGCGGGCTGCGGGTCACCGGCACCACCGGCGCCTCGGTCTCGCTGGCCTGGAACGCCGTGTCCGGCACGGTCACCGGCTACCGGGTGTACGAGGGCGGCACCGTCAAGGCCACCGTCACCGGCACCTCGACGACGGTGTCCGGGCTGGCCGCCTGCTCCGCGCACAGCTACACCGTGGCGGCGTACAACTCCTCGGGCGAGTCGGCGAAGTCGCCGGCCGTCTCCGCCACCACCACCGGCTGCACCGGCGGCGGGAACGCCCCGATGGCCGCCGCCCCGTACCTCTACCCGGGCTGGGGCGATCCGCCCGCGCCCGCCACGGTGATGGGCGCGACCGGGATCAAGTGGTTCACCATCGCGTTCGTCCTCTCCGGTGGCGGCTGCACCCCGGCCTGGGACGGCAGCGGTCCGCTCACCGGCGGCGCGCACGCCAGCACCATCGCCGCGATCCGGGCCGCCGGGGGCGACGTCATCCCGTCCTTCGGCGGGTGGAGCGGCAACAAGCTCGGCCCGAACTGCTCGTCGGCCAGCGCCCTGGCCGGGGCGTACCAGCAGGTGATCAACGCGTACGGGCTGAAGGCGATCGACATCGACATCGAGAACAGCGACGAGTTCGAGAACGAGGCGGTGCAGGACCGGATCCTCGGCGCGCTGAAGATCGTCAAGCAGAACAACCCGGGGATCAAGACGATCGTCACCTTCGGCACCACGACCACCGGGCCGTCGTACTACGGCACCCGGCTGATCAACCAGGCCGCCGCGCTCGGGGCGAACATCGACACGTTCACGATCATGCCGTTCGACTTCGCCGGCGGCGCGAACATGTACCAGAGCACCGTCAACGCGGCCGAGGGGCTGAAGAACGCGCTGAAGAGCGCCTTCGGCTGGTCCGACGCCACCGCGTACACGCACATGGGCATCTCCGGCATGAACGGCCTGTCCGACCAGCAGGAGCTGACCACCCCGGCGACCTGGACGCAGATCCGCGACTGGGCGAAGGCCCGCGGGCTGTCCCGGTTCACCTTCTGGGCCGTCAACCGCGACCGCCCCTGCCCCGGTGGGGGAGTGGTGGCCAACTGCTCCGGCATCGCCCAGAACACCTGGGAGTTCACCAGCATCACCGCCCAGTACAGCTAGCCGGGCGGGCGCGCGGTCAGCGACCGGTGGTCACGGACTGCCGGTCGCGCCGCGCGCGGCGGCGGCGCACCCTCTTCACCGCCCAGCTCAGGATCATCGCCCCGAAGATCGCGAAGATCGCGTAGTTGAACCAACTGCTGTACCGGTCCACCTCCTCCCAGCGCGACCCGAGCGCGAAGCCGGCCCCGACGATCAGCGCGTTCCACACCCCGCTGCCCAGCGTGGTGAGCAGGAGGAACTCGCCCAACGGCATCCGGTTCGCCCCGGCGGGGACGGAGACCAGGCTGCGCACCACCGGCACCAGCCGGCCGATCAGCACGGCCCACCGGCCGTGCCGCTCGAACCACCGGTCGGCCTTCTCCAGGTCGTCCCGGTCGACCAGCGGGATGTGGTCCAGCCACCGCTTCAGCCGGTCCTCGCCGACGGCCGCGCCGAGCCAGTAGAGCACCAGCGCGCCGACCACCGAGCCGACCGTCGCGGCGACCACGATGAGCACGAGGTTGAACCGGCCCTCGGCCGCGAGGTAGCCGGCCATGGCCAGCACGATCTCGCTCGGGATCGGCGGGATGATGCTCTCCAGGGCGACCAGCGCGGCCACCCCCACCGCGCCGAGCGAGTCGATCACGCTGGCGACCCACCCGGTCAGCCCGGTGAACCGCGACGGATCGACGTTCTGGGCGAGGGCCATGGGTGTCCTTCCGCGGAGCCGCCGGGGGGATCAGAAGGTGGTACCCAGTCCGGCGGCGACCACACCTGCCCCTGACCGGACCCCGGGCCCCGCGGTCAGTCCTGCGGGTGCAGCGCCGCGTCCGCCGGGCCCTGCCGCCAGCCGAGGAACCGGACGGCCAGCCCGCCCCGGCTCGGCGAGCAGCAGAACGGCCCGGCCGACGCCTCGGCGGCCGGGGCGAGCGGGGCCAGCCGGACCAGCCGCCACGGCTCGTCGCCCGCCCGGGCCCGGACGGTCAGCGCGTCCCCGGCCCGGCTGACCCGGACCGTCACCTCCCGCCCGAACCACTCCGGCACCGGTGCGACCGACCAGTCGGAGACCTCGCGGGTGACCACCGCGCCGACCTGCGGCTGCCCGTCGCTGAACTCCACCCCGGCCTTGACCCAGTTCCGCTCGTCCACCCGGACCAGCACGCCGGCCTGGTCGAACTGCCCGGCGAAGTCGAGCCGGAAGGCGACCTCCACGGCGGTGCCGGCGGGCAGCGGGGCGAGCAGGGCCGGACCGTCGTCGTGCACGAATCCGTAGCTGGTGTGCCGCCAGAAGTCGCTGCCCTCGGCCGGCTCGACGACCAGCCCGCCGTCGGGGGTCGGTTCGGCCCGTACCGGCTGGTGCAGCCACCCGCCCTCGGCCCAGCCGACGTCCCGGTCCCCGGCATCCGATCCCACGCTCATGACCGGCACGCTACCGCCCGCCGGCCCGGCCCCGGTCCTCCCGGCCCCGGCCCCGGCCCCGGCCCGGCGCGGGCGGTGTTCGCGTTTGCCGGGAGCCGGAATCGGAGAAGGTACGCCGGCATGGGTGACAGGTGGTACTCGGAGGCGGTCGTCTACTGCCTCGACATCGACACGTACGCGGACTCCGACGGCGACGGGGTCGGCGACATCCGGGGCCTCATCGGCCGGCTCGACTACCTTGCCCGGCTGGGGGTGACCTGCCTGTGGCTGCACCCGATCCACCCGTCGCCGAACAGGGACGACGGCTACGACGTCACCGACTTCTACAACGTGGACCCCCGCTTCGGCACCCTCGGCGACTTCGCGGAGCTGCTGCACCAGGCGCAGAACCGGGGCATTCGGGTGATCATCGACCTGGTGGTCAACCACACCTCGGACGAGCACCCCTGGTTCCAGTCCGCCCGCTCCTCGCCCGACTCGCCGTACCGGGACTGGTTCGTCTGGTCCGACCACGAGCCGGACGACCGGCACCAGGGCATGGTCTTCCCGGGCGAGCAGAAGGAGACGTGGAGCTACGACCGGACCGCCAGGGCCTGGTACTACCACCGGTTCTACAAGTACCAACCGGACCTCAACTTCGCGAACCCGAAGGTGCGCGAGGAGGTCAAGAAGATCGTCTCGTTCTGGCTCCAGCTCGGCGTCTCCGGGTTCCGGATGGACGCCGTGCCGTTCATCATCGAGCTGACCGAGCCGGGCAACCCGAACTCGCCCAAGGACTTCGAGTTCCTCACCGAGCTGCGCCAGCACGTGCAGTGGCGCCGGGGGGACGCCGTCCTGCTCGCCGAGGCCAACGTGGAGCCCGACCAGCTTCCCGTCTTCTTCGGCGACGGCAGCGGCTCCGGCAACCGCATCCACATGCTGTTCGACTTCATGCTCAACGGCCGGCTCATGCTCGCCCTGGCCCGTCAGGACCCGGAGCCGGTGATCGAGGCGCTGCGGGACACCCCGGCCCTGCCCGCCGGCGGGCAGTGGGCCACCTTCCTGCGCAACCACGACGAGATCGACCTGTCCCGGCTCACCGCCGAGCAGCGCAACCAGGTGTACGCCGAGTTCGGCCCCGACGAGGGCATGCGCATCTACGACCGGGGCATCCGCCGCCGGCTCGCCCCGATGCTCGGCAACGACCGGCGGCGCGTCGAGCTGGCGTACGCGCTCCAGTTCTCGCTGCGCGGCACGCCGGTGCTGCGCTACGGCGAGGAGATCGGGATGGGCGAGGACCTCTCGCTGCCCGGCCGGGAGGCGATCCGTACCCCGATGCAGTGGTCGTACAAGCCGAACGCCGGCTTCTCCACGGCCGACCCGGAGAAGCTGGTCCGCCCGGTGATCGACTCCGGTGACTTCTCGTACGAGAAGGTCAACGTCACCGCCCAGCGCGGCGACCAGAAGTCGCTGCTGTCCTGGTTCGAGCGGATGATCCGGACGCTGCGCGAGGCGCCGGAGATCGGTTCCGGTTCGACCAGCCACATCGACGTGCCGACGCCGCCCGGGGTGCTCGCCCACCGCGCCGACGGCCCGACCGGGACGATGGTCTTCCTGCACAACCTCGGCACCGAGGACGTCGAGGTCGACCTCGGCACGCTCGCCGGCGAGGCGGACCTGCCGACGGACGTCCTCGCCGACCGCGGCTACGGCGAGGTGGGCAAGCTCGACTCGCTCAAGCTCGCCGGGTACGGCTACCGCTGGATCCGCCTCCGTCGCGGGGCCGCCTGGTGACCCCCGGGGTGGGTTAGGCTCCGGTGGTCGCCATAAGTTACCGGGAGGTAGGCATGTCCGAGGAGCAGCGGGTCGCGATCGTCACGGGGGCCGCGCGGGGGATCGGGGCGGCCACCGCCCGCCGGCTGGCCGCCGACGGTCTGGCGGTCGCCGTGGTCGACATCGAGGAGTCGGCCACCAAGGACACCGTGGACGCGATCGTGGCGGCCGGCGGCCGGGCCCTCGGCGTCGGCGCGGACGTCGCCGTCCGGGAGCAGGTCGAGGCGGCCGTCGAGCGAATCGCCGCCGAGCTGGGCGCGCCGACCGTGCTGGTCAACAACGCCGGGGTGCTCCGGGACAACCTGCTGTTCAAGATGACCGACGCCGACTGGGACACGGTCCTGGGCGTGCACCTGCGGGGCGCGTTCCTGTTCAGCCAGGCCGCGCAGAAGCACATGGTCGAGCGGAAGTGGGGTCGGATCGTCAACCTGTCCAGCACCTCCGCGCTGGGCAACCGGGGCCAGGCCAACTACGCGGCGGCGAAGGCGGGCATGCAGGGCTTCACCAAGACCCTCGCCATCGAGCTGGGGCCGTTCGGCGTCACCGTCAACGCGGTCGCGCCCGGGTTCATCGTCACCGACATGACCGCCGCGACCGCCGCCCGGATGAAGGTGGACTTCGAGGCGCTCCAGAAGCACGCCGAGTCGGAGATCCCGGTGCGCCGGGTGGGCCGCCCGGAGGACGTCGCGCACACCATCTCGTTCCTGGCCAGCGAGGGCGCATCCTTCGTCTCCGGCCAGGTCCTCTACGTGGCCGGCGGCCCCAGGGCCTGACCCCACCCCACCCCCGCCGCCCCCACCCCCGCCACTCCGCCCCGCACTTTCACGGAAAGTGTGGCTATTCGGCGTCCCATCCCCCCTCTTTCCGTGAAAGTGCGGGGACGCTCGGCTTGTGTGGGGGGAGTGTCAGGGGGCGGTGGGGCGGGTGCGCCAGAGCCAGAACAGGCCGAGCACCGGCAGCACCAGCGGGACGTAGCCGTACCCGCTGCCGAACTGCGACCAGACCGTCTCGTCCGGGAACAGGTCGGCGTCGACGAGGCTGAGCACCCCGACGCCGACCACCCCGACCAGCTCCACCGAACAGCAGGCCAGCGCGACCCGCCGGCCCGCGTGGCCGGCCCGGGCCAGCCCCACCGCGGCCACGATGTAGATCAGCGCGGCCAGGGCCGAGAGCAGGTACGCCACCGGCGCCTCGTCGAACCTCGTGGCGATCTGCAACCCCGCCCGGGAGGTCGCGGCGATGGCGAACAGCAGGTACACGGCGATCAGCAGCCGGCCCGGCCCGGAGTTCGTGGCCCGCCGTGAAACCTGGGTCTCAACCACCGAGCACCGCCCAGGTCTGTTGCAGCCGGACCACCACGATCGGGGTCACCAGGCAGATCGCGCAGATGATCGCCGACCCCCACCGGGTCGGCTCCATCCGGGCCAGCACCCAGGCCAGCGGCGGCAGGCAGACCAGCGTCACCAGGTACCCGAAGAACGCGCCGGGCTCGCCCGGCCGTTCGCCGCCGCCGAGCGCCACCAGCGCCGCGACCGCCAGCGCGAGCAGGCCCAGCTCCAGCACGGCCAGGCCGGCGAACTGCACCCGGTCCGGCGGCCGGTCGCGCACCGCCGCCACCAGCGCCCACACCGCGAGTACGAGCGACAGCACGATCGTCGCCGTCGCGAGGATTCCGTCCACCGGCGAGCCGGCCGCGGCTGCGCTGGTCATCGACGGCACCCCGTCGGAGTCTCGGTCACCGGGACAGCCTACTAACCCGTGTAGTACTGGCCCCCGGCCCGGTCCGCCGCCACGCCCACCGCCGCCACGCCTACCGCTGGTCCCGCCCGGGGCCGGTCCGGCCCCGTCGGCTGCGTCGGACCGGCCGGGCGACTAGCGTGGATCACGGCCGCGGGATCGCCGTGGCCAGCGACGACACCGGGAGTACACGTGCTGCGGTTCGGCTTGTTCGGCACCGGTCACTGGGCCGCGGAGACGCACGCGGCGGCGATCGGCGCGCACCCCCGCGCCGAGCTGGCCGGGGTCTGGGGCCGCAACCCCGACAAGGCGGCCGAGCTGGCGCGGCGGCACGGGGTGCCCGCCTTCACCGAGGTCGACGCCCTGGTCGACGCCTGCGACGCGGTCGCCGTGGCCCTGCCCCCGGACGTGCAGGCGGACATCGCCGTCCGGGCCGCCACGGCCGGCCGGCACCTGCTGCTGGACAAGCCGCTGGCGCTCACCCTCCCCGACGCCGACCGGGTGGTGGCCGCCGCCGGGCAGTCCGGCGTCGCCTCGGTGGTCTTCTTCACCCAGCGGTTCCACCCGAACATCACCGGTTTCCTCGCCTCGACGGCGGCGGCCGGCGGCTGGCAGCACGCCCGGGCGACGATGTTCGCCTCGATCTTCCAGCCCGGCAACCCGTACAGCGGGTCGCAGTGGCGGCGGGACCGGGGCGCGCTGTGGGACATCGGCCCGCACGCCCTGTCGATCATTCTGCCGGTGCTCGGCCGGGTCACCCGGGTCGCGGCGGCCGACGGCCCGAGCGGCCTGGTCCACCTGCTGCTCACCCACGACGGCGGACCGACCAGCACCGTGTCGCTGACCCTCGACGCGCCGACCGAGGCCGTCACCCGCGACTTCGTCTTCTTCGGGGAGAACGGCGTGCAGGCCGTCCCGCCCGGCGACGGCAACGCGCTGACCGCGCTCTCCACCGCGATCGACCAGCTCGTCGAGGAGATCGACGCCGGCACCCGGGACCACCGCTGCGACGTCCGGTTCGGCCGGGAGGTGGTGGCGGTCCTGGCCGCCGCCGAGACCGCCCGCGCCGAGGGCCGCACCGTCGCCCTCCCCGCCTGAGAAGAGCGTGGTGACACCTCGACGTGGTCTCCCGCACCCGCCGAGGTCATGATCAAGGTTGCCTCGATCGGGCTGACGGCGGCTCGCCACGCCGGCGGACATTGCGCCTCACAGGGCCCAGGGTCCACGGCAGGCCACGCGTGGGGGGAGCACCGCCGGGTGCCACGGCTCGGTCTCAGGCGAGACCGCTCAGCGCCTGGCTCAGCTCGGTGGGAGAGGTGAACTCCTCAACCGGCAGGGCGTGGAGCATCTGCAACACCTCCGTGCTGGCGCCGTTCTCCTGCCCCCAGCGGACCAGGTCCTCCCGGGAGACCGGGTAGTCGAGCCCGGTTAGGTACTCCTGCAACTCCACCCCACCGACCGTCATACCCCCGGCTACCCGCTGCCCCAAGAACCACACCACCCCTGGGCCGGGGGAGGGCGGTCGACGGTTTGGTGCGGCGGGGGCCGGGTAGCCGCGGACATGCTGGTACAGCGGCTCGGCGCGCCGAGCGACTTCGACCCGTTGCTGGAGCGGGTCCGGGACGCCCGGATCGTCATGATCGGCGAGGCGACGCACGGCACCCACGACTACTACCGGCTGCGCGAGCAGCTCACCCGGCGGCTCATCGCCGAGCGGGGCTTCTCCTTCGTCGCCGTGGAGGGGGACTGGCCGGACTGCGAGCGGGTGCACCGGTCGGTCACCGCCGCGCCGGGCGGCCTCGCCGACCCGCAGGCCGCCCTGGAGCGTTTCGAGCGCTGGCCGACCTGGATGTGGGCCAACGCCGAGGTGGCCCGGTTCTGCCGCTGGCTGCGGGCGTGGAACCTGGAGCGGCCGGTCCAGGATCGGGCCGGCTTCCACGGCCTGGACGTCTACAGCCTCTGGGAGTCCATGCAGGCGATCTTCGACTACCTGGGCGAGGAGGAGCCGGCCTCGCTGGAGGTCGCGCAGGAGGCGTACCGGTGCTTCGAGCCGTACGGGCGGCGGGTCGAGGAGTACGGCGCGGCCAGCCGATTCGTCTCGGCCCGCTGCGAGGAGGAGGTGGTCGAGCTGCTGGCGCGTACCCGGGAACGGGCCGCCTCGGACGGCCCGGACCGCTTCTCCGCCTGGCAGAACGCGGAGGTGGTGGCCGGCGCGGAGCGCTACTACCGGGCGATGGTGGCCGGCGGCCCGGAGTCGTGGAACGTGCGGGACATCCACATGGCGGACACCCTGGACCGGCTGCTGGACTTCTATGGCCCGGACGCCCGGGGCGTCGTGTGGGCGCACAACACCCACGTCGGCGACGCCCGGGCCACCGACATGGCCGCCGGCGGGCTGGTCAACATCGGCCAGCTCGCCCGGGAGCGGCACGGGGCGGACGACGTGGTGCTGGTCGGCTTCGGCAGCTACCGGGGGACGGCGGTGGCGGCTCCCCGGTGGGGGTCGCCCGCCGAGGCGATGGTGGTGCCGCCGGCCCGGCCCGGATCGGTCGAGCGGCGGCTGCACGAGCTGATGCCGGAGCGGGCGGTGCTGGTCTTCGGCGGCCCGGACCAGCCCGGCTGGGTCACCGCCGAGCACGACCACCGGGCGATCGGCGTGGTGTACGACCCGACCTTCGAGTCGTGGGGCAACTACGTGCCGACCCGGCTGGGCGAGCGCTACGACGCCTTCGTCTGGTGCGACGACACCACCGCGCTGCACCCGCTGCCCACGCTCACCGCGTTCGGCGAGATGGAGACGTACCCGGCGGGGGTCTGAGCGGACGGGCCCCGCCCCGCCGGGTGAGCGGCGGGACGGGGCCCCGGGGCCGGGCCGGTCAGGCGTCGGCCGGCACCTTCTCGGCGAGGTGGGCACGCAGCCCCTCGCCCTCGATGTCCACGTTGGGCAGCAGCCGGTCGAGCCAGCGGGGGATCCACCAGGCCGCCTTGCCGAGCAGCGACATCACCGCCGGGACGATGGTCATCCGGACCACGAAGGCGTCGATGGCCACGCCGATGGCCAGCGCGAAGCCCATCGACTTGATGATCGGGTCGTCCAGGAAGACGAAGCCGCCGAACACCGACATCATGATCAGTGCGGCGGCGGTGACCACCCGGGCGCCGTGCCCCATGCCGTTGATGGTGGCCTGCTGCGCCGTGTCGCCGTGCACGAAGTCCTCCCGCATCCGGGAGACCAGGAAGACCTCGTAGTCCATGGCGAGGCCGAACAGGATGCCGATGAGCAGGATCGGCAGGAAGCTGACCAGCGGGCCCGGGGTGTCCAGGCCGACCAGGTCGGCCAGGTGCCCCTGCTGGAAGATCGCGACGGTGATGCCGAACGTCGCGGCGACCGTGAGCAGGAAGCCCAGGGCGGCCTTGACCGGCACCAGGATCGACCGGAACACCAGCATCAGCAGCAGGATCGACAGGCCGACGACGAGCAGCAGGTAGACCGGCAGCGCGTCGGAGAGCTTCTCCGACACGTCGATGCCGATCGCGGTCGCGCCGGTCAGCAGCACGTCCGCGCCGGTGACGCCGGAGACCTGCCGGCGGATGTCGTGCACCAGGCTCTCGGTGGCCTCGTCGGTCGGGCCACCCTTGGGGATGACCCCGAGCAGCGCGGTGCGCCCCGTCGGGTCGGTCTGCGGCGGGGCCACCGCGAGCACCCCGTCCGCCTGCTGGACCTGCTGGGCGACCTGCTGGACGGCGGCCTCCGTGGCCTGCGGCGAGTCGGCCGTGACGAGCACCGCGAGCCGGCCGGTGAAGCCCGGGCCGAAGCCCTCCCGGACCAGTTCGTTGTTCACCCGGGCCGGTGAGCCGGCCGTGGCGGTGCTGGCGTCCGGCAGGGCCAGCCGCATGTCGGGGGCGGGCAGCGCGAGCAGGCCCAGGCCGACCAGGGCGGCCAGGATCACCGGTACGCGCAGCCGGGTGACCAGGCGTGCCCAGCGGAAGCCGAAGCCGGACCGGTCCTCGGCGGCCGGCTCGGGGGTCCCGGCGGGTCCGGCCCCGGCGGCGACCGCCGCGGCCTTGCGCAGCTTGCGGGGCAGCACCCGGCTGCCGGCGAAGCCGAGCAGGGCCGGGGCGAGGGTGATCGCGACCAGCACGGCGACGGTCACCGTGCCGGCGGCGGCCAGGCCCATCACGGTCAGGAACGGGATCTGCACCACCGCCAGGCCGGCCAGCGCGATGACCACCGTGGCGCCGGCGAAGACCACCGCCGAGCCGGCCGTGCCGACCGCCCGGCCGACGGCTTCCTCCGGGGACAGCCCTTCCAGCAGGTTCTGCCGGTGCCGGGAGGTGATGAACAGCGAGTAGTCGATGCCGACCGCCAGGCCGAGCATCAGGGCCAGGATCGGCGCGGTGCTGGTCAGCTCGATGGCGCCGCTGAGCGCGTACAGGCCGGCCATGCCGACGCCGACGCCGATCAGCGCGTTGAGCATGGTCATCCCGGCCGCGACCAGCGAGCCGAAGGTGATGACCAGGACGATCGCCGCCACCAGGACGCCCAGCGCCTCGGTCGAGCCGATCTCCGGCTCGCCGCCCAGCACCTCGCCGCCCGGGGCGACCTGCCAGCCCCGCGCCTCGGCCTGCGCGCCCACCGCCTCGTACGCGTCGCGCTGGGCGTCGGTGACGTCGTCCGCGCGGCCGGCGAACTGCACCTGGATCAGCGCGTACCGGCCGTTCGGGGAGATCGCCTGGGCCTGGTACGGGTCGACCGCGCCGACCACGCCGGGCAGGGTGGCCGCCTCCTGGGTCACCTGCTTGACCAGGGCCTGCCCCTCGGGCGTGGCGAGCTGGCCGTCCGCCGGAGCCTTCACGGCGATGGTGCCGGTGGCCCCGCTGGCGGCCGGGAAGCGTTCGGCGAGCAGGTCGAGCGCTTGCTGCGACTCGGTGCCGGGCATGCTGAAGTTGCTCGCCGTCGGGCCGCGCAGCGTCGCCGCGGCGAGGCCGAGGCCGACGAGCACGACGAGCCAGACGACGGCGACGAGCCGTCGGCGGCGCAGCGAGGCTCGGCCGAGCCGGTACAACAGGGTCGCCATCAGATCCTTGTCCTCGGTCGTTGGTGAACTGGACGGTGGTGGGTCAGTCGAGGGGTTCCAGCGCGCGCCGGACCAGGCCGAGCAGGGCCTCCCGCAGCTCGTCGTCGGGGACGTCGCCGAACTCGCCGCACGTCTCGGCGATCCCGGCGAGGACGACCAGCGCCGCGATCCGGGCCGCCGGGCGCGCCGAGTGGCCGGCGAACGCCGCGATCAGCCGCTCGGAGATCTGCTGCACATCCGCGAACGCCGGCTGCTGGAGCAACTCGGGAAACTCCCCACGGAGCAGCGCGATCTGCCGCCGGAAGCGCACCGCGAGGCCCACGAAGCCCTCGCCGGCGACCCGCTGGGCGTCCGCGCCGGTCAGCCCGGCGAACCGGTCGTCCAGTTCGTGCAGCACCGCGATCGCCGGGGCCATCAGCTCGCCGAGCAGGGCCTCCTTGCTGGCGAAGTGGTAGAGCACGGTCGCCTTCGAGACGCCGACCTCGCGGGCGATGTCCTGCAACGAGGTGCCCTTGTACCCGGTCACGGCGAACCGCCGTCCCGCCGCCGCCAGGATCTCGGCGTGCGTCTCCGGTGCCACTCGCGCCATGCCGGCCACCTCCCGCCCACCAGCATGCCTGACCGATCGGTCAGACCCTGACCGATCGGTCAGGGCGGTCGGGTGGCGTTCGCCACAGCCCGGCTCAGCCCGGGATGCCGTGCTCCCGGTCGTACTCGGCCCGGGCGTCGGTGATGGCGGTGCGGTGCCGCTCGGCCCAGGTGGTCAGCGCGACCAGGGACTCGTACAGCTCCAGGGCCATCCCGGTGGCCGCGTACTCGACTCTCGGCGGCACCGTCGGATGGACCGTGCGGCGCAGCAGCCCGTCCCGCTCCAGGTTGCGCAGGGTGAGGGTGAGCATCCGCCGGCTGATCCCCTCGACCCGCCGTTCCAGCTCGGTGAAGCGGACCGGCCCCTGGGCGGTGGCCACCAGGATGCCGATGCTCCACTTGCCGCCCACCCGGTCCAGCACCTCCCGGACCGTGCACGCCCGAACCTGGCCGGGGGCGCAGGGCATCTCGCTGTTCCCCTGGGGCATCGGCCGCCCTCCTTTCGTTCCGCCTGATGGTCACAGACGGTGGCCCTGGTCACCAGCGCGGCGGGGGCGGGGGCGGGCGGCGGGTCCGGCCCGCCGGGCGGTCGAAATGCCGACACGGCTCTTTCGAAGAACAGGCACCGCCCCGCGGGCTGCCATGATGCGGTGATGACCGAAACCCCATCGACTCTCGTCGAGCGCGCGGACGCGCTGCGCGCCCTGCACAAGACCGGCGACCCGCTGGTGCTGCCCAACGCGTGGGACGCCGGGTCCGCCCGGGCCGTCGTCGCGGCCGGCTTTCCGGTCGTCGCCACCAGCAGCGCCGCCGTCGCCGATTCCCTCGGGTACGCCGACGGCGAGGACACCCCGGCCGACGAGATGTTCGCCGCCGTCGCCCGGATCGTCCGCGCCGTGCCGGTCCCGGTCACCGCCGACCTGGAACGGGGGTACGGGCTGAGCCCGACCGAGCTGGTCGAGCGGATGCTCGCCGCAGGCGTGGTCGGCTGCAACCTGGAGGACTCCGACCCGCGCACCGGCGCGCTGTACGACGCCGAGGAGCAGGCCGAACTGCTCGCCGCCGTCCGGGCCGCCGCCGGCGCGGCCGGCGTGCCGCTGGTGCTCAACGCCCGGATCGACCTGTACCTCCGCGGGGCCGGCGATCCGGCCCACCGCACCGCCGACGCGGTCCGCCGGGCCCGGCGCTACCGAGAGGCGGGGGCGGACTGCGTCTACCCGATCGCCCTGGCCGACCCGGGGCAGATCGCGGAGCTCGTGGCCGGCGCGGAAGCCCCGGTGAACCTGGGCTTCAAGCCCGGCGTGTCGAGCCTGGCCGAGTTGGCCCGGCTGGGCGCCGCCCGGGTCAGCTTCGGTCCCGGCCCGTACCACGTCAGCAAGGGGCGGACCGTGGCGCTGCTCGACGCGCTCCGGGCGGGCGGGAACCCGTACGCCCCGCCCTCGGCGTAGGGACGTCCGGTCGACGTCGCCTCCGTGGTTCCGGTTGCCTCCGGGCGGCCGGACCGCCAGGGTGGGGTGATGAGCGACGCGGAGCAGAACCGGGGCGGGGTGTCGCTGACCAACCTCGACCAACCGCTGGCCCCGGAGACCGGAGCCACCAAGCGGGAGCTGGTGGACTACCTCGACGCGGTGCACGGGCGGCTGGTCCCGCACCTGCGGGACCGGCCGCTGTCGGTGGTGCGGGTGCTGCGCGGGCAGCCCCCGTTCATGCAGAAGAACCTGCCGAGGTACACCCCGGCCTGGGTGCGCCGGGTGTCGGTCTGGGCCGAGGCGTCGCACCGCGAGGTGTCGTACGCCCTCTGCGACGACCGGCGCACGCTGCTGTGGTTCGCCAACCAGCGGGCGGTGGAGTACCACCCGACCCTGGCCACGGTGGACCGCCCGGGCCACCCGACCCACCTGGTGCTGGACCTCGACCCGCCGGAGGGGGCCGCCTTCGGCACGGTCGTGGCCGCCGCCCGGCTGGTCCGGCAGGCGCTCGTCGACGCCGGGCTCGCCGGGGCGGTCAAGACCAGCGGGGCGAAGGGGCTGCACGTGTTCGTCCCGGTCGAGCCGGGCGCGAGCGCCGAGGACCTGGCCGCTGCCACCCGGGCCCTGGCCGTCCGGGCCGAACGGCTGGACCCGGCGCTCGCCACCACCGCCTTCATCCGCGAGGACCGGGCCGGGAGGGTCTTCGTCGACTCCACCCGGGCGGGCGGGGCGACCGTGGTGGCCGCGTACAGCCCCCGGCTGCGCCCGGGACTGCCGGTGTCCTTCCCGGTCGGCTGGGACGACCTCGACGCGGTCGCGCCGGCCGACTTCACCGTGCGGACCGTCCCCGCCCTGGTCGCCGACGATGATCCGTGGGCCGGGTCGATGCCGCCGCCCCAGCGTCTTCCCGCCGACCTGGTGGAGCAGGGCCGGGGCATCCCGGTCGCCCGGGTGCAGGCCATGCACGAGGGCAAGCGCCGGGCCCGCGTCCGGCGCGCCGCCGAGCAGGATGCCGTGTCCGGCCCGCCCGGCCGCCCCGCCGATCCGGCCACGGGCGGCGGGGCGGGCTGACCGGCGGTACGGCGGCGATGGCATGGTCTGTTCCCTCCGGCGGGTTCTCCTGGGATGCCGGCGAGCTCGGCACGGGCGCCGAGGCACTGGGCAACTCCGGCGCGACGTGGCACGATTTCGCGGGTGACCAGCAGATCCGCCGCCGCGCAGCACCTGCGCGACCTGGCGCGGCTGCGCCGCGTCCGCGACCGGATCGACCGGGAGTACGCGCAGCCGCTGAACGTCGAGGCGCTCGCCCGTGGCGTGCACATGTCGGCCGGGCACCTCGGCCGCGAGTTCCGGCGTGCCTACGGTGAGTCGCCGTACGCCTATCTGATGACGCGGCGCATCGAGCGCGCGATGGCGCTGCTGCGTCGTGGCGACCTCAGCGTCACCGAGGTCTGTTTCGCGGTCGGCTGCGCGTCGCTGGGTACCTTCAGCACGCGCTTCACCGAGTTGGTCGGTGTGCCGCCCAGCACCTATCGGGACCGGACCGCTCGCGCGGCGGCGGAGATGCCGTCCTGCCTGGCGAAACAGGTGAGCAGACCGATCAGGAATCGAGAAGCGCCGGCCCCGGGGCGCACCTAGCGTGGCCGGTATGGACATCACCATTCACACGAGCTTCCTTCCGCATGACAACCCGGACGCCTCGCTGGCCTTCTACCGCGACACCCTCGGCTTCGAGGTCCGCAACGACGTCGGTAGCGGCAAGATGCGCTGGATCACCGTCGGTCCCGCCGGCCAGCCCGACACGTCCATCCTCCTGGCACCGCCGGCCGCCGACCCGGGCGTCACCGACGAGGAGCGTCGCACCATCGTCGAGATGATGGCCAAGGGCACGTACGGCTGGATCATGCTGGCCACCCCCGACCTCGACGGCACCTTCGAGCGGCTCCAGGCCGGCGACGCCGAGGTCGTCCAGGAGCCGACCGAGCAGCCGTACGGGGTACGCGACTGCGCCTTCCGCGATCCGGCCGGCAACCTGATCCGCATCCAGGAGCTGCGCTAGCCGTCCGGCGATCCAGCCGAGACCTGACGAGACCACACCGTGGAGGAGCCCGCGCACGATGCCGGCGACGGCCGCCGGTTGCACTGACGCCCCGGCCGGGCGCACCGCCCGGCCGGAGCCCGAGGCCCCACGGGCCGAAGCGGCGCGGATCTTGCGCCGAGCGCGACCCGGCCAGCGCTGGCCGGACGGGCGTCGGGCCGCCCCGGCCGACACCGCCGATCAGGTGAACAGCGGACCGTTGCCGCGACCGCACCGACGTAGCAGAACCAGACGTACCGCTCGAAGCTGGCAGATCGAGCCAGGCGACGCCGGCGGAGACCGCGAAGGCAGCCCCGCCCAACAGATGGAGACACGATGATCATGGCCACGAGGACGGCCCCGCAGTCGCCTGCGGCACACCTTGCGGACAGCCACGACCTGATCCGGGTGCACGGCGCGCGCGTGAACAACCTCAAGGACGTCAGCGTCGAGCTCCCGAAGCGCCGGCTGACGGTGTTCACCGGCGTCTCCGGCTCGGGCAAGAGTTCGCTGGTGTTCGGCACGATCGCCGCGGAGTCGCAGCGGATGATCAACGAGACCTACAGCGCCTTCGTGCAGGGTTTCATGCCGACGCTGGCGCGGCCCGAGGTCGACGTGCTCGACGGGCTGACCACCGCGATCATCGTCGACCAGCAGCGGATGGGTGCCGATACCCGCTCCACGGTCGGCACCGCCACCGACGCCAACGCCATGCTGCGCATCCTCTTCAGCCGGCTCGGGAAGCCGCACATCGGCTCGCCCCAGGCATTCTCCTTCAACGTCGCCTCGATCAGCGGAGCGGGTGCGGTCACCCTGGAGCGCGCCGGGCGGACCGTGAAGGAGCGTCGCAACTTCAGCATCACCGGCGGAATGTGTCCCCGCTGCGAAGGCCGGGGCGCGGTCTCCGACATCGACCTCACCCAGCTCTACGACGACTCCAAGTCGATCGCCGAGGGCGCGTTCACCATCCCCGGCTGGAAGTCGGACAGCTGGTGGACGGTGCGGACCTACGCCGAGTCGGGCTTCCTCGACCCGAACAAGCCGATCCGCAGGTTCACCAAGAAGGAGATGCACGACTTCCTCTACCGGGAGCCGACCAAGGTGAAGGTCGAGGGCGTGAACCTCACCTACGAGGGCCTGATCCCGAAGATCCAGAAGTCGTTCCTGGCCAAGGACGTCGACACGCTACAGCCGCACATCCGCGCCTTCGTGGAGCGGGCGGTGACGTTCACCACCTGCCCCGAGTGCGACGGCACCCGGCTCAGCGAGGCGGCGCGATCGTCGAAGATCGACAGGATCAACATCGCCGACGCGTGCGCGATGCAGATCAGCGACCTCGCCGAGTGGGTGCGCGGTCTGGACAAGCCGGCCGTCGCGCCGCTGCTGGCGAAGCTGCGGCACACCCTCGACTCGTTCGTGGAGATCGGGCTGGGCTATCTCAGCCTCGACCGGTCGTCCGGGACGCTGTCGGGCGGCGAGGCCCAGCGGACCAAGATGATCCGCCACCTCGGGTCGTCGCTCACCGACGTCACCTACGTGTTCGACGAGCCGACGATCGGGCTGCACCCCCACGACATCCAGCGGATGAACACCCTGCTGCTGCGGCTGCGGGACAAGGGCAACACCGTGCTGGTCGTGGAGCACAAGCCGGAGGCGATCGCGATCGCCGACCACGTCGTCGACCTCGGCCCGGGCGCCGGCACCGAGGGCGGCGAGGTGGTGTTCGAGGGGACCGTCGAGGGGCTGCGGGCCAGTGGCACGCTGACCGGGCGGCACCTGGACGACCGGGCCTCCCTGAAGCCGTCGGTGCGGACGCCGTCGGGACTGCTGGAGGTGCGCGGCGCCAGCACCCACAACCTGCGGGACGTCGATGTCGACATACCGCTCGGCGTGCTGGTCGTGGTGACCGGCGTGGCCGGGTCGGGAAAGAGCTCACTGATCCACGGCTCGGTGGCGGGACGGGACGGGGTGGTGTCGGTCGACCAGACCGCGATCCGCGGCTCGCGACGGAGCAACCCGGCGACGTACACCGGACTGCTCGACCCGATCCGCAGGGCGTTCGCGAAGGCCAACGGCGTGAAGCCGGCGCTGTTCAGCGCCAACTCCGAGGGCGCCTGCCCCAACTGCAACGGCGCCGGCGTCATCTACACCGACCTGGCGATGATGGCCGGCGTAGCCACCACCTGCGAGGAGTGCGAGGGGAAGCGGTTCCAGGCAGCGGTGCTGGAATACCACCTCGGTGGCCGCGACATCAGCGAGGTGCTCGCGATGTCGGTGGCCGAGGCCGAGGAGTTCTTCGGCGCCGGCGAGGCGCGTACGCCGGCCGCGCACGCCATCCTCGACCGGCTCGCCGACGTCGGGCTCGGCTACCTCAGCCTCGGCCAGCCGCTCACCACGCTGTCCGGCGGCGAGCGGCAGCGGCTCAAGCTGGCCACCCACATGGCCGAGAAGGGCGGCGTCTACGTCCTCGACGAGCCGACCACCGGCCTCCACCTCGCCGACGTCGAGCATCTGCTCGGCCTGCTCGACCGGCTCGTCGACTCCGGCAAGTCGGTCATCGTCATCGAGCACCACCAGGCGGTCATGGCGCACGCCGACTGGATCATCGACCTCGGCCCCGGCGCCGGTCACGACGGCGGGCGGATCGTCTTCGAGGGCACCCCCGCCGACCTCGTCGCCGCCCGCCGTACCCTCACCGGCGAGCACCTCTCGGCCTACGTCGGCACCTGACCGACGAACGGCCCGAAGGCGGCAGTCTCGTGCGGCCGGGCGGGGTTCACAGCGGTCGGACCGAAGTCGCGGGGGCCCGGCGGCGCCGGGCCCAGAGGCCAGCCGGGCGTCGGATGACCCATTCGGCGACGGCCACGTTGATGATCCAGCCGGACCCTACGGAGAGGGCGGTGCTCAGGTCGCTCGTGCCGAACAGGGTCTCACCGATGGGTTGGGTGAGTGCCTGGGTGCCGGCGCTGACGGCGAGGGCGTAGGCACGGATCATCCAGGCGCGGTGGGCGGCGATACGGCGACGCCGAATCGCGGTGAACCCCAGAACGATGCTGGCGGCCATTGCCGACCCGACCAGGAGCCGGATGCCCCACAGCAGGTCACCGCCCGGGGCGTCGGGGTAGAACAGCGTCATCCAGGTCCCGGAGGCGGCCACGATCAGGCCGGCCGCGATCAGTATCCGGCCGGACCGCCGGTGCCAGCCTGGATGGCGGCGACGCAGCCGGGCGGAGAACTGGAACGCGCCGAGGAAGGCGTAGAGGGCCGCGGTGAGCACGTGCACCACGACGGGCGCCGGGGAGGCGTCGATGCGCGGGTTGGCGGGTAGCAGTTGCGGGCCACCGGCGAGTTCGAGAAGCCGCAGTGAACCGGCGACGACCGGGACGAGGCTGAGGACCACCAGCGCTACGGGGAGGTGCCAGCCCGACCCGTCCCGGTCGACCGGCGGGCGCCGTGCTGCCGGTCGGGTGACCGGGACGGTGTGCCTGGTCATTCGACACCCGCCGTCGTGGCCACGCGCGGACCGTCGAGCGGGGCCGTGCAGCCGGTAGGTGCGGTGCGCGAGAGCGAACGGGCGAGTCCGATCATGGCGATGCCTTTCGGTAGGACCAGGAAGGGCAGCAGGCGTGCATCAGTCGGAGTCAGATGGTGATGACCACTTTTGCCCGCGCGTGTTCGCCTTCCAGGTACCGGATGGCTTCGGGAACCTCGGGCAGCTGATACGTCCGGTCGATGACCGGGGTGAGGCGGCCGGCCTCGGCGTGGGTGCGGAGCGTGTCGAGGTGTTGCCGGCTGGGCGCGGTGGTGAGAATGGCGATGCGCTGCCGCACGAAGGGCGCCAGCAGGCGCCCGCGTGCGATGAGCCAGACCGGCCCGACGAGACTGCCACCGCGGTAGACGCCGCCGCCGGAGAGCACGAGCGTCCCGGTCGGGGTCAGCGCTCGCCGGAGCGCGGTGAGGGAACGGTTGCCGACCAGGTCGAACACGACGTCGTGGCGGCCGACGTCGTGGGTGAAGTCGTCGCGGGTGTAGTCGACGACGTGATCGGCGCCGAGGGAGCGCACCAGGTCGACGTTGCGGGTGCTGCACACCCCCGTCACGCTCGCGCCGAGCGCCTTGGCCAGCTGGACGGCCAGGGTGCCGACGCCGCCGGACGCGCCGTTGACGAGGACGCGGTGGCCGGGCTCGACCTGCCCGACGTCGCACAGTCCCATGAGTGCGGTGACGCCGGCCAGCGGCAGGACGGCCGCCTGCTGCGGCGTCAGGTTCCCGGGCTTGCGCGCGACCAGGGTCTCGGGCACGCATGCGTACTCGGCGAACGCGCCGTTGGCGTCGCCCAGGTCGCCGAAGACGGCGTCGCCCGGTCGCACCTGCCGGACGTCGGGGCCGACGGCTTCGACCCGGCCGGCGAAGTCGCGGCCACGGATTCGCGCCCGCGGCCCCGACCGGCCCAGCGACAGCCGCGCCAGCCGTGGATCGCCGCGCATGACATGCCAGTCGTACGCGTTGAGCGCGGCGGCCTCGACCCGCACGAGCACCTCGTCGGCCGCCGGCACCGGGGCGTCGACGTCCGCGAGCGTGAGCGTCTCCGGCGGGCCGTACCGATCCTGGACGATCGCTTTCATCTCTCCCCTCCCCAGGTGTACGCCGTACACCTCCTACGAACAAGGTAGGTGTACGCCGTACACCTGTCAAGGTGGCTAGGGTTGATCGCCGTAGGAGGTTGAGGACCGTGATGGCTGAGCAGGCTGAGACGCTGCGCCGGGCGCCGCTGAGCAGAGAGCGCGTCCTGCGCGCCGCCGTCACGCTCGCCGACGAGGCTGGGATCGAGTCCCTCAGCATGCGCAACCTCGCCCAGGATCTGGGCGTCGTCCCGATGGCCCTCTACAAGCACGTGGCGAACAAGGACGAACTGCTCGACGGCATGATCGACGTGGTCGTCGGCGAGATCGATCCGCCGGTGCCCGACGCCGACTGGAAGCGCGTGATCCGCGAGCGCATCCTCTCGGCGCGGCAGGTGCTGCTGCGCCACCCCTGGGCAGCGCTCGCGATCGAGTCGCGGAACGAGGCGACGCCGGCCCTCCTCGGCTACCTCGACTCGATGGTCGGGACGCTCCGGGAGGGCGGCTTCTCCACGGACCTCGCCCACCACGTGATGCACGCGATGGGCAGTCGCATACTGGGCTTCAGCCAGGAGTTGTTCGACGCCTCCCGGCGCGCCGGTCGGTCCGGCACGGCCGAGCCCGACCCGCCGGCGGCGTTTCCGGCGGAGGCCGCCGCCCAGTTCCCGCACCTCGCGGCGATCGCCACCGCGGCGTCACACGACGACACGTCGGTCGTTGGCCAGGGCTGCGACGACCAGTTCGAGTTCGAGTTCGCTCTGGACCTGATGCTGGACGGCATCGAACGGCTGCGCCAACAGGGCTGGACGTCGTCGCGCCCAGCCAGGTGAGACGGTGCCCTGACGCGCGTCAGGGCGGGTGGCCGGACACACGACTAAGGCCCCTGACCGGGCTTCCCCTGGTCAAGGGCCTTTTCGTGCTGGTCTGCTCTGGTGCCCCCGGCAGGATTCGAACCTGCGCCCCCGCCTCCGGAGGGCGGTGCTCTATCCCCTGAGCTACGGGGGCTCAGCGACTGGAGAAGACTAGCAAACGCCCCCGGCGATCGCCGAATCGGTATCCGGTGACCGCCTTCGTGTTGCCGGCGTGGGCGGTGTCGGGCCGCCCGGCCGTCAGGCGGCGGCGCGCCCGCAGCTCGGCAGCGGGTGCAGCGCGATCCGCCGGGGCAGCCGGCGCGGCCACTCGTTCTTCGGCCAGGAGCCGTCGACGATGAGGTGCACGGGCCGCTCCTCGGCCCCGCTGAGCCGCAGCACGAAGTCCCGGGGCAGCGGCGGGTCGACCGACGGCGTGGTCACCATGAACCGGACCCGGCCCCGGGACGAGACGGCGGAGACCACGTCGGCCGCCGGCATCGTCCCGCGCAGCCGCACCCGGCCGATCCAGTAGACCTCGGCCAGGTGCTCCTGGGCGGCCCGGGTGATCGCCGGGTACTCCAGCCGTACCCAGCGCTCGACCGCGCCGACGCAGAGGCCGCAGGCGCGCTCGCGCGGTTCGCGCGGCCCCAGCCCCCAGGCCCGCAGGTACGCCCCGACGGCGCTGGCGTCCATGGTCGGGTCGAACCGCCGCTGGACGAGCGTGGCGAGGCTCTGCCGCGTCCACAGTTCCTCGTCCAGGCCGAACTCGTCGGGGTGGACGCCCCGCAGGACGTCGATCAGTTCCAGCTCCTGTTCGCGGCTGAGCGTTCCCGGCTCGCCCTGCCGCTGTCCGCGACGGACGGCTGCCACCGTTCCGTCACCGCCGATCGTGTGGCGCCGGCACCAGCTGGTGACCGAACGCCCTGCGTCTCTGAGTGCAACCCCCACGTCCTGCGCAACGAGCCCGAATCGCAACTGGTCACGATATGTGGGTAGAAAAGTCCATCAAGCGCAGCAATGGTGCGTGATGTCGCCAAAGCGGCCAATCGGACATGCGGTCGCCGGGGCAGCGGGTGCCGTGGCAGAAGGAAGGCCCACGCCGACCGCCGGGTGGGCGGGGGCGCGGGCCTTCTCCGTCGTCGGGACGCTCAGCCCTTGAGCCGGTCGAGGGCGGCCCTGAGGTTGGTGAGGTCCGTCTGCTGGGTGTTCTTCATGGTCCGGGCGGTGCGCACGACGTCGGGCTGGTCGCTGACGTCGAGGACGCCGTCGATCATGTGGATCCCGCCGATGTGGTGCCGGATCATCAGCTCCAGGAACAGGACGTCCAGCTCCCTGCCCTGGGCGGCGCGCAGCTTCGCCAGCTCCTCCGGGGTGGCCATCCCCGGCATCAGCCCGTCGCGCACCGTGTCCTCGCCGTCCGGCATCCACGCCATCCGGGGCTGTGACCCGGACGGGTCGAGGCCCCAGGAGCGCAGCCAGGTCTGCATGGTGCCGATCTCGCCCTGCTGGCCGGTGGCGATGTCGCCGCCGATGCTGACCACCTCGGGGTCGGTGCCGCGCTGGAACGCGATCAGCCCCATCGCCACCGCCTGGGCGTGGTGGCTGGTCATGTCCCGGGCGAAGCCCGCCTCCGCCGAGGCGTCACCCGGGCGGGTGAGCTTCGGCGTGAGCAGGCCGCCCGCGTACCCGAGCAGGAGCCCGACCACGACGGCGGCGGCGACCACCAGGACGCCGAAGCGGCGCGCGGCCGGCCGGCCGCCGTCGTCGGTCACCGGGCCCTCCGTCAGGTCGCGGTCGGTCGTCGTGGGTGCGGTCATCGGGTTTCCGTCCTCGCTGTCCGGATCACTGGGTGGGCATCTGGTTGCCGTCACGCGGCGTGGTGCCGGTGGCCGTGATGCCCCCGCTGCACAGTGCCGTCGGGCCCTCGACCGAGGCGTTCACCCGCAGCGTCTTGATGAACTCGTCGATCCGGCTGTCGTCGGCGTTGTCGACCTTGAGCTGGTACCCCCAGGCCTGCAGCGAGATCGGCTTGTCCAGCCCCTCGTACGGGCTGAGCATCATCTTCTCCTGGCCCTGGACCTTGCTCTTCAGCTTGGTCACCTGGTCGGCGGGCAGGTCGGGGCGGTAGGCGATCCACACCGTGCCGTGCTCCAGGCTGTGCACCGCGTGCTCGTTGGCGATCGGCGCGTCGTAGACGTCGCCCATGCAGTTCTGCCAGGCCGCGTTGTGCGGGCCGGCCACCGGCGGGGTCACCGTGTACTTGACCGCGCCCTGCTGGTGGTTGCCGCCCTTGACCAGTTCCGGTTCCTTCTCCCGGTAGTCGACGACGCCGTCGATGCCGGCGGCCCGCTTCTCCCACGGCTTCGAGCCCTGGAACGCGGCCCACGCGCCGTAGCCGATGATCGACGCGGCGAGCACGCCGACCGCGACGAACAGCGCGATCGGCCCCCAGGACCGGCCCTGGCTGACCTTCACCGGTGCGATCGGCTTGCGTGGGCCCTTGCCCTTGCCGCCCGCTGCGGGACGTGGGCCGGCGCCCGTCGACTTGCCGTCCCCGGCCTTGGCGCCGGGCGTCGGCCGGCCCGCCGCCGGCTTCTTGCCGGTGGTGACCACGGTCGGACGGCGCTCCGGGCCGCCCGGGGTGCTGATGCTCATCGTGCCTCGTCAGGTCGGTCGGTCAGGGTGGGTGGCGGGCCGGATTTCACGCGCAGGGTCGCCGCCGAGTGCCCGAGTCTACCCCCGATAACATGGTTCGGTGACTCCCGCAGAACTGGCCGAGGTCGTCCTCTCCGCAGCCCACGCCGTCTTCGCCGACCGGGGCCTGGACCGCGCGGCGCTTCCGGAGCGCACCGCCGTCGAGCGACCGCGCAACCCCGAGCACGGCGACTACGCCTCGACGCTCGCCCTCCAGCTCAGCAAGAAGGTGGGCGTGCCCCCGCGGGACCTGGCCGCCGCGCTGGTCGAGCAGCTCGGCCGGGCCCCCGGGGTCAAGTCGGTGGAGATCGCCGGCCCGGGCTTCCTCAACATCCGGCTCGACCCGGCCGCCGCCGGCCAGCTCGCCCGGACGATCGTCGAGGCCGGGCCGGCGTACGGCCGGGGCGCGGCCCTCGCCGGGCAGAAGATCAACCTGGAGTTCGTCTCGGCCAACCCGACCGGCCCGGTGCACATCGGCGGGGTCCGCTGGGCCGCCGTCGGCGACGCGCTCAGCCGGCTGCTGCGGGCCACCGGCGCCGATGTCGGCACGGAGTACTACTTCAACGACGCGGGCTCCCAGATCGACCGGTTCGCCCGGTCCCTGCTCGCCGCCGCGAAGGGCGAGCCCGCCCCGGAGGACGGCTACGGCGGCTCGTACATCGCGGAGATCGCCACCGAGGTGCGCAACCGCCGGCCCGACGTGCTGACCCTGGACGACGCAGCCGCCCAGGAGGTGTTCCGGGTCGAGGGCGTGCAGCTCATGTTCACCGAGATCAAGTCCTCGCTGCGCGAGTTCGGGGTGGAGTTCGACACCTACTTCAACGAGAAGGACCTGCACGACCGGGGCGAGCTGGACCAGGCGCTGGCCCGGCTGCGGGCGCAGGGCCACGTCTTCGACACCGACGGGGCCACCTGGCTGCGTACCACGGACTTCGGCGACGACAAGGACCGGGTGCTGCGCAAGTCCAACGGCGAGTGGACGTACTTCGCCGCCGACTGCGCGTACTACCTCGACAAGCGCGAGCGCGGCTTCGACCGCGTGGTGATCATGCTGGGCGCCGACCACCACGGCTACCTCGGCCGGATGAGGGCGATGGCCGCCTGCTTCGGCGACGACCCGGACACCAACCTGGAGATCCTGATCGGCCAGCTGGTCAACCTGGTCCGCGACGGCGCGCCGGTGCGGATGAGCAAGCGGGCCGGTACCGTGGTCACCCTGGAGGACCTGGTCGACGCGATCGGCGTGGACGCCTCCCGGTACGCGCTGGCCCGCTACTCCAGCGACTCGCCGATCGACATCGACGTGGAGCTGTGGACCCGGGCCACCCGCGACAACCCGGTCTACTACGTGCAGTACGTGGCGGCCCGGACGGCCAGTGTGGGCCGCAACGCCGCCGAGGTGGGGCTGACCCGGGGCGACGCCGGCTCCTTCCACCCCGAGCTGCTCTACCACGACAAGGAGAACGAGCTGCTCAAGGCGCTCGCCGAGTTCCCCGCCGTCGTGGCCACGGCCGCCGAGCTGCGCGAGCCGCACCGGGTGGCCCGGTACCTGGAGGAGCTGGCCGGGGCGTACCACCGGTTCTACGACAGCTGCCGGATTCTGCCGCGCGGTGACGAGGAGGTCACCGACCTGCACCGGGCCCGGCTGTGGCTCAACGACGCCACCCGTACGGTGATCGCCAACGGCCTGCACCTGCTCGGCGTCTCCGCCCCCGAGAGGATGTGATCGCGTGCGAGCGCGAGGAGTGAGCTTGCGAGCCCCGCAGTCGCGAAGCGGAGAGCGGTTGGTGCGAGCGCGAGGAGTGAGCTTGCGAGCCCCGCAGTCGCGAAGCGGAGAGCAGTAATGCGGGCTCACGAGGCCGGTGCGCTGCACGGCGACATCGGCAACCGGGGGCCGGCCTGGCTGCGTACCCCGGCCGACGTCAACGCCCTGGTGCCGCAGCTCTGGCCGCGCACCGTGACCCGGGCCGCCGACGGCGCGCTCGCCGTCGGCGGGCTCGGCGTGCGGGAGATCGCGGCCGAGTTCGGCACCCCGGTGTACGTCCTCGACGAGGACGACCTGCGCTCGCGCTGCCGGGACTTCCGCGCCGCCTTCCCCGACGCCGACGTCTACTACGCCGGCAAGGCGTTCCTCTGCCGTGCGGTGGTGCGGATGATCGCCGAGGAGGGCCTGCACCTCGACATCTGCACCGGCGGCGAGCTGGCCACCGCGCTGTCGGCCGGGATGCCGGCGGAGCGGATCGGCTTCCACGGCAACAACAAGTCCGTGGCCGAGCTGACCCGGGCACTGGACGCCGGGGTGGGGCGGATCATCCTCGACTCGTTCACCGAGATCGACCGGCTCACCGCGCTGGCCCGCGAGCGGGGCGTCCGGCCCGGCGTGCTGATCCGGGTCACCGTCGGCGTGGAGGCGCACACCCACGAGTTCATCGCCACCGCCCACGAGGACCAGAAGTTCGGCTTCTCCCTCGCGGGCGGGGCCGCCGTCGCGGCGGCCTTCAAGGTCCTCGACGAGGGCGTGCTCGACCTGCGCGGCCTGCACTCGCACATCGGCTCGCAGATCTTCGACGCCAACGGCTTCGAGCTCTCCGCCCGGCGGGTGCTCGGCCTCCAGGCGCAGATCCGCGACGCCCGGGGCGTGGAGCTGCCCGAGCTGGACCTCGGCGGTGGTTTCGGCATCGCGTACACCACCCAGGACGACCCGGCCGGCCCGCTGGAGCTGGCCAAGCGGCTGCGCAAGATCGTCGACGGCGAGTGCGCCGCCGAGCGGCTGGCCGTGCCGCGCCTGTCCGTCGAACCCGGCCGGGCCGTCGTCGGGCCGGCCGTCTTCACGCTGTACGAGGTCGGCACGGTCAAGGACGTGGACGGGATCCGGACGTACGTGAGCGTGGACGGGGGGATGAGCGACAACATCCGCACCGCGCTCTACGACGCGTCGTACTCGGCGACGTTGGCCTCCCGGGCCTCGGCCGCGCAGTCCCTGCTCGCCCGCGTGGTGGGAAAGCATTGTGAGTCCGGGGACATCGTGGTGAAGGATGAATTCCTGCCCGCTGACGTGCAGCCCGGAGATCTTGTCGCGGTGCCCGGTACGGGTGCCTACTGCCGGAGCATGGCCAGCAACTACAACCATGTGCCCCGCCCGCCGGTGGTCGCGGTGCGGGACGGCCGGGCGCGGCTGATCGTCCGGCGGGAGACGGAAGAAGACCTGCTCGCATTGGATGTCGGATGACCTCACCTGTGCGCTTGGCGCTGCTCGGCTGCGGAACGGTGGGCAGCGAGGTGGTACGGCTGCTGCACGAGCAGTCGGCCGACCTCGCCGCCCGGATCGGCGCCCCCCTGGAGATCGTCGGGATCGCCGTCCGCCGGCTCGGCCGGGACCGCGGCGGCCTGCCGGTCGACGAGACGCTGTTCACCACCGACCCGCTCGGCCTGATCAAGCGGGACGACGTCGACGTGGTGATCGAGGTGGTCGGCGGGATCGAGCCGGCCCGGGGCTGGCTGGTCGAGGCGCTGCGGGCCGGCAAGAGCGTGGTCACCGCCAACAAGGCGCTGCTCGCCGAGGACGGCGCGGCGCTGCACGACGCGGCGGCCGAGGGCGGGGCGGACCTCTACTACGAGGCGTCGGTGGCCGGGGCGATCCCGCTGCTGCGCCCGCTGCGCGACTCGCTGCACGGCGACCGGGTCAACCGGGTCACCGGCATCGTCAACGGCACCACCAACTTCATCCTCTCCGCGATGGACGCCACCGGCGCCGGCTTCGCCGAGGCGCTGGAGGAGGCCACCGAGCTGGGCTACGCGGAGGCGGACCCGACGGCCGACGTGGAGGGCTTCGACGCGGCGGCCAAGGCGGCCATCCTCGCCTCGCTGGCGTTCCACACCCGGGTCACCGCCGCCGACGTGCACCGCGAGGGGATCACCGAGGTCACCGCCGCCGACGTAGCCAGCGCCAAGGCGATGGGTTGCACGATCAAGCTGCTGTGCATCGCCGCCCGGGGCCGGGACGCCGCCGGGGCCGAGACGGTCAGCGTCCGGGTGCACCCCGCGATGATCCCGCTGACCCACCCGCTGGCCAGCGTCGGCGACGCGTTCAACGCGGTCTTCGTCGAGGCCGAGGCGGCCGGGCAGCTCATGTTCTACGGCCGGGGCGCGGGCGGCGCGCCGACCGCCAGCGCCGTGCTCGGCGACGTCGTGGCGGTGGCCCGCAACCGGCTGGCCGGGGTACGCGCGGCCAGCGAGTCCGCGTACGCAGACTTGGCGGTGCGGCCGATGGGGGAGGCGCCGACCCGCTACCACATCAGCCTCGACGTGGCCGACCGTCCCGGCGTGCTGGCCTCGGTGGCCGGGGTGTTCGCCCGGCACGACGTGTCCATCGCCACCGTCCGGCAGGGCTCGGCGGGCGGTGGCCGGGCCGGCTCCGGCGACGACGCCGAGTTGGTCGTCGTCACCCACGTGGCGCCGGACGCCGCGCTCGCCGCCACCGTGGGGGAGCTGCGCGGGCTGGACATCGTCCGGTCGGTGGCCAGCGTGCTGCGGGTCGAGGGCGAGGCGTGAGTAGCCCGGCCGCGCTCACGTCTCGCCTGGTGGTTATGCGCGGGTGCGGCGCGGGCCGGTCCGGAAGGCTGGGCCACGCTGGAGAGGCCCCCAGCTCGGCGGGGGCGCAGGAGGCGAGGAGAGCGACATGTGGCGGGGCCTGATCGAGACGTACCGGGACCGGCTGCCGGTCACCGACGCCACGCCCGTCGTCACGCTGCACGAGGGGAACACCCCGCTGCTGCCCGCGCCGGTGCTCTCCGCCCGGCTCGGCTGTGACGTCCACCTCAAGGTCGAGGGGGCCAACCCGACCGGCTCGTTCAAGGACCGGGGGATGACGCTCGCGGTCTCCAAGGCCGTCGAGCACGGCGACAAGGCGATCATCTGCGCCTCGACCGGCAACACCAGCGCGTCCGCCGCCGCGTACGCGGCCCGCGCCGGGATCACCTGCGCGGTGCTGGTGCCGCAGGGCAAGATCGCCCTCGGCAAGCTGGCCCAGGCGCTGGTGCACGGCGCGCGGCTGCTCCAGGTCAACGGCAACTTCGACGACTGCCTCGCGCTGGCCGCCAAACTCGCCCAGGACTACCCGGTCGCGCTGGTCAACTCGGTCAACATCGACCGGCTGCACGGGCAGAAGACCGCCGCGTTCGAGATCGTCGAGGCGCTCGGCGACGCCCCCGACATCCACTGCCTGCCGGTCGGCAACGCCGGCAACGTCTCCGCGTACTGGATGGGCTACTCGGAGGACCTGCGCGACGGCAACGCCACGAAGGCCCCGAAGATGTACGGCTTCCAGGCCGCCGGGGCGGCCCCGATCGTCACCGGTCAGGTGGTGCACGAGCCGTCCACCATCGCCACCGCGATCCGGATCGGCAACCCGGCGAGCTGGACCAAGGCCGTCGACGCCCGGGACGCCTCCGGAGGGCTGATCGCCGCCGTCAGCGACCGGGAGATCCTGGCCGCGTACCGGCTGCTCGCCCGCGAGGTCGGGGTCTTCGTCGAGCTGGGCAGCGCGGCCAGCGTCGCCGGACTGCTCCAGCAGGCCGCCGCCGGCAAGGTCCCGGCCGGCGCCACGGTCGTCTGCACCGTCACCGGCCACGGCCTGAAGGACCCGGAGTGGGCGATCTCCACCGCTCCCGCCCCGGTCACCATCGCCAACGACCCGCTCGCCGCGGCCCGGTCCCTCGACCTGGCCTGACCGGCCCGGTAACGCTCCCAGGTCACCCTGGGCCGGGCCCTCCGGGCGATACCCCCGCGGCCGGACAAAAGAGCCGGTGCGGCAGACTCTCCCTTACCGAGCTGTCCCGCCTTCCTCTTCAGGAGTGAGCCACGCCGATGTCGCTGCTCGCCAGATTCAGCCTCGCCAACCGGGGGCTGGTCGCCCTCATCGCGGTGGTCACGACGCTGTTCGGTCTGTTCGCTGTACCGTCGTTGAAGCAGCAACTCCTGCCGTCGCTGGAGTTCCCCGGCGCGTTCGTCGTGGCGGTCTACCCCGGTGCCGCGCCCGAGATCGTCGAGTCCCAGGTCACCGAGCCGATCGAGAACAGCCTCCAGGGCATCCCGGGGCTGGAGAAGGTCACCTCGACCTCCCGCGAGGGCTCCACCATCGTCCAGGTGCAGTTCGCGTTCGGCACCGACCTGGACGGCGTGGTCAACAAGATGCAGACCGCCCTGAGCCGGATCGACGCACAGCTTCCCGAGGGCGTCGACCCGCAGGTCCTCACCGGCAGCACCGACGACCTCCCCGCCGTGGTGATCGCCGCGGCCGGCGGCGGCGACGAGCGGGCGCTGGCCGACAAGCTGCGCGACACCGTGGTGCCGGAGCTGGAGTCGATCAAGGGGGTCCGCACCGTCGCGGTGACCGGCACCCGCGACCAGGTCGTCACGGTCACCCCGGACCCGGCCAAGCTGGCCGCCGCGAAGCTCGCGCCGACCGCCATCGGCACGGCCCTGAAGACCAACGGCATCGCCGTGCCGGCCGGCGCGGTCTCCGACGGCTCGCGGGCGCTCACCGTCCAGGTGGGTACGCCGATCCGCTCGCTCGACGACCTCAGGGGCATCGTCCTGGCCCCGACCGCCCCGAAGGCGGCCCCGGTCCGGCTCGGTGCCGTGGCGGCCGTGGAGCAGCAGCTCGCCCCGGCCACCTCGTTCACCCGCACCAACGGCCTGGACAGCCTCGGCATCGCGGTCACCGCCGCCCCGGACGGCAACGCCGTGGAGATCTCCCACGAGATCCGCGACCGGTTGGCCGATCTGCGCTCGGCGTCCGGCGCGGACCTGATCGTCGTGTTCGACCAGGCGCCGTTCGTGGAGAAGTCCATCGAGAGCCTCACCACCGAGGGCCTGCTGGGCCTGGTCATGGCGGTCGTGGTCATCCTGGTCTTCCTGCTGTCGGTCCGCTCCACCGTGGTCACCGCGGTCTCCATCCCGCTGTCGGTGCTGGTGGCGCTGATCGCGCTCTGGATCGGCGACTACTCGCTCAACCTGCTCACCCTCGGCGCGCTGACCATCGCGGTGGGCCGGGTGGTGGACGACTCGATCGTGGTGCTGGAGAACATCAAACGCCACCTGGAATACGGCGAGCCGAAGCGGGAGGCGATCCTCACCGCGGTCCGCGAGGTGGCCGGCGCGGTGACCGCGTCGACGCTGACCACGGTGGCGGTCTTCGCCCCGATCGCGCTGGTCGGCGGCTTCGTCGGGCAGCTCTTCGCGCCGTTCGCGATCACCGTGACGGTGGCCCTGCTCGCCTCGCTGCTGGTCTCGCTGACGGTGATCCCGGTGCTGGCGTACTGGTTCCTGCGGCCCAAGCGGGGCGGGGCGGACGACGCCGCCGCGCGTCGGGCGGCCGAGGAGAAGGAGCTGCGTAGCCCGTTGCAGCGGGCGTACCTGCCGGTGATCGGGTTCGCCACCCGGGGCCGGGGCACCCGCTGGATCACCCTGGGGCTGGGCCTGCTGGTGCTGCTCGGCACCTTCGGCCTGTCCAGTGCGCTCAAGACCAACTTCCTGGACGACTCCGGCCAGGACACCCTGACCATCAGCCAGCAGCTCCCGGTCGGCACCGGCCTGGCGGCCACCGACCAGGCGGCCCGCCGGGTCGAGGAGGTGCTGGAGCGCTCCGGCAACGTCGAGACGTACCAGGTCAGCGCCGGAGGCAGCGACCAGCCGTGGCAGGGCGGCGGCGGCAACAACACCGCCACCTTCTCCGTGGCGTTGGACGGCGACGCCGACGCGGCCGAGGTGAAGCGGACGCTGCGCCGGCAGTTCGACGCCCTCGGCCCGGAGGTGGGCGAGCTAAGCTTCGGCGGTGCCCAGGGCGCGACCAACCAGCTTGCGGTCGTCGTCCAGGCGGCCGACCCGGAGGTGCTGGCCCGGGCGGCCGAGCAGGCGCGGTTGGCGATGGCCGACACGGCCGACGTCGAGGACGTCTCGACCAGCCTGGCCGAGCGGGTGCCGCGGGTGGACGTGACCGTGGACCGGCTGGCCGCGGCCCGGATCGGGCTCAGCGAGGCGGCCGTCGGGCAGCTCGTGGCCCAGGCGTACCGGGGCGCCCCGCTGGGCCAGGTGGCCCTCGACGGCGGCCAGCAGGACGTGGTGCTGCGCGGCGGCGCGAAGCCGCCGACGACCGTGGCGGAGCTGCGCGCCCTGCCGATCGGGCCGGTGAAGCTGGACGACATCGCCGACGTCACCCAGGCCGAGGGGCCGCAGCAGGTGACCCGGATCGACGGCGAGCGCAGCGTCACGGTCACCGGCACGGCGACCGGCGCCAACCTCGGCGCGACCACTCAGGAACTGCAGAAGAAGCTCGACGCGATCGACGTGCCGGGGGCGAGCATCAGCATCGGCGGCGTCAGCGCCGACCAGGAGGAGGCGTTCGCCGACCTGGGCCTGGCAGTGCTGGCCGCCATCGCGATCGTCTTCCTGATCATGGTGGCGACGTTCCGCAGCCTCACCCAGGCGCTGATCCTGCTGATCTCGGTGCCGTTCGCGGCGACCGGGGCGATCGGACTGCTGCTGGTGACCGGCACCCCGCTGGGCGTGCCGGCGCTGATCGGCGTGCTGATGCTCGTCGGCATCGTGGTGACGAACGCGATCGTCCTGCTGGACCTGATCAACCAGTACCGGTCGCAGGGCATGGGGGTCCGGGAGGCGGTGGTCGAGGGCGGCCGGCGCCGGCTGCGCCCGATCCTGATGACCGCGGTCGCGACGATCTTCGCCCTGCTGCCGATGGCGTTCGGGCTGACCGGGGAGGGCGGCTTCATCTCCAAGCCGCTGGCGGTCGTGGTGATCGGCGGCCTGCTCAGCTCCACCCTGCTCACCCTGATCCTGGTCCCGACGCTGTATTCGATGGTGGAGCACACCAAGGAGTCGCTGCGGGCCCGCCGTCGCCGCCGGGCCGGTGGCTCGGCGCCGGAGTCCGGCGGGCCGGGTGCGGACGACGTGCCGGTGACCGGTGCCGGCGAGCCGGTGCCGGTGGGCGCCCCCGTCGGCGCCCCCGCCGAGGGCGGGCCGGCGGGCCCGGTCCGGTCCGGTCCGTCGGCGGCCCTGGTGGACGGCACCGACCAGTTCGAGGTGCTGCGGTTGCCGAAGAGCCGGCAGTCGCCGCTGCCGCCGGCCGAATAGCCGGGGCACGACCACGACACGCCCTCGCCGGGTCCGCCCGGCGGGGGCGTGTCGCGTGCGGGGCGGAGGTTCGTCGCGTATCCGACCGGTGCGGTGAGTCGTCTGTCGCATACTGGCGGTGTCGAGGTCGTCCCGGGGTGGGCGACCGCTGGCGAGCGGAGCGGGCCATGGCGGACAGCGGTGGCCGGTGGGAGCGGCGGACCGTGCTGCGCCGGGTCGGGCTGTTCGCCGGTGGTGCGGTGCTGGGTGCCGGGGCCACGGCCCAGAGCACCTGGATCGCCGACCGGCGGCTGCCGCTGGCGGGCGGCCCGGCGAGCGCCACCCTGGGCGGCGACCGCCAGCAGGTCGGCGACGGCGAGGTGTCGGTCGTCTGGGCGGCCCGCACCGAGCAGCGGCTGGTGGCGCTCACCTTCGACGACGGCCCCCGGCCGCAGTGGACGCCGATGGTGCTGGACACTCTCGACCGGTACGCCGTGCCGGCCACGTTCTTCCTGGTGGGGCAGCGGGCCCGGCAGCACGCCGGCATCCTGCGCGGCCGGCTCGGCCGGCACGAGGTGGGCAACCACAGTTGGGCGCACCACGACCTGGCCCGGCACGACGCCGCCGAGGTCCACGACGACCTGCGCCGGGCGCACGACGCGATCACCGAGGCGGCCGGGGTCGCCCCCCGGCTGCTCCGCCCGCCGTACGGGCACCTCGGCGGCGCGGTGCTGCACGCCGCCGCCCGGCTGGACTACCGGCTCGTGCTGTGGTCGTTGCAGATGGTCGAGGGGCGGTATCCGGACGATCCGGCCGGCCACGCCCGACGGATCGTGGCGGGGGTGCAGCCGGGCACCATCCTGCTCGCCCACGACGTCGGTGACACCCGCCGGCTGGTCGCGTTGCGCGGCCTGCCCGACCTGATCGCCGGCCTGCGGGACCGCGGCTTCGCCTTCGTCACCGTCTCCGAGCTGCTACGCCGGGCGAGCCCGCCGCACGTCGGCGGGTAGGGTTCCGGTACGTGTCACCCACCGCCTCGGTCCTGGTCCGCAACCGGAACTTCCGTAACCTGTTCCTGGCCGAGCTGGTCGTCTTCGGCGCGGACTGGTTCGTCATGGTGCCGCTGCTCGTGCTGCTGCCGACGCTGACCGGCAGCGGCGTCTGGGGCGCGCTCGTGCTGGCCGTGGACACCGGAGTGGTCGCGCTGCTGCTGCCGTACACCGGGACGATCGCCGACCGGTTCGACCGCAAGAAGATCATGATGGCGGCCAACGTGGCGTCGCTGCTCGGCGTGCTGCTGCTGCTCGGCGTCCGCAGCGCGGACACGGCGTGGCTGGCGATGGCAGGGATCGCCGTGGTGGCGGTGGCGAAGGCGTTCTACTCCCCGGCCGCCCAGGCCGCCCTGCCCAACGTCCTCGACCCGGAGGAACTGGCCGCCGGCAACGCGGTCGCCGGCTCCGCCTGGGGCACGATGACCGTCGTCGGCGCCTCGCTGGGCGGCGTGCTCAGCGCCGCCGCCGGCCCGTACGTCTGCTTCTGGGTGGCCGCGGTCGGCCTGACGCTGGCGGCGGGGCTGGCGGCGCTGATCCGCCGCCCGTTGCAGGCCCCCCGGGACGCCGCCGTGCCCGCCCAACGCACCTGGGCGGCGATCCGGGAGGCGCTGGGCTACATCGGCCACCGCCCCCGGGTCCTCGGGTTGGTCACCGTGAAGTCCGCGGTGGGCCTGGGCAACGGCGTGCTCACCATCTTCCCGCTGCTCGCCGGAGTGTACGGGGTGGGCGCGGTCGGCACCGGCCTGCTCTTCGCGGTGCGCGGCGCGGGCGCGCTGGTCGGGCCGATCCTGATGCGCCGGGTGCTGACCAACCGGGCCTGGCTGCTGCCCGGGCTGGCCCTGTCGATGTCCCTCTACGGCCTGGCCTACGTGGGTACCTCGATGGCCGACTGGTTCCCGCTGGTGCTGGCGCTGGTCTTCGTGGCGCACTTCGCCGGCGGGAGCAACTGGGTGATGTCGAACTTCGCCCTTCAGGGCGAGGTGCCGGACCGGCTGCGCGGCCGGGTCTTCGCCACCGACATGATGCTGGCGACGCTCGCCGTCTCCGTCAGCCAGCTCGTGGTGGCCGGGGTGGTCGACCTGGTGGACGAGCGGGTGGTGCTGGCCGGCTGCGGCCTGGTCACGCTGGTCTACGCGGTCGGCTGGCGGATCGCCACCCGACGGCTGTCGCTGACCGACCCGGTCGCCGAGCCCGTGCCGGCCCGCTGACCGCCCGCCGCCGCGTCGCCCGGGGTACGCCGGTGGCGTCACCCACCGCCGGCCGGCCGCCGGCCGGTCAGCGCGGCGGCGATCACCAGGCCCAGCCCGGCGGGGTGGAGCAGGGCGAGCACGAGGCTGACGCCGGTGCCGAGCCGGGCCACCGTGAGGCCGGACATCGAGGACCCCCCGGACGCGTAGAGCCGGGGCAGGACGAGCAGCCAGGCGAGGCTGAGCAGCATGCCGACCAGCAGCACCACCACGCCCGACGCCAGCAGCAGGCGGGGGAGCCGGCCGAGCCGGGCGCGGAGGACCACCGCCAGCGTGAGGCCCGCCACCAGCACCAGCAGGCTCGGGATCTGTGTCGCCACCTGGGTGACCGAGTAGGTCAGGAACTCCATGCCGACTCCCGCCTCGTGATCGTCCCGGCCAGGCTAGCGGAGGCGGGCCAGTCCCACGGGGCGGGCGGAGCCCCGCCGGGGTCGTCCCGGGGCCTAGCATGAGCGCGTGCCGACGACATTCGTGTCCGGGCCGGTCAAGGTCCGGGTCCCCGCCACCAGCGCCAACCTCGGTCCGGGGTTCGACGCGCTGGGGCTGGCGCTCGGCCTGTACGACGACGTGGCCGCCGAGGTGGTGCCCGACGGCGTCCGGGTGGCGGTGACCGGGCAGGGCGCGGGCGAGCTGCCCGACGACGACGCGCACCTCGTCGCCCGGGCGATGCGGGCCACCTTCGACGCGCTGGGCGGCCAGCCGTCGGGCTTCGCCGTGGAGTGTGTCAACCGGATCCCCCAGGCCCGTGGCCTGGGCTCCTCGTCGGCCGCCATCGTGGCCGGCGTGCAACTGGCCCGGGCGCTGGTCGTCGACGGGAACACGCGGTTGGACGACGCGGGCGCGCTGCGGCTGGCGGCCGAGATCGAGGGCCACCCGGACAACGTCGCCCCCTGCCTGCTCGGCGGCTTCACGATCGCCTGGACGGAGCCGGCCGGCGCCCGCGCGGTCTCGCTGGCCGTCGACGGCCGGGTGCGGCCGACGGTCTTCGTGCCCGAGGAGCGCGGCCTGACCGCCGTGGCCCGGGCCGCGCTGCCCGGCGCAGTCCCGCACGCCGACGCCGCGCTCACCGCCGGCCGGGCCGCGCTGCTGGTGCACGCGCTGACCGCCGAGCCGGCCCTGCTGCTGGCCGCCACGGTCGACCGGCTGCACCAGGACTACCGCGCCGAGGGGATGCCCGGCACGGCTGCCCTGGTCGGTGCGCTGCGTGCGGCCGGTGTGGCCGCCGTGGTCAGTGGGGCGGGCCCGTCGGTGCTGGCGCTGAGCGAGCCCGGCGCGGACTTCTCCGTGGGAACAGGTTGGCTGTCCCTGGGGTTGGGTATAGACGTGCACGGAGCACGGGTCGCACGGGGTAGACTTGGACACGCCGAGCGGGACCCTGTTGCCGCAGGTCGAAAGAGTTGATTACGCTCTAGACTTAGCACAGCCGCGAAGCATGCGATCTCCCTGCGGGTCGGCGCACCCCCGAAGCTCTCGGCGGTCAGCCCGTCTCCTCTGCCAAAGGCCCACGCCGCACCGCAGTTTCCGCAGGTCGCCGCAGACGGCGAGACCTGCTCACCGATGTTGGTGAGTCGGGAAACCGACCGGCTGCTGTGTCACAGTCTCCCGCGACGCGTCATGCGAGGCGGGTGCACCGAGGCCGCCCGGCCACCTGCTTGTCGACTCCGGGCAGTCCCGGCCTATCGAGGGAAGGAATCCATTGAGCGACACCACCGACGTGACGTCGGATGTTTCCAACGTCGCTGGCGATGCCACCGCCGCCGCCCCCGTTCGCCGTCGGCGCAGCGGCACCGGCCTGTCGGCGATGCTGCTGCCGGAGTTGCAGAGCCTGGCCGCGTCGCTCGGCATCTCCGGCACGGCTCGCATGCGTAAGGGCGAGCTGATCAGCGCGATCACCGAGCGGCAGGGCGGTGCCGGCGCCGGGACCCCTCGACCGCGGGCCGAGGTCGCGGCTGCTGCTGCCCCCACTCGTGAGGAGGTGCACGCGGAGGTCTCCCCGTCCGGCGACCAGAACCGGACCCCGGCGGAGCCGGCTGCTGCCGCGCCTACCGAGGGCCGGACCAGGACCCGGCGCAGCCGGGCCGCCGCCGTCGCCGAGTCCCGGGCCGCCGAGGCGGAGACCCGGCCGGCCGAGCCTCGCGCCGAGGAGCCGCCGGCCGCGACCGGCACCGAACCCGCCGAGCGTGGCGAGGGCCGCCGGGAGCGCGGTGAGGGCCGGGGCGGCCGGGACCAGGCCGAGCGGACTGAACGGACCGAGCGGGCCGAGCGTGCCGAGCGTGCCGAGCGGACTGAGCGTGCCGAGCGGACCGACCGGGCCGAGCGGACCGACCGGGCCGAGCGGACCGACCGGGCCGAGCGGACTGAGCGTGCCGAGCGGACCGACCGGGCCGAGCGTGTCGACCGGGCCGAGCGGACCGAGCGCGGCGACCGCAACGAGCGGACCGAGCGTGGCGAGCGGGGCGACCGCAACGACCGCGGCGACCGGGCCGAGCGCGGTGAGCGCAACGACCGGAGCGACCGCAACGACCGTAACGACCGGGGCCCGCGCGCCGATCGGGACAACGACGACGACGACGAGAACGGCGGCCGGCGGGGCCGGCGCAGTCGCTTCCGGGATCGTCGTCGGGGCCGCGGTGAGCGCGGCGAGGACGGCGGCGGCGCTGGTGGCGGTGGCGGTGGCCGCGAGCCGCAGGTGAGCGAGGACGACGTCCTCGTCCCGGTCGCCGGCATCATCGACGTGCTCGACAACTACGCCTTCGTCCGGACCACCGGCTACCTGGCCGGCCCGAACGACGTGTACGTCTCGATGTCCCAGATCAAGAAGTACGGCCTGCGGCGCGGTGACGCGATCACCGGTGCCGTGCGCGCGGCGCGGGACGGCGAGCAGCGGCGGGACAAGTACAACCCGCTGGTGCGGCTGGACACCATCAACGGGATGGAGCCGGACGAGGCGAAGCGCCGGCCGGAGTTCTACAAGCTGACTCCGCTGTACCCGCAGGAGCGGTTGCGGTTGGAGACCGAGCCGCACATCCTGACGACGCGGGTGATCGACCTGGTCATGCCGCTCGGCAAGGGT
>NZ_QKKX01000006.1 GCF_003434305.1 Micromonospora sp. MW-13
TCGGTCGTACAACCTGGCGGCGCCGGCCTCGGGCCGGATCATGTCGGGTGGTATCGACTCCACCGCGCTCTACCCGCCGAAGCGGTTCCTGGGTGCGGCCCGCAACATCGAGAACGGCGGCTCGCTGACCATCCTCGCCACCGCGCTGGTGGAGACCGGTTCCATGGCGGACACGGTCATCTTCGAGGAGTTCAAGGGCACCGGCAACGCGGAGCTGAAGCTGGACCGGAAGATCGCCGACAAGCGGACCTTCCCGGCCATCGACATCCACCCGTCCGGCACCCGCAAGGAGGAGATCCTGCTCGCGCCGGAGGAGCTGGCCATCATCCACAAGCTCCGCAAGGTCCTGCACTCGCTGGACTCGCAGGCGGCGCTGGACCTGCTGCTGGACCGGCTCAAGCAGTCCCGGACCAACATCGAGTTCCTGATGCAGATCGCGAAGTCCACGCCGGGAGAGTGACCGGCGGGGGCTGACGGAAGGGCACGGCCGCTCCCGGCCGTGCCCTTCCGCGTCGTCGGGGCAGGTCGCCGGGCCTGCCGGGGCGTGAAGTTTTCCTTCAGTTAAGCCGTTGGGTATTGAAACTTCTGTTCACCGTCGGGTTGACTGGCGTCCATGCGCACCCGCAGTCGATCCGCTCACCTCGCCGGCGTCCTGCTGCTGACGCCGCTACTCACCCTGACCGGCCCCGCGCCGGCCACGGCCGGACCGCCCCCGGCCCCGGCCGCCGAGACCGCCGCCGAGGACGCCCCCCGCGCCTCGTCCGCCCCCGCCGACGCGGTCGCGCTCGCCAGTGACCCGGCTGCGGCCAGCGCCGCCACCCGCGCCGCCAGCGGCGTCGAGCCGGCCGGCGGCCTGGAGACCGTCAAGACCGTCCGGCCGGTCGCCCCCGGCCTCGACCTGACCTCCTTCGACCGGTACGACGCCGACGGCTGGTTGCGCGCCGACGCGCTGACCGCCGACCTCACCGGCGGGGTCACCGTGGACTACGTCAACTCCGGCGAGGTGGCGAAGGCCGAGCCGCTGCGCGGCGCGGTGGACCGGTCCCGGGCCGTCGCCGCCGTCAACGGCGACTTCTTCGACATCAACAACTCCGGGGCGGCCCAGGGGATCGGGGTACGCGGCGGGGAACTGGTCCAGTCGCCCGTCGCCGGGCACACCAACGCCGTCGCGATCAGCGCCGACGGCCTCGGCCGGGTGATCCAGGTGAACTTCGACGGCACCGCCACCCTGCCCACCGGCCCGGTGCCGCTGACCCAGTTCAACAACATGGTGCAGACGAACGGGATCGGCCTGTTCACCCCGCTCTGGGGAACGTACCCCCGGGAACGTGCGGTGGCGGGGGCGCAGCGCGTCGCCGAGGTGACCGTGGTCGACGGTCGGGTCGCGACGGTGACCACGGCGGCGGGCGCCGGCCCGATCCCCGCCGGCACCACCGTGCTGCTCGGCCGGGACACCGGCGCGGACGCCCTCGCCGGCCTGCGGCCGGGCGACGCGGTGAGCGTGGCGTACCGGCCGAAGGCCTCCGACGACGGCACCCTGCGCGCGGCGGTCGGCGGCGGCAACGTGCTGGTCCGCGACGGGGCGGTGCAGAGCATCGCCGACGCCTCCCTGGCGCCGCGCACCGCGGTCGGCTTCACCGCCGACGGCAAGCGCATGATCATGCTCACCGTGGACGGCCGGCAGGTGGACAGCCGGGGCGTCACCCAGACCGAGATGGGCCGGATGATGGCCGAGCTGGGCGCGTGGACCGCGCTCAACCTCGACGGCGGCGGCTCCTCGACCCTGCTGGCCCGCCGCCCCGGCGAGGCGACCGTCGAGGTGGCGAACAGCCCGTCCGACGGCGCCGAGCGCGCCGTGCCCAACGGCCTGGCCATCTACGCGCCGAAGGGCAGCGGCCGGCTCACCGGCTACTGGCTGCGCACCACCAGCGACCCCACCGCCGCGCCAGGAGTCGCCCCGGTCCGGGGCGGCCGGCCCGACCGGGTCTTCCCCGGCCTCACCCGCCGGCTCACCGCCACCGGCCACGACGAGACGTACGGCCCGGCGGCCGGTGCCCCGGCGTGGCGGGCGAACCCGGCCGCACACGGGAAGGTCACCGGCGACGGGATCTTCCGGGCCGGGGTGCCCGGCCGCAGCACCGTCACCGCCTGGCGGGGCGGGGCCAGCGGCCGGCTCGACCTCACGGTGCTCGGCCCGCTGGCCCGGATCGACGCCACGACCGACCGGGTCGGCCTGAACCGGGCCGGCGACGCCGCCCTGTTCGGCGTCGTCGGCTACGACGCCGAGGGCAACACCGCCCCGATCGAGCCCGCCGACCTGCGGCTCGACTACGACCGGAGCCTGCTCGACGTCACCCCCACCGAGGACGGCAACCTCTCGGTGAAGGCGGTCGCCGACAGCGGCTCCGCCCTGGTCACCGTGCGCGTCGGGGCCTGGACCACCGTGCTGCCGGTCACCGTCGGGCTCACCGACGTCCCGGTGGCCACCTTCGACGACGCGGCGTCCTGGAAGTTCAGCCAGGCCCGGGCCAGCGGCTCCGTCGCCCCGGCGCCGGGCCACACCGGCACCGGCCTGAGGATGTCGTACGACTTCAGCCAGTCCACCGGCACCCGGGCCGCGTACGCCGACCCGCCGGCCTGGATCGAGGTGCCCGGCCAGCCGCAGGCGTTCGGCATGTGGATCAACGGCAACGGCACGGGGGAGTGGCCCAGCCTGCACCTGCACGACGCCCAGGACACCCAGCACGTGCTGCGCGGACCGCTGATCACCTGGACCGGCTGGCGGTACGTCGAGTTCGCCGTTCCGGCCGGCGTGCAGTACCCCGTGCGGGTGCGCCGGTTCTACGTGGCGGAGACCAACGCCGCCGCCCAGTACACCAGTGAGATCGTCGTCGACGACCTGGTGGCCAAGGTGCCGCCGACCCTCGACGTGCCGGCCGAGACGCCGCGCACCGACCGGGTGGTGCTGCGCGACGGCACCGTCGACGGGGCGCCCTGGCGCTTCGCGGTGATGTCCGACGCCCAGTTCGTCGCCGCCGCCCCGGACAGCGAGCTGGTCGCCCAGGCCCGCCGCACGCTGCGCGAGGTCCGGGCCGCCAAGCCGGACTTCCTGGTGATCAACGGGGACTTCGTGGACACCGCGTACCCGGCGGACTTCGCCCTGGCGAGGCGGATCCTCGACGAGGAGTTGGGCGGCGAGCTGCCCTACTACTACGTCCCCGGCAACCACGAGATCATGGGCGCCCCGATCGGCAACTTCACCGCCGCGTTCGGGGCCACCTCCAGGGTCTTCGACCACGCCGGCACCCGGTTCGTCACGCTGAACACGTCCGCCGGGTCGCTGCGGGGCAGCGGTTTCGGCCAGGTCGAGCTGCTGCGCGCCACCCTCGACCGGGCCGCCGCCGACGCCAGCGTCGGCTCGGTGGCCGTGCTGTTCCACCACCCGCCGCGCGACCCCAGCCCGGCCAAGGCCAGCCAGCTCGGCGACCGCAAGGAGGCGGCGCTGGTCGAGCAGTGGCTCGCCGACTTCCAGCACCGCACCGGCAAGGGCGCGCTCGTGGTCAACGGCCACGTCGGCACGTTCCACGCCGACCGGGTCGACGGGGTGCCGTACGTGGTCAACGGCAACGCGGGCAAGGACCCGTCCACCCCGGCGCAGCTCGGCGGCTTCACCGGCTGGACGGAGTTCGGCGTCGACCCGGTCACCCCGGCCGAGGCCGAGCGGGCCCGCCGCGACCCGCTCGCCGAGGGCCCCCGCTGGGTGTCCGCCGAGTTCCACGCCCACGTCGACCGGCTCGCGCTGACCGCGCCGGAGACGGTGCCGGTGGGCGCCCCGGCCCGGGTCACCGCGACGCTCACCCAGCCGAGCGGGCGGGTCGTGCCGGTGGCCGCCCCGGTCAGCGCGGACTGGTCCGCCTCGCCGAGCGTCCACGTCGGACCGGCCGGCGGGCTGCGGCCCTGGCACGTGGCCCGGTTCGACCCGGCCACGGGCGAGCTGACGGCGCTGCGTCCGGGTGCGACGGTCCGGCTCGCGGTGACGGTCAACGGCGTCCGCGCCGAGGCCACCGTCACCCTCACCCGGGCCGCCGCCGCCCAGCGTCCCGCCGCCTGAGCCGTACGGGAGGCCCCTGCCGGCGGCGGCAGGGGCCTCCCCGCGCGACCTGGAGGACGGCTCAGAAGTCGCCCTCGGCGACCTGGAAGACGGTGAGCCCGAGGGAGCGCCACATCCGAACCACCTGCATCCGGTCGTCGAAGACGCCGACCACCCGGTAGCGGCCCTCGATCTCGCGTTCGTAGATCTCCTGCTTGACCACGGAGTCCCGGCGGGCGTCGCCGACGGCCCGCAGGTGCAGCGCCAGGTAGGGCACCCGCACGTGGCGGGCCAGCCAGGCGACCGTGTCGGCCCGGGCGGAGGCGTCCCGGCCGGAGCAGAAGACCACCCCGTACCCGGCGGCGTGCATCGCCCGGACCGCCGCGACCACCGCCTCGTTCGGCACGTCCTCGGCCACCCGGGTCATGTCGTACGGGCTGCGGGAGACGTGCAGCGCCACCGTCCCGTCGAGGTCGACCAGGACGATCTCCGGGGGCTCGGCCGGTGCGCCGCCCCGGCGCGCCGGGGCGCCGGGGGTGACCTCGGGGACCGGCAGCGGCAGCGGGCGGTTCGCCAGGAAGCGGTCGTGCAGCCGGCGGATCGCCGCCTCGCCCACCCGGTCGACCGCCGGCCGCGCGGCGTCCCGGCGCAGGCACTCGTCGAGGGGTACGTCGGTGAAGTCGTGCACCTCGAAGCCGGCCCCGCAGTCGGCGGCCAGCCGGGCCCAGTCCCGCAGGGTCCGGGCCCGCAGGTTGGTGTCGTCCACGCACACGCTCACCCGGCCCCGCAGCAGCGCCTCCACCTGGGCCCGCTGGGCCCGGGTGACCTGGGCCTCCGCCCACTGGGTGAAGAGTCGCTCGCCGTGCAGCATCCGGCGCAGGTCGTCCCGGTTCACCCGGACCACCGACGGTTGCAGGGTGCGGGCGAAGGTGGTCTTGCCCGAGGCGGGCAGCCCCCGGGTGGCGACCAGTCGGGGCGGAACCCCCGTCCCGGGCGGTTCCTGGGGCGAATCGGACACCAGCCCACCGTACGCCCGGCCGCACCCGCCCGCCGCCCGCTCCCCGGGCGACCGGCCGCGGGCGGGGTTCCCCTCCGCGGGGGTGTCGCGCCAAGGGCCCGCCGGCGCCGGACTGCGGGGCGGCGGGGCGGGAATGCGGCAGGATACCGGCACGTTGACGAAGCCGGACCTGCTGTGCGGCCCGCCTGAGGGACCGGCTCACGCCCATGGCACACTGGTCAGTCGGCCACCGGTTCCGGTTCACGCCCGAGCCCGGCGCGCACCACGCGTCGGGGCCGCACGGCGACCCGGCGACCACCCACGAAAGGACCGAGGCGACATGAAGTCCAACATCCACCCGGAGTACACGACCACCGAGGTCAGCTGCTCCTGCGGCAGCACCTTCACGACCCGCAGCACCGCCAAGGGCGGTTCCATCCACGTCGAGACCTGCAGCGCCTGCCACCCGTTCTACACCGGTAAGCAGCGCGTCCTCGACACGGCCGGCCGGGTCGCCAAGTTCCAGCAGAAGTACGCCAAGGTTCAGGCCAAGAAGGCCAAGTAGCTCCCGTTCGGCGCCCGCGTCCGGCTTCCTGCCGGGCGCGGGCGCTGTCCGTATCGCCCCCGTCTGTCCGGCCGACCGTCCCCGGCCGGTCCTCGTCGTCGAAGGAGCACCCCGAGCATGAGCAGCGAACGGCTGGCCGCCCTCCTCGACGAGTACGCCGAGCTGGAGAAGCGCCTCGCGGACCCGGCCATCCACGCCGACCAGGGCACCGCCCGCCGGGTCGGCCGCCGGTACGCCGAGCTGGTCCCGCTGCGCAAGGCGGCCGGGGAACTGGAGCAGGCCCGCGCCGACCTGGTCGCCGCGAAGGAGTTGGCCGCCGAGGACCCGTCCTTCGCCACCGAGGCGGAGTCGATCGCGGCCACCCTGCCGGCGCTGGAGCAACGCCTCGCCGAACTGCTGATCCCGCGCGACCCGCACGACGCCAAGGACGTGATCGTCGAGATCAAGGCCGGCGAGGGCGGCGAGGAGTCCGCCCTGTTCGCCGGTGACCTGCTGCGCATGTACACCCGCTACGCCGAGCGGCGCGGCTGGCTCACCGAGGTGCTCGACGCGCAGGACTCCGATCTGGGCGGGGTGAAGGACGTCTCGCTGGCGATCAAGACCAAGGGTGTCCCGGAGGGCGGCAACGGGGTCTGGTCCCGGCTCAAGTGGGAGGGCGGCGTGCACCGGGTGCAGCGCGTCCCGGTCACCGAGTCGCAGGGGCGGATCCACACCAGTGCCGCCGGCGTCCTGGTGCTGCCCGAGGCCGAGGACGTGGACGTCGTCATCGACTCGAACGACCTGCGGATCGACGTGTTCCGCTCGTCCGGGCCGGGTGGGCAGTCGGTTAACACCACCGACTCGGCGGTGCGGATCACCCACGTGCCGACCGGGATCGTGGTCTCCTGTCAGAACGAGAAGTCCCAGCTCCAGAACCGGGAGCAGGCGATGCGCATCCTGCGGGCCCGGCTACTGGCCGCCGCCCAGGAGCAGGCCGACGCCGCCGCCTCGGACGCCCGCAAGGCACAGGTGCGCACGATGGACCGTTCGGAGCGGATCCGCACGTACAACTTCCCGCAGAACCGGATCACCGACCACCGGATCGGCTACACGGCGTACAACCTCGACCTGACCCTCGCCGGTGAGCTGGACGGCGTGCTGGACGCCCTCGCCGAGGCCGACCGCGCCGCCCGGCTGGCCGGCGACACCGAGCTGACCCGCCGCTGACCGACCCCGGGAGAGGGTCAGGAGGCGCGGGGGCGGGTCTTTGCGGCGAGCATCTCCCGGTCGGCGGTCTCGAACGCCGTGCCGAGCGCGTCGCGCAGACCCGGGCCGGAGCCGGTGACCTCGGCGAAGCCGATGCTGACCCCGACCGGGGCGCCGGGCACCAGGGACTCCCAGTCCTCCGTGCGCACCGCCGCCTCGATCCGGCGGGCCACCTCGGCCGCCTCGGCCATGCCGGCGCCCGACAGCACCACCACGAACTCGTCGCCGCCGTAGCGGGCCACGAAGTCACCCCGGCGCATCACCCGGTTGATCACCCCTGCGACGCGCTGGAGGACCAGGTCGCCGGAGTGGTGGCCGTGCCGGGTGTTGACCGCCTTGAAGCCGTCCAGGTCGCAGACGCCGATCACCACCCGTTCGCCGCGGGCCACCACCGCCGCGATGTAGCGCTCCAGCCGGCGCCGGTTGGGCAGCCCGGTCAGCGGGTCGGTGAGCGCCTCGCCCTCGTACCGGGCGGCCTCGCGGCGCATCTCCTCGTGGTCGATCCGGGCGGCGATGCCATCGATGTAGACGTCCCGCAGCCGGTCGTTGCGCTGCGCGGCGAGCCGGAACGCGTGCCGGTCGGCCCGGTGCGCCGCCGGGTGGTCGCCGGCCCGCGCGTACGCGATGCTGCGCAGCCGCGCCGGCTCGGCCGCGCCGAGGGTCTCGTGGGAGACCCGGGCGTTGTCCAGCCGGGTGACCGCCTCGATCGGGTTGCCGGCCGCGACGGCCAGGCACACCTGGCCGAGCTGACGCAGGTCGCGGGCCCGGGCGCTGTCCCCGCCGTGGGCGAGCAGCCGGGTCGGGTCCGCGTCGGTGCCGGTCTCCACCCGGTCGCCCAGCGCGGCCCGCCGGGCGGCGGCGTAGCCGTACGCGGCGAGGCTGCTCGGCCGAAGCTGGCCGGCCCGCTCGCCGCGCAGGAACCGGCCCAGGTCGGAGGCGACGTCCCGGAGCACCCGCAGACAGCCGTCGCTGTCGCCGTTGTGGTCGAGGGCCACCGCGTTGCGCAGCCGGATCCCGGGGGCGGCGAAGGTCTCCTCGGGGATGCCGGCGGCGACCCCGAGCTGGCGGGCGCGTTCGATGGCACCGAGGGCGTACCCGTGGAAGCTCAGGTACGAGTAGGCCATCGCCAGGTCGTGCCAGCCCCACGCGGTGTCCCGGTCCGGGTCGTCCACCGCGCCGAGCGCCCGCGCCGCCTTGACCAGGTGGGTGACGCACCGGTCGAGCGCCCCCTGGTGGTGGGCGGCGAGCGCGGCCAGGGCGTTGACGTGCCCGTGCAGGTAGGGCTCGGGCAGGTCCCGGACGGCGTTGGACGCCTCCTCGATGGCCCGGGTGAACTCGGCGGTGCGACCGAGATTGATCAACGCGGAGAGGCGCTGCACCAGCGCGTCCGCCCGGACATATGGGTTGGCGGTGCTGTGGACCACCCCGTCGAGCAGTACGCACGCCTCGGCGGAGCGGTCCACCTCCTGCAGGTCGCGGGCCCGGGTGAGGACGTCAACCTGGTCGTTGACCCGGTCGAGCCAGCCCACCCGCGACCTCCCTGTCGGTGTGCGCCGACGCACCAGCTCGTGGTGCGTTCCGGCGACGCTTCATGATTATGTCGTGACCTTCCTCCCGCAACACCCGTCCGAAGGGTCAGAACGGCTTCGGCCCTCGGTGGCGGTGGCCCGCGCCGCGCGGACCCTCGCCGCGGCGGGCGTCGAGGCGGCCCGCGCCGAGGCCGAGCTGCTCGCCGCGCACGTGCTGGGCGTACCCCGGGGGCGGCTGGCGCTGGCCGCCGGCCTCACCGCCGGCCAGCTCGACCGGTACGCCGCCCTGGTCGCCCGGCGGGCGGCCCGGGAGCCGTTGCAGCACCTCACCGGCAGCGCCGGCTTCCGGCACCTGGAGCTGGCGGTCGGGCCGGGCGTCTTCGTGCCCAGACCGGAGACCGAGCTGTTGGCCGGCTGGGGCGTCGACCAGGCCCGGCTTCGGCCCGGGGGTGCCCCGTCGCCCGCCGAGCCGGGGTGCGCCGAGTCACCGGCGGCCGGTACCGCCGCGCGGGCCGAGCCGCCGGCCGCCGGGGCTGCCGAGGGGGACGCTGCGGCCGAGGCCGCCCTCGGCGGGCCGCTGGTGGTCGACCTGTGCAGCGGCTCGGGGGCGATCGCGCTGGCGGTCGCCCAGGAGGCTCCCGCTGCCCGGGTGGTGGCGGTGGAGCGGTCGCCGGCCGCGCTGGCCTGGCTGCGCCGCAACGCCGCCGACCGGGTCGCCGCCGGGGACCGGCCGGTCGAGGTGGTGGCCGCCGACGTCACCGACCCGGAGCTGCTGTCCGGGCTCACCGGGCGGGTGGACGTGCTGCTGTGCAACCCGCCGTACGTGCCGCGCGCGGTGCTCGTCCCGCCGGAGGTGGCGGCGCACGACCCCGACGAGGCGGTCTTCGGCGGGGCGGACGGGCTGGACGTGATCCGGCCGGTGCTCGCCCGGGCCGCCGAGCTGCTGCGCCCCGGCGGGGTGCTCGGGGTCGAGCACGACGACACGCACGGGGCGGTGGTGCCGGCGCTGCTCGCCGCCGACGGCCGGTACGAGGCGGTCGAGGAGCATCGGGACTTGGCCGGGCGGCCCCGGTTCGCCACCGCCCGCCGCCGCCGGGAGGCCGTGCCCGTGGGACCTGGTCACGCCGAGGAGGCCGGCGGGGCCCGGGCGTGGCAGACTGGCTCCTCGTGATGCTCTACGACTGCCGGTCGCCCGCCGACCGGGACCGCGGCATCGCCGCTGCCATCGAGGCTGTTAAGAACGGCGAGCTGGTCGTCCTGCCGACGGACACGGTCTACGGGATCGGCGCCGACGCCTTCACGCCGTACGCGGTGAAGGCCCTCTCGGACGCCAAGGGTGGCAGCCGGCAGGCCCCGCCGGTGCTGATCGGGTCCCGGCACACCCTCGACGGGCTGGTCTTCACGCTGCCCCGGTCGGCCCGCGACCTGGTCGAGGCGTTCTGGCCGGGCGCGCTGACCATCGTGGTGGAGCACTCGCCGAGCCTGTCGTGGGACCTGGGCGACGACAGCGGCACGGTCGCCGTGCGGATGCCGCTGCATCCGGTGGCCCTGGAGGTGCTGCGGGAGACCGGCCCGATGGCGGTGGTGTCGGCCAACAAGGTCGGTCAGCCGGCGGCGGTCACCGCCGAGGCGGCCCGGGAGCAGCTCGGCTACACCGTCCGGGCGTACCTGGAGGCGGGGCCCTGCCCGGATCCGGTGCCGAGCACCATCGTCGACCTCACCGGCGACGTGCCCCGGGTGCTGCGCGCCGGGGCGATCCCGTTCAAGAAGCTGCGGGACGTCGTGCCCGACATCGTCGAGAGCCGGGTGGGCTGAGTGCCGCCGTTCACCGTCCTGCACGTCTGCATGGGCAACATCTGTCGCTCGCCGATGGCGGAGCGGCTGCTGGCGCTGGCTGTCCGCGAGCGGCTGACCCGGCGCGGCGCCGACCTGGCCGGCGCGGACGGGCTGCTGCACAGCCACAGCGCCGGCACCGGCGGCTGGCACGCGGGGGAGGAGATGAACCCGCCGGCCGCCCGGCAGGTGGTCTCCCGGGGCGGTGCCGCGGCCGGCTTCGCCGCCCGCAAGCTGCGCTCCGACCAGATCGACGCCGCCGACCTGGTCCTCACCGCCACCGCCGACCAGCAGGAGTACGTGGTGGCGCTGCGCCCCGACGCCGCCGCCCGCACCTTCGTGCTCGGCGAGTTCGGCCGGCTGTTGGCGGCGGTGGACGCCGCCGCGCTGCCGGCCGCCGAGGCCAGCCCGGACGCGGTGTACACGCGCGGGGTGGCCCTGGTCGCCGCCGTGCACGCGGCCCGGCAGGGCGCGTCCCCGCTGCACACCGACGACCTCGACGACCCGTGGGGGCGGGGCGACCAGTGCTTCAGCCGGGTGGCCGACGAGATCGAGGAGACCGTCCACCCGCTGGCCGCCGTCCTGCTGCCCTGACGCCCGGCCACCCCGTACCGCCGCCCGGTCCCGGCCGGGCCGGCCGTCCCGCGCGGCCGGCCGGTCGTCCCGCGCGTCCCGCGGCGCGTCGCGTGTCTTTCTCGCGAAACTCGTCCCCCTTTGGGGAAAAGCGGGGGTGCCTGGTGGGTTCCAGGTCATTCTGAACGAGTCCGCACGCTGACCGGCTCCTGCGGGGAGAGCTGATGATCCGGGTTCGTCGTCTCGACAAGCTGATGACCATCGTGATTGCCGGGGTGCTCGCCGGACTGGCGCTGGCCGTGGCCGCCCTGCCGGCCGCCCTGGTCCTCGGGATCGGCGTGCGGGGGCTCACCGAGCCCTGGCCCGAGCTGCCCGCGTCGCTGAGCACGCCGCCCACGGCCCAGCGTTCCACCCTCTACGCCAACGACGGCACCACCCTGATCACCTCGTTCTACACCGAGGACCGGGTGGACGTGCCGCTGAGCCGGGTGGCGCCGGTGATGCGCCAGGCCATCGTCGCCGCCGAGGACGTCCGCTTCTACCAGCACCCGGGCGTCGACGCGCGCGGCGTGGTCCGGGCGTTCACCGCCAACCAGCGTGACGGCACCCGGCAGGGCGCGTCCACGCTGACCATGCAGTACGTCCGCAACGTGCTGGCCGGCGACCCGGCGCTCACCGAGGAGCAGCGGGCCAAGGCCACCGAGATCACCGTCTCCCGCAAGCTCAAGGAGATGCGGTACGCCCTGGCGCTGGAACGAAAGCTGAGCAAGGACCAGATCCTCGCCGGCTACCTCAACATCGCCTACTTCGGCGCCGGGGCGTACGGGGTGGCCGCCGCCAGCAAGCGGTACTTCTCCAAGCAGCCGGCGGCGCTCACGCTGGCCGAGGCCGCCCTGCTCGCCGGGCTGGTCCGCTCGCCGAACACCGACGACCCGATTAACGGCGACGCCGACGCGGCGTTGCTCCGCCGGGCGTACGTGCTGGACCGGCTGGTCGAGACCGGCCAGGTCGCGCCCGACGTGGCCGCGGCGGCGAAGGCCGAGCCGCTGCTGCTGAAGCCCAGCACGACGCCGAACGACTGCACGGCCGTCCCCGAGGAGCACGCCGACTGGGGCTTCTTCTGCGACTGGTTCACCAGTTGGTGGAACGAGCAGCCGGCCTTCGGCGCCACCGTCGACGAGCGGCAGCGCACCCTGCGCCGGGGCGGCTTCCGGATCGTCACCTCGTTCGACCCGGCCGTCCAGCAGACCGCCAGCGCGCAGGTGCGGAAGGTGTACGACGTCGACGACCGCCGCGTCGCGCCGACCGCCGTGGTGCAGCCGGGCACCGGCCGGGTCCTGGCCCTGGCGGTCAACCGGAACTACAGCATGGCCGACAACCCGGCGGGCTGGACGAACCGCCCGAACACGGTGAACCAGCTCGTCGCCGGTGGTGGGACGATCGTCGGCTACCAGGCCGGCTCGACGTTCAAGATGTTCACCATGCTCGCCGCGCTGGAGGCCGGCCTGCCGCTGGACACCGGATTCGACGCGCCGGCCCGCATCGTCACCCGCTTCGAGGTCGGCGGCGGCTCGGCCAACTGCGGCGGCCGGTGGTGCCCGGTGAACGCCGACCCGCTCGGGATGGACGGCTACCGGACCATGTGGGACGCCTTCGGCCGGTCGGTCAACACCTACTTCGCCTGGTTGACCGAACGGGTCGGCGCGGACCGGGTGGTGGAGATGGCCGAGCGGCTCGGCATCCGGTTCCGCGCCGAGGACGACGCCCGGCTGGCCCGGTACGGCGCGCGGGACTGGGGGCCGTTCACCCTGGGGGTTACCGCCACCACCCCGCTCGACCTGGCCGGGGCGTACGCGGCGGTGGCCGCGGAGGGCCGGTGGTGCGCGCCCACGCCGGTGTTGTCGATCACCGACAGCGGTGGCCGGCCGGCCACCGCCGGTGGCCCGGACTGCCGGCAGGTGCTCGACGTCGACGTGGCCCGGGGCGCGGCGGACGCCGCCCGCTGCCCGGTCGGCGACCAGTCGATGTACCAACGCTGCTCCGGCGGCACCGCCTCCGACCTGCGCGCCGACCTGGGCCGGCCGGTGGCCGGCAAGACCGGCAGCTCGGACGGGAACGGGACGGAGACCGTCGTGGCCTTCACCCCGCAGCTCGCCGTCGCCTCGATCGCGGCGAACCCCGACGATCCGCGCGACGCGGTGGGCGCGGCGGTCCAGGCCCGCCTGGTCGACGTGGTCGGCACGGTCCTCTACGACGCGCTGCGCGGCGAGCCGGTCCGCGACTTCGTCCCGCCCGGCGAGTCGGTCGCCCTCCGCGTCACGGGCGCCCGCACCGGCAACTGACCCCCGCGATCATGGAGCCGTGGCGCCCCGCACAAGCCGCATGACGGGTGAAACGGGCACCACGGCTCCATGATCGACGCGGTGCGGGTGGGTCAGGGGTGGGTGGGTGGGTGGTGGGTCAGGGGTGGGGGTGGGGGTGGGGGTGGGGGTGGGGGTGTTCGGCGTGGTGAGCGATGTTGCGGGCCATGCCGCCGAAGACGATCGCGTGGAACGGGAAGACCGCGCCCCAGTAGGCGTGGCCGGCCAGGCCCCTCGGGAGGAAGACCGCGCGCTGGACGTAGCTGCTCGCGCCGGCCTCGCCGGGCTCGACGCGCATCTCCAGCCAGGCCCGGCCGGGCAGCCGCATCTCGGCGCGCAGCCGCAGCAGCTTGCCCGGGAGGACCTCCTCGACCCGCCAGAAGTCCAGCGCCTCGCCGACCCGGAGGCGGTGCGGGTCGCGCCGGCCCCGGCGCAGCCCCACCCCGCCGATCAGCCGGTCCAGCCAGCCGCGCGCCGACCAGGCCAGCGGGAACGAGTACCAGCCGTGCTCGCCGCCGATGCCCTCGACCACCCGCCACAGCGCGTCCGGCGGGGCGGCCACGGCCCGCTGCCGTACGTCGGTGTAGACCGTGCCGCCGGACCACCGCGGGTCGCTGGGCAGCGGCTCGGCCGGGGCGTCCGGCCCGCTCGCGGTCGACCACCGGGTCTCCACCTCGGCGTCGCGGACCTTCGCCAGCGCCAGCCTGACGGCCTCGTCGAAGCCGGTCAGCCCGCCCGGCGGGTCGGCCACGTACCCCGCGATGTCGTGCTCGTGGGTCACGGCCTCCTGGACCAGGCTCTCCACCAGCGGCCGGGCGATGGCGTTCGGCACCGGCGTGATCAGCCCGACCCAGTACGAGGAGAGCGACGGGGTCAGCGGGCGCACCGGCAGGACGAGCCGCCGGGGCAGCCCGGCCACCCGGGCGTAGCGCTGCATCATGTCCTCGAAGGTGAGCACGTCCGGGCCGCCGACGTCGAAGGCCCGGTTCACCTCCGGCGGCAGCGTGGCGCAGCCGACCAGGTAGCGCAGCACGTCCCGGACGGCGATCGGCTGGATCCGGTTGCGCACCCAGCGCGGGGTCACCATCGCCGGCAGCCGCTCGGTGAGATGACGCAGCATCTCGAACGACGCCGAGCCGGACCCGATGATCACCGCCGCCCGGAGCACCGCCGTGGGCACCCCGCCGGCCAGCAGGATCCGCGCCACCTCCGCCCGGGACCGCAGGTGCGGCGACGGGACGCCGCCGTCGGCCCTCGGCTCCGGCCCGCCCAGGTAGACGATCCGGCGTACGCCCGCGACGCGGGCCGCGTCGGCGAAGTGGGCCGCCGCCTCCCGGTCGGCCGCCTCGAAGCCGGCCTGGCCGAGCGAGTGCACCAGGTAGTACGCGACGTCCACGCCGGCGAGCGCGGCCGGCAGGGTCTCCGGTTTCCGCAGGTCGCCCTCGGCGATCTCGGCCCGCGCCGCCCACGGCACGTCGCGCAGCCGGCCGGCCCGGCGGGCCAGGCAGCGCACGGTGTGCCCCTCCGCCAGCAGCCGGGGCGCGAGCCGTCCGCCGATGTACCCGGTCGCACCGGTGACGAGGCATCTCACGGCCTCCAGTGTGCGGCCCCATAGACTCCTGCGTTGTGGAGAACGCGAGGAGCACCTTCTGGGGGCCGGACTTCGAGCAGCTCAGCGCCACCGACCCGGAGATCGCCGGGGTGGTGCTCGGCGAGCTGGACCGGCTGCGCGGCGGCCTGCAACTGATCGCCAGCGAGAACCTGACCTCACCGGCGGTGCTGGCCGCGCTGGGCTCGACGCTCACCAACAAGTACGCCGAGGGGTACCCGGGCCGGCGCTACTACGGCGGCTGCGCCGAGGTGGACCGGGCCGAGGAGATCGGCGTCGCCCGGGCGAAGGAGCTGTTCGGGGCCGAGCACGCCAACCTCCAGCCGCACTCCGGCGCGAGCGCCAACCTGGCCGCGTACGCCGCCCTGGTGCAGCCGGGGGACACCGTGCTGGCGATGGACCTGCCGCACGGCGGGCACCTGACCCACGGCAGCCGGGTGAACTTCTCCGGCAAGTGGTTCGCCACGGTCGGCTACCGGGTCCGCCCGGACACCGAGCTGATCGACTACGACGAGGTGCGTGACCTGGCCCTCGCCCACCGGCCAAAGATGATCATCTGTGGGGCGACCGCGTACCCCCGGCTGATCGACTTCGCCCGGTTCCGGGAGATCGCCGACGAGGTGGGCGCGTATCTGATGGTGGACGCCGCGCACTTCATCGGCCTGGTCGCCGGCGGTGCCGTGCCGTCCCCGGTGCCGTACGCCGACGTCGTCTGCGCCACCACCCACAAGGTGCTGCGCGGGCCGCGCGGCGGCATGATCCTCAGCCGGGAGCCGCTGGCCCAGCGGGTCGACAAGGCGGTCTTCCCGTTCACCCAGGGCGGGCCGCTGATGCACGCCGTCGCGGCCAAGGCGGTCGCCCTGCGCGAGGCCGCCCAGCCCGAGTTCCGCGCGTACGCCGCCCAGGTGGTGGACAACGCCCGGGCGCTCGCCGCCGGGCTCGCCGCGGAGGGGATGCGGCCGGTCTCCGGCGGCACCGACACCCACCTCGCCCTGGTCGACCTGCGCGAGGTCGGGGTGACCGGCGCGGAGGCCGAGGCGCGCTGCGAGGCCGCCGGCATCACCCTGAACAAGAACGCGATCCCGTACGACCCGCAGAAGCCGATGGTCGCCTCCGGTGTCCGGGTGGGCACCCCGAGCGTCACCACCCAGGGCATGCGGGAGCCGGAGCTGCGCCAGGTCGCGGCGCTGGTCGCCCGCGCGGTGCGCACCGACCCCGGCGCCCCCGGCGGCGCCGACACCCTCGCCGGGATCGCCGGCGAGGTCGCCGAGCTGGTCGCCGCCTTCCCGGCGTACCCCCGTGGCTGAGCGCGGGGTGGACGCGGCGAACGCGGTGCAGGACCGCGGCTGGCGGCTGCGCCACCTGCCGGTGCTGCTGGCGGCCTCCGCCGTGGTGGCGGCGCTCGGCGCGGTGGCCGGTGGTGTCCTCGGCGGCGCCGACGCGGCGCTCGGCGTGGCCGCCGGGGTGGCCGTCACCGTGGTCAGCTACAGCCTCACCACCGTGGTGCTGGCCTGGGCGGACGCCCGGAACCCGCAGCTCGTGCTGCCGTTCGGGCTCGGCCTCTACGCCGCCAAGTTCACCCTCCTGGGGGGCGTGATGGTGGCGGTCGCGTCGACGGGCTGGGCCGGGCTGATCCCGCTCTGCCTCGGGATCGGCGCCGGCGTGGTGGTCTGGACCGGCGCGCACATCTGGTGGCTCAGCACCGTCCACTCGCGCCGGACCAGGGGCTGACCCCCCAACGTCCCACTTCTCGGTACGACGCGCGAATGTGTCCGACACCGGTCATTCTCTCGGTGGCGGAAGGGGAGTAGCGTGCCAACAGACGAACTGCCCGCCCGATGCCCACACAACTACGGTTGTGCGGGGGGTGAGGCACAGCCTCGTATTCCCGACTGATATCGTTCGCCCCGTCATGGCTGGTGACCAAACTCCTCGACCCAGCGGCGGCCCGGACGACACTCCGACCGGTGCCGGCCAGGGTTGGACCGCGCTCTCATACCTCATCGGGGGCATGCTCGTCTGGGGTTTCATCGGCTGGCTGGTCGACCAGTGGCTCGACACCGGCGGCATCGCCACCGGGATCGGCGTCGTGCTCGGCATGGCCGGGGGGATCATCCTGGTCGTCCGCCGACTCGGCACGCCTACTTAGGAAGGGACGCGGTGTTCGGACAGGCGAACGTCCTGGCACAGGGCGAGGCAGCATTCCCACCCAGCGTGGAGGACTTCTACCTGCCCAGCATCCTCCCCTGGGGTGCGCACGACTCGTACTGGTTCACCAAGATCACGGCCATGGTCTGGATCGCCGTCGGCATCCTGATCATCTTCTTCCTGGTCACGTACCGGAAGCCGCAGCTCGTGCCGACGAAGAAGCAGTGGCTCGCCGAGTCGATCTACGGCTTCGTGCGGAACAACATCGCCGTCGACATGATCGGGCACGCGGGGGTGCGGTTCGCGCCGTACTTCACCACGCTGTTCTGCTTCGTCCTGCTGACGAACTTCTTCGCGATCCTTCCGTTCTTCCAGATCTCGCCGAACTCGCACATCGCGTTCCCGGCCTTCCTGGCCCTGATCAGCTACCTGCTGTTCAACTACATCGGCATCCGGCACCACGGCTTCGTGAAGTACTTCAAGAACTCCCTGATCCCGCCGGCGCCGTGGTACATCCTGCCGCTGCTGATCCCGATCGAGCTCTTCTCGACCTTCCTGGTCCGGCCGTTCTCGCTGGCCGTCCGTCTCTTCGCGAACATGTTCGCCGGCCACATGCTCCTGCTGGTCTTCACGCTCGGCGGGTTCGCGATGCTCAGCGCCAACGCCTGGCTGGCCCCGGTCTCGGTGCTGTCCTGGGTGATGACCATCGCGCTCACCTTCCTCGAGTTCCTGGTGATCTGCCTCCAGGCCTACGTCTTCACGGTGCTCAGCGCCAGCTACGTGCAGGGCGCGCTCGCCGACGAGCACTGATCCATCTCGCACCACCCGTTGTCGTCCCGCGTGACCGTCACGCGTGATAACCAGGAGGAACCCACTAATGGACATCTACGCCGCGGTAGAGGGCAGCACCGCCGCCATCGGCTACGGTCTCGCGGCCATCGGCCCGGGCATCGGTGTCGGCCTGGTCTTCGCCGCCTACATCCAGTCGACGGCCCGCCAGCCGGAGTCGTCGAAGATGACCCTGCCGTACGTCTGGATCGGCTTCGCCGTCATCGAGGCGCTCGCGCTGCTGGGCATCGCGTTCGGCTTCATCTGGCAGGGCACGCTCTCCTAATCCCGCCCCCCTTCGACCGGGAGGTCTTCCATGTTCTTCCTCGCCGCTGAGGGTGGTGAGTCGACGCACAACCCGATCATCCCGATCTGGCAGGAGATCGTGGTTGGGTCCGTCGCCTTCGCCGTGCTCTGCTTCGTGCTGATGAAGTTCGTCTTCCCCCGCATGGAGCAGACGTTCCAGGCCCGGGTCGACGCGATCGAGGGTGGCATCAAGCGCGCCGAGGCCGCCCAGGCCGAGGCCAACCAGCTCCTCGACCAGTACCGCGCGCAGCTCGCCGAGGCGCGCACCGACGCCGCCCGGATCCGGGACGACGCCCGGGCCGACGCCGACGGCATCCGCCAGGACATCCTCGCCAAGGCGCGGGAGGAGTCCGACCGGATCATCGCGGCCGGCAAGGAGCAGCTCGCCGCCGAGCGGGCCACCATCGTGCGCGAGCTGCGCACGGAGGTCGGCACGATCGCGGTCGACCTGGCCAGCAAGATCGTCGGCGAGTCGCTGGCCGACGAGGCCCGCCGCAAGGGCACCGTCGACCGGTTCCTCAGCGGCCTCGAGAGCACGGGGGCCCGCTGATGCAGGCCGCCAGCCGGGAGTCGTACCGGGCCGCGACCGAGCGCCTGGCGGCGTACGCGCGGGGTGCGGAGCCGTCGGCGGTGGCCGCCACCGCCGACGACCTGCTCGCCGTCGCCGGCCTGCTGGGGCGCGAGCCGCGGCTGCGCCGGGCGCTGTCCGACCCGGCCCGGCCGGGCGCTGACCGCGCCGCGCTGCTCGGCGACATGCTCCGGGGGAAGGTCGGCGCGGACGCGCTCGACCTGCTCTCCGGGCTGGTGTCCGGCCGGTGGTCGGCGCCGTCGGAGCTGCTCGACGGCACCGAGCGGCTGGGCGTGGAGGCGCTGCTGGCCAGCGCCGACGCGGCCGGTGAGCTGGGCGAGATCGAGGACGAGCTGTTCCGCTTCGGCCAGGTGGTCGCCGGCCAGCCCGCGCTCTCCGCGGCGCTGTCCGACCCGGTCGCCCCGGTCGAGCAGCGGGCCGCGCTGGCCCGCGAGCTGTTGGCCGGCAAGTCCAGCCCGACCACCGTCCGCCTCGTCGAGGTGGCGCTGGGCGGGTTCGGCGGGCGGTCCTTCACCGGTTCGGTCACCCGGCTGGTCGAGCTCACCGCCGACCGGCGGGACCGGCAGGTCGCGTACGTGACCGTGGCGGCCCCGTTGAGTGACGAGGACGAGCACCGCCTCGGTGCCCGCCTCTCCGCGATGTACGGTCGAGAGGTTTCCGTCAAGCAGGCGGTCGACCCCTCGGTTCTCGGTGGCGCCAGCGTCCGGGTCGGTCCCGACCTGTACGACGGCACCGTCCTGCGCCGCCTCAACGAGACCCGCAACGCGCTCGCGAAGCGCTGACCGGCACCCGCTGGCACACCCCGCGAAGCGCCTGGATTGACAGACGCCATTCGGACCGGTCGGTACTAGGTATCCCGGGCCCCTGATACTTAAGGAAGCAGAGGATGGCCGAGCTGACCATCTCGACGGAGGAGATCCGCGGCGCCCTGGAGCGCTACGTCTCCTCCTATTCGCCCGACGTCTCCCGCGAGGAGGTCGGCACCGTCGCCGACACCGGTGACGGCATCGCCCACGTCGAGGGTCTCCCCTCGACCATGACCAACGAGCTCCTGGAGTTCGAGGACGGCACGCTCGGCGTGGCGCTGAACCTCGACGTCCGGGAGATCGGTGTCGTCGTTCTCGGTGACTCCGCGAAGCTCGAAGAGGGTCAGCGCGTCAAGCGCACCGGCCGGGTGCTCTCCGTGCCGGTCGGCGACGCCTTCCTCGGCCGCGTGGTCAACGCGCTCGGCCAGCCGATCGACGGCCTCGGCGACATCGCCAACGAGGGCTTCCGCGAGCTGGAGCTCCAGGCCCCGAACGTGATGGCCCGGCAGTCCGTGGACGAGCCGCTGCAGACCGGTATCAAGGCGATCGACGCCATGACCCCGATCGGCCGGGGCCAGCGGCAGCTGATCATCGGTGACCGGAAGACCGGCAAGACCACGGTCGCGCTGGACACCATCCTCAACCAGCGGGACAACTGGCGCTCCGGCGACCCGAAGAAGCAGGTCCGCTGCATCTACGTCGCCATCGGCCAGAAGGCCTCCACGATCGCCTCGATCAAGGGCATCCTGGAGGAGGCGGGCGCGCTGGAGTACACCACCATCGTCGCCTCCCCGGCGTCCGACCCGGCCGGCTTCAAGTACCTGGCCCCGTACACCGGCTCGTCCATCGGGCAGCACTGGATGTACGGCGGCAAGCACGTCCTGATCGTCTTCGACGACCTGAGCAAGCAGGCCGAGGCGTACCGGGCCGTGTCGCTGCTGCTGCGCCGCCCGCCGGGCCGCGAGGCGTACCCGGGTGACGTCTTCTACCTGCACTCCCGGCTGCTGGAGCGCTGCGCGAAGCTCTCCGACGAGCTGGGCGGCGGCTCGATGACCGGCCTGCCGATCATCGAGACGAAGGCCAACGACATCTCGGCCTTCATCCCGACCAACGTCATCTCCATCACCGACGGCCAGATCTTCCTGGAGACCGACCTGTTCAACCAGGGCGTCCGGCCGGCGATCAACGTCGGCACCTCGGTCTCCCGGGTCGGCGGCGCCGCCCAGGTGAAGCCGATGAAGAAGGTCGCCGGCTCGCTGCGGCTGAACCTGGCCCAGTTCCGTGAGCTGGAGGCGTTCGCCGCCTTCGCCTCCGACCTGGACAAGGCATCCCGGGCCCAGCTGGACCGCGGTTCCCGCCTGGTCGAGCTGCTCAAGCAGCCGAACTACTCGCCGTTCCCGGTGCAGGATCAGGTCGTCTCGGTCTGGGCCGGCACCGAGGGCAAGCTGGACGACATCCCCGTCGGCGAGGTGCGCCGCTTCGAGGGCGAGTTCCTCCAGTACCTGCGGCACAAGCACGAGGGCGTCCTCGCGGCGATCGCCGACAACAAGTGGGACGACGAGCTGATCGCCTCCCTCGACCAGGCGATCGTGAGCTTCAAGCAGATGTTCCTGGGCAAGGAGGACGAGCCCCGGATCAACGAGGCCCCGGCCAAGCCGCTGGAGGGCGAGGAGAACCGCGAGACGGTGACCCGCTACCGCGACAACGCCGAGAAGCAGTAGGGCTGACTCATGGCGGCCCAGGTACGCGTTCTTCGTCAACGGATTCGCTCGGCGAAGGGGATGAAGAAGATCACCAAGGCGATGGAGCTCGTGGCGACGAGCCGGATCGCCAAGGCCCAGGCCCGGGTGCAGGCGTCCCTGCCGTACGCCCAGGCCATCACCGGCGTACTCACCGCGCTGGCGTCCAACGCCCGGATCGACCACCCGCTGCTCACTCCGCGTGAGCGGGTGCGGCGGGCGGGCGTCCTGCTGGTAACCGCTGACCGGGGCCTGGCCGGCGGTTACAGCTCCAGCGCGATCAAGATGGCGCAGTCGCTGATCGCCCGGCTCAAGGACGAGGGCAAGGAGCCGGTGCTCTACGTCATCGGCCGCAAGGGCGTCGCGTTCTACCGGTTCCGCGACTGGCCGATCGAGGCGAACTGGACGGGGTTCTCGGAGCAGCCGTCGTTCGCCGACGCCCGCGAGGTGGGTGAGACGCTGATCAAGGCGTTCACCGCCGGCGCGGACGACGTGGACGGCGACGCCGGGGCGGACGGGGTGCTCGGGATCGACGAACTGCACATCGTCTACACCGAGTTCCACTCCCTGATGACCCAGACCCCCGTCGCGAAGGTCATCGGCCCGATGCAGGTCGAGGACCGGCCGCGGTCGGAGGGCCTGCTTCCGGCGTACGAGTTCGAGCCGGAGGCGGAGGTGCTGCTCGACGCGCTGCTGCCGAAGTACATCAACACGCGGATCTACGCGGCGTTGCTGGAGTCGGCGGCGAGCGAGTCGGCCGCCCGCCGGCGGGCGATGAAGAGCGCCACCGACAACGCCGAAGAGATGATCGAGAAGTACACGCGCGAGATGAACTCGGCCCGCCAGGCCGGGATCACCCAGGAGATCAGCGAGATCGTCGGCGGCGCGAACGCGCTTGCCGCGTCGGGAAGTGAAGTGTGATGACTGTATCCGCAGTTGCTGGTGGACCAGCTGAGACCAAGACGGCCACGGGTCGCGTGGTCCGGGTCATCGGCCCGGTCGTCGACGCCGAGTTCCCGCGCGACGCCATGCCGGCCCTGTTCAACGCCCTGCACGTCACCGTGAACCTCTCCGGCGGTGAGAAGACGCTGACCCTGGAGGTCGCCCAGCACCTGGGCGACAACCTGATCCGCGCGATCTCGATGCAGCCGACCGACGGCCTGGTCCGCAGCGCCGAGGTGCGCGACACCGGCTCGCCGATCACCGTGCCGGTGGGCGACGCGGTCAAGGGCCACGTGTTCAACGCGATCGGCGAGTGCCTCAACCTCACCGAGGGCGAGACGCTGAACGCCGACGACCGGTGGGGCATCCACCGCAAGGCCCCGGCCTTCGCGGACCTGGAGCCGAAGACCGAGATGCTGGAGACCGGCATCAAGGTCATCGACCTGCTCGCCCCGTACGTCAAGGGCGGCAAGATCGGCCTGTTCGGTGGCGCGGGCGTGGGCAAGACGGTGCTCATCCAGGAGATGATCACCCGGGTGGCGAACAACTTCGGTGGTACGTCGGTCTTCGCCGGCGTGGGTGAGCGCACCCGTGAGGGCAACGACCTCATCGCCGAGATGACCGAGTCCGGCGTCATCGACAAGACCGCCCTGGTCTACGGCCAGATGGACGAGCCGCCGGGCACCCGGCTGCGGGTCGCCCTCTCCGCGCTGACCATGGCGGAGTACTTCCGCGACGTGAAGAAGCAGGAGGTGCTGCTCTTCATCGACAACATCTTCCGCTTCACCCAGGCCGGTTCCGAGGTTTCCACCCTGCTCGGCCGGATGCCGAGCGCCGTGGGTTACCAGCCGACCCTGGCCGACGAGATGGGCGAGCTCCAGGAGCGGATCACCTCCGTCCGGGGCCAGGCCATCACCTCGATGCAGGCGATCTACGTGCCGGCGGACGACTACACCGACCCCGCCCCGGCCACCACGTTCGCCCACCTCGACGCGACCACCAACCTGGAGCGGTCGATCTCCGACAAGGGCATCTACCCGGCCGTGGACCCGCTGGCGTCCTCGTCCCGGATCCTCGCCCCGGAGTTCGTCGGCGCCGAGCACTTCGCGGTCGCCACCGAGGTCAAGCGGATCCTGCAGAAGTACAAGGACCTGCAGGACATCATCGCCATCCTCGGCATCGAGGAGCTCTCCGAGGAAGACAAGATCACCGTGCAGCGGGCCCGGCGGATCGAGCGCTTCCTGTCGCAGAACACCTACGCCGCCGAGCAGTTCACCGGCGTGCCGGGCTCGACGGTCCCGATCGCGGAGACCATCGAGGCGTTCAAGAAGATCAGCGAGGGCGAGTACGACCACTTCCCCGAGCAGGCCTTCTTCATGTGCGGCGGCCTCGAGGACCTGGAGCGCAAGGCCGCGGAGCTGATGAAGTAGAAGATCGCCACACCCGCGAGGACCGTCCCGGTGACGACCGGGGCGGTCCTCGTTCACCTACAGGCCCTATGATCTCCGCTGTCCGGTTGCCGGGCCGGTGGTTGCGTCGTGGGCGAGGTACCGTCGATCCACGCCGTCCCCCCGGACGAGTGACAATCGTTGCAACTTTTTCGGCTGCGTGCGCCCGTCTCCTCTTCGTGGGCGTGACGAACGGAGATGCTCGTGGGTAAGGCCGGCAAGGGCGGCAGGAAGAAGCCGTCGATATGGTCGGGCGTGCCGAGGTGGGCGCGGGTGTGCACGGTCTTCGGCGCCGTGCTCATGCTGCTCAGCGGCGCGGTGCTGGTGGGGTACGAGGCGCTGCTGTCCCGGTACGAGGGCGCGGTCGGCAAGGGCGACCTGTTCGGCGACCAGGCCGCGGGCGCCCAGGAGCGCAAGAGCGACATCAAGGGCCCGCTCAACATCCTGCTGGTGGGCATCGACCCGCGTGATCCGGAGACCCCGCCGCTGGCGGACTCGGTCATGGTGCTGCACGTGCCGGCCGAGCTGGACCGGGCGTACCTCTTCTCGCTGCCCCGCGACCTGCGGGTCGAGATCCCGAGGTTCAGCAAGGCGGAGTTCCACGGCGGCACCGACAAGCTCAACGCCGCGATGTCGTACGGCAGCCGGGTGCCGGGGCAGAACCCGGACGCCGCCCGAGGCTTCGAGCTGCTGGCCAAGACCGTGCAGCAGGTGACCGGGATCGAGCGGTTCGACGCCGGCGCGATCATCAACTTCACCGGCTTCCAGAAGATCGTGGACGCGATGGGCGGCGTCGACATGTACATCGAGCGCGAGGTGCGCTCCGAGCACCGCGAGCCGAGCGGGGTGCACCGCAAGGGCAACCCGCACGGCGAGGGGTACGTCGGCCCCCAGGCGGTCTACAAGAAGGGCAACCAGCACCTCAGCGGCTGGCAGGCGCTCGACTACGTCCGGCAGCGGTACCCGAAGAACGGCGTTCCGGACGCCGACTACGGCCGGCAGCGGCACCAGCAGCAGTTCATCAAGGCGATGGTCGACCAGGCGTTCAGCGCCGACGTGGTGACCAGCCCGATCAAGCTGGACAAGGTGATCCGGGCCGCCGGTCAGTCGCTGATCTTCAACGGCCGGGGCAACAGCGTGATCGACTTCGCGATCGCCCTCAAGGCCATCCGCTCCGACAACGTCGAGCTGATCAAGCTGCCGGGGGAGAACATCGGCACCGGGTCGGCGTACCGGGGGGAGCGGCTGCGGCCCGAGGCCGAGGACTTCTTCACCGCCCTGGAGAAGGAGCAACTGGACGCGTTCCTACTGGAGCATCCGGACTTCCGCAACAAGACCAAGTAGTGCCCCGGCGGCGCGGTCCGGGCGCGGGTGGCGTAGCTTACGCCACCCGCGTTCGGTGCCCACGGGTGGCGCGACTAGACTTTCGACAATCCGCCGCCGCAGCAAGGAGACAGCGTGGCACAGCAGCTTCACGTCGAGCTCGTAGCCGTCGAGGAGAAGGTCTGGTCCGGTGAGGCCGAGATGGTCGTCGCCCGGACGACCGAGGGTGAGCTGGGCGTGCTGCCGGGGCACGCGCCCCTGCTGGGCCAGCTCGCCGAGCCCGGCCAGGTCCGGATCAAGCTTCCCGGTGGCGAGCAGGTCTCGTACGAGGTGGCCGGCGGTTTCCTCTCGGTGAGCAGCGAGGGCGTCACCGTGCTGGCCGAGAGCGCCACCCCGGTCTCCGCCGCGCAGAGCCGCTGAGCCGACCCGTCGATGGAGATCGTGGAGGGGATCGGGATCGGCTTCGCCGCCGTGCTCGCCGCTCTGCTGATCCTGTTCGTCCGGCGGGCGCTGGTCACCCGCACCGGCGGGATCATCCGGCTCAGCGTCCGGGTCACCACGATGCTCGACGGCCGGGGCTGGTCGCCCGGTTTCGGGCGGTTCGCGGGCGACGAGCTCCGGTGGTACCGGATGTTCTCCTTCGCCCTGCGACCCAAGCGGGTGCTGTCCCGCAAGGCCCTGGCGGTGGAGCGCCGGCGACTGCCCGAGGGGCAGGAGCGCCTCTCCATGCCGGCCGACTGGGTGATCCTGCGGTGTACCAGTCAACACGCCCCGGTGGAGATCGCCATGGCCCGGTCCACCGTAACCGGCTTCCTCTCCTGGCTCGAGGCCGCCCCTCCCGGGGCGGCCTCGCCGCGTCTGGCGTCCCAGGACTGGCCCGCCGCCTGACCCGGGCAGCCCCCGTCGGGAGGGCCGGGCTGCCCGCCAAGGGCGTCAGCGCACCGGGCGGCGGCAGTGGTAGACCAGCGCCGGCGGCACGTTGAGCCAGACCGTCCGACCCACCACCACCTCCTCGAACCGGTTCTCCAGCAGCCGATGGAACCGCCGTGCCGGCGGGGTGGGCAGCGCGTGCCGGTAGGCGAACGTCGTGAACACCCCCGCCGGGCCCAGCCCGGCGAGCACCCCGTCCAGCACGGCCCGCTGCCGTTCGGCAGCGAACGCCGCCCACGGCAGGCCGCTGATCACCACGTCGGCGTACGGGTGGCCCCGGTCCGCCAGCAGACTGCCGAGCGCCGCGGCGTCGCCGCGTACCACCTCCACCCCCGGGTGCCGCCGGGCGAGCCGGTCGGCGAACTCCAGGTTCAGCTCGATCGCCAGATGGTGGCCCCGTCCGTCCAGCCGCTGCTGCACGGCCCGGGTGAACGCCCCGGTGCCGGGCCCCAGTTCGGCCACCACCGGGTGCCCCGTCCGGGGCACCGGCGCGGTGACGTCCCGGGCCAGGGCCGGCCCGCTGGGAAGTATCGCCCCCACGACGCGTGGGTGCCGGACGAACTGGCTCAGGAAGGCGGGCGCGTCGGTCATGTCGCCCGAGGCTAGGGCGGGTTCCTGCCGGCGACGTCCTGCCGGCGGTCGGTGCCACGTCCTGCCGGCGGTCGCCGCGGTGGCCGGCCGGAGGAGCGCGGCGGGCCGGTGCGCCGGCCACCCGGAGGAGGGCCGGCGGCCACCGGGAGGAGCGGTCGGGGCGGGCTGGCTCCGTATGGTGGCCGGGTGGAGGACCGACGCGGCTGGTGGCCGGAGCTGCTGCTCGGCGTGGTCGTGGCCGGGCTGGGGCTGGCGAGCACGTGGCTCAGCCCGCAGGGCGTGACGCGCGGGGGCTGGGCCGGCCTGATCGCCGTCCTGGCCGGGCTGGGCCTGATCGGCGTGCGCCGCCTGCCGTGGCTGGTCCTGGTCGGCGAGTGCGCGCTGATGATGGCGGCCGACACGGTCACCGTCAACGGCTCCGGTATCGCGCAGTTGGCGGCGGCGCTCGCGCTCGGCTTCGTCGCCTACCAGGCCGGCTGGCCGGCCACCGCCGCCGCGTTCCTGCTCCTCCTCGCGGCGACCGTGGCCGACGTCCGCAACCTCGGTGACTCCGGGACGCTCTCCGGCAGCCTGGGCATGCTGCGGCTGGCCATGCTGGTCGGCGCGGTTGCCGCGCCGGTGGCCTTCGGCCGGTACCTGCGCGGCGTGCGGGGCACGGCCCGGATCGCCGAGGAGCGGGCCCGGGACGCCGAGGCGCGCCAGGAGATCCAGACCCGGGCGGCCCGGCTGGCCGAGCGGGCCGCCATCGCCCGCGACCTGCACGACATCGTCGCCCACCACGTCGCCGCCATCGCGCTGCGCGCGGGTTCGGCCCGCTACGCCGTGCAGCAGACCGGCAGCACGGACGAGGCGGTGCTTGCCCTCGGCGAGCTGCGGGACACCGCCGGGCAGGTGCTGGACGAGCTGCGGGAGTTGCTGGAGGTGCTGCGCGACCCGGAGGCCGTCGAGCCGGGCGGCTCGCAGGTCGAGCCCGAGCAGATGATCCGTGACGCCGAGCGGCGGGTGCGGGAGGCCGGGATCGCGGTCCGGGTGACCGTCTCGGCCGCGCTCGCCGCCGCGCCACTGGTGGTCCGCACGACGGCGGCCCGGGTGGTGCGGGAGTCGCTGACCAACACGCTCAAGCACGCCGGGTCGGGCGCGCTCGCCTCGGTCGACGTCCGCGCCGGCGACGGAGCCCTGCTGATCGTGGTACGGGACAGCGGACCGGTCCGGCCCCGGCCCGCGTTGCCCCCGTCCGGCTACGGGCTGAGCGGCATGCGGGAGCGGGTCGGTCTGCTCGGGGGCACGCTCACCGCCGCGGCCACGTCGAGCGGAGGATGGCAGGTTCGGGTCACGTTACCGATCAGGGAGAGCGGATGATCAGGGTGCTCGTCGTGGACGACCAGGCGTTGGTCCGGGCCGGTGTCGGCCTGCTGCTGCGCACGGCGGGGGGCTTCGAGGTGGTCGGCGAGGCGGGCGACGGCCTGGAGGCGGTCCGACTCGCCGAGCGGCTGCGCCCGGACGTGGTGCTGATGGACCTGCGGATGCCGCGCCTCGACGGCATCGGGGCGACCCGCCGGATCGTGGACCGGCAGCCGGGCGTGCGGGTGCTGGCGCTCACCACCTTCGCCGACGACGCGAACGTCTATGGCGCGCTGGGTGCCGGCGCGATCGGCTACCTGGTCAAGGACGGCGAGCCGGAGGAGCTGATCGACGCGGTCCGACGGGCCATGCGGGGCGAGCCGCTGCTCGCCCCGCCGGTGCTGTCGCGGATCGTCCGGCGGGCGATTGCCGCTCACGACCAGGAGCACCGCCCCGCGGTCCGCTCGCCGGGGCCGGAGCTGCGGCTGCTCAGTCATCGGGAGCGCGAGGTTCTCGCGCTCGTCGGGGCCGGGCTGTCGAACGCCGAGATCGGTACCCGGCTGCATCTGGGCATCACCACGGTCAAGACCCACGTCTCGGCCGCGATGGAGAAGCTCGACCTGCGCAACCGGGTGCAGGCCGCCGTGGTCGCCCACCGCTTCGGCCTGGTCGACGACGACTTCAACCCGGTCGCCGACCCCGACGCACACTGAGCCGGTCTCCTTCCTCCGCTCCGGGCGTCGGGTTCCCCGGCGGCCCGCCACGGTGGGCGTCGCGGTTGGCCGGGGCGGTCCCTAGGGGGCGGACCGGCCAGCAGGAGGAGCCAGGACGGCCGCTGGTAGGACGACCGGGCGGCGCCGTCGGGCGACAGTGGCTCGGTGGACATTTCCGCCCTGCTGCGCGACTGTCTGGCCGAGCTGCCGCCGGGGCAGGTGCTGGCGGTCGCGGCCGTCGTGCTCGCCGCCGAGGTGGGGCTGCTTGTGGGGGTGGTCCTGCCTGCGGCCACCGTCATGCTCACCGTGGGGCTGCTGGCCCGGATGGGGCGGTTGGACCTGGGCGCCGCGCTCGCGGTGACCACGCTGGCTGCGTTCGTCGGCGACCAGCTCGGCTACCTGGAGGGGCGGCTGCTCGGCCGGCGGATCCGGGACGGCGTGATCGGGCGGCGCATCGGGGCGGACCGGTGGCGGCGGGCCGAGGCACTGGTCGCCGCCCGGGGTGGTCCGGCCGTCCTGGTCGGGCGCTGGACCGCCTTCGTCCGGACCCTGGTGCCCCGGGTCGCCGGGGCAGCCGGCCTGCCGTATCGGCGGTTCGTGCTCTTCGAGGGGCTGGCCGTGCTGGTCTGGGTGCCGGGGACGGTACTGGTCGGGTACGCCGCCGGGGCCGCCTCGGCCGGCATGCTGACAGCCGCCGCGGGCGGGCTGGTCGTGGTGGTCGCCGCCGTGGTGCTGCTGCGCCGGCTCCGGGTACGCCGTTCCGCTGCTGCCCGCCGCCCCTGCGCCGGCTCGACCCGCGCCCGCCGTGCCCCCGCCGCCCGCCGGAGGTTGACCGGCCAGTCCCCTGACCCGCGCCGCCCGGGCCCCGGCCTGACCGCCCCCGCCACCCGCAACACCCCCACCCCTCCCCCCGCTGACCCAACACAAACCCGCTCCCACCCCACCCCCGCGATCTTGCACTCGGTACCCAGGCATAACGGGACAAGAGGTGTTCTCCCGGGGCCGCAACTGCAAGATCGCGGGAGCGGGGAGGGCTAGTTGGTGGTGGCGATCAGTTCGACCTCGTACCCCTGGTCGTCGGTCAGGTAGGCCGCGTAGGTGTCCGGGCCCCCGGCGTGCGGGTGGCGGTCCGGGAAGAGCAGGTGCCAGCCGTGGGCCGGCGCGATCGCGACCAGCCGGTCCACGGCGGCCGGCGGGCCGGCGTGGAAGGCCAGGTGGTTCAGGCCCGGGGCGAGCCGGTCGTGGTTTCGCCCGGACAACGCGGGGGACTCCTCCAGCACCAGGTACGTCGGGCCGAGCCGCCAGGACCGGCCCGCCGGCCAGTCCTGGAACGGCGTCCAGCCCAGCTCGCCCAGCAACCAGCCCCAGCTACGGACCGCGCCGGCCAGGTCGGGCACCCAGAGTTCGACGTGGTGCAGGGCCCCGACCGGGGCGCGGCCGGCGTCGACGCTCAGCGCTTACCGCCCGGCACCCACAGCACGTCCCCTGCCGGATTTGCCGTTCTTGACAGGATAAAGAGCAGATCGGAGAGCCGGTTGAGATACTTTGCCGGGAGGGTGCTGGTCCGATCGGGATCGTGGGCGACCAGCGCCCACGCCGCGCGCTCGGCCCGCCGGGCGACCGTCCGTGCCACGTGCAGCAGCGCAGCTCCTGCCGTGCCGCCGGGGAGGATGAAGGAGTCGAGCTTGCTCAGGCGTGCGTTGTACTCGTCGCACCATCCTTCGAGACGGTCCACGTACTCCTCGGTGACCCGCAGCGGCGGGTACTCCGGGTCCGGCTCCACGGGGGTGGCCAGGTCGGCGCCGACGTCGAACATGTCGTTCTGGATCGACCCCAGCACCGCCCGTAGCTCGTCGTCGAGCTGCCCCAGCGCGAGCGCGACGCCGATCGCGGCGTTGCACTCGTCGACGTCCGCGTACGCGGCGATCCGCGGATCGGTCTTCGGCACCTGCTCGTTGTTGCTCAGCCTGGTCATGCCGGCGTCGCCGGCCCTGGTGTAGATGCGCGTGAGGTGGACGGCCATGACGCACAGCCTACGGATACCCGACCTGACGATCCCCGCTCGGCCGGCCCCGACCCGGGCGGCCGGGGTCGGCCCCGGCGACGCCGGGGACCCGGCGGTCAACGACGTCGACGTCATCCGGGTCGCCGGGGACGCCCGGCTGGCCGGGACGGTGCACGTCGTCGGGGCGAAGAACTCGGCCCTCAAACTGATGGCCGCCGCGCTGCTCGCCCCCGGGCGCAGCGTCATCACGAACGTCCCGCGGATCACCGACATCGCCATCATGGGCGAGGTGCTGCGCCGGCTGGGGTGCGGCGTCCGGTTCGACGCGGACGACCCCGTCGACCCGATGGTGGCCCGGGGCGGGGTGGCCCGGTCCAGGTCGGTCACCATCGACGTGCCCGACCGGCCCGGCGCGGAGGCCGACTACGACCTGGTCCGCCGGCTGCGCGCGTCGATCTGCGTGCTCGGCCCGCTGCTGGCCCGCCGGGGGTACGTCCGGGTGGCCCACCCCGGCGGGGACGCCATCGGCTCCCGGGGGCTGGACATGCACATCGCCGGGCTGACCCGGATGGGCGCGAACATCTCCGGTGAGCACGGCTTCGTCATCGCCGCCGCCCCGGACGGCCTGCACGGCGCGGACATCGTGCTCGACTTCCCCAGCGTCGGGGCCACCGAGAACCTGGTGATGGCCGCCGTGCTGGCCCGGGGCGCGACGATGATCGACAACGCGGCCCGGGAACCGGAGATCGTGGACATCTGCTCGATGCTGATCCGGATGGGTGCCCGGATCGAGGGGGAGGGCACCTCCACCCTGCACATCGAGGGGGTACCCGAGCTGCGGCCGGTACGGCACGCCACCGTCGGCGACCGGATCGTCGCCGGGACCTGGGCGTTCGCCGCCGCGATGACCCGGGGCGACGTCACCGTGACGGGGATCGACCCGGGCTTCCTGGAGGTCGCGCTGGACAAGCTGGTCTGCGCCGGCGGCCTGGTGGAGACCCGCGGCGACGCCTTCCGGGTACGGGTCGACGAGCGCCCCCTGGCGGTGGACGTGGTCACCCTGCCGTACCCGGGCTTCGCCACCGACCTGCTGCCGATGGCGATCGGGCTCGCCGCGGTCAGCGACGGGGCTTCCCTGATCACCGAGAACATCTTCGACGGCCGGTTCATGTTCGCCAACGAGATGATGCGGCTCGGCGCGGACATCAAGACCGACGGCCACCACGCCGTGGTCCGGGGCCGGGACCGGCTCTCCGGCGCCCCCGTCCGGGCCACCGACATCCGGGCCGGCGCCGGGCTGATCATCGCCGGGCTCTGCGCCGACGGGGTCACCGAGGTCTCCCACGTGCACCACGTCGACCGCGGCTACCCGGACTTCGTCGCCGACCTGCGGGCGCTGGGCGTGGAGGTCGAGCGGGGCAGCGTACCGGACGAGCCGGCGCTGGAGATCTGACCGCGGAGCGGCGGCCCGGCCCGCCGCTGGCCCGGCCCGCCGCCCGGTGGCCGGCTTAGCCATCGTTCAGTGTCGCCGACTAGGGTGCAGACAGACACTCAATCAGGCGAGGGAGAAGCAGATGGCGGGTCGACTCGCGGTCGTCGGGGCCGGGCTGATGGGCTCGGGCATCGCCCAGGTGGCGGCGCAGGCGGGCTGGCAGGTGACGCTGCGGGACCTGGACGACGCGGCCACCGGTCGCGGACTGGCCGGCATCCGCAAGTCGCTGGACAAGTTCGCCGAGAAGGGCAGGATCGAGGCCGCCGAGGTCGAGGCCACGCTGGGCCGGATCACCCCGACCACCGACCTGGAGGCGGCGGCCGACGCGGACATCGTAATCGAGGCGGTGTTCGAGCGGCTGGAGGTCAAGCACGAGGTCTTCCGGGCGCTCGACAAGATCTGCAAGGCCGACGCGGTGCTCGCGACCAACACCTCGGCCATCCCGGTCACCCAGATCGCCGCCGTCACCGAGCGCCCGGAGGCGGTCGTCGGCACGCACTTCTTCTCCCCGGTGCCGATGATGCAGCTCTGCGAGCTGGTCCGGGGCTACAAGACCAGCGACGAGACCCTGGGCACCGCGAAGGCGTTCGCCGAGGAGATCGGCAAGACCGTCGTGGTGGTGAACCGGGATATCGCCGGCTTCGTCACGACCCGGTTGATCTCCGCCCTGGTCGTCGAGGCGGTCAAGCTGGTCGAGTCCGGCGTGGTGTCGGCCGAGGACCTGGACACGGCCTGCAAGCTTGGCTTCGGCCACGCCATGGGCCCGCTGGCCACCACCGACCTGACCGGCGTGGACGTGCTGCTGCACGCTTCGAGGAACATCTACACCGACACCGCCGACGAGAAGTTCTTCCCGCCGGAGCTGCTCCAGCGCATGGTCACCGCCGGCGACCTGGGCCGCAAGACCGGCAAGGGCTTCTACACGTACTGACGCCGCACCGACCCCTGATCCGTTCCCCGCTCGGGGCCGGGTCAGGGGCGCGGCGGCGTGAGGGCGGCGGCCAGGAACGAGAAGGCCGCCGGGACGACCGTGCCCCAGTAGACGAAGTTGTGCCGGCCGTCGGCGTACTCGGCCCTGGCCGGCGGCTCGGGCAGGGCGCGGGCCAGGGCCCGCACGTCGCGCAGCAGGCCGTCCTGCCGGCCGCACCAGAGCCCGACCGGCGTGCCGTGCAGCCGTGCCACGTCGGTGAAGACCGCGTCTCCGGGGCGTACGGCGGGGGAGAACGCGGCCACCGCGCGCAGCCAGCCGGGGAAGGTCTCGGCGAGCAGCAGCGATCCGAAGCCGCCCATCGACCAGCCCCAGGCAGCGACGCGGCTGGTGTCGAAGCCGCGTTCGGCGCACCAGGCCGGCAGCTCCTCGCGCACCATCCGCTGCGGGTCGTCCGCACCCGAGCGCCGCCAGGAGAGCCGCCCGCCGGTCGCCCCGGCGAGTGCGAATGGCGGAGCGCCCCGCTGCACCGCGTCCGTGAGGAACCGGGCGAGCCCGAAGCGCGCGTAGTCGCGCGGGGTGGACGATGCGCCGTGCAGCACCAGGCAGACCGGCAGCCCTCGCCCGTCGCCGTGCCCGGCCGGCACGGCCGTCCAGAAGTCGACGGCACGGCCCCGGGCCGCCGACTGCCGTCGGATCAGCCGCGCGTCACCGGCCGGGGCGTCGGGCAGCGCCGGTGCCGGCCCCGGGCGCGGGCGGGTCAGCTCCTTCGCCGCCGCGCCGCCGACCACGGTCAGCGCCGCCGTGGCGGCCCCGGCCAGGAGTAGCCGTCGCCGCGTCGGTCCCGCCACCACCGGCACAGTCTGCCAGCCCCGTCCTCGGCCCGCCGCCCCGCCGCACGCGGGGATCGATACCCCCGCACACGCGGGGAACCCCAGGGCCCTCGTTGCGGCGAGGGCGACGACGTATTCACCCTCGCCGCCCTCGAACCGGCCTCAGCGGATGACCTCCGTGAACCTCTCGTACTGTTTCCTGGCGTAGTACGCGGTGAGGCCGTCCGGCAGGTCACCGCTGGTCATGACGGTGATCAGGTAGCTGCCGTCGCGGATGTAGACGTCGGAGTGCCCGGCGTACTGGTAGCCGACCGTCTCGTCCCCCATCGGTGTGACGGCCACGAGGCGGCCGTGCAGGCACTGTTCCTCGTTCGTGCGCCGCCAGGCCAGGGCCTGTTCGGCCCCGGCCGGGTCGCTGTGCATCTGGATGTCCACGCTCATCCCCGCGGACCCGGAACCAAAGTTGTTCGACACACCGAAGCTCCCCGGGAGGCTGCCCCGCAGCGCGTCGCACGGCCAGTCGGCGGGGAGCGCAGGGAAGCCCGTCCACCCGTTCTGCACCCAGCTCTCCGGGACGTCAGATCTGCCCAGAATGGCGTCGGCCAACTCCCCGGTCGTTTCCGGCGCGGTCTTCGCCGACTCTTTCGGGGGGCTGTCCGAGCCCGGGTCAGCCTGGCCTCTTGTGGTGTCCGTCGGGCTGTGCACGGGGTCGTCGCCGGCGATGAGATGCGCCCCGCCGTAGATCCCCAGGGCCACTAGCGCGACGAACACGAGGGCTGCAGCGAGTAGGGACAGCCGGACGTTGCGGGTGTTGCTGACCGTCACGGGCCCCAGGGAGAAGATGTTCCGGCCCCGTACCGTGGTGCCCTCGAACGTGATGCTGCCGGTCGTGGTGCGGGTGGGTTTGGTGGCCGCCAGGGCCGCGGCGATGCGCTCGGCGAAGCCCGGGTCGGCGTCCACTTCCGCCTGGAGCAGCGTGCGCAGTTCGTCGATCGCAGCCGGGTCGTCGGGCCGGTCCTCGACCGCGCGTAGGGCCGTGGATCCTCGGTCGGTCCCCACGAGCCGGTCGCGCACCATCGTATAGATCGACTGCCCCATTTCGGTGCCGGCCGCGGCGGCGGTGCCGCCCGCCATCTGCATGATGAGCTGAAGCACTGTCTCGACCACGTGCGTCGTCCCCTCTGGAGATCGGGTCGGCTGAACCTGGTCTTGGCGCGGGTGCTGGTGCGGGCGTATCCAATGCGGACGGTGTTGGTGTACTCCGCAGCGACCATGCCGCTATCGTTCCGGAATCCCACCGTACGACGGGAGGTCGAGGCTCTGTCGAGCGGCTGGGCGACCCGCTCGGCACTCTGCCGGCGGTGGGATCACCCCCGCGTGCGCGGGGAACAGACCGTCTACGACCCGGACGAGCCGGCCCGCCAGGGATCACCCCCGCGTGCGCGGGGAACAGTTCACGCCGGGGCACCGTCTCCGCCTGGGGCAGGGATCACCCCCCGCGTGCGCGGGGAACAGACTTCTTGACCTGCGGGTCTATAGATCAACTGTGCTGATTTTATTCACTTTGCCAGTCAAGATCGTCTCCCTGGCGGGTGCTTGATGGCTGTTGCCCGGCTCGATTTGCGCAGACGTACGGGCGTCATCGGCGGCTGGACGGCCCGGCTGGCGTGACGACACACGGCGTTGGATCCGCTGATGGAGTTCCTGCCGCTCTGTCTGGTGGCGGCTGCCTCAGTTGCCAGAAAGTTCGGCTTTGATTCCTTCGACGAAGGTGGCCCAGGACTTCGGTTCGAAGGTCAATACCGGGCCGGTCGGGTCCTTGCTGTCCCGTAGCCCGACCTTGCCCGACAGGTTGTCCGCGACCTCAACGCAGTTGCCGGAACCGTTGCTGCGGCTGCTCTTCCGCCAGGTCACACGGGCCGTGCCGACCTCTTCCACCCGCGCCGTCCTCTCACCGCTCGTCGATCGCCCCCCGGATCAGGTCGCGCGACTCCCGAGCGCTCACCGCCGTGGCGACGAGGTGCTCGAAGACTCGGCCGTACTCCCTGACCTGTTGGCCTTCGAGATAGAGGCTACCCGCGCGGGTCTCGACGTAGACGACCCCCGGATCGGCCGGCTCCGGGAAGGCCAGCACGCTGAAGGCGCTGCCCATCGAGCCGTACTCGCCAGCGCCGAAGGCGAGGATCTGGATGGTGTTGCCGGGTCGCTCCGCCTCCTCGACCAGCCGCCGCAACTGCGTCGTGAACGCCGCCACCCCGCCGACCGGCCGCCGCAGGGCCGCCTCGTCCAGCACCACCCAGAGCTTCGGTGGACTGTCGGTGGCCTGCCGGCGCATCCGTAGCTCGACCCGGCGGTCCACCTCCTCGGCGGAGGCGTCCGGATGCTCGGCGCGGATGACGGCGCGGGCGTAGTCGGCTGTCTGGAGCAGGCCCGGAATCAGTTGCGGCTCGAAGGCGCGGATCTCCGACGCTTCCGCCTCCAGTCCGACGTAGACCTCGAACCAGCCCGGCAGCACGTCGTCGTACGCCTGCCACCAGCCCCGCTTGCGGGCGTCCCGGGCCACCTGGACCAGTGCGTCGACCTCTTCGCCCTCGACCCCGTACAGCTCAAGGAGGCCGCGGGCGACCGGCGGCATCACGGAGACCTGGGCGTTCTCGATTCGACTCAGCGCGGACTTCGAGATGCCGATCTCCTTGGCCGCCTGGTCGGCGGTCATCCCGGTCTGCTCTCGGAGGCGGCGGAGGGCGGCGGCAAGTCGTCGTCGGCGCACGGTCGGGCTTCCAGTCATGCCGCTCAGTGTGGACGGAGAGGACGCGACACGCAACGACCTGGGGCCGAATCGGGAGTTGCATAACGGGATGGATCCATGCACGATGAGTGAGGTTTCCGGTCGCGGCTGATTGCTCTGCTGACAGTCGGGGTCGATGAGCCGCCCTGCCGGCGTACTGCTGATCCGAGGCTGCGGTGGCAGGTGCCGGGGTGGGTCCGCCGGTGCGCGGCGGGCCGGTGGGCCCGCCCCTTCCACAGGTCAATCGACGGTGAGAGGTGGGTCCTGTCATGCGCGTCTTGTTCCGGCGTGCCCAGCGTCGCCGGCGGCAAATCCACGGGCCGACCCGCCGTCGCCCGCTGCGACCGTGGCAGGTGCGGGAGATCGATCAGATCAGGTACGCCCTGCGCCGCTGGCAGTCCGAGCGGCCCCGGAAGCGCGACGAGCGGGGAGGAGGGCGATGAGCGAGCGGTGGGTCGTCCATCTGCCGGTGGTCGTCAACGATCTGCTCGCCGCCCAGCGGCTCGCCCGGGTGGTGGCGCACTGGACCCGCGTTCTGCCCCAGACCGAGCCCTGGGGCACCACCGTCTCGCCCGAGGACGACCAGAACGTACGTCACTGGGTCTTCTGCGACCGGATCATGCCCGGCGGCCGGCGGTGCCAGCTCCGGCCCGACCACGACGGCGAGTGTTCCCGGCGGCCGAGGGTGCGGTGAGGGGCGGCCCGGCGCCGGGCCGCCGAAGGTGGGTCGGCCGGTGCGGCGGGAACCCTCAGCCGTCGCGCTTGGTGGTCCAGCGGAAGGTGGTGAGGCAGAGCACCAGGCCGATCACGCACCAGAGGGCGAGGACGAGGGCGACCCGGCCCAGCTCGAAGGAGCCGCCCGGCTCCTGGGCGCCGAAGCTCTCCGGCAGGAAGACCGACCGCAGGCCCTGGCACATCCACTTCAGCGGGAAGACGGCCGCCACCTGCTGCATCCAGCTTGGCAGGTTGGTGAAGACGAAGAAGACCCCGGAGATGAACTGGAGCACCAGGGCGACCGGGGTGACCACGGCCGAGCCGCTGCGCGCCGTGCGGGCCAGCGAGGAGATCGCGATGCCGCACAGGGTGCACGCGGTGACCCCGAGGACGGAGACCCAGCCGAAGGTGAGCCACTTGCCGGCGGTGCCGGGCAGCTCCAGGTCGAACAGGGCGACCGCGACGGCGAGCAGCAGGGCGGTCTCGGCGACGCCGATCGCCACCACCATGATCACCTTGCCGGCGAACCACACCCACTTCGGCATCGGGGTGCCCCGGTAGCGCTTGAGCACCCCCCGGTCCCGCTCGATCGGGATCCAGATGCCGAGGTTCTGGAAGCTGACCGTCATCAGGCCGGTCGCGATCATGCCGGTGATGAAGTACTGCGTGTAGCTGACGCCCGGGGCGATCTCGTCGCTGAAGATGGCCGCGAAGATCAGGATCATGATGATCGGGAAGCCCATCGTGAACACGACGGACTCCCGGCTGCGCAGGAACTGGGTGATCTCCAGCCGGCCCTGGCGCAGGGCGAGCGCGCCCGCCCCGAGCCGCCGGGCCGGGGCGGCGGGGGAGACCGGGGCCGCCGGCTTGGTGGTGGTGGTCATCGGTGTCCGATCATCTTCAGGTAGACGTCTTCCAGGGTCGGCCGGGTCACCGTGAGGCCGGGGACCTCGCCGCCGAAGCGCGCGGCCAACTCCGCCACCAGGCCCGTCGGCGTCGCGCTCTGCGCGGTCTCGACGACCCCCTCCGGGGTACGCCAGGAGACCGTCGCTAGCGCCTCCTGCCGGTTGCCGAGCCGGTTCGGTGGGGCCACCTCGACCACCCGGCCGGCGGTGATCACCCCGACCCGGTCGGCCAGTGCCTCGGCCTCGTCCAGGTAGTGGGTGGTGAGCACGATGGTGGTGCCGGCGGCGGCCAGGTCCCGGATCAGCTCCCAGAACTCGCGCCGGGCCTCCGGGTCGAAGCCGGTGGTCGGCTCGTCCAGGAAGAGCAGCTCGGGGCGGCCGATGATGCCGAGCGCCACGTCGAGGCGGCGCTTCTGCCCGCCGGAGAGGGTGTGCGTACGGGCCTTCGCCTTGGCCCCCAGGCCGACCCGCTCCACGACCTTCGCCGGGTCGTCGGCGCCGGGGTAGAAGCCGGAGAAGTGCGAGACCACCTCGGCGACGGTCAGCTCGTCGAACTCGCCGGTGCCCTGAAGGACGATGCCGACCCGGGACCGCCAGTCGCGGGCGGGGTGTCGTGGGGTGCGCGAGGAGCGAGCTTGCGAGCCCCGCAGTCGCGACCCGAAGGCGAGCCCGGGGTCGCTGCCCAGCACGGAGACCTCGCCGGCGTCGCGCTGCCGGTAGCCCTCCAGGATCTCCACCGTGGTGGTCTTGCCCGCGCCGTTCGGCCCGAGCAGGGCGAACACCTCGCCGCGGTGGACCGCGAGGTCCACGCCCGCCACCGCGACGTTGTCGCCGTACGCCTTGCGCAGCCCCCGGACGGAGATCGCGAGCTCGTCATCCATGCCGTCAAGTGTGCGTCCTGCGGGACGTCCGGTGGTGCCGGGGGTGCCGGCCGTCACCCGCGCGTTCCGGTGCTGGTCAGCCCGCTGCGGCCCACATGGCGTTCCATGGACCTGTGTGGTTTTTCACCAGCCCGGGTGACTTAACGGTAACTTAGACTCCCGCCATGGACGAGAAGGCTCTCCCCGGCCGGCTTTCCGAGCGCGAGCGTCCGTGGGTGATGCGCACCTACGCCGGGCACTCCTCGGCCGCCGCGAGCAACGCGCTCTTCCGCCGCAACCTGGCGAAGGGGCAGACCGGCCTGTCGGTCGCCTTCGACCTGCCCACCCAGACCGGGTACGACCCGGACCACGAACTGGCCGCCGGCGAGGTCGGCCGGGTCGGTGTGCCGGTGGCCCACCTTGGCGACATGCGGGCCCTCTTCGACGGCATCCCGCTCGCCGAGATGAACACGTCCATGACCATCAACGCGCCGGCGATGTGGCTGCTCGCCCTCTACGGCGAGGTCTGCGTGGAGCAGGGCGTCGAGCTGGACCGCTGCGCCGGGACGACCCAGAACGACATCATCAAGGAGTACCTGTCCCGGGGGACGTACATCTTCCCGCCAGCCGCGTCGCTGCGGCTGACCGCCGACGTGATCGCGTACACGCTGGGGGAGATGCCCCGGTGGAACCCGGTGAACATCTGCTCGTACCACCTCCAGGAGGCCGGCGCGACGCCGGTGCAGGAGGTCGGCTTCGCCCTGGCCACCGCCGTGGCCGTGCTCGACGCGGTGCGCGACGCCGGCCAGGTGCCGGCCGAGCGGATGGGCGACGTGGTCGCCCGGATCTCGTTCTTCGTCAACGCCGGGGTGCGCTTCGTCGAGGAGATCGCCAAGATGCGCGCGTTCGGCGCGCTCTGGGACGAGATCACCCGCGAGCGGTACGGCGTCACCGACCCGAGGCAGCGCCGGTTCCGGTACGGCGTGCAGGTCAACTCGCTCGGCCTGACCGAGGCCCAGCCGGAGAACAACATCCAGCGGATCGTGCTGGAGATGCTCGGCGTCACCCTGTCCCGGGACGCCCGCGCCCGCGCGGTGCAGCTCCCGGCCTGGAACGAGGCGCTCGGCCTGCCCCGGCCGTGGGACCAGCAGTGGTCGCTGCGCATGCAGCAGGTCCTCGCGTACGAGTCGGACCTGCTCGAATACCCGGACCTGTTCGCCGGCTCGCACGTGATGACCGCGCTGGTCGACGGGATCGTCAGCGGGGCCCGGGCCGAGCTGGACAAGGTGCTGGAGATGGGTGGCGTGGTGGCGGCCGTCGAGACCGGGTACCTCAAGGGCTCGCTGGTCGGCTCGCTGGCCGAGCGCCGCCGCCGGCTGGAGGTCGGCACCGACGTGGTGGTCGGCGTCAACCGGTTCACCGAGACCGAGCCGTCGCCGCTGACCGCGGCCGGTGCCGAGGCGATCGAGCAGGTCGACCCGGCGGTCGAGGCGGCGGCCGTGGCCGCCGTACGCCGGTGGCGGTCCGGCCGGGTCGAGGCGGCGGTCGACGCGGCGCTCGGCCGGCTTCGCGCGGACGCCGCGACCACCGCGAACCTGATGCCGGCGACCCTGGCGTGCGTGCGGGCCGGGGTGACCACCGGCGAGTGGGCCGGCGCGCTGCGCCAGGTCTTCGGCGAGTACCGGGCGCCGACCGGGCTTGCCGGCGGGGTCGGGTCGAGCGGCGACAGTGACCTGGCCGCGGTGCGGAAGCGGGTCGCCGCCACCGCCCGCGAGCTGGGCAGCGGCCGGCTGCGGCTGCTGGTCGGCAAGCCCGGCCTGGACGGGCACTCCAACGGCGCGGAGCAGATCGCGGTACGCGCCCGCGACGCGGGCTTCGAGGTGGTCTACCAGGGCATCCGGCTGACCGCCGGGCAGATCGTCGCCGCCGCCGTGGAGGAGGACGTCGACCTGGTGGGCCTGTCCGTGCTCTCGGGCTCGCACCTGGCCGCCGTGCCGGCGGTGCTGGACGGCCTGCGCGCCGCCGGCCGGGGCGACCTGCCGGTCGTGGTCGGCGGCATCATCCCGCCCGGCGACGCCGAGGCGCTCCGCGCCGCCGGGGTGGCCCGGGTGTTCACGCCGAAGGACTTCGCGCTCACCGGCATCATCGACGACCTCGTCACCGTCGTCCGCGCCGCCAACGGCCTGTGAGAAGGCCCCCCGGTACGCGCCGCACGTGAGTCGTGGGCGGTGTCAGCGGCCGGCGTACGTCATGCAGTCGGCCATGTCGTTGTCGGGGCCGACCCGGATCGCCGGAGCGTGGCACTCCAACTGGGAGTTGTGCCGGCAGTCCGACCGCTGGCACGCGCCCACCTGGGCGATCAGCGTCTCGATTCCACCGCGGACGGGCATCTCGACAAAGGTGTGACAGTGGGCGTGGTCCGGGCTGCCGATCGTGATGGCGAACGCGTGGCAGTCGCCGGTGTGGTTGTAGGCGCAGGCCGCGACCACACATTCCTCGACGCGCGGCATCTCCATCGCCGTAGTCATGACGACCTCCTCCGAATTCTCGCCGATTCCCTTTGGATATTAGGCTTTTGCCGCATTTGATATCGGCGATCGGCCGCCCCGGTCAGCAGCCCACTCGCCCGGGCGTTCGGGCGCGCCCGCTCGCTGAGATCATCCTTCGGTGCCCGTGAAGAATTCCCGCGTCCCCCTGGTGGCGACGCTCGTCGCACTGACCGGCGTCGTCGCCCTGCTGGCCCTACCGGCCCCCGGGCGCGAAACCGGTCACGCCGCCATCGTCCGGGCACCGGCGTCCAGGGAGGCGGCAACCGCCTCCGGCAGCCCGCGTGCCGCCCCGGTCGAGGGGTCGGCGGAGCCGACCGGACCGCCGGCGCCATCACCCGTACCGACCGGCCGGCCAGACCCGGGGACGGCGACGGTGCCGGGCGCCAGTCGGGCCGGGCGGCAACCGCCGGTGGTGGACCACGGGCCGCGCACCGGGGACAAGGTGGCGCTCACCTTCGACGCGGACATGACCGACGCGATGCGGTACCAACTGCGCAGCGGCGCGGTCCGCTCGTACGCGAACCTGGCGATCGTCGACCTGCTGGAGCGGGAAAGGGTGCCGGCCACCTTCTTCCTTACCGGCAAGTGGGTCGAGGAGTACCCCGACGTCACCCGTCGTCTGGCCGCCAACCCGCGTTTCGAGCTGGCCAACCACACGTACGGCCATCTCGCCTTCACCGCGGACTGCTACCACCTGCCAACGATCCCCCGGCAGCGGATGGCGGCCGACGTGGCCCGGACCTTCGACGTGATCGCCCCGTACGGCGGGCGGCAGACCCGATACTTCCGCTTTCCCGGGCTTTGCCACGATCGCATCGCTTTGGCCGAGTTGGCGCCGTTGGGCGTCACGGTGGTGGACGGCGACGTCGTCAGCGGTGACCCGTTCGCGCGGTCCTGGCGGCCGATCGTCGATGCGGTGCTGTCCCGGGTGCGCCCCGGCTCCGTCGTCGTCCTGCACGTCACCGAGGCGAACGCCCCGATGACGGACGAGGCGCTGCCGCGCATCCTGGCCGGGCTGGCCGCCCAGGGGCTCACCCCGGCCCCGCTCTCCGAGGTGCTGGCGGCGACCCCACCCAGCCCCACCGCCTGACCCAACCATCGCCCGCATCCTCCGCTCCGCGACATGCGGCCCAATCCCGGCCATACCGCCTACCGACCCCACGCCCGGCGGCGGTGATCAAGAGGTTTGCGTCAGGTTTGTGCCCGGATGCCGACGCAAACTTCTTGATCACCGCGAGAGGCCGGGGGTGGGGGTGTGAGCGGGGGCATGGCGGGGGTGGAACATGGGGGTGGGTGGGGGCGTTACACATGGCGGACGATCGAGTAGCGGTGTGCTGCTGACCGGGATGGAATGCGGGCCGGCTGTCGGTCGTTACATCTGGACCCGGCGCCACGAGCCTTCGCAGGCCGGTGCCGGATGGATCTCCCCCTTTTTGATCTTCTTGGGCGCCTTGACGTGGTGCTC
>NZ_QKKX01000007.1 GCF_003434305.1 Micromonospora sp. MW-13
CGACAAGCCGGGCGTGGACAAGGGCAAGCTGATCCCGCACGGTGTGCGGGGCGAGCAGTCGCGTATCACGCTTGACGGTGAGCAGACCGCCAACGTGAGGGCGATCGTCGCCGCGACGAAGAAGGCTGGCCTGGACGAGCGCGCCGCGGTCATCTCGGTCGGCACCGCGTTGCAGGAGTCGAAGCTGGAGAACCTGGGCCACCTGGGCGACCGCAACGACCACGACTCGCTGGGCCTGTTCCAGCAGCGCCCGTCGTCCGGGTGGGGTTCGCCGGAGCAGATCACCGACCCCGAGCACTCGACCCTGGCGTTCCTCAAGGGCCTCAAGCAGGTCGACGGGTGGCAGGACATGCCGCTGACCGAGGCCGCCCAGACGGTGCAGGTGTCCGCGTACCCCGACGCGTACGCCCAGTGGGAACAGCAGGCCGCCGACCTCGTCGCCGAACACTGGAACAGCTGACCC
>NZ_QKKX01000008.1 GCF_003434305.1 Micromonospora sp. MW-13
TCCCACGGATGAGGCTGTGGGGGGCGGTGGCCGGTGAGTAGGAGGATCCGGTAAAGCGCTGCGGTGGGCGATCGTGGCGCTGTTCTCGTCGAGGTCGGCCACGTCACGGAACTGACCACCGGATTCGCCACCGAATCCAAGATCCGGCACCCGGATTACCCCTTCAAGGCTGCATGACGGGGCACTAGCTGGGGCAGGGCTGGCGGCGGCGCGGCCGCAGGACGTACCGGCCCAACCGAGTGCCCCGTACGCGGGGCCCGCGTCAGCCGCGCGGCGTCATTCCGGGCCGGCCGCCGGCCCGGTCGCCCCCAGGACCGGGGTGCCGCCGTTCCGGGCGCTGGATATGGTCATCCGGTGAACCGACTCGCGACCGCCACCAGCCCGTACCTGCTCCAGCACGCCGACAACCCGGTGGACTGGTGGCCGTGGTGCGACGAGGCGTTCGCCGAGGCGAGGCGGCGCGACGTGCCGGTGCTCATCTCGGTCGGCTACGCGGCCTGCCACTGGTGCCACGTGATGGCCCACGAGTCGTTCGAGGACACCGCCGTCGGGAAGCTGCTCAACGACGGCTTCGTGGCGATCAAGGTGGACCGCGAGGAGCGCCCGGACGTCGACGCCGTCTACATGACCGCCACCCAGGCGATGACCGGGCAGGGCGGCTGGCCGATGACGGTCTTCGCCGCGCCGGACGGCACCCCGTTCTTCTGCGGCACGTACTTTCCGAAGCCGAACTTCGTCCGGCTGCTGGAGTCGGTGGGCACCGCCTGGCGGGAGCAGCGGGAGGCCGTGCTCCGGCAGGGCGCCGCCGTGGTCGAGGCGATCGGCGGCGCGCAGGCCGTCGGCGGGCCGACCGCCCCGCTCACCGCCGAACTGCTCGACGACGCCGCCGCCCAGCTCGCGACGGGGTACGACCGGAGCAACGGCGGCTTCGGCGGGGCGCCGAAGTTCCCACCGCACATGAACCTGCTCTTCCTGCTGCGCCACCACCAGCGCACCGGCTCCGCCGAGAGCCTGGAGATCGCCCGGCACACCGCCGAGGCGATGGCCCGGGGCGGCATCAACGACCAGCTCGCCGGCGGCTTCGCCAGGTACTCGGTCGACGAACACTGGACCGTGCCGCACTTCGAGAAGATGCTCTACGACAACGCCCTGCTGCTGCGGGTCTACACCCAGCTGTGGCGGCTCACCGGCGACCCGCTGGCCCGGCGGGTGGCCCGGGACGTCGCCCGGTTCCTCGCCGACGAACTGCACCGCCCCGGCGAGGGCTTCGCGTCCGCGCTCGACGCCGACACCGAGGGCGTCGAGGGGCTGACCTACGCCTGGACCCCGGCCCAACTCGTCGAGGTGCTGGGCGAGGACGACGGCCGCTGGGCCGCCGACCTCTTCGGGGTCACCGAGGCCGGCACCTTCGAAGGCGGGATGAGCGTGTTGCGGCTGGCCCGGGACGTCGACGACGCCGACCCGGCGGTGCGCGGCCGGTGGCAGGACGTCGTCCGGCGGCTGCTGGCCGCCCGGGACACCCGCCCCCAGCCGGCCCGCGACGACAAGGTGGTGGCCGCCTGGAACGGGCTGGCGATCACCGCGATCGCCGAGTTCGTCCGCCTCGTCGAGGCGCGGGGGGTGGGCGACGAGGAGGCCGACGCCAACCTGCTGGAGGGCGTCACCATCGTCGCCGACGGCGCGATGCGGGACGCCGCCGAGCACCTGGCCACCGTGCACCTGGTCGACGGCCGGCTGCGCCGGGTCTCCCGGGACGGCGTGGTCGGCGCGCCGGCCGGGGTGCTGGAGGACTACGGCTGCGTGGCCGAGGCGTTCTGCGCGATGCACCAGCTCACCGGCGAGGGACGCTGGCTGGAGTTGGCCGGCGGGCTGCTGGACACCGCGCTGGCCCGGTTCGCCGCCCCGGGCGGCGGGTTCTACGACACCGCCGACGACGCCGAGCAACTCGTCACCCGACCGGCCGACCCGACCGACAACGCCACCCCGTCCGGCCGGTCGGCGATCGTCGCCGCCCTGGTCGCGTACGCGGCGCTGACCGGGGAGAACCGGTACCGGGAGGCCGCCGAGGCCGCCCTCGCCACGGTCGCGCCGATCGTCGCCCGGCACGCCCGGTTCACCGGGTACGCCGCCACCGTCGGCGAGGCGCTGCTGTCCGGGCCGTACGAGATCGCCGTGGTGACCGACGACCCGGCCGGCGACCCTCTCGTCGCCGCCGCGTACCGGCACGCCCCGCCCGGCGCGGTGGTCGTCGCGGGCCGCCCGGACCAGCCCGGGGTGCCGCTGCTGGCCGACCGGCCGCTGGTCGACGGCCGGCCCGCCGCGTACGTCTGCCGGGGCTTCGTCTGCCAGCGCCCGGTCAGCACGGTCGACGACCTCCTCGCCCAGTTGTAGGGGCTGGGTCGTGATCGACTCGATGTGCGGCATGTCGGGTCATCCCGGCGATCGGAGGCCGCGATGTCCGGCACACCGAGTCGATCATGCAGCGCCCCTGGGGACCTAGGGCCCCAGGTCGCCGCTAGGCTGGCAGGCGAGATGGATACCCGAACCGGTCTGCCTGTTGTCGGCATGGTGGGGGGCGGCCAACTGGCCCGGATGACCCACCAGGCCTCGATCGCCCTCGGTCAGTCGCTGCGCGTGCTCGCGCAGGCCCCGGACGACGGCGCGGCCCTGGTCGCCGCCGACGTCCAGTACGGCGACCACACCGACCTCGCCGCCCTGCGGACCTTCGCCAAGGGCTGCGACGTGGTCACCTTCGACCACGAGCACGTGCCGACGGAGCACATCCGCGCCCTCGCCGCCGAGGGGGTGAAGCTCTTCCCGCCGGCCCACGCGCTGCTGCACGCCCAGGACAAGCGGATCATGCGGGAACGGCTCGGCGAGCTGGGCGCGCCGAATCCGGCGTGGCGGCCGGTCACCGAGCCGGCCGACCTGGTCGCCTTCGGCGAGGAGCAGGGCTGGCCGGTGGTGCTGAAGGCGGCCCGGGGCGGGTACGACGGCCGGGGCGTCTGGCTGGCCGACGACGCGGCGCAGGCCGCCGAGCTGGCCGCCACCCTGCTGGCTGGGGGAACCAGCCTGATCGTCGAGGAGCGGGTGGCGCTGCGGCGGGAGCTGGCGGTCCAGGTGGCCCGCTCGCCGTTCGGGCAGGTCGCCGCGTACCCGGTGGTGGAGACGGTGCAGGTCGACGGGATCTGCGTCGAGGTGCTCGCGCCCGCGCCGGGGCTGGACGAGGAGCGGGCCGTCGCCGCCCAGCAGCTCGCCATCGACCTGGCCACCGCGCTCGGCGTGGTCGGCCTGCTCGCGGTGGAGCTGTTCGAGACGCCGGCCGGGCTGGTGGTCAACGAGCTGGCCATGCGCCCGCACAACTCGGGCCACTGGACGATCGAGGGGGCCCGGACCTCGCAGTTCGAGCAGCACCTGCGGGCCGTGCTCGACTACCCGATGGGGGACACCGCGCTGACCGCCCCGGCGGTGGCCATGGCGAACGTGCTCGGCGGCGAGCCGGGCGGGATGTCGATCGACGAGCGGCTGCACCACCTCTTCGCCGCCGAGCCGGGCGCGAAGGTCCACCTCTACGGCAAGCAGGTGCGCCCCGGCCGCAAGCTCGGCCACGTCACGGTGCTCGGCGCCGACCTGGACGACGTACGGGCCCGGGCCGCCCAGGCCGCCCGCTGGCTCCGCGAGGGCCACCAGTGAGCGTGCGAGCGATCGCGAACGAGAGGCAGACCAGCATGAGCACCGTCGGACTGATCATGGGCAGCGACTCGGACTGGCCGACCATGAACGCCGCCGCCGAGGCGCTGGCCGAGTTCGGGGTCGGCTACGAGGTCGGCGTGGTCTCCGCCCACCGCACCCCGGACAAGATGATCCAGTACGGCCGCACCGCCGCCGACCGGGGACTCAAGGTGATCATCGCCGGGGCCGGCGGGGCCGCCCACCTGCCCGGCATGGTCGCCTCGGTCACCCCGCTGCCGGTGATCGGCGTACCGGTGCCGCTGAAGTACCTCGACGGGATGGACTCGCTGCTGTCCATCGTCCAGATGCCGGCCGGCGTGCCGGTGGCCACCGTGTCGATCGGCAACGCCCGTAACGCCGGGCTGCTCGCCGTCCGCATCCTGGCCGCCGCCGACGAGGAACTGCGGGCGCGCATGGTCGCGTACCAGGAGAGCCTGGAGGAGCTGGTCGCCGAGAAGGAGGCCGCCCTGCACGCCTCCCTCGGCTGACCCCCCCCCGCCGGCCCGGGCTGACCCCCGCCGGCCGCCGGCGCTCACGTTCGTGGCCGGACCACTCGGCCCAACACGGCAGCCACGCCCCAGGGCCCCTCCGTTCTATCGCATGCCGCGCAGGGCGGTCTGGAGCCGTTCCTGGGCGCGGCGGCGGCGCTCGTTGCTCGCGCCGAGGACCAGCAGGACCAGCCCGACCGGGATCAGCACCAGCCACGGGCCGAGGCTGAACAGCGCGTGCACCGCCGTGATCGCGGTGACGGCCGCCCCGACGATCACCGGGGCCTGCTGCTGGCTGGTGGTGCCGAAGATCAGCACCGCCACCGCGCCGAGCAGCAGCAGCACCTGGCGCAGCATGCTGGAGTCGGTGGCCAGCACGATCGCCAGGGTCGGCACGAACGCGGCGACCAGCGCCGGCCCGTACGCCACCCAGCTCGGCAGGTCCGGCCGGTGCCGCAACTCCAGCACCCCGACCAGCAGGGCCAGCGCCGCGAACGGCAGAGTGTAGGCCTCCGGCAGCGCCACGTCGGCGACCCGCATCAGGATCCACCAGGCGACGATCTCGCAGAACACCACCGCCCAGAACAGGATCTGCCGCTCCACCGGCCGACGGTTCGGCCGGGCGGCGGCCACCCCGAGCACGGCACCCCAGGCGGCCAGCAGCGCGGCGATGTGCCGGGGCGAGTCGAAGGCCAGCGCCAGGGCGATCAGCGCGGCAGCGTACCCGCTCCACTCCACCGTGGCCGCCTCGCGCTGCGCCTCGGGGCGGCGCAGCCGGGGCAGGGTCGCGGCGAACACCTGTAGGGCTGCCCCGACCGCCAGCACCCCGAACGCGGACCAGACCGCGGCCAGCCCGGCGACCAGGCCGGCGACGAGGACGAACAGTTGCGCCATCAGCGAGGCGAACAGCCAGCCCAGGATGCGGGCCCGCTGCGTGGTGCCGTACAGGGCGGCGACGGTGCCGACGCCCACCGCCCCGCCCAGGGTGAACAGGGTCAGCTCCCGGGTGGCCAAGCTGCCCAGCAGCCCGGCCCCGCCGCCGGCCAGCCCGATGACGAAGACCAGCACCCGGGCGGTGCGCAGCGACTGGGCCCGCTCCGCCAGCGGCGGGGGTGGGGTGAGCGCCAGCCCCAGCATCGAGATGGTGAACACCGACAGCGCCGCCAGCGTGCTCACCGGCCAGCCGTGGCCGAGGGCGGCCGGGGTGATCAGCAGGGTCACCGCCGCGCCGGGCAGCACCACCGGCACGGCCCGGGACCGCCGCCCGCCGCTGAACCCGACGGCGGCCAGCGCCGCGGTCACGGTGAGCAGCAGCGCGGTCAGCACGTGCGTCGGGTCGACCGCGCCGGCGGGCGGGATGATCAGCTCCGGCGGCGGCCCCTGCCACACCCGGCCCAGCGACCGGTACGGCTCGACCAGCGCCACCTTGAGCGTGGGGGCGAGCGAGGCCACGGCCAGCGCGGTCGGCAGCGCGGCGGCGGCCAGCGCCCCGGCCGCCGGGCTGACCCGCCAGCGCACCGCCGCCGGATCGTCGTCGGGCGCCCGGCGCAGGGCGCCGTCGAGCAGCACCGACCAGCGCCGGATCGGCTGGGCCGAGCCGGCCGGTGGCACGGTGGCGGCGCGGACCAGTTCGGCGAGCACCCCGAGCAGCGCGCCGGCCGCGGCGTACACACCGGCGGGCAGGCCGGCCACGATCGCGGCGACCGCGCTGACCGTCGCGCCGCCCACCACGGCCGCGCTGGCGTACGGGAGGTACTGCGGCACCTGCCGGCGGACCGCGGCGACCGCGGCCAGGCCCAGGCTGGACGCGGCCAGCGCGGCGGTCAGCACCACCTCGGGCGACCGGCCGAACTCGGCGGCCAGGGCGGCCACCGCGCCGGGCGACGCGAGCAGCGCGGCCCCGGCGGCGGCCCCACCGATCTGCACCAGGTGCGGCGGCATCCCCTCGGTGTCGACGTCCTCGACCAGCGGGGCGGCGAACACCCGGGCCAGGGCGGCCACGACGACGCCGATCAGCGCGATGCCGCCCAGCGCCAGCGCGGTCGTCCATGGCCGGACCAGCCCGGCACCGGCGGCGTGCAGGGCGACCACCCCGGCCACCGTGGCCCGGGACAGCCCGGCGCGCGGGTCGATCGAGGCCGCCGCGGCCGTGCCGAAGGCCGTGGCGACGGCCAGGCCGACCAACACCGGCGACCACCAGGGCAGGTCGAAGGCGGCCGGCGCCCCGATGGTGGCCAGGACGGCGGCGGCGCCCGAGACGTCGTACCTCCAGGGGGTCGGCAGCAGCACCCCGGCCGCGACGCCGAGCAGCGCCAGCGCGACGGGCGCCTGCCAGGTGGACCCGCCGACCGGCGCGGCCGGCCACCCGGACAGGTCGCCGGCCCAGATCGGGCCCGGGGTGGCCAGCACGCCCCACCCGCCGCGCAGGGCGCTCCAGCCCGCGAGCAGCCCGATCAGGGTGCCGCCGACGGCGAGTCCGAGGATCGGCCCGCGCCGCCACTGTTCGGGCATCGCCCGGGCCGCGACGGCGACCACCGCCACGAGCGCGGCGGCCACCACGAGCTGCCCGCCCGGGGTGAGCACCGCCCCGATCCGTACCAGGGTGGCGATCAGCGCCGCGGTGACCGCGGCGGCGGCCAGGTCGGAGCCGTCCAGGGCCAGGTCGGAGCGGCGTCCCGCGTCGATCGACGGGGCCAGGAAGACCAGCACCCCGGCCACGAACAGCAGCCCGCCCACCCAGGCGTCCGCGACGGTGGCCCCGGGCGCGCCGAACGCGGCGGCGGTCACCGCCAGCGCCCCGAGCCCGGTGCCCACGGCCAGCGGCGTCGGGATGTGCCGCTCGGACACCTGCACCAGGGCGGCGTACCCGAGGGTGACGCAGACCGCCAGGAAGCTCGCCGCCAGCACCGGCACGGTGGCCTCGCGCAGGCTCGCCGGGGTCGGCGTCGGGTCGGTCGGCACGGTCGCGGCGACGAACGCGGCCACCGCGCCGGGCAGGGCGAACGCCGCGCCACCGGCGGCCCAGGCGGAGACGACGCCTCCCGTGGCGGGGGTGATCCGGATCCGGGGTGCCACCGCGACCAGCGCGCCGGCCAGGAAGAGGGCGAGCAGCACGGCGGCGGTCAGCGCCGGCCGGGCCAGCCCGGCGCCCGCGCCGAGCAGGCCCACCACGGCGGCGGCGACCGCGTGCACGGTGGCGGCCCGCGTCGTGGCGGCGGTCAGCCCGGCCGCGCCGATGCCGATGGCGGCCAGCACCATCGGCCACGGCGCCGCCGCCCAGCCCAGGGCGAACGACGCCGGCACGGCGAGCGCGGTCAGCGCCGCCCCGGCGACCGCGAACTCGCGGCGGATCTCCGGCGGCAGGGCCAGCACCGCGGCGATGGTGAGCAGGAAGGCGCTGGCGGCGAGCTGCCAGGCCGCCGGTCCGACCGAGGCGGCCAGCTCGGCCGGGTAGTGGGCGAGGTCCGCGGCCCAGGCCGGGGTGGCGGCCTGGGCCGGGGCCAGCCCGGCGCGCAGCGCGCCGCCGGCCACCACCAGGCCGCTGACCGTGAGCGCCGCGGCCGAAGCGAGCTGCGGCCCGCGCCGGGCGGCTTCCGGTACGGCCCGCACGGCCAGCCCGGTGAGGGTGATGACGGCGGCGATCAGCAGCAGGGCCCGGCCGGGGAAGGCCACCGAGGCGACCCGCCCCAGCGCACCGATCACCGCGAGGGTGAGGATGCCGGTGGCCACGTCGGGCAGCGGCGGGCGGCGCAGCACCAGCGCCCCGCCCAGCCCCACCAGCGCGGCCAGCAGCAGCACCGTGCCCGCTCCGGCCGCCGGCGGCACCGTGCCGGCGCGCAGCAGCGCGGTCACCGCGTACGCGAGGGCCAGCGCCACCGCCGCGGCGTGCAACAGCCAGGTCAGCGCGCCCAGCCCTGGAACCGGCCGGGCCGGCGGGGCGGCGACGGACGCGTCACCGGTGCCGTCGAGCACCTCGCCGGACTCCTCCGGGGCGCCCTCCGGCCGGCCGTCCTCCTCGGACCGGCGGGGCGGCGGGGCGGTGGCGGTGGTGGCGGTGGTGGCCGGCGGGGCCGCGGGCGTCGGCAGGTCCTCGCGCACCGGCCGCTCGACAGTGACCGGGGAGCGGGCCAGCGCCAGGTCCACGACGGCGACCACGGTCAGCACCAGCGCCCAGCCGGCCGGCCCGGTGACCCACCCGTACGCCAGCAGCGGCAGCACCGGCTGCGCGGCCAGCACGGCGGCGAAGCGGGGCGCGCGCAGCCCCGTCCAGAACGCGTAGCCGAACCCGACGGCGCTGGTGACCGCGAAGATCAACCCGGCGAAGACCGCCCCGGACACGCCCCCGCCGCCGATCCGGTCCACCGCCCACAGCGCGTACCCGGCCAGCGGCACCAGCAGCAGGCCGACGGCGGCGATCGTCTCGGCGGTCGAGGTGAGGCCGCGCCGGGCCAGCACCGGCGGGGCGAGCAGCAGCAGCACCGTCGCGACGAGCAGGATGCCCAGCCGGGACAGGGCGTCCATCGAGCTGGTGGCCACCGCGGCGAAGACCACCGCGGCCACGGCGAGCAGCAGCGCGCCCAGCCCGAGGGGGATGTTCTGCACCTCCCGCGAGGACGCCTCCGGCGGGTGCTCGGGGTTGTCGGCGTCCAGCCAACGGGCCGACGACGACGGCGGGGGCGGATCCTGCGGTCCGGGCGGCGCGGCACCCTGCCGGGGCACCCGGGGCGGCGCCCCGGCGGTGGCGGTGGGCGGGCGGCGACCGGCCCGGCGGCGCAGCACCCGCCGGGGACGGGTGGCCTGCTTGATCCGCTCCTCACCGGCGTGCGCGAGGATGTCCCGCTGGAAGAGCGCGGCCTGCATCTTCGCGGCGATCTGCCGCTGCTCGGCGGCGATGGCGGCCTCGCGGACCTTCATCTCCGCGATCGAGCGCTCGACGTCGGCCAGGTGTCCGGCCCACTGGGGCTGGTGCGCGCCGCAGTGCGGGCACTGGGCGGCCGGCTTGATCTCCCGGCCGCACGAGGAGCACTGAAAGGTCTGCACGACACCCCTCCACCCGCTGGCCCGCACTGTGGATTCCCACTGTCGCAGCATGCCCTGAGCCGGCGCGGATTTCGACACCTGTCGGCGGGTTGACGCTGACGAACAACGCACAGCCGGCCACGGCGGGGTGCCGCGGCCGGCCGTCGCAGGTGGCTGAGGTGGAGCGGTTCGGCGGTGGCGGGCGGGTCAGGGGCGGCCCATGCCCCGGTACTCCCAGCCGGCCTGCGTCCACAGTGTCGAGTCGAGGCAGTTGCGGCCGTCGACCACCCGGCGGCCGGCGACCAGCTCGCCGAGGGCGACCGGGTCGGCGTTGCGGAAGTCGGCCCACTCGGTGAGCACACAGACCAGGTCCGCCCCGGTCACCGCGTCGGCCATGCTGGACTCGTACGTCAGCTCGGGGGCCACCCGGCGGGCGTTCTCGGTGCCCTGCGGGTCGTACACGTGCACGTCCGCCCCGGCCTTGCCGAGCAGCCCGGCGACGGCGAGCGCCGGGGCGTCGCGGACGTCGTCGGTGTTGGGCTTGAAGGTCGCGCCGAGCACGGCGACCCGGGTGCCGGACAGGTCCGGCCCGGCCGGCCCGGAGCGGCGGCCGAGCAGCTCGGCGGCGAGCCCGACGACCCGGGTCCGGCGGCGCAGGTTGATCAGGTCGACCTCGTGCAGGAAACGCAGCGCCTCGCCGGCGCCCAACTCCTGGGCGCGGGCCTGGAAGGCGCGGATGTCCTTGGGCAGGCAGGCCCCGCCGAAGCCGAGCCCGGCCTGGAGGAACCGGTTGCCGATCCGGGGGTCGTACCCGATGGCGCGGGCGAGCTGGGTGACGTCGCCGCCGGAGGCCTCGCAGACCTCGGCCATCGCGTTGATGAACGAGATCTTGGTGGCCAGGAAGGCGTTCGCGGCGACCTTGACCAGCTCGGCGGTGGCGAAGTCGGTGGCCACCAGCGGGACCTCCCGGTCCTCCGTGGCGGCCAGGTCGAAGACGCCCTTGTGGGCGGCGTAGAGCATGCCGTTGGCCCACTCGCTCTTGACGCCCACCACGATCCGGTTGGGGCGCAGCACGTCGTCGACGGCGAAGCCCTCCTGGAGGAACTCCGGGCTCCACGCCACCTCGACCCCGAGGTCGGCCGGGGTGTGCTTGCCGACGAGCTGCTCCACCCACTCGGCGGTGCCCACCGGGACGGTGGACTTGCCGACGATCAGCGCCTTGCGGGTCAGGTGCTGGGCCAGGCTGGTCACCGACGCCTCGACGTACGACAGGTCGGCGCCCATCCCGTCGGCCCGCTGCGGGGTCCCCACGCAGATGAAGTGCACGTCACCGAACTCGGCGGTCTCGGCGATGTCGGTGCTGAACCGCAGCCGGCCGGCGGCCAGGTTGCGCCGCAGCAACTCGTCGAGGCCGGGCTCGTGGATCGGCACCTTGCCGGCGTTCAGCTTGGCGATCTTGTCAGCGTCGACGTCGTAGCCGAGCACCTCGTAGCCGAGTTCGGCGTAGCAGATGGCGTACGTCGCACCGAGGTACCCGGTGCCGAGGAAGGTGACCCGGGGCCGGGCCGCGCCCGACGGCGGTGTCACCGCGGCGATGGCTGGCATCGGTTGGGTGTTCGGGTACGGGATCGTCACGCCTGTCTTCTCCGCTCGCGCTGGCGGCGCTTCCTCGCGTCGCAATCGGCTGCGGCGCCTGGCCCGGCACCGAAGGGAATTGTGTCGTTTTGTGCTCACCGTGCCGCATCGACGCCTCCGTCAGGCCCGAGCCTACGCGGCGGTAAGGATCATCCGAGCGCTGGTGGCTATCCTTCAGTCTGCGCCGTCGGCGGTTCCGAGACGCTACAGACTGCGCATGATAGCGGTGAAGGGGAGGGGCCGACATGGCCGCAGAACAGTCGTTCGACGTCTACCGGTTGCCCGAGGAGCACGGGGCGATCCGCGAGGCGGTGCGTGAGGTCTGCGCGGCGAAGGTGGCGCCGCACGCAGCCGAGGCGGACGAGACGGGCGAGTTCCCGAAGGCGTCCTACGACGCGCTCCGCTCGGCCGACTTCCACGCCCCGCACATCCCCGTCGAGTACGGCGGCGCCGGCGCGGACGCCCTGGCCACGGCCATCGTGATCGAGGAGGTGGCCCGGGCCTGCGCCTCGTCGTCACTGATCCCGGCGGTGAACAAGCTGGGCACCATGCCGCTGATCCTGGCCGGCTCCGAGGAACTCAGGCGCAGGTACCTCATCCCGGTCGCCGCCGGGGAGGCGATGTTCTCGTACTGCCTCTCCGAGCCGGAGGCCGGCAGCGACGCGGCCTCGATGACCACCAGGGCGGTCCGCGACGGCGACCACTGGGTGCTCAACGGGGTGAAGCGGTGGATCACCAACGCGGGTGTCTCGGAGTACTACACCGTCTTCGCCGTGACCGATCCCACAGCCCGGTCGAGGGGCATCTCCGCGTTCGTCGTCGAGAAGTCCGACCCGGGGGTCAGCTTCGGCGCCCCGGAGAAGAAGCTCGGCGTCAAGGGTTCGCCGACCCGCGAGGTCTACCTCGACAACGTCCGCATCCCGGCCGACCGGATGATCGGCGCCGAGGGCACCGGCTTCACCACCGCGATGAAGACCCTGGACCACACCCGGGTCACCATCGCCGCGCAGGCCGTCGGCATCGCCCAGGGTGCGCTCGACTACGCCAAGGGGTACGTCCGCGAGCGCAGGCAGTTCGGCAGGCCGGTCGCCGAGTTCCAGGGCATCCAGTTCATGCTCGCCGACATGGGCATGAAACTGGAGGCGGCCCGACAGCTCACGTACACGGCAGCCGGCAAGTCCGAGCGGGGCGACGCCGACCTGACCTACTTCGGCGCGGCGGCCAAGTGCTTCGCCTCGGACGCCGCCATGGAGATCACCACCGACGCGGTGCAGCTCCTCGGCGGCTACGGCTACACCCGCGACTACCCGGTCGAGCGGATGATGCGGGACGCCAAGATCACCCAGATCTACGAGGGCACCAACCAGGTTCAGCGCATCGTGATGGCCCGTGAGCTGCTCAAGGGCCTCGCGTAGCCCGTCTTCGCGGGTCCGGAGCCCTTCGAACGCGCCCAGGTCTTCGGCAGCGAGGACCTGGGCGTCGCACACGCGGCGCGGGCATCCGGCCAGCCAGCCGATCGTCAGCGCTCCAAGCTGACGGCAGCGGCGATGCTGTGACGGTCGTACGACTCGGCGCCGGCAACCGCTCGCAGCCGCAGGCTCCTCGGAAGGGGAGCCTGCGGCGGTTCGGAGGCCGGGCGGCCGGTGTCGTCGCGGTAGCGCGGTCGGCTACCGCTCGGCTCAACGGGAGATGTTGCGGGCGACCCGTTCGTACAGCGCGATACCGGCGGAGACGGAGACGTTGAGTGACTCGGCGGCGGGATTGATGGGAATCGAGACCGAGCCGGCCGAGATTTCCTCGAAGTCGCTCGACGTGCCGGTCTTCTCGCTGCCGAACAGGAGTGCCAACCGCTCGTCGACGTTGCGGAGATCGCTGACGGCGAACTTCCCGTCGGCATCGAAGGCCATCAGTCGCATGTCCTTGCTCCGGAAGTAGTCGACTGCCTCCGCCCGTGACGCGAGAATGACGGGCAGCGAGAAGACATATCCCCGGCTCGCCCTGACCAGCCGGCGATCCGCGATGCTGACAAGATCACTGTCCACGAGCACGATGCCCGCGGCGCCGAGCGCGAACGACGTCCGCACGATGGCCCCGATGTTACCGACGATCTTCACGCCATCAAGGACGATGACATCGCCGGTCGAGCGGGCCAGATCGTTCAGGCCCCACGGCCTCGGCACCCGGGCGATGCCGAATGTCTTGGGTATCTTGTCGGTCTTGAAAATCTGTTTCACGATCGACGATTCGATCAGCCGGACCGGAATGTTCCGCTGCCGACAAGCGGTGAGAAGCGCATCCGGCAAGGGATTGGTTTCGTTCCCGTATACCTCGACAAACTCCACGCCCGCGCGAATGCACTGCACGAGAGGCTCGGCGTCCTCAATCAGCGCCGTCCGAACAACGGACCTCGAGTGCTTTGTGACGTCGATGATTCTCTGAACGGCGGGATCGGACCTCGTGGTGATTATGTCGAGGTTGGGCACGCGCAGACTTTAGCACGGGGAACAAGCCTCCTCCTGGCCGGCGACCTGGCCACGGCCGAGCCGAAGAAGCTGCGCTACCGGCTACTGCGCGTCCCGCCAAGATCACCCGATCCGCACGCCGCACCTACCTACGCGTCGCCGCGACCTGGCCATGGGCCGCCACCCCCGCCGCCGCGTTCGGCCGTCTGGCCGCGCTGCCCCGACCCCTCACCTGACATCCCACCCGAGCACCACGAGCGGCCCGGAGGAACCCGGTCACCCGCGCCGGGCCATCAGCACGCCCACCGGCAGGACAACCAACCAGAAGATCAACTACTCGGCACGGCGAACCCGATCAACAGTTGGCGAAAGACCGAGGTCGGCGAAGTCGAAGGGGCGGGGGCCTCCGGGTTGGCGCCCGGCGCCCGAACACCGACGGGTGCGTCGCGACGGCCGCCGTGGAGTCACCTCCCGCTGTTGCCCAGACACGCGCAGCCACGTTAGCGTGTCGCCCGGGCACGCGTAGCCACGTTCGCGTCGACCGGGGAGGAGCACGAAAGAGTCGGTTGCTAGACACTTCGATGCGGCGGCTCCCCGTCCTGTCGGAGGGGACAGGGCGTCGCGATGGCCGGCCAGGGGGTGGGGGTGGTCGGTCGACCAGGCTGACTGGTGCGGGTCCTCCGGACGGGTGCGACCAGTGAAGAGTCCCGGTTCGAGGGCAGTGCGTACTGCTCCCGGGGGTCGGCCGCCGACGGGCCGCCGACCTGCGCCCGGACCCCGCGGACACTGCGGACAGTGACGGCCGCCGCCAATCTGCGAGTCAATGTGGATCGTGAGTCTCAGTTATGCTCTGTTCAGTCGTGCTATGGGCTGCCAGTTTCAGTGCCGTGCGGAACATGCTGCCCTGCCATGCAATTAATAGGGGGACGAACGTTGCGTATCGCAATCCTTGGCCCGCTCGCCGCCACTCATCACAACCGACCCATCGCGCCGACAGCAGCCAAGCCCCGCACAGTGCTCGCCGTATTGGCCGCGCACACTAATGATGTTGTCCCCATGAATGTGCTGATCTCCGAGTTATGGCAGGGGTCGCCGCCCCGCAACGCCCGCACCACGACCCAGACCTACATTCTCAGCCTTCGCAAGCTGATCGACGCCGCCGCGCGGCACGCGGGTGTGGCGGACGACGCCAAGAAGGTCCTCGTGACCACGTCCGCCGGCTACCAGCTACGGGTGCCGGCTGACTCCGTCGACGCCAGCCACTTCGAGCGACTCGCCAACGTGGGACACCGTGCCCGGGAGCGGCAAGATTACGCCGCGACGGCCCGCGCGTTCGCCGAGGCGCTGAGCTGGTGGCGGGGCCCGGCCCTGGTGGACGTTCAGGCGGGCCGACGGCTGCGGATATACGCTCAGCGCCTCAGCGAGATTCGGCTCAACGCCCTCGACTGTCGGATCGAGGCCGACCTGCGCCTCGGTCGCCACCACGAGCTGCTCGGTGAGCTCTCCGCGGTGACCGCGCAGCACCCCACCCACGAGGGCCTGGTGGCTCATCTCATGCTCGCGCTCTACCGGTCGGGACGACGGTGCGAGGCACTGGAGGCGTACCAACGGCTCCGGACTGGACTCACCGAGAAGCTTGGTCTCGAGCCGGCGCCGGCCCTACGTCGCCTGCACCGCTCGATGCTCAGCGCCGACCAGGCGACGACGGACCTGACCGAGACGTGGCAGGCGACGCACGCGGTGCCGCGGCGGGCAGTGCCGCAGCCGAGGATCCCCGCCGACGTGGCGGCGATGCCGTGGTCGGCGTCGCTACCGAACTAGCCGCCCGCTGTCCACTCAGCGGTCGCCGCCGGTGACGTCCATCCGGTAGGGCAGGGCGTGCACCGCCCGGGCGAAGCCGTCGTCGGTCACCCGGAAGCCGGAGACGTCCGGGTGCACGTCCCGCCGGCCGACCAGCCCGGCCAGGCCAGCCACGACCTGCATGCGTGCACTGGCGGCGCCGAGACAGTAGTGCGCGCCCTTGCCGAAGGTGATGTTGACGCTACGGCTGCGACCGGGGCAGAAGCTGGTCGGCTCCGGCACCCGATCGGGGTCGAGATTGACCGCGGTTATGTCGACGACGACCGCGTCGCGTGGTCGCAGCCGTACGCCCAGGCAGTCGCAGTCCGTCGTCACCCAGCCATAGACACCGAGGAACGGCGGCGACAACCGCATGGCCTCCTCGGCGACATCCGTCAGCTCGATCCCGCCTGCCCTGGCCGAGGCCAGCAGCGCCCGGTCGCCGTAGAGCGCGTGACAGGCCACGCCGATCCCGGTGGTGACCTGGGGGACTCCGGCCGCCAGCAGTTGGGCGACCGTCGCCACGTCCGCCCACGGGTCCGGGCCCTCCGCCTCGGCGTACGTCCGCAGGCAGGCCGCCAGCGGCGTGGCCGCCGGCGCGGCAGTCAACTCCTCCACGGTTTGCCGCAGGTAACGCATCGCGGCGGCGAACGCCGCTGTGGTCTGCTCGGGCAGGTCGAGCACGCCGCGGAAGCGGGCGCGGATGACGTACATGACGATCTTGTAGATCTTGGCCAGCGCCGGCCATCGGGATGGCGGGAAGCCCATCAGTCGGAACGTGCCGTCCAGGCAGAACGGCTCGATGAACTCCGCGACCAGGTCACCCGCCGGCGGCAGGGCCGCCGCTCGGGCGGTGGCCAGGTCGGCGAACGCGTCGACGAACTCGCCCACCGCGGATGGTGCGTACGCTCGACGCAGCGCCCGACTGAACGTCGGGTGGTTGGCGCCGCGGTGGTACCACAGCTCGAAGAACTGGGCCACGGACGGGACGTCGGCCACCCCGGGCAGCGGGATCCCGGCCCGCTCGGGGTCCAGCGCCGTGCCGATGTGCGGGTCGCGCAGGACGGTGTCGGCGAGGTCGTGGCTGCGCACCACCCACTGGCGGGTGTCGGGGCGCCAGTGCAGACCCGGCGGGAGCGGCTCGCCGGTCGGCCCCAGTCCGGTGGTCACCAGCGGTACGCCGGGAAGGACGGTGGCCGCGCCCGGCTCAGTCGACATTCTCGTCCCCGATCCGGTACGGGATACTGCGTACCTCTTTGAGGTTGTTGTGGGTGTCGATCCGTGTGCCGGCGACGTCGATCCGCAGCTCGGGTCGGCCGTGGACCAGCTGGCGTACCCCCGCCGCGATCTGGATCCGCGCGCTGTGCGCACCCAGGCAGTAGTGCGTGCCCTTGCCGAAGGTGAGCACCTCACTGGGGCGGACGGGGCAGCCGTGGGCCGGGTCGGCGGCGGCGGTCCGCTGTAGGTTCACCACGGCCACGTCGATCGCCACGATCGTGCCGGCGGGCAGCGGCAGCCCCAGGCAGTCGCACGGTTCGCTGACGAAGCGGAAGATGTTGCCGAACGGCGGGTTCTGGCGCAGCACCTCCTCGGCCAGGTCGGTCGGTTCGACGGTCTCGCGCAGGATCGCGTCGCGCAGGTGCGGCGCGGACCAGATGTCCCGGCAGGCGATGCTCGACCCGACGATCATCGGCTCGATGCCGGCCATGAGCAGTTGCCCGACCAAGGCGGCGATCGGCCAGGTGCTGGGGTCGATCCGCGCCAGTTGACGGGCGGCCAGGAGGAACGGCTCCTCGCCCGGACCGGTGAGCAGCTGGTCGGTCAGGTGCTTCAGGTAGCGCATCGACGTCGCGAAGGCGGACGCCTCCCGCGGGCCGTACTCGGTGACCCCCAGCAGCTGCTGCTTGAACAGGTGGATGACCAACCGGGCGACCTTGGTCAGCCGGGGCCACTCCGCCTCGGGCACTCCGATGACGAGGAAGGTGCTGTGCATGAAGTACGGCGAGAGGTAGTCGCGGGCCAGGTCGCCCCGGGGCGGCATGGCCGTCACACACCGGTCGGCCAGATCGAGGAAGGCCGCTTCGAAGCTGCCGACCGTCCGGGCCGTGAACGCCCGGCGCAGCTCGGTGTTGAAGACGTGGTAATGCTCGCCGACGGTGTACCAGAGCTCGAAGAACTGGGTGATCGTGGGCGCCTGACCGGGTGGCGGCAGGGCACCCGCCCGGTCCGACTTGCCGTGGTCGACCCCGGTGATGATGTGCGGGTCGCGCAGGACGATCTCCGCCAGGCGCGGGTCGCGGACCTTCAACCGGCTGCGGTCGGCGTCCCACTGCAGCCCGGCGGGAAGGTCCGCGGTGGCGAGCGGCGACGTGGTCATCGCACCGTCCCTGCGGTCGTGACCGGCAGCTCACGTGGGTAGTACGTGAACAGGTTGCTCGACAGGACCACGTCGGACAGCTCGCCGTCGGGGCGCAGGCCGGGGAAGCGGGCCAGGATGCGGGAGATCCCCTCCTGCATCTCGGCCCGCGCCAGCGCCGCGCCCAGGCAGTAGTGTGGCCCGTGGCTGAACGCGATCTGGCTGGTGGCCGACGGGCGGGTCAGGTCAAGTACATCGGCGTCCACCCCGAAGACGGACGTGTCCCGGTTACCCGAGCCGAGCGAGATGAACACCGTCGCGCCGGCGGGGATCGTGACGCCGCCCAGCTCGGTGTCGGCGGTGGCGTACTTCGCGACGGCGAAGCCGGTGCCCATCTGCCCCCAGCGCATCAGCTCCTCCACCGCGTTGCCGATCAGCTCGGGGCGCTCACGCAGCATGGCCAGTTGCGACGGATTGAGGAACAGCGCGAAGAAGGCGTTGCCCAGCTGGACGGCGGTGCTCTCGTAGCCGGCCATGAGCAGGAGGATCACGGTCGAGACGAGTTCCTCGTTGGAGAGCTGCGACTCGTCTTCGTCCTTCAACACGATCAGCTTGCTGAGCAGGTCGTCGCCGAGGGCGCGCCGCTTGCGGGCAATCAGCCTGGCGGCGTACCGGCCGATGCCGCCGAGCGCCTCGCCGAACTCGGCGAACGACGACTGCATGTCCCGACGGGTGAGCTTGGCGGCCAGCTCGGTGAACTCGGGGCGGTTCTCGATCTCGATACCGAGCAGGTCGCAGATCACTCGGATCGGTAGCTGGTAGGCGAAGTCGTTCATCAGGTCGAAGCGATCGCCCCTCGCCGCGATCTCGTCGAGGATCTCTTCGGTGTGCGCGGCGATCCGTGGCCGCATCACGTCCGCCTGGCGCTGGGTGAACGCCTTGGCGACGATGCGGCGCCAGCGGGTGTGGCCGGGCGGTTCGGAGATGGAACCACCGAAGTTGAAGACGGGGCTCGACCGGTCCGCCTGGTATCCGGTGGAGACCCGCGCGGCGCCGTCCCGGTTGATGGTGCGGCTGAAGCTCTGTTCCGTCATCGCGGCGCGGACGTCCTCGTAGCGGGTGACCACCCAGGCCGGGTCGCCGCTGGCCAGCTTGACCGTGGAGACGGGGGCGTGCTCGCGCAGCCAGGCCCACTCCGGCGGCTCCTGGAACGGCCGGGTCCGGGTGAAGGGATAGGTTCGAGCGGTCACATCCATCTGTGTCCTCCGGTTACGGTGCGGTCGTGGTCAGGGTGCCGAGACGGTGCGTCCGGTAGGCGCGGACGCGGTCGATCAGGTCGGGGTCCGGGGCCACGCCGGCGCACCCGCTGAGGACGTGGTGGCCGAGGAAACCCAGGAACGCCTCCCGCTCGGGGGTCAGGCCGAGCCGGTTGTTGTGGGTGTGCAGATAGCTGACCAGCAGCACCCGTCGGCGACGCGCGTCGTCCGCGTCCGCCCCGGCCAACGTCACCGCGGGCAGCACCGTCGGATCGGCGTGCTCCGCGGCGACAGCCGCCCGTACCGCGGTGCTGTAGCCGTCGGCCAGGGGGAGCGTGGCGAGCGTCCGTCGGGCCTGCTCGGTCACCGGGCCGTCGCAGTCCGCCAGCAGCGTCGGCCAGGTGTCCAGGAACTCGTCGAACACCCACGGTGACCACAGCAGGCAGTAGTCGCGGAAGAAGACCGCCACCTCGGGCGGGGAGAGCCCGGCCGCGCAGAGCCCGCGCAGCATCATCGTGAAGCCCAGACCCAGCCGACGAGCCGGCTGCGCGGCCAGCCGTGCCAGGGCGGTCAGCACGAGCCTGGAGCTGCGGTCGAAGAACTCCTCGGCGATGGCCACCCCGCCCGGGCCGCCGTACTTGTCGTACTCGGGGGCGTAGGTCGCCGCCCGGACGGTGTCCGGTGGGTACATCCGCCCGGGTGGCACGGCCTCCAGAGCGGCCATCGTGGGCTGCGCTTCCCGCATGAACTCGTCCTGGTCGAACTCGACGTCGTCCGGGTTCTCGCGCAGGTACCGCGTCGTCGCCTCGGCCAGCTGCGCCACGACGACGTCCGCAGCGGCCGGGTCGGTGCGCACCCGCACCCGGATGTGGTGTCCGCCCTCCCAGTAGCGCAGGAAGAACGATCGGCGCACCGCGCCCTCGGCCCGTAGCCGGGCCAGCACGGGTGCCAGCCCATCGACGAGGAACGCGTCCTGATGGCCGAAACGGTGCACGTGCAGACTGCGCCAGACGTCATCCGACATCGGTCACCGCCCGGTTGAACTCCACGAAGAACTCCTCGGCCGCAGCGGGCTCGTTCTGGCGCTCGGGTATCGGCAGGCACTCGTGGAACAGCACCGACCCACCCGTCATCGCCCGCGCCTGCTTGGCGAAGACGTGACACAGGAAGGGGTTGCGTACGTCCAGGTAGTGCGGTTTGTGCAGCCGGGCGCTGCGCGCCTCCAGCGCCCACTGGCGGGTCTCGGCCAGCAGGTCCCGCTTGCCGGTGGGCACCACCGGCGGCGCCATCATCCGGAAGAACAGCTCCCGTGGTAGGCCGACGGAGCGGCGCCAGCTGTCGAAGGCGGTCAACCCGCTGACCTCGTAGCGCTCCAGCTCGGCCAGCGCGGGGAGCTGGTCGACGCGGAAGCGCCAGGACCGCCGATCCAGCACCAGGTCGCCGAGGACCAGGCGGGGACGGGGGCCGGTCTGCGGGCCGTCGGCGCGGTCCAGCTGGTCCCACAGGCCACCCCGGTAGGTGCGGGTGGGCGCGAACACGCACAGGAACCGGTACAACATCGGCGCCGCCGCAGGATAGAGGAAGTTCAGCGGCACCAGGTCGATGGGCTCGCCGTCGCGGCCGGAGACCAGCACGAGCCGGTGCCGATCCGGATCGGCCCGCACCGTGAGATCGGCGAGCGTCATCGCCGCCCGGCCGCCGGGCGCGGGCACCGAGCCCGGGTACACCAGCTCCAGCGGGCTCAGCCGGGGATGCAGGTTGAAATTCAGCCCCAGCACCAGCGTGAGGTCGGTCTGCCGGGGACCGGTGCGCGCGACGTGCCGACGCAGCGCCGTGGCGAGGTCCCAGCCGTCACCGTCCTCCGGCTCCAGCAGATCGCAGAACCGGGAGAAGAACACCCCGCGCCCGGTGGTCATGCCGTTGATCACCGCTCGGCTGCCCGCCTGGTCGAACTGCACCCGGTACGCCGCCGACCGCCACGGCTGCACCGACGCCGGGAGCCGGTCGGTGACGGCACGTAGGTCGCCGGGGTCCAGCGTGAGCTGCTCCGCCCCCCCGGCGGCGCCCAGACGCGCCCGTAGCAGGTCGAAGAACTCGCCACGCATCGCCCGGACGCCCTCGCTGGCCGGATCGTCCACGCCGCACATCACCGCGCTCGCCTCCGCCGGCGGCAGCTCGGCGAACTGCCGGTACAACTCCACGAGCGGCACCTCGGCGGTCGCGCCGAAGCGTCGGGTGAAGAAGCGGTACAGCCCCAGCTTCTCGATGGTGGCGTCGTCGAGTACCGGTACCAGCCGCTGCAACAGGTCGAAGGACTCGCGGTTCGCGGTCAGCAGCTCCGGCCGCCACGAGTTCGGCCGGGCGTTGGTGCCGACGTCCTCGTACATGGCCGCGCGCATCGCCTCCCGCGCCGGGGGCGGCCCGCCGCACACCTCGGCGAACCGGTGTACCAGCTTCCGCAACTCGGCGAGCAGACCGGTGCGCCGCCGGGCGCTGGCGAACCCGTAGGAGCGTTCGATGACGCTGAGCTGTTCGAAGATCTCCGCGCAGCTCGCCGCCGCCGGGGTGTCGACCTTCCGCAGCAGCGCCGCGGTCCGCCCGGCCAGGTCGGTGGTCTGGTCCGGTAGGCCGATACCCCGGTGGCACAGGCCGACCTTGACCAACTTGTCGATGGTCTCCCTGACCGCGGTGGGCGCCACCCCCGCCGCCACGAGCCGCTCGCAGAGCTGTCGTACCGTCAGGTCGCCCTCGCCGAGCGCGGTCATCAGGATGCGGACCAGGTCGGTGTGGCGGGCGACGACGACCCGGTCCGGATCGAACCCGTCGTCGGCGCCCTCGATGGGGCGGCGGACGAAGACCGCGCGACCGTCCCGCACCGCGAGCGAGTTGTTCAGTCGGATCCGCAGCAGGTCGTCGGCGCCGTCGATGCGGTGGAGTTGGTGCACCATCCACATGAGCAGGCCGACGCTGAGCCGGACCTGGGTGCGACGGGTTCCCGGCGCCCCCCGCCACTCCCACGGCCCGGCACCGATCTCGGTGAAGGCCCCGAACGGGGAGGGTTTGAGCGCCACCCGGTACGCGAAGCTCGTGATCGTGCTCTCGGCCCGCCGGGCCCGGCTCGGTTTGCGGGCCTGGTCGAACGGGTCCGCCGCGTACGCCATCACCTCGCGGTAGACGTCCTCGCCGGAGAGCTGCACCCCGCGCTGGAACTCCTCACCCTGGGCCACGGCCGCCAGCGCCCGACGCCCGGCGGTCAGCTCCGCGGACAGCACCTCCTGGACCCGCGCGGCCAGGGCGTCGGCCGCATCGCGTTCCCGGCACCACTCGTCCAGCAGGTGCCGCACCGGCTCGGGCAGCAGGTCCCGCCGGTACGGCGAGCGGGCCACCCGGTCGTTGTGCACGGCGCGGCGGAGCGCCAACAGGTCGCGACGGTCCTCGGGCGACGCCTGCGGCACCAGGGCGTGCAGCGCGTCACCCAGCTTCTCCGCCAGAGGCCGCCGTCGCCGCGCCGCGCCGTCGACCTCGTCCAGCAACGCCCAGAACTGCCGGGGGACCAGGTCGTCCAGGACGGCCAAGCCGATCGTGCCGCGTCGGAAGAGCGCGTACGGACTGAATTCTCCGGTCATCGGGACCTCACCGTCACCTCCCACTCGGAGCCGGTGCGCACGACACCGACACAGATCTGCGCCTGCGCGCCGGAGCCCTGGCCGTCCAGGCCGTACGCGGCGTCGATGGCTGGCGCGTCGAAACCGAGGAACGGGTGGTTGCCCAGCCCGACCGCCGTCGCCGCCAGGACCACCGCCTCCATCGCCACGCCCACGGCCAGTTGCTGCGTGCGGTAGTGGCGGGCCGACCGACCCGCCTGCCTGGGCGAGGCGACGGTGTGCACGGTGAAGGCGGCGAGTTCGGCGTTGACCGAACTGCCGAAGAGCGCGCCCTGCAGGTACGGGCCGAGGTCGGGGTCCGGGCCGCGACCGACCGGGACGAGCCGGCCGTTGTGGTAGGAGTACCAGCCCGCCGGGACGCCCGGCACCCGGTGCACGGCCGTGCAGAAGGTGATCTCCGGCAGCGTCGGGCCACCGCGGCGGCGCAGGGTGGTGATCGCTGTGGCCGCCTGCCCGAGCACGGTGGCCAGCTGCGCCGGGCTGGCCGGCCGGCCCGTGAACTGTCGCCCCCCGGACCGCCGGCGGACGATCACGTCCTCGTCGGTGAGATCGACCGCGAGGGACGGGGGCAACTCCACCGTTTCCGCCCGGACGGCACCGGACGCCGCGACCGGTGCGGCGGGGGGCGCCCCGGCGGCCACCGCCCGAGCGGGGGCCGAGCGGGCGGACGCGTGCACCATGTCGAAGACCGGTGAGCGCTTGATCCGGCGTGACCGCTCCACCACGCGGGGCGGCGGGGCGGGTCGGCCGATCACGTCCGTACCGCCGGTCGCCACGGTGGGGCCGCAGCCGACGACGGCGTACACGCTCTCGTCGCGGCCGTCCACGCCCAGGCAGTCGTTCAACGCGTCGTCGGCGAAGTCGGTCCGCACCCACGCGGCGCCGAACTCGCTCCCGGCCAGGCGCAGCAGCCGCCCGAGCACGACCCCGGCATCGACCGCCCCCAGCCGGTAGGAGAAGTCGCCGTACTTGTAGAAGTTCTTCCAGAACCGGCTGGTCAGCAGGAGCACGACGGCCGGAAGCGGCGCGTCCGCGGCCAGGCACAGGCCCTGCCGGAGGCGCCGGGTCGGGCTGTCGCCGGGCAGCGCCAGCAGCTCCAATCGGTACGGGTCGACGTGGCAGAGCCGATCGCTCCCGGTGAGCACGACGTACGCCTCGGTGGGATGCATCGCGCCCCCCGAGGGAACGGCCCGCCGCAGCGTCTTGGACGGCCCGCGGACCGCGGTCACCGCCACCGTGCCCCGCAGCACCCGGGCCAGCGCACCGGTCGCCGGTGCCCGCTCACCGCCCTGGTGCACCTTCACCGGCCAGGGGCCGTCGCTGAAGTCCGCCCGCCAGCCGGGCGGGTTCGCCGACTGCGGATCCTCGCGGAGCAGTCGCAGGTGCTCGGCGATCCGATCAGGGGAAGGGGTGCGGGACACTGCCCACCTCCTCACCGGGGAGTAGCTGGCTGTCGTACGGGACCCCGGTTCCGTCCGTGAGCCGCGGCAGCCCCTCGGTACGCCGGTTGACGTGCCCGAACGTCATCGGCACCAGGCCGGGCACGATGACCCGGACGCAGTGGAGCCCGTTGCGGGTCAGCTCCGGCATGCTCTGGTCGACGACCAGTACGTCGAGGCCGGCGGCGAGCAGATCGCCGACCGCCCGGCGCAGATCGGCGCGGATGTCCAGGTCGTGCTCGACGACCGTCCCCGGGATCTCGGCCAGCGGGACGGTCGGACGCCGCCCGTCGAGGAGGAAGGCGTAGCGGTCGCGGGCCTCCGGCAGGGCGCCGACCAGTGAGTGATCCTCCATTCGCCGGATGAGGGTCGGATCGTCGAGCATCCGCAGCCCGTCGGCTCGGCGGCGCGGATAGCTGTGCCGGGTGGCCAGGATGCTGCCGATCAGCTCGTGCAGTCCGCCGAGGACCGCCTGTCCCGGGTCGGGGTGCGCACCGGACCCGGCGAAGACCGCCGGAGCGTCGACCGTCCGCTCCCGCCCGGGCCCGCCCTCCGCGACGAGCCAGAACGTCGGCAGGTGGTACTCCATGGTGGACTGGAAACACCGGAAGTCGAATCCGGTGAACAGGCGTGCCTTCCGTAGCAGGGTGCCGAGCTCGCCGTCGGCGGGCAGCTCCACCTCCGGCAGGGCCAGGCGTCGGTACCAGGTGAGCAGGAACGAGTCCCGCTCGGCCACCTCGCGCAGGCCGTGCAGGATCGCCTCTTCCACCGAGTTGCCGAGGGCACATCCGTTCGAGGTGTCGTAGCAGAACGACACCTCGTCGTCGTGCCGGGGGCCCCAGAACGCGGCCCGTTCGGGGATCAGCACCCGCTCGCCGTCGCGGAACGAGTATCCCCACACCCAGTCGACGACGGTCTCGGGGTCGAAGGCCCGGTAACGGAAGCCGTCCATGGCGTACGAGCTGGTCGGGTGCGTACCCAGCCGGGGCGGGTACAGGGCCCGGTCGGCGATGTCGGCGTAGGCGGCCCGGACCGGCGCTCGCCGACCGCCCCGGTGCATGCCGGCGTAGCGCTCCAGGCCCTCCAGGACCGCGATCGTGCGGCTGTCGGCGTAGCTGCGCGCCCGACCGATGGCCGGCTCCCGCCGGCCCCACCGGGTGGAGAGCTCCACCGAGCAGGCGCCGTAGGGGTTCTGCAGGTCCTGCTTGAGCTCCTTGAACAGGCCCAACCCGGGGAACAGATAGTCGGTGGTGACGGTCCTGCCGTCCAACTGTGCGGTGCGCAGCGTCGCCGGGGCCAGCTTCTGCAGGGCGACGTCCACGGCGGTGAACGTCGGCACGGTATCGGCCCCCGGCCGGCCGCAGCCGACGCAGGTGGAGTCCGGCAGCAGGACCTGCGGCTCAGCCGTACCGGCTTCCGCGTCCACCACCAGGACCGAGCCGGGTGGCACCAGGGCCTCGGCGAGGGACGCCTGCGTGTACCGCTCCACCATGGCCAGCGCGGCCGGACGGAGGGTCCACACGTCGACGTTGCGGGGCGAGGAGTCCGATGCCGCATCGCCGTTGAAGTCGGGACCGAACGGCGTGTTCGCGACCCGGGTGACCAGGCAGCGGAAGCACCCCGCCCGGCCGGGCGCCCACACTGGGCCGATGTACACCAGGCCCCGCCACGTGCCGACGAAGAGCAGCGAGCGTCCGAGCCCGACGCACTCCACCATGGTGTCGTGGTAGGCGTCCACCTCGGTGAGCTCGGCGACCAGGACGCTGACACCTCCGGGGTTGCTCCCGGCGGGCCGTACCAGCCGCGCGGCGAGCTGCCTCGCCAGGAAGCCCACCCCGACCACGTCCACCGTCGACGTGAGCGCCGCCGTCACGGAAGCTCCCCCGGCGTGGCGACCACGTACGCCTCGCCGTCGAGGAAGCCGAGCAGGTGACCGAGGTCCCGGTCGGGGTCCCGTCGGGTCTGCCCACCGAGCCGGGCGAGGGCGTCGGACCAGGTCCGAACCGGCGGCGCCAGGTGCGCGAGCACGTACCGGTCGGCGGTTGTCCCGGGCTCGTCGGCCAGACCGTCCGCGACGGCGCGGAGCAGGGCGTTGTCGCGGGCGTGCGCGGTGTCCACGCCGAAGCCGGCGACGGTACCACCGCAGGTGTTCAGCAGGACGCGGACGAACCCGGTGGGCATCGTCTGCGCACTGTCGAGCCGCCACTCCCGGCCGCCGGCGGCGAGCTCGTCGACGAGGAACGCACCGATCGGGCTCGTCACCGCGTCCGTGGCGGAACCGGTCCCCGAACCGGCGGGCGCCGGGGCGTCGACTGCTACGGCGGCGGAGGCTGCCAGGCGGGCCCGGTAGCCGGCCTCCGTGCGGGACCAGCCGGCGCCGACGAACCAGTCGGGTGGGAGCACCCCGGCAGCGACGGCCAGCCGCCGGGCCAGGTGCTCCAGCGCCGCCAGGACCACCTGGTTGCGGGCCTCCCGCGGCGACACCGCGCGGCAGGCGACTCTGGTGGTCAGCTGGGCCGCGGCGGTGCTGTCGGGCTCGGCGACCCGGCAGATGCTCATCGCCAGCGGAAGCTGGTCGGCGTCGCCCTCGGCCAGGTGGTGGATCGGCCCGACGAGGTGGTCGGTCCAGCCCGAGGTCACGGTGACGATGCGGTCCGCGACAGCGACCAGGGCCGCGCTGTCCTCGGCCGCGGGGATGTCCGGACGGACCAGGTCGTCCTCGTGGCTCGGCGTCGCCGGTGAGGATCCGCGCGGAGTCGGCGGCGGGCTCGACTCGTGCAGGGGGCAGCTCGGGTGGCGGCGTGGCTTGTGGGTGCGCACGATCGGAGCGATCGGTTCCACGGTGGCGATGCGCCCGAAGCCGGCGCGCGGCACACCGGCCAGGGTGGTGAAGGCGTGCTGGGCCAGGTGCAGAGCCGCGATCGCGGCGGGAGCCGCCGCCAGCGGCAGCGGCTGGCCGGTGACCGCGACGGCGCGGGCCGCCAGCCATCGGTGGAGGCAACCCCAGCAGCTGTCGGGCCCGCCCGGCAGGGCCACGGTGAAGTCAGCGCATCGACCGAGGACCCCCAGCCCGCGACCGGAGTCGCGGAGCCGGCGCTGGGCCGCGCCCACGCGGGCCACCGCGTCCGGGTCGTCGTCGAGTGTCTCGTCGGCGATCAGCACCATCGGGGCGTCCAGCTGGCCCGCCCGGTCGACCAGATCCGTCGGGTGGATCTCGTCGACGTGGTGGACCTCGTAGCGCAGCTGGCTGTCCCGCCGGACGGCTGCGGCGAGTACCTCGGTCACCTGCTCGTCGGCCGCCTTCGTGGTCAGGACGTGGAGGCGGGCCAGTCCGA